>JAIQFA010000148.1 GCA_020073525.1 Terriglobia bacterium
TACCGGGACGGGTTCAATTGAGGATTCCATGAACTTTTCCTCCTAAAGTTCGTACTCGGACTCCGCAGTTTTCTAGCTGTTCACCATCCACGGGATGCCGAATCGATCCACGAGCATGCCAAAGCCCGCGGACCAGAAGGTTTTCTGGAACGGCATCTGCACGGTTCCGTTCTCCGCTAATACCTGAAACGTCCGCTCTGCCTCCGCCGGATCCTTGAAGCCGAGGTTCACCGAGAAGCCCTGCGGTTTCTCCTGCCGTCCGGGAGGCGCGTCCGAAGCCATCAGCACCTGATCGCCGATCACCATGCGGGCGTGCAGGATCTTGGAACGCCATTCCGCCGGCACATGCTCCGCCGCCGGCGTGCCTTCGTGGGGCATCATGGCCTCGATCTTGCCGCCCAGACACTTCTCGTAGAACCTGAATGCAGCCTCGCATTGGCCATCGAACAAGAGATAGGGATTCATTTGCATGATGCAACTCCTTAGCTGGATTCGTGACGCTCACTTTTGTGATTGAGAAGCACCGTCACTCGTGAGATTATGTACATGTCACTTGCAAAATGCAAGTGATTCTCAAAAAAAACATGCCGAAAGGCAAAATCAAGCGGCGGTCCGGGTGTCCACTGAATGCTTCGGTGGAGATGTTGGGCGATCGCTGGTCGCTGTTGATCATCCGCGACATGATGCTGCGGGGGTTCCGCACCTATAAGGAATTCATGGAGTGCTACGAGGGAATTGCGACCAATATATTGGCCGACCGCCTGCGCAAGCTAATCGCTTATGGGATTATCCAAGCCGATCCCGATCCAGCGGATGGACGGAAACTGATTTATTCGCTGACCGCGAAGGGCATCGATCTGGCACCGGTGCTCACGGAGATGGTCCTGTGGGCAGCCGCTCACGAAGAGACCGGCAACCAGGCCCTCGTCAACCTGATGCGCACGGATAAGGCAAAGTTCCTGGAGGGGGTGCGGCGGCGATGGGCCGAAAAAAACACCGGTAGCAAATGAATCCGCGGAATCGATCTGTTTTGTCCTGGGCTTCCTCAAAAATTCCGCAGGCTTGTCATCGAGAAGGCGCCTGGCGAAAGAGCCTGAGTCACGCAGAAGGCGGTCGGAACCTTGGGTTCCCGCTTCCATTCTGGAAGGAGAAAGGCGCTTTTTTCCGGAACCGGACGTACACTCCCTTTTGGTAACCCCGGTAATCGTTGGTAACCATCGCACTGCGAGTACCCGGCCTTACAATTACCTTACTCCGCGATCCCGGTTGCGCGGTTTGCGGGGTTTCGCCTGGAATCTCCCGGCGAGGTTCGGACCGTTCCGCACGCCAGCGCAAATCGCGGGCGTTGGGCGGGAAAAAGGCTGGAGTCCGCATACCCTATGGCGTTTGGTTTTGGTTTCAACAAACAGAAAGTTCTCAGCGCCGCGGAGAAGTTTGTCCAGCAGGGCAAGCTGCAGAACGCCATTGCTGAGTACGACAAGATCCTCAAGCACGACGAGAACGATCTTACCGTCAATAACACCATCGGCGATCTCTACGCGCGTCTCGGCGACAGCGGCAAAGCCATCGAGTCCTTCAAAAAAGTTGGCGATGCCTACGCGGCCCAGGGCTTCACGGTCAAGGGCATCGCCATGTACAAGAAGATCACCAAGCTCCAGCCGAGCGTGGACTCATCCCTGAAACTGGCGGAACTCTACACCCAGCAAGGGCTGTTTAACGACGCCCGCGCCCAGTACCTGCAAGTCGCCGAAGACTTCATGAAGAACGGCGATCTCGACCAGGCCGTGCGCCTTTTCCAGAAGGTCCTCGAAATGGACCCGGAAAACGTGCCCATGCGGATCAAGCTCGCCGAGGTTTATGTCCGTCTGCACAAGAAAAAAGAAGCGTGGGAGATTTTCAGCGCGGCGGCGGAATCGTTGCGCGCGCGTGGCTCCCTGGCTGCCGCCGAAGATATTCTCAAGCGCATGCTGACCCTCGATCCGGGCAACAGCTATGTTCTGCTGCTGCGTGGGAGGGCCGCCATCGAAGGCGACGATCCCAAGAACGCCATTGAATACCTGGAGAAGGCTGCCGACCTCGATTCTCATCCGGAAGGTTTGCGCGACCTGCTGAAGGCTTACCTGCAGCTCGGCAACTTGACCAAGGCGAACCCGATCGCCGAAAAGCTGCTCACGGTGCACAACGATCCCGAGGGTTTATTTCTCCTGGCGGAGGGTTCGACCCGCCTCGGCCAGCATCACGAGGCACTCGACATTTATTCTCGGCATGCCGATCGCCTGCTGGCGACGGACTCGACCAAGCTACTCGGCAGCCTGCATAGCATGATCACCCATGTGCGCGACGATTCGGGCGCACTGGACACGCTCTTGCTGCTGCTCAACAAAGCCGGTGAGAGCACGCACGTCAACGAAGTCACCGAACTTCTGGCGCATGCCTCCGTCAAGGACGGAAACCTGGCCCGCGCTCGCGACCTGTACCAGATGCTGGCCACCACCGAGCCCCAGAACCAGTTGCACATGCAGAACTACCAGCAGGTGGTGCAAAAGATGGAGGGAGTCTCGCCCGTTGCCCGGATCACAGCCGAAGAGGGGGCCGTGATCGTGGAGGAACTGGAAGCGACCGCTCCGGTTATCGACCAGTTTTATCCTGATGACGTCGCGATTGCAGTGCGCTCCGCAGTCACCGATGCGGACCTGTTCCTGTCCTACAATCTGCCGGACAAGGCGGTCGTGCCCCTGCTGGGCGCCCTGCCTTTGGCACCGCGTGACGCGCGCTTGAACCAGCGCCTGTCGGCGCTGCATACCCGCTACCACCGCTTTACGGAAGCGGCTGTGTGCTGCCGTACCCTGGAAGGCGTGTACCACGATGCCGGCTATCCGGATGAGGCCGTGCGCTACGGAGAATTGGCCGCGCGCTACGAGCAGACTGCGGAAGCCACTCCATCGATTTCTACTCCGGCCATCGTTTCGCCGGCCGTTGCATCATCGGTCCACGTTCGGCACGGGGCACACACTATGGCTGCGACTCCGGCCGCACCCTGGCCGACGGCTGCGCCCGCGGATTCCGACCACGAAGTCACCGAGACTGCGCATCCCGAATTTTCCGTCCAGGAATTACCGGTGCACGCGCCTTCCGGCGCGCACGATCTTTCCTCCACGCAGGATTCGTCCGCCGACATCGCATCCGAGTGGGAAGACACTCTTTCCGTCGACGAGCACGCTCCGGCCGCAGAACAGCCGGCGATTGTCGAGAACGATGCTTCCGACAATCCTGAGATCGCCGAGACAGTCGAAGAGGTTCGTTTCTATCTCGAGCATTTCATGACCGATCAGGCTCGCGCCGGAATCGAGAAGCTTGAGACCCTGACCAGGGATGCCCGCATCCTCGATCCGTTGCGCGCCGCTGTCGCCTCCGCCGGTCAGCCCCCGGCCGAGCCCGAACCGGAAATCGCGGAGATCAATGCCGACGAACCTGCAGACTTCCAAGTTGAGGTAGAAACCGAGCCCGAATTTGCCACTTCGCCCGACCTGATGGGCTACGACCACGGCAATCCCGCGGAGGTTCACGAAGAGATTTCAGAGGAACCCGAACCAGAGCCGGCGCACGCCGAACATCGTCCGGCAGAGCCAGCTCATGCGGAGCCGGTGCATGCCGAGGCCAACGAACTGACCGCGTTTGTCGCGGATCTGGAAGCTTCGCTTGGCGATTCTTTCCCGGAGGCGCCGGCGCCCGCTCCGGAGCCCGTCAAAACGCATTCCCAGCCGTTGCCGAGTTGGCCGGTCGCCCCTGCGCCGAAGCGCACTGCAGCGCCATCGCCAACCA
Organism: Terriglobia bacterium; assembly: GCA_020073525.1. Lineage (GTDB taxonomy): Bacteria > Acidobacteriota > Terriglobia > Terriglobales > Acidobacteriaceae > Acidiflorens. Next base: position 3,823 of record JAIQFA010000148.1, read on the forward strand.
GAACCCGTGAGCCGGAGCCCGCCGTGGCACACGCTCAAGTCGAGATCCCAGTTGCTCCGGCCATGCCCGCCGTCGCAGCCTCGACGGGAGGCGCCGCCGCAGCCACTGCTCCCGCCATGAGCTACAGTCCCACTCCCACGCGCCCCTTGGGCGCCGGAGCGCAGGCGATGCATCCCTCCGACAGCGTCGATCTTTCGGAAATGTTCGGCGAGTTGAAACAGGAGTTGGAAGAAGAAGTTGCCGCCGGCGACGACGATCCGGAAACCCATTACAACCTGGGCGTTGCCTTCCGCGAAATGGGCTTGCTCGACGAGGCCATTGCCGAATTGCAGAAGGTTTGTACCTCGATCGAACGCGGCAAGCCGTTTGCCCAGCCCGTCCAGACCTACACCTGGCTGGCCCAGTGCTTCCTGGACAAAGGCGTTCCGGAAGCGGCCATTCGGTGGTATGAAAAGGCGCTCACCATCCCCGGACTCGACACGGAAGCGCGCGTCGCCATCAACTATGAGCTGGGGTCGGCCTGCGAAACGGCTCAGGACAAGCCCGCAGCTCTGCGTCATTTCACAGCCGTATACGGCGCAAATATCGATTATCGCGACGTGGCCGAGCGCATTCAGGCTCTAAAGTCGTAGAATGCACCAAGTGGGTTCGAAATTTGCGCAGGGGATGTGACCGGATCCCGCGCCGCCCCACGGCTTACTGACGACGCGTGCAATGATTTCCGATCCCAAGCTCCCTTTTCCCAACGACACCACCAGTGTGGGGGAACTCAAATCCTCGGCGGAGACCTCCGCCCCGGTCGTTCCCATGCCAGTTTCCGTTTCTCGGCCCACGCCCTCAGTCGCGCGTCTCTGGCTGCGCCGCATTGGAGTGCTTCTGTTCGTATTCCTGTGCGCGACGCTTGGGGTGATGCTCATGATTTTGCCTTGGCGTCCGGAGTGGTCCGACAACCCTCTGCTCATGCCGTATCCCACGATTCGCGCCGTCTTCGCCAGCGGCTTCGCCCGCGGTGTCTCGACCGGCCTGGGAGTGCTGAATGTGTGGATCGGATTTTGGGAGGCGATTCAGTATCGAGAAGAATGAAGAATTGAATCATTTGATCATTGAGTCATTGAATCATTCACCCGATGCCCAATGATTCAATGTCTCAATGTCTCAATGATTCAATGATCCAACTTATGACCGATAAAAAACTCAAGTCCGCTCCGCTCGCGTATCAGAACGAGCCCTTTCTCAACAGCCCGGATGGTCGAATTCTGCGGCTGTTGTCCGAGTACAGCGAGCCGCTCTCGCGTTTCCGTCGCGAGCAGATCCAGGACACAGTCGTCTTCTTCGGTTCGGCCCGCATCGACAGCCACAACAATGCGACGAACCGCCTGACCGACGTTCGAGGCAACGGCGCACAGGCTTCCGCCGCACAGCAAGCCACGGCGATGAAGCGCGCCGAGGCCGCGGTTGACATGGCTCGCTACTACGAGGATGCGCGCCGGCTGGCCTTCATGCTAACCGAATGGTCCACCCAGATCCCCGCCAAGCGCCATCGCTTTGTCGTCACCACCGGTGGTGGCCCGGGCATCATGGAGGCCGCTAATCTCGGCGCCCACCAAGCGGGAGGAAAGACCATCGGTCTCAACATCAACCTGCCCTTTGAGCAGTATCCGAATCCCTACATCACGCCTTCGCTCAACTTCGAGTTCCATTACTTTTTCATGCGCAAGTTCTGGTTCGCGTACCTGGCCAAGGCGCTGGTGATCTTTCCGGGGGGCTTCGGCACGCTCGATGAATTCTTTGAAATCGTCACCCTCGCGCAGACCGAGAAGCTGGCCAAGAAAATTGTCATCGTCATCTATGGCAGCGATTACTGGAAAAAGATTGTCAATTTCGAAGCCATGGTCGATGCCGGCGTGATCGCACCCCAGGACCTCGATCTTTTCAAGATGTTTGATTCGCCAGAAGAAAGTTTCGAGTTTTTGAAAGAAGGACTGACCAAGTATCATCTTGGCCCTCAGCAACCCAAGCGAGCCGGCGAGGCGGCCGTTCCCGAAATCGCCAAGACACGACCGTAGGCCGGGATATCATTGCGGACCATGCATCGATATCGTAGAGACGCGGCTTGCCGCGTCTCCTGCCGCAAGGTGAGACGGGGCAAGCCCATCTCCACAGGCTGAACCGTTGGCAAGCTCGTTGTATACACTTCTACGAGTAGTGTTTCGGAGGCGATCCAGATGCGATCACGAGCCTTTCTGGCCACAGCATGCCGTTGCGTGATCTTCTTCTGGGCGACTTTCTTTGCAACTTGGGCCTTCGCGCAACCCCCAGCGGCGAACGAGATGCCCTCCGTGATCCAGGTTCCCGCCGAAGCGCAGGCCTCGCCGCACTTCGACGCCACGGCGGCCACCAACGCCTACCTCGCACAGATTCCTGCGGACAAGACCGCCCGCTCCAACGCCTACTCTGAAGGCGGCTACTGGATGATTCTTTGGGATTTCCTCTACGGGGCCATAATCGCGCTGCTATTACTGAATCTGCGCTGGTCCGCCCGCATGCGAGACTTGGCGGAGCGGGTCACTCGCTTCAAGCCCGTGCACACCTTCGTGTACTGGCTGCAATATCTTGTGCTCACCAGCATCCTCGCCTTCCCGCTCACGGTTTACGAAGAATATTTCCGCGAACACAAGTACGGGCTGGCCACGCAAACCTTTGGCCCCTGGATGGGAGATCAGATGAAGGGACTCGGGGTGGGAGCCGTGCTGGGTGGCCTGCTGGTGATGCTCCTGTTCGGCGTTGTCCGCCGTTTCCAGAGAACCTGGTGGATCTGGGGTGCGGTTGTGACCATCCTATTCTCGACTTTTGCCGCGATGATGGCACCCGTTTACATATTTCCCATCTTCAACAAGTTCACGCGTCTCAACGATCCGAAGATTGTCGAACCCATCCTGAGCTTGGCGCGAGCCAACGGAATCCCCGCGAAAGATGTGTACACGATGGACGCTTCGCGGCAGTCGACGCGGATGAGCGCCAACGTCAGCGGCTTCGCAAGTACGATGCGGATCACCCTCAATGACAACCTCCTGCGCCGTGGCTCGCCTGAAGAAATTCAGTCAGTCATGGGACACGAGATGGGGCACTACGTGCTGAATCACATCTACAAGGGCATTATGTTTTCGGTGATCCTCTACGTGCCGTTCTTCGCTTACTTGCACTGGGGGCTCGAGTGGACGCTCAAGCGTTGGGGAGAGAAATGGCAGATTCGTGGCGTAGGCGATCCAGCTGTCGTTCCATTGGTGGTGCTGCTGGCATCCATCTTTTATCTCGTCCTCACTCCCATCGATAATACTTTCACCCGCACTCAGGAATACGAAGCCGATATGTATGGACTGAATACGAGCCGGCAGCCCGACGGCTTTGCCCGGGCAGCGATCCATCTTGGCGAATACCGCAAGATGAGCCCCGGTCCCGTCGAGGAGTGGATCTTCTTCGATCATCCCAGCGGACACAACCGCATCTATGCTGCGATGCGCTGGAAGGCGGAGAATCTGAAGTTGTTCACGGGTCAGTAAGGTTGTGTGGAATTCAGGCTTGTGTGGGGACGGGCGCCCTCGCCCGTCCAAGCCGAGCGCAGCTCGGCAGTCTGTCTGCGGCCGCAAGGACCCTGGATTCGCTGGACTGCTGCCATTCTCGTAGTAGGCTGAGAGCTGATGGCTGCCCGCTGTCTGCTCTATTACATTACCGACCGAAGCCAGCTTCGCGGCGACGAACCCGCTCGCCGCCGCGCTCTCCTTGCCAAAATCGCGGAAGCCGCACAGGCAGGCGTCGATTACATCCAGCTCCGCGAAAAAGATCTGAGCGCACGAGAATTGGAAATGCTCGCGCGCGACGCTCTAAGTGCCATACGCAACAGCACTCCACTGAGAACTGAGCACCGAGAACTGGGAACTCGCCTTCTCATCAATTCCCGTACCGACATTGCGATAGCCGTCGGTGCCGACGGTGTCCACCTGCGTTCCGAAGATGTTTCCCCCGGGGAAGTCCAGCGTGTTTGGGCCTTATGTAGCGCGGGCGCCCCCGCCCGCGAGAGACCCTGCATCGCGGCGTCGTGCCATGTTCAAGACGATGTGGATCATGCTCAGTCGCGGGGCGCCGACTTTGCCGTCTTTGCCCCGGTATTCGGAAAAACCGGCGCCCCAGGAACGCAGCCTACGGGCCTCGCCGCCTTGCAGGAAGCCTGCCGGGCCAAGATCCCCGTGCTTGCGCTCGGTGGTGTCACGATGGAAAATGCGGCTTCCTGCCTGGACGCCGGAGCCGCCGGTGTCGCCGGCATCCGCTTGTTCCAGGAGAATAAAATTGAAGACGTCGTCCGCACGCTGCGGGCGCTTTGACACCATGGGTCCAGCGGAACTCGTCCCCCAATCCCGAGCGGAAGAATACATTCCTGCACTAGTCCGTGTCCCGGCAGGATGGTTCCTCATGGGCTGCGAGACCAGACAGGACAACGAGCAGCCGGTCCATCGCGTCTGGGTTGACGAGTTTTTGTTTGCGGCGTGCCAGGTGACCAATGCGGACTATGGGCGCTTCCTGCGCGACACCGCATCTTCGTCCCCGCCATTCTGGAGCGAGCCCTCGTTCAATCATCCCGAGCAGCCGGTGGTTGGAGTGTCGTGGTACGAGGCAGTACGTTATTGCGAGTGGCTCAGCGCAACTACCGGCAGAAACTTTCGCTTACCGACTGAAGCGGAGTGGGAACGAGCGGCCCGCGCAGGCCGCGAGGGTGGATTGTTTCCGTGGGGAGATGCGCCTCCGCAGTCGCTCCCCGCCTACCCCGATCGTTGCGCCGGTCATTGGAAGACAGGCCCCGAGCCGGTAGGCCAAGCTGAAGCGAATGCATACGGCCTCTACAACATGTGCGACAACGTGCACGAGTGGTGCAGCGACTGGTACGCGGCGGACTACTATGCAGCATCTCCCGAACGCAATCCACGCGGTCCTGAAAGCGGCGCGCGCCGTGCCTCCCGCGGTGGTTCGTGGCGGCACCACGTCAAGATGTCGCGCTGCGCCGCCCGCTCCAGCATTCCTCCCGAGTTCAAGTATGCGGACTACGGGTTCAGAGTCGCGTGCGACGTACAATTGCAGGTCAGAGGTTAGAGGTTAGATTGCAGAGATAAAAACCTCTTGAAGCAGCACAATTGCTGAAGTTGAGGTTCTTACCTCCGCAATCTAACCTCTGACCTCTCCAATACGACCCCCTATGACTATATAGCGGCCGCTTGCGCCCTTTGCGGTCCACGACAATTCCGATGTGAGGAACATTGCCGCCAAGATCGTACGTGACAAGGTCGCCGGGGCTGTAATCTTCCGGGCGATTGGTGATGGGCAAGGTCTCGCCTTTCCTCTGAAAGAACACCATCAGGTTTGGGACGCGGCGGTGGTCGATGTTGGCGTCGGGCTTCCCGGCAATCCATTTCCACTTTCGCGGACGTCCGCGAAATTCTGCACCATGTCCTCATGCACTTCTTTTTGCAGGTCGACGCCCAGCGCGCGATAGGAACGGATCACTTCGTCGGTGCAGACCCCTGTGTCCAATGGAACATCTCCGCCGGGATAGGGAATACGCACATAGGCCGGATCATAGCGAACGGAATGAAGCGTGCGCTCCAACGCCGCGTCGACTAAACGTTGCAGAAATAAAGCGTGCGGACTCGCATGCGATGATGTCTGAGCCAACATCCCGGCGCAAAGAGGGATAGCCGAGAAAAAGAAGAACACGGCTCGGCTTGGTGCGGTCCGCAGTGACATACATTCATCCTGCAAACACCCATGGTCAGGCGGCGCCGCGCCAGTCGAGTATGACTTTTCCGGTGTTGCCTGTTTCCATGGCCCCGAATCCTTGCTCGTAATCTCGCCACGAGAGGCGGTGAGTAATGACGGGCGAGATGTCGAGGCCAGACTCCAACATGACCGTCATCTTGTACCAGGTTTCGTACATCTCGCGTCCGTAGATGCCTTTGATCGTCAGCATGTTGAAGATCACGCTGTGCCAGTCGATCGACATCTCGGAGGCTGGGATCCCGAGCATAGCAATCTTCGCGCCATGGCTCATGTTGGCGAGCATCTCACGGAAGGCAGCAGGGGAACCTGACATTTCGAGGCCCACGTCGAACCCCTCTTGCATGCCAAGCTGCTTTTGGACCTCTTTGAGAGGAGTTTTTCGCGGATCGACCGCCATTGTCGCACCCATCTTTTCCGCGAGCGCCAGGCGATAAGGATTCAGATCGCTGATCACGACATGCCGCGCTCCAGCATGTCGCACGACCGGCACTGCCATCAGCCCAATCGGGCCCGCTCCGGTGATCAGGACATCCTCGCCGAGGACCGGGAAGGACAATGCCGTGTGAACCGCGTTACCAAACGGATCAAAGATCGCGGCGACCTCTGGATTGATTTTGGGATTGTGTCTCCAGATGTTGCTCATCGGGAGAACGATATATTCCGCAAAGCATCCTGGCCGATTGACCCCGACTCCCTTTGTGTGCGCGCACAAGTGTCGACGGCCAGCCAGGCAATTCCGGCAGCGGCCGCAAGTTCACATCGTTGATGCCGATTTCCGGTTCCGGCACGTCATCGAGCCATAGACCGCGCTCCGATCGGTTCTTCACTAAGGCCTTCATAGGGGGATCCTGTCCTTTCGAGCGAACACCGAGCTTTTCCGCGCGCGAGGCAACCTTCATCTGCTGCGGACACGGTGCGAGGTCTCCTGTATCGTTTTAACACCAACGCGGCATCGCAGTGAAGAGCAAGAGGCATTCGCGGCAATCGCCTTCGTCCCTATCACCTCTGTCGTAAAATTAACTCTGTGGTAAAACAGTTTGAGCCGCGGAGAGGTGGCCGAGTGGTTGATGGCTCCGGTCTTGAAAACCGGCGTACCCGAAAGGGTACCGGGGGTTCGAATCCCTCCCTCTCCGCCAGAAATTTTTCACAAAGCTAGACCATGGCCGGCCAAAGCATAGAACGTCGCGAAGTCCTGCGCATGCTTACGCTGGCGGCCACAGCCGCGACCTTCCCCGGCTTCAGCAAGTGGAGCTTTGCCTGTGGACACGTCGGCAACGCGCTCACACAAGTCAAACCTGCTGTGTATCAGCCGCTTTTCTTTACCTCTCCTGAATACGCGATGATCGAGCGCCTAACGGACATCATCATCCCTACTGACGACACGCCCGGCGCGCGCGACGCGGGAGTCTCCGAATTCATCGACCTCATGGTGTCGCGCGATCCGGACCTTCAACGGGATTTCCGTACCGGCCTGAAATGGTTGAACACGCACAGCCAGAAGACTTCGGGTGCGATTTTCCTGCGTCTCAATGCTCACCAGCAGACCTCTCTGCTTGAATCGATGGCATACAAGAACAAATTTCGACCGGGCGAAGAACCTGGCCGCAAATTCTTCGCTCTGGTCCGCGAATACACGGTGATGGGTTTTTACACGAGCGAAATCGGCTTGAAGGAGTTGGACTTTCCAGGCTTGAAGTTCTATGCCGAGTCTCCATCCTGCCCTCACAAGGATGATCCCGAACATCGTCATCTGAGTCCCGCACCCGCGAAATAGAGATGCCCAGGCAAATTTATGACGTCATTGTGATCGGAACCGGCGCCGGGGGCGGCATGGCCATCAAGACCCTCTGCGAGGCTGGACTGAAAGTCTGCGCATTGAATTCCGGGCGGCGGCTTGATCCCGAAAAAGACTTTCGCAACCACCGCATGTCCTGGGAAATGAAATATCGGGGCTTCGGCGACCCAAAGACGCGCATGAAGAACACGCCCGACTTTCTGGACTCGGAGTACAACCAAGGCGCCTGGGAACACGACATCGCGTTTACGACTGCGCCGGGAACGAAGTGGATGTGGCCGCGTTGTTCCGCAGTAGGTGGGAAAACTAATTTTTGGGGGCGGAGCTCGGCACGCTTCGGTGATATCGACTTCAAGGCTGCCACGCTGGACGGATATGACACCGACTGGCCCGTCACCTATGACGAAATCGCGCCCTATTACACGTGCGTGGAAAAGATGATTGGCGTGGCCAGCACTGTGCAGAATCGCCCCAGCAACCCCGACGGAGTCTACCTGCCACCATTTAACTTTCGATGTCTCGACATGATTCTTCAGAAGGGTTCGGAGAGAGTCGGTGTGCCCTATCTGCCGGACCGTCTCGCGCAGCTGACCGTGGCACACGAGGGGCATCCCGCGTGTCACTTCTGTGGAGATTGCACTTTTGGCTGTGAAGTAGGCGCCTTCTTCTCCTCCCCGTGGTTCCTACTCCCCGTCGCGGACGCCAGCGGAAATCTGGAACTGCGAACGAATACCGTGGCTAAGAACATCCTAGTCGATGAGAACGGTCACGCCTCGGGGGTGGCATATATCGATCGCGAATCGCGGCAGGAATATGAGGTCCATGGGCGCGCGGTCGTAGTAGCGGCATCGTGTATCGAAAGTGCACGGATCATGTTGAACTCGAAATCGCGGCAATGGCCGAACGGCATTGCCAATTCCAGTGGGCAATTAGGGCGCAACCTCTGTGACCACTTGTATGCAAATACGGCAAGTGGCTATCTGCCACAGCTCTTGGGACAGCCCAGTTTCCCGGACAATGTGGGAGCCAATCCGATCGCGTGGATGCCCCGCTGGCAGAATCTAAAACACGCGCATGCAGAAAACTTCGTTCGCGGCTATTCCGTTTATCCAGATGGTGGTTGTTCGGAGTTTCCCTCATACCACGATCGGATCGAGGGTTTCGGCTCGTCCTTCAAGCGGGAAATCAAACGCCGCTATCCGACGCCAGTCTCTCTCACGGTCCAAGCTCCGACTCTGCCGTCCGAAAGGAATTTTGTGGATATCGATCCGGAAGCGAAGGATTCGTACGGAATTCCAAAGGCCCGCATTCACTTCCAATGGGGAGATAACGAACTGAAGATGTTCCAGCATGCGAAACAGGTCAGTGCTCACGTGTTCCACTCTGCCGGTGCAGTTTTGGAAGACGCGGCGGATGAACCAGAAATGCCTGGGTACAGCTTGCACGAGACCGGCACCTGCCGCATGGGAAATGATGCCAAGAAGTTTGTGACCAATCGCTTTGGCCAGACCCACGATGTCCCCAATTTGTATGTGTGCGACGCCAGCGTTTTTCTGAACTGCACTGACAAAACCACCACGCTTTCCATTCTGGCCTTCACTCTTCGCACCAGCGAATATCTTGTGCAACAGTTTCGGCGCGGAGACCACTGAACGACTCCGGAAGCATTCCGGCAGTTACGAATCGTGGCTCTCTCTAGGGAGTGACGGTGAAACAGCCCGGGGCCCCGGTGGGGAGCCCCAGACCTTGAGACTTCCCAATCAGAACCGGAACACGATTCCGGCAGACGGTTGCGCTGCGTGTGTGACCTTGTCGGTGTTCAAAGCGCTAAGACCGAAGTCAGGCGCGTTGTAGACGAGGCCGCGATATTCGGCGCGCAAAGAAACATGCTTGACAATGGGGAAATCCGCCCCGCCGCCATAAACAAATACCCCGGCCGACTGGCGCTGGGCCCCAGCAACACTGCCAAACGCATTGTTGGTCGGATTAGAAATCAGCGCGCCGCCCTCGGCCAGCACATAGGGTTTGATCCTGAACCTTGGAGGGGACGGCAGCGTGAATACGAACCCGCCGGTTACCTGATGAATGTCAGCTTGAACCCGGGAAAGCCCCGCGGGCGCAAAATATTCCTGCGTGTTGCGGCCGTAACCGTACACGCCTTCCGCCGCCAACCAGCGGTTGAAGTGATACCGGTAGCCGACAAGAAACCCACCGTCCTCGGTACCCCGCTGCGTGGTGCCACGCCCATTCGCATCTTTCGTGAAAAGGCCGGTGCCCTGCAAGCTAACTTCTGAACGCGCTTCCTGCGCGGTTGCGCCCACTGCCAGCAGTAGAACCACCGCCGCGATCATGACAACCATTTGCCGCATACTTAGACTTCTCCTTGAATAGATTTCGCACTCAGCCTTGCTGCTCCTGTATTCATTTCGACTGTTGTGTGTGTGCGAATTGATCCAAGCAAGAGGGTTGCCACAAGCACCGCCTCGTCCACCGTCGGAGGCATCCCATTGATATGCCGCAAGTTCGGCGAAAGAGCGAAAAGAACTTCGCCGCTGCTCTTGTCGAGGATTCGACATGGATTTCGACAACTGACGAAATCTTCCGACACTTTGAGAACCCTTGGCCAGCTTCCTACATCACATATGAATAAGTTTCGAAATCCCGCCCGGGCTTGAAAGCTCGCGGGATTGTTGCGCTTTCGCCTCACCAGAAATAATGATGGAGATCAGATAGATGTTTATGACCGCAAGAGCGTCAATATCTCCAAGGGTTGAACCGGAGCGCTACGTGGCTCTGCTTCGCGCGGCGAATGCCATCGCAACCTGCAGTGACTGCACCACCGCCTGCGATACCCTCGTCACGGAATTGCGTGAAGTCACCCCATTCGATTATCTGCAGGTGGTTGCGTTCAACAACGAAACGGGCGCGCCCGAGTGGTACCTGCTCGAAGCAAAAGGCAGAAGACTGGCTCAGCCGTGCCAAGATGTTCCTCCTCTGGAGGAGACGCCGATGACCTGGGTGTATCGATCCGGGCAGCCGCTGGTAACGGATGACTGGACCGAAAAGCCGCAGTTTCAAAAGCATGCTTCTTTTCTTGGCGAGCTTGGCATCGCGTCAACTTGTACGCTGCCGCTGACAAGAGGGGATCGCCGTCTCGGCGTGCTGACGGTTGGCAGATCGTATCCGCACGCCTATGACGAGGCTCGACCGGCACGCCGGCCCGCTCGTAGAGCGAGGGCTCGAAGGGAAAGACCGCGAGGACCCGGCTCACCCGCCGGGCCATCTGCCGGACGCGCCCCTGCCGCCACGCCCAGAGTTGGGGCGGGATGAAGTAGACCACCGGCACCC
>JAIQFA010000149.1 GCA_020073525.1 Terriglobia bacterium
CCAAAATGGGAAGCAGGAACATTTTTGGACCCAGATTGAAGGTCGGCTTTTGCCGATGCTCGAAGGGGTGGCGGATCTGACTTTGGACCAACTCAACGAAGGCGTTCCGCCTCGGCGGGATTGAATCCTCCGGCGTGCGGTCTAGGCGGGTCTTTCGAAACAATCAGGGAAATGGCTTCCGTTAGAGTCTTGGTTAGTTCTTTTGGGGTACCCTTCCCCTCGGCCAACGTGAACGGTGTCGCTCTGTGCCGGTCAAAATCAAACGGCAGAAGCTCTATTTTGCCATGGGCTTCGTTGATCAAGAGAATGACGCGTTCCCAGCCGAGGTTTGCGACCGCATAACCGAGTTCGAACACGACGTTCGGATTTGGCGTTTTTTTGCCATCCGATAGTTCTGAATTGATTATCGAAACATCGGCAACGAAGATGTCGGCACTTTGAATCTTCTCCAGGATTGATGCAGGTATATTCGGACTACCGGGACAGTCCCTTGTCGCTTCGTCGATTAAAATCTCGATCTGCTGAGTTTCGGTTGACAACTGCGCCTCAAGTTCGCCTGAGGCAACCCGAAGGCATTTCTTGACGGCGGTGCGATTGAACTTCGCGGGCAGGTCACTTTGCCACGCGTAGAAAACCTTGAGTAACTGTTTTGTAGTCGGCATAGTGGTGCCTCTTCGTCGATAGCCTACAGGATTGCACGGGACTCCGGTATCGGAGTTCCGGGCCTCGGGTCCGGATACCAAGAGGGGCGGTGCAATGCAAGTATGATGCGATGCTACAGCAGTGGCCTCTCTATTTCCGTTGCGCTGCCGAGTCCGTTCCAAAGTTGTTGCAAGAGTCGATGGATGATGTTGTTATTGATTGCATGAAGTGCGCGATCATAGAAGTTGGCACAACAATAGCAGTCAGGAAATTAGAAAGCTCGGTTCTTCTGGCCGTAGACCGAATGCTGCAGTCAAAGAATACTTCTTACCTTACTTTCGAGCGTACGGCACGGTTCCCGAAGTTGCTGCTTAGCACGGACAGGAGTTTCGCTGTAGGGTCATGGGGCCTAATGGCGGCGAATCCAGACCTGGTCGATTATGAATTCCCCAAATGGATTCAGCCTACGCTGGAAAAGCAATTCGAGACCGTGGCAGCTATTAGCGACGAAATCCGTGTGCGCGCGCTTCAAACATTTTCAGCAGGTCTTGAACAGTTCTTGAAAGCGAGAGCCGAGAATGCCGCAGAAGGAAAGTATACGGTTGGATTCATTGTTGCAGGACGGATTGGCAACAATATGGAAGTTCATGTTGTCACGGTTTTTCACTCGGGTAACAACGTGAGTGTTCCGGTTGTCGAAGTTGAGGTGACTAGCGAAGGCGATTACATGGCAGGCCAAACAGCAGCTATCAACAAAGTCTTGGCGGACGATAAAAGCGAGATCGTGAGATTCGGGACGACGTACGGTCCAGTTCGGAACGCCTTAGCCGGCCTGCCTGATCTCCCAAAAGAATTGTTAGAGGATGCGAGTCAACTGCTTTCGTTTGTGGCTCTGGAGGCGCTCGCTGATCCGACTCGTGTCGGCGGTGGTTATACGTTCGCTTGGATGACGGGAGAGGAAGGATTTCGAATCGCTACCTTTGAACCGCTCTCCTAAACCACAGGTTTGTCTTTGTTCCTCGCGGAAGAGGTTTAAGTTTCTAAGTGACATTCGTTTTTACCAATCCGGCGAACGCGCGTATGCGATGTGGGAGCAGTCGGTGTTCTCCATTCAAATGGCCGCCAAAAGGTCGAAAGAATTCGGCGCGGACGAACTCGAAGCCTGGCCGAGCCAGTTCCTCGTGCCCAAGGGATTTGCAGCAGCGAAATCGGCTGAAATTTGTACAGTTTACCTGCACAGTTCCTACACAGCCAAAAATTGCCACATTATCTGCAATTAAAACAATCAGATATCAAAGTTTTATCACCCGCTCAGGATGACAAACATATGTTTTCAAGTTATTGGACATGCGACTAGGCGTGAAGGCGAACCTCTTCCGATTTCAGATTTCGCATCTGGGCGAAGGCTTGCGGCAGGAAGCGCAGCAAATCGGTTGCCACCAGAGAATTCTCGCCGACGGATTCACGGGCGAGATCTCCCGCCAACCCGTGCAAGTAAACTGCCAGGGCACTCGCTTCGAGTGCGTGCTGCGGATGTTGCGCGATTAGGCCGGCGACCATTCCGGTCAGAACGTCTCCCGTGCCTCCGGTTGCCATGCCCGGATTGCCGGTCGGATTCACCCAGACTGTCCCATCGGGCGCTGCGATCAAGGTGCGATGTCCTTTGAGCACGACAATCAGCTCATGCTGGCGAGCGAAGTTGCGCGCGACTTCCAGGCGGTTCGCCTGAATTTCAGCAATACTCAAACCGGTCAGGCGGGACATTTCTCCCGGGTGCGGAGTGATGATGAGAGTTCGTCCGTGGCCATTCAATTTGGCGGCGGCCCCTTCGAAGGCGCTCAGTGCGTCCGCGTCCACCACCAGAGCCTTGTCGCCGCGAGTTACGATTGTGCGCACGAATTCGGCGGTCTCGGAGTTAAGCGAGATGCCTGGGCCGATGGCGAGAGTCTTGCGTGTCAGCAGCGCATCGAGGGTTAGCCCGACCGCTCGCAATGAGATTGTCCCGTGCTCGGTTTCTGCCAGCGGCTCGGTCATGACTTCGGGATGAAAGGATGCCACGGTCGCGAGCACAGATTTTGGGGTAGCAACGGTCGAAAGACCGGCACCGGCTCGGAGCGCGGAAAATCCCGCCATCGCCGCCGCGCCTGCTTTGCCGAGCGATCCGCCGATGACCAGCACGTGCCCGTAGCTGCCCTTATTGGCCTCGAGTGCTCGAGGCGCCAGTAGTGGAGCAAAATCGATGGGCGTACTCAGATGAAGTCCGAGTTGCGAAACGATGGCTTCGGGCGGCGAACCGATGGGAGCAATCACGGTGGGCCCAGTCGTCAACGACGCGAAAACGTGCGCCGGACGCGGCGCGGTGAAAGTCACGATGGCATCAGCACGGGCTTTGTCTTGACCGCCAGGCGCGGTTTGTGACCGCATCGCGTCGGCATCGGCGCCAGAGAGAATGTCGACGGCGACAATCGGAGCCGAGGCCAAATTCATCTTGCCGATCGCTGCCGCATAGAGCGGGCTGACCGGTGGGCGAAAACCTGTGCCGAGAATCGCGTCTACGATCACATCCGCAGCGAATATCTCCGCCGCGGCCGAGGAATCGAGCCCACTCGCCTCGCGCACGATCAACGGCGCAACATTTAGCGGCTGCAGCGACTTCAGCATGTTCTGAAACATGGCTGCGGCATCTCCGCGAAGCTCTTCGGGATTACACAAGAGCAGAACGCGCACAGCTCGGCCCGCTTCGACGAGCTTGCGGGCTACAACGAATCCATCACCGCCGTTGTTGCCTTTGCCGCAGAGAATACCGACGCGCTCCGCTTGCGAGTAATCGGCGAGGATGAAGCGGGCGACAGCCGAGCCGGCGTTTTCCATCAAAGCAAGGGAAGGGACACCGAAGCGCTCCGCAGTGGCTCGATCGATGGCGCGCATTTCCTCCGCGCTCACGATTTTCATGATTGCGACCCGGCCGTCTGTTCGAGTTCGCGAAGTTGCTGGGGCTCGCCCATGGCGATGAGAAAATCGCCGGCTTCGATGCGATCGTCGGGGGCGGGGTTGAAGCGCATGCCCGCCTCGCGCTTGATGGCAAGGATGATGACGCCGCGGTCCTGGCGAATGCGCGAGGTCTCGATGGTCTTCCCGGCAAACGGGCTGCGAGAGGTGATTGGCACTTCTCCGATTTCAAGATCCATGCCGAGATGGGTGGTGGCAGTGTCGAGGAAACTGACCACATGCGGACGCAGGAACGAATGGGCGATTCGCTGTCCGGCAAAAACATACGGACAGACGACTGCATCGGCGCCCGCGCTGCGCAGATGCTTCTCCGCCATGTCTTCGCTGGCCCGCGCGATGATGCGAAGGCTCGGATTCAAACTACGGGCGGTCAGCACAATGTAAAGATTGGTGGCGTCAGTGGTAGTAGCCGCGACGAGACCGCGGGCGCGGTCGATTTGTGCGTCGCGAAGAGTCTGTTCCGCGGTGGCATCACCGACCAGCATCAGCCAGTTCTCACCGGCAAATTTCTGCGCCTTGGACTCGTTGTGTTCGATGATTACGAACTGCGCCGGGCGGCGCGCCAGTTCGCGGGCAGCGCTACGGCCGACGCGTCCGGCGCCGCAGATGATGTAGTGGCCGGTAAGACGGCCTATGTCGCGCTCCATGCGGCGCCTTCCAAAGAAGTTCTGCAGCTCGAATTCTAGCAGGGCCTGGGTGAGGGCCCCAATCGCCAGAAACACCAGCGCGACTCCACCCATAATGATGATGACGTTAAACAGACGACCGGCGTGCGACAGGGGATGGACTTCCTGATATCCGATGGTGGTCAGCGTGGTAATGACCATGTAGAAACCATCGAACCATGGCCATCCCTCGATGTAATGAAAGCCCACCGTGCCGAGACCGACCACGAAGGCCAGCGCGGTAGCGAGGAATTTGAGATTGCGGAAAGTCCTCATCGCTTCATGGTTCCGACGTTCCGGTACCGCGCGAGACGGCGCGATCCTATTTCTCGCGCGACAGGTGAGTATAGCCCCGGCCGTGGTTGGGTGCCGTGACAGAGCGGCGGCGACTTGTGCAGCGTGTTCCCCGGTTGTTACGATGCTTCACCATCATGCCCACTCTAATTTCTCAGCCTACGCGCATCGAATCCGCCGGAAGCAAGCCGAAAATCATTGAAGAATACGTGGGCCAAGTCAATAGCTCGACTGGCGGTATTAGCATCGCCCGCATGCGCAGCCCGGAGGGCTGGGAGGAGCCGGGCCAGACTCCTGAATTCGACGAGTACACGGTGGTGTTGCGGGGCACGCTGCGGGTGCATCACGAGTCTGGCGAAATGGATGTGACGGCCGGGCAAGCCGTCATTGCGCACCGCGGCGAATGGGTACGCTACTCGACCCCATTCTCGGGCGGCGCCGAGTACATCGCCGTTTGCCAGCCCGCTTTTTCGCCGGACACTGTGCATCGCGACCACTAGAACTCACCTGAACTCTTGTCCGCAGTCTAGTTAAGATCTCGGAAGGCTCCTGCGTTTGCGGTGAGGCAATAACCTGAAGTGGAATCCATCAAGGCTCCGGTATGATGGAGGCGCGAATTGCCACCGGGGGTCCATAGGAATGATGAAAAGAAGAGTTGCGCTGTGCGTGCTGTGGCTCGCGGTTTCTTTGGCCGACGCTCAGAGTCCAACTGCGTCTCCACACGGAAACGAGAGTTTGTTGATTGCGCTGGAGAACGGCTGGAACCAGGCGCAACTGCATCACGATTCCAAGGCGCTGGCAGGCTTGGTGGCCGATACCTTCATCAGCACCGACAATGACGGTACTTTCATGACGAAGGCGCAGTTCCTGGCTGACAACAGCGACACGTCGTATGCTCCCACCCTTATGGCAAATAGTGACGAGCAGATATTCCTCTATGAAAACGCGGCCGTGGTTGCAGGAGTCTATCACGCCAAGGGCCTCAATAAAGGTAAGCCCTTCGATCATTATGGGCGATTCACGGATACATGGGCTTATTTGAAGGGTAAATGGGTATGCGTCGCCAGTCATACCAGCGCGCTCAAGAAAAGACCCTAAGAATCTAAGAATCGCCGTTTTGGCACCGCTGTAGCTTGCCAGTCACGCGATAACCTACCTTCTAATACCCAGACGCAACCCTGCGATTTACAATCGTGTCGGATGCGAGGGATCCTCGCCATCCGCCAGTCGCGCTATGAAACTGTCCGTTGTCATGCCGGTTTATAACGAACGCGCCACGCTTCGCGAGGTGGTCCAGAAGGTTCTCTCGGTTCCGCTGGAGATCGAGTTGATCTGCGTGGACGACGGCTCGCGCGATGGCTCGCGCGAAATCCTCGACGAACTGCACTCCCAGTATCATGCGCAAATCCGCGTCGTGCTGCAGCCGCACAACATGGGCAAGGGAGCGGCTCTCCGCCGTGGCATTCAGGAAGCCACGGGCGACTACGTCATTATTCAGGACGCCGATCTGGAATACGATCCGGCGGAGTATCCGCTGATGATCGAACCTCTGGCTCAGGGCAAGGCCGACGTCGTGTTTGGTTCACGCTTCCTCGGTGGCGCCCCGCATCGCGTGTTGTATTTCTGGCATTCGGTCGGCAACAAGCTTCTTACGCTCCTTTCCAATTGCCTCACCAACATCAATCTTTCCGACATGGAAACCTGTTACAAGGTTTTCCGGCGCGAAATCATTCAGTCGATTCCGATTGAAGAGAATCGTTTCGGGTTCGAGCCGGAGATCACGGTGAAAGTTGCGCGCCGCAACTTGCGCATCTATGAGGTGGGAATCAGCTACTGGGGGCGCACTTACGAGGAAGGCAAGAAGATCGGATGGAAAGATGGGGTGCGAGCCTTGTATTGCCTACTGAAGTATTCCCTCAAAGAGCCCAAGGCAACGACGGTGGGGCAGGCGGTTCCCGCTCCCGATCATTCCTCTACCGTTTCGCGCTGAATTCCGCCGGAACGACCTGTCTCATCGCTGCCGCGTTTTCTATTGGCGAGCGTATTTCTGTTTGAGGCGACCTTTGTACGGGTTCGAGTTTTGCCGACTCAGGCCGCTCGCGTTTGCACCACCGCCTCCACCCAGGTTGATCGGCGGGTTCGGTTTGTCTTTGATCGGCTTTATGGCCGCTGCTCCGGGCGTCTTCTTTCCGCCGGACCGAGGTGCAGAACTTTTGGCGGTTTGACGCTCCAGTGCTTGCAGATCTTTGGAATTGGCATTGGTGGACAATCCTGTGCCCGGGGTCTTGCCAATTGGCGCGACCGTTTTTCTCGCGGTCTTATCTGGAGGGGTATGCTTAACCCTAATCTTCTGCTGTGCCATACCGCTTACGCTGATACCCAGCAGCGCCACCGCTACCGCTGAACAAAATCTCGTCTTCATTGATCCCCCTGCCTAGGCCTGATTCCCGATCCGAGCCACTTCTAAGGTTTAGATGCACGCGCGCTGCCATCCAAGCCCCACATTCCTTCTCATGATAAACCCGCCTCCACCGGAAAGCACTCGGTAGAAAGGAAGGAAGGTCAATAGGTTAGACAGAATGGCGGTTCTCTGCCCCTCCGGCAAGACGAACTCGAAACAGGCGATATGCAATAGGCTGCACATTGTCTTCCGATTCCGTCAACCTCCTGGGCATTGCCCAAAAAGCAAAGGCCATGTTTACCCTGGGAATTCTAGCTCCCCAGCTGAACCTCTCCTTACCCATTGATTAGCAATGGCTTATCGGCAGAAGCGTTCTCCCCGTCTTCATTTCGCACCACAGTTCAACCCACACGGGAGATTTGGCCACCATCATCTTGGCCAGATGCCGCGCCCAGTTGGGCCTTTCGCAATCTATGGCACGCGGGGGCCGGGAGCGACACTGGTCCTGCCGGAGCCCGATTTCAGGGCTTGGGTGACCACGAAATCCCCCGCCGTGTTTCTACGGAGACGGCACACAGAGGTCGCCATTGAAGGGTTATCGGTTGTATCGCTTCTTGGGCACTGCCTTAGTAGTTGCCGTCGGCCTGTTGATGTTTACAGGGTGCCAGGTTCTCGGTGGAGGCCAGGGAGGAGGCGGAGACACCGGGGTCGTGGTGGCGACTCCCGCCCTGAACTTCGGGGCCGTGGTACTTGGCACCACGGAGACGCTGAGCGACTCGATTTCCAACAACACCTCGTCATCCATAACTATCAGCTCGATCCAGGGACTGGGCTCGGGTTTCCAGATCAATGGTCTTACCTTGCCGCTGACTTTGGCCGCAGGGAAGAGTGCTTCCTTTGACGTCCAGTTCCAACCCGTCGTCAACAGCGATCCGACCGTCACAATTTCTTTTTGGGAGCAGAGCGGACAGCAACTGGCTTCTTTCTCAGCCTCCGGCCAAGGGGTCACCGTCGGACAGCTTGCGCCGAATCCGTCACAGCTTTCCTATGGAAACGTCAAGGTTGGATCCAGCCAGACCAACAATGTGACGCTTGCCAACAGCGGCGGTAGCGATCTCGTCATTACGCAGGCGACGATGAGCGGCGCTGGATTTTCAATGGCCAACCTCAGCCTGCCGCTCACGCTGCATGCGGGCGGAACCACCTCCTCAGCGATCACGTTCGCACCCCCGGGAACTGGAAGTTACAGCGGCAGCGTCACGTTTGCCACCGTCTCGGACCAGCAAAATAGCAGCGTGGTCGTCAAATTCGCCGGTGAGGGAGTTTCTCCCGGAGTCCTGACGCCCAATCCTTCCAGTTTGGCATTCGGAAGTGTCCAGGTGGGCAGCAACAGCAGCAAGTCTGAAACTCTGACCAACACCGGCGGGGCACCGGTTACGATCTCGCAGGCGACGCCGAGCGGCGCCGGATTTTCCATCAGTGGGCTGACTCTGCCTGTGACGCTCAACTCGAATCAAAGTACAACCTTCACCGTGAAATTTGCTCCGGCCAGTGCGGGAGCGGTGGGTGGATCGTTGAACATCGTTTCCGACGCGTCGAACTCACCGACCAGCATTCCGCTCTCAGGTACAGGCGTGACGCAGGGAACGCTGACTCCCAATCCCACGAGCCAGGCATTCGGCAGCGTCACGGTCGGCACTTCGAAATCGCTGAGCGAAACTCTCACCAACACCGGCGGCACCAACCTTACAATCTCAGCCGCCAGCGCCAGTGGCACCGGTTTCAGCATGAGTGGGCTCACCCTACCGCTAACCTTGAACGCTGGTCAGAGCACTTCGTTCACGGTGAACTTTGCTCCGACCGCGAGCGGCAGCGCCAATGGCAGCGTCAGTATCACCTCCAATGGCAGCAACCCCAACTTGAGCATCCCGCTTTCTGGAACTGGCGTGACGCAGGGAACGTTGACTCCTAACCCGACCAGCCTGGCATTTGGTAGCATTACGGTGGGCAGCAGTTCGAGCTTATCGGAAACACTTACCAATACTGGCGGTACCAGTCTCACAATCTCGGCCGCGAGCGCCAGCGGCACCGGATTCAGTATCAGCGGGCTCGCCGTGCCTTTAACATTGAATGCGGGTCAGAGCACGACGTTCACAGTGAAGTTCGCTCCAGCCGCGAGCGGCAGCGCCAGCGGCAGCGTCAGCATCACCTCCAACGGCAGCAACCCCAACTTGAGCATCCCGCTGTCGGGGACTGGCGTGACGCAGGGATCGTTGACTCCCAACCCGACCAGCCTGGCGTTCGGAAGCGTTACGGTCGGCACTTCGAAATCACTAAGCGAGACTCTCACAAATAGCGGCGGAAGTAGCCTCACGATCTCGGCTGCTAGTGCTAGTGGTACCGGATTCAGCTTGAGCGGGCTCACCTTGCCGATTACGCTGAATGCGGGTCAGAGCACCTCGTTCACTGTGACGTTCGCTCCCACGGCGAGCGGAGCCGTATCTGGGAACATTGCCATCACATCCAGCGTCGGCTCGTTGAACATTCCGCTCTCCGGAACAGGCGTGACTCAAGGAACTCTGACTGCCAATCCTAGTAGCCTGGCATTCGGAAGTGTGACGGTCGGCAGCAGTTCGAGCCTCTCAGAAACACTGACCAATACTGGCGGCACCAGCCTTACGATCTCAGCCGCCAGCGCCAGTGGCACCGGTTTCAGCATGAGCGGGCTGACCTTGCCTTTGACGTTGAACACCGGTCAGAGCACCTCGTTCACTGTGAGTTTCGCCCCCAGTGCGACCGGCGCTGTCAGTGGTAGCGTCAGTATCACCTCCAACGGCGGTAATCCGAACTTGAGCATCCCGCTTTCTGGAACGGGCGTGGCGCAGGGAGCGCTCACTCCGAATCCTAGTAGCCTGGCGTTCGGAAACGTGACAGTTGGCGCTTCGAAGTCGCTGAGTGAGACGCTCACCAACACCGGTGGAAGCAGCCTCACAATCTCAGCGGCCAGTGCCAGCGGTACTGGATTCAGCTTGAGCGGGCTCACATTGCCGATTACGTTGAACGCTGGTCAGAGCACTACGTTCACTGTGACGTTCGCTCCCACCGCGGGCGGCGCTGTCAGTGGGAACGTAAGCATCACATCCAGCGCCACCAACTTAAACATTCCTTTGTCCGGAACTGGAGTGACACAGGGAACGTTGACTCCCAACCCGACCAGCCTGGCGTTTGGCAGTGTCACGACCGGCACTTCGAAATCACTAAGCGAGACTCTTACCAATACCGGCGGAAGCAGCCTCACCATCTCCGCCGCCAGCGCCAGTGGCACAGGATTCAGCTTGAGCGGGCTGACCTTGCCCATTACGTTGAGTGCCGGTCAGAG
>JAIQFA010000031.1 GCA_020073525.1 Terriglobia bacterium
CGAGAACAAGCTGCACTGGGCCCTGGACGTCGCTTTCGGCGAGGACGCCAGCCGAAAACGCGCCGGCAACGCCGCCCAGAACTTCTCTCTCATCACCCGCATCGCCCTCAACCTGCTCAAGCAGAACAAATCTTCCAAACTCGGAATGAAAGGAAAACGCCTCAAGGCCGGTTGGGACAATGCCTACCTGCTCCATCTACTCGGAATTTAGATGCGTCGGCCCTGGGATCGGTGTTCAATCACGAGTGAGGGGACGGTATCGGTATGAAGACGACGAAGCGGCCAGTACTGGCGACGATCCCCATGATGATTGTCGCGCTGTCGATGGTGGGCGCGTCTTTAGCTCAGACCGGACGGCAGCAGACTCCGGATCCCGCGACCACAAACACGACAGGCGCAGGCACGCAGACTGCTCCGGCAACAGCCGCAGCTCCAGCGGAGACAAGCAGCCCGTCCTCTCATAAGGGATCCTACACAGTCGAAGTCACCGGAACGAAGCAGTGGGTGGATACGAACATCGACCTGCGCCGCGGCGAGAAATTGCAGATCACGGCGGAGGGGACGATCACGTATGCCGACGCCAAGAAAAACCACTTTGGCCCCTCGGGAATTGCGCGCAGTTTCGCCGACCTGATTCATCAATACGCGGTGCCCAACGCCGGACATGGTGCACTGATTGGACGCCTCGGATCGGGCGATGCGGCAGCGGCGTTTGAGGTGGGAACGAGCGCCACCTACACCGCTCCGGTTGCGGGAAGGTTGTTTCTGGGAATCAACCAGAGCATGCGAGACGCGGCGGGAGCATCCGGAAGCTTCCAGGTGAAGATCGAAGTCTTGAATGAAGGGTTGGGCACGGCCGACGCGACGATGGTCGGAGGTCCCGTCGAAACAGCGATGCCGTCGATCACGGCGGCGCTGCTCGAGTCGATTCCGCGGCGGATTGTGGATCAGAACCACAGCCCGGGCGATATGGTGAACATCCTGATCGTTGGAACGGAAGACGAAATGGTGAAAGCATTCACGACTGCGGACTGGGTAAAGGTAGACAAATCGGTGGGAGACACGGTGTTCGCGGGATTGATGGATACGTTCGCGAAAAAGGACTATCTCACGATGCCGATGAGCACCCTATATTTGTTCGATCGTCCGCAGGACTACGGATTTGCGCATGCCGAGCCCGTGCGCGTGGTCATGTCGCGAAATCATTTGCGGGTGTGGAAGTCACCGTACCAGGTGGATGGACGTCCGCTGTGGTGCGTGGCGGCGACACATGACATAGGGTTTGAGCGCGATCAGAGGAACAACGGGGTGACCCATAAGATCGATCCCGCAATCGACGGTGAGCGGGAGTATGTGAATCAGACACTCTCCGGCACGGGACTGGTGTCGGCACGGGGACATGTGCTTCCGAAGACTCCGCTCACCGAGGCGAAGACGGCGACGGGCGGGGGATTTCACTCCGATGGGCGGATTCTAGTGCTGGTGCTGAACTGGGATGATGCGCAAAAATAAGCGAGGGCTTTCAGACTTCGTGGCAGTCGAGTTTGTGCGGACAAGACCTGCTTGATTGAGGTCGAGGGAGTGTCCGCGACCCGTTCTACTGATTCACCCAAACCACGCGCGCTTTCTTTGCCTGCGAGTGCTGTTTCCTCATTTCACGGGCATACATGCCAAGCGAAATACCGTCCACCTGTGGGAAATCCGATGCCCGCCGTTCTCCCTGGGCACTGGAATAACTCGTGGAAGTGAGGACGCTCCGTTCCTGCGACATGGGTGCATAGGTTGCGTGAGCCGGATGACTTGGCGGTTCATAAATCACCGGTTGGCTGTCGAGATGGCCGGCGCCGGAGTAGTACTGGCCGAAAGCCGCCGTGGTGGAAAGCAGGCAAAGGACGAACAGGGTCTTTTTCATTGCAGGGTCTCCTGAAAACGGAGGAATCGACCATCCGCGTACCAAGCGGAGGATGTTGCCTCCTCCTGCGAGGGTAGGAGCAAGACCCTTACCAAACTCGGATGGGCTGAAATCACGGGTTGCAGCGGGCCGGGGGGAATTACGGACAATTGTTTGCACAATTGTGGAGAGCGCATGGATGGCTGGTTGGACGTGCCACAAGAGATCACTTTAGTAACCTCGGCGTTCATGACCCTTTAACAGTTCACCGTCTACAATACTTATAACGATGAAATGTGGGGTATTTAGAAGTGGATAGCGTAACCAGAACTCGCGAACGACAGAAGCTGATGGTGGAATTGCTGGAAAGAAAGATACGGCTGCGTGCGCGCCAGCTTTACGAGCAGCGCGGGCAGATCGAAGGACAGGAACTGGAAGACTGGGTAAGAGCCGAGTCGGAAGTTCTGAAGTCGAGCATTCTCGCTCCCCTGTGGAACAAGCGCCAGGAGCGGGAGTTAGTGGAAGTCTAGGGTCAGTACCGCCTCGCGTCGAGCCGCTCCCAACCTCGGGACAGAAATCCGAAAAATTGGCGCTAACCGAACGTTCGCAGGAGAAGTAGCGCGGACGACAGGCTGAGCACCGGACCGGCAATGCTGAACAGCGCTCTGCCCCATGCCGACCCAGCTGCGGCTACGCCCCCGAAATACGCATCCAGTACGAATGCCATGGCGCAGGTTGCGCCCACTGGAATCAGCCACGATCGTGGAAAGCGTTTCAGATTCGGGATTGCGGTGGGCAATAGCCACAGAAAGATGTACCAGAGATTTCGATCATGCAGAGAGACGGCGAAGTGGTGGCCGCCGCCGCGACGAAGTGCGAGGCCAAACTCCAGCGGGCTTGTAAACCTTCCAGCTAAGGCCCACTGCAAGCCGATCAGGGCGGCGAGGCTTAGCGCCCAACTCGTGAGGATCCACGCGGCGTCCGTCGAGAGCTGATTTCGGGTGCGGTTAAGATCGTTGTTTCGATCAGGCCTGCGATCGTTCCAGGTCGAGGACCACCAGGCGAATGTGAACACGATGCTGAAGGGGATGAACGATTCTTTGGTTAGCGCTCCGAGCACGGCGATCACGGGCAAGGCCCAGAGTTCACCCTCCGACAGGCTCCAGAGCAGTGCCAGCAGGAAGAATCCTTCGCCGGCGTCCACCAACCCCACCAGGCGCAGATTCGGAACGGCAAAATTGACCAGGTAAAGCAAAGCGCCGACCAGCCCCGCTGCGGAAGCGCCCAGCTTACTGCGCCCGAGAACGACGATGAGAACGGCGGTTCCGGCGACGAACAAAGAATCGGCGGCAAGCAGCCCGAACATCACCGGGTCCCAGGTTGCCAATCGCCCTCGCGCGAGCAGGTAAAAGGGCTTGGCGAGCCACGGGACCAGCACGCGGAAACGGCGAAAGCGCATGTCTTCGGCGTCAAGGCCACCTGTTCCGGTTGCGAGCGATGCGTAGGTTCTAACGTCGGAGAGCCCGGGTGTCTGGCGCGGGTCGAAGCGGTTGAGAACCGGGTAGCCAAGTCCGCACGCGATTAAAAAGAAAATACAAAAGAGCAGCGCCAATCTGGCAGCTGCAATCTTCGCCCGGCTGTCATGCATGCCCGCCATCGTGTATTGGGCAAGGTAGCGTCCGCAGTGCGACATTGCAACTCAAATCCTCCAGTCACGTTTGTCGGCTGGCTTGGTTTTGTAAATCGAATCTGTTAGCTTTCACGTCGGTATGTAACCGAACTTTTTACAGAACATTTTTTGGGAGGACGAACTTGGGACTGCGAAATTACGGGCGGGGTCTGCTTTTTTCTTTGATATTTACCGCTTCGTTGCAGGCGCAACAACTGTCGCCAGCGGATGAAGCGACTCGGAAGATGGCCGTCGACATTTTCAAGCAACTCATCGAAATCAATACGACAGACTCGGCCGGCAGCGTGACAGCGGCCTCGGAAGTGATGGCGAAGCGCTTTCGCGATGCCGGTTTCCCCGAGAGTGACATCCAGGTGATGGGTCCGAATGATCGTAAGAAGAATGTGGTCGTTCGTCTGCATGGATCGGGCAAACACAAGCCGGTGCTGCTGATCGGCCATCTCGACGTGGTGGAAGCGCGGCGCGAGGACTGGACGACCGATCCGTTTCAATTTCTCGAGAAGGACGGGTACTTCTACGGGCGCGGCACCAGCGACATGAAGGACGGCGACGCGATCATGTCGGCCACGCTGATCCGCATGAAGAAAGAAGGATACGTGCCCAGCCGCGACATCATCCTCGCATTGACGGCGGACGAGGAAGGCGGCACATCGAATGGAGTGGACTGGCTGATCAAGAACCATCGCGATCTGATCGACGCCGAGTTCGTGCTTAACCACGATGGCGGCGGCATATTGGCGGATCACGGCAAGCCGCTCATGATGGAAGTGAACGCCACCGAAAAACTCTACGGCGATTTCGTGCTGACGGCGACCAATCCCGGTGGCCATAGCTCGCTGCCGCGGCCGGAGAACGCGATCTACGAACTGGCGGACGCGCTGACGCGGATCGAGCACTACCAGTTTCCCTTCGAACTGAATCCCATCACGCGCGCGTATTACGAGCGGCAGGTGCCGATGGCGACCGGGCAACGGGCAGCCGATCTGAAGGCGATGCTGAAGACTCCTCCAGACCTGGAGGCGGTGGCCCGCCTGTCGAAAGATCCGCTCGACAACTCGACCATGCACACCACCTGCGTGGCCACGCGCTTGAGCGGAGGCCATGCCAACAACGCCCTGCCGCAAATGGCGCAGGCCAACGTGAACTGCCGCATTGAGCCCGGACACACGCTGGAGGAAATCCGGCTGGCGCTGGAAAAAGTAGTGGCGGATCCGAGGGTGAAAGTGCAGTTCCGCGAGAACGACAATGTGCTGATGGATCACGGGTCCGACCGGCATAGTTATGTGCCACCGGCTCCGCGGAAAGAAGTGTTCGATCCGCTGGACAAGATCGCGGCAAAAATGTGGCCAGGCGTTCCGGTCCTTCCAAACATGAGCACCGGCGCGTCGGATGGCGTGTACACAAATGCCGCGGGAATGCCGACCTACGCGGTGTCCGGCGAACAGTATGAGCGCGACGATATCCGGGCACACGGAAAAGATGAGCGGACGGAAGTCGAGGCGTTTTTCCGGGGCGTGGATTTTTATTACGTGTTCTTGGAGGGAGTTACGGCGGAGTAGAGCGGTTAGCGGTCGGCAGGGCATGTACCGCATGGGCGGATGCGGGCAACCGACTTTGTTTCACAGTTCGATATGGCTCAATGGAAAGCGCTGATCGCGCACCGGATGGCCGGAGGCGGCTGTCGCTGGCAAACGCGGCGTGGATCTCGACGAGACCTGACTCAGTCTGCCGCCGCACCGGTGGTTGAGCCGTTGCCGTTGGCGGCGTTTTTCTCGGCCTGGCGCAGGCGGAGAGCACGGTTGGAGGGCAAGCCGGCATCGCGGATTTTGTAAAGCAGGGCGCGATAGCTGATGCCCAGGGTGCGGGCTGCCTGCTTTCGATTCCAGTGGTGCTGCTGCAGTACTTTCAGAATGACCTTGCGCTCGAGTTCGCGCACGCACTGGCGGGTAAGCTTCTTCAGCGAAATCGGGCCGTCCAGATTGATTTCGGGATTGAAGAAGTCTGGCTCGCGCGCCACCAGGTCGTTGGTGATTACTTCCTCATGACCGAGGATGACATACCGCTTGATCAGGTTTTCCAGTTCTCGGATGTTTCCCGGCCAGTGATATTTCTGCAGCACCGCCAGTACTTCGCCGGAGACAGGCCGCGCCCGGCAGTTGAACTTGCGGTTGTAGTATTCGAGGAAGTAGGCGCACAAATCTTCAATGTCGCCGCGGCGTTCGCGTAGTGACGGCATGCGCAGATTCACTACGTTGATGCGGTAGTAAAGATCCTGACGGAAAGTTCCCGATTCGATCTCGGATTCCAGGTTGCGGTTGGTCGCGCAGACCACGCGCACTTCGACCTTTTTGTCTTCCTGAGCGCCGATGCGGCAGAACTGGCCGTCCTGCAGAAGTTGCAGGAGTTTCGATTGCAAGGACGGGTCAAGCTCGGAAATTTCGTCGAGAAACAAGGTTCCGCGATGGGCCATTTCAACTCGGCCTGGCTTCGAACCAAAGGCGCCGGTGAAGGCGCCTTTTTCATAACCGAAGAGTTCGCTTTCCAGCAACGTCCCGGGAATCGCTGGACAGTTCACCTTTACGTACGGACCGACCTTCCACGGAGAGAGCCCATGGATCAGTCGCGCGATGATGTCCTTCCCCGTACCGCTCTCGCCGGTGATGAGGACTGGAACGTTGGCTGCGGCTACTTTTGACAGCCGAGAACGAACCGCCTGCATCGCCTCCGAGTGTCCAAAGATAATATTGTCAGGGGGAACTTCGCCGAGCGACTGCGCCAGAGAACTTACTGAAAGTGTCGTCATAAGACTGAATGCCCCATGTGCGAGGAGTGTTCACCCGCATGCACTAAAAGTGCATCCCAAGCACCAAACTGGGGAAGGGCGCGGAGCGCCTTGGACGATTTCCCTTAAGCGCTCAACTTATGAATGGCTTGGAGTGATGATATCGCGTGGGCCGCGATGTCCGGCATGGCACTAAAGTGCCACTCCATATAGGCTTAGGAAAGAGAAAAATAGTTCACACCACAGAACCCGCTTTCCTCAAACGACTGCCGGAGACAGAGACCCCGTCGGTGCCCAGGGGCCGGGCGAATTTCAGACCCAGAAGATGATAGTCGTCCAGGTGCGTAACCCATACAGCTTTTGCCTGCATGATCCGCAACGGAGTCTTCAAACCGCGGGCGGGCCCGATCGGAGCGCTCGGTATCTCCACGGAAACCAGTGCTGATTTGGGCAAAGAACGGCGAACTACCACCAAAGCACCCCCCGGAGAGATGTTGATAGCCGTGGCAAACTCCAGGGAATCCTTGCCATTCCCATCCCGAGCACGGATAAAAACCGGAATGGCAAGCTGCAACCGTGCCCATTTGCGTTCTTCCTTCTTCGATAACCTACGAGGCACGTGTCTGATCCACCATAAAGAGGTACGAGCACCTGTAAGACCGCATCTTAGGGGCCAAACGCCGAAAGGGCATGAACCGGTCTTTTTTCACTCCAAACCTCGCCCCCACCAAGCGGATTGCCGACGTAAGTTCGCGTCTATGAAATTTCATAACGACTATTAGTTAGCGTTGAAAAGTGCAACATTTTTCCCTTCCATGCCCTCTAAGGGATGTTTCCGATTGACAGTCTGTTATACCTGACATACGATTTACTCAATCCCCACGCTCTGACGGTAGTAGATTTCTCCTCCCCAAAAGTATCTTTATTTGGTTCTACATGGCCTCGATCTACGAAAAAATGCCAGTCGCTGCCCCCAGTGGCGCCATCCCGAAGAATGGCCTTCCGCCAACTGTCGCGGTACAGCTCCCCGCGCCCGGTTCTTCGGAGGATGCTGCATCCGAACTCGAACAGTTGCGCGATCGTTTCCGCAAAACGACGAATGCTTTAGCGTCAGCCGCCCATGACCTCAAAACGCCATTGGCGATTCTGAACGGCTACATTGAGTTGCTGCAGAGTCAGAAACTCGGGCCGCTCAATGAACGACAGCGCGAAGTGATGGGCGACATGTTTTCCAGCGGACAGCGCTTGCAGCAATTCATTCAGGACTTCCTGACCTTCAGCGTGCTCGAAACCGGCGAACTGCGCATGCAGTACATTGAAGGTGATTTGAACGCGTGCCTCTCGGAAGTTTGCCGGCTGTGGTCGGGCCGGTTTCAGGAGCGCGGCCTCGCCCTGTATTTCCTGGCCAATGACAAACTGACGCCGTTTCCGTTCGACGCCCCGAAGATCCAGCGAGTGGTTTCCAATCTCCTGGAGAACGCCTCCAAGTACACGCCTCAGGGCGGGACGGTCTGGCTCCATGCCGAGCCGCATATGTGGGAGCGCCGCGGTGTGAGCACATCGTCGGTGAATGGAGACCGCCGCCGACAATCATTGGACGTGCCGAATGCCGTCAAAGTGAGTGTCGCCGATACCGGCCCGGGAATCCGGCCGGAGTTTCATCTGGAAATCTTCGATGATTTCTTCCGTTTGCCGGGCAGTGAATCGGCTGAGGGAATGGGCTTGGGACTAGCGATTTCCCGGCGACTTCTCCAGGGAATGAGCGGTAAGATCTGGGTTGAAAGCGAGCCGGGCGCGGGCAGCAAGTTTTCTTTTCTCATCCCGCTGAGACCAATTCTGAGTAATCCGTCACGAGGAACGAAATGAGCGAAACCGCCAACATTTTGCTGGTGGACGACGAACCGGGAATGTTGCGCTACATCCGCACGCTGCTGGAGGTGGATGAGCACAAGGTTCAAACCGCCAGCACCGGCGAGGAAGCGGTCGAGCATGTCCAGAAAGGGCTGCACCCTGACTTGGTATTGCTGGATCTGCTCATGCCCGGCATCGACGGGTTACAGACTCTCGCCCAGTTGCGCAAGCTCAAGCCCGGATTGAAAGTGGTCATGCTCTCTTGCGTGAATGACACGCGCAAAGTGGTGCAGGCGATGCGCCTCGGCGCAGTCGATTATCTGACCAAGCCGTTCCAGAAGGCCGAACTCGATGCGGTCATCGGACAGTGCGTCGGCACGGCCAAAGGGGAGAGCTACGCTGGGGAAGTCGAAGAACTCTGCGACGACGTTTTCTTTGTTGCCGCCAGCCCGGCGATGAAGAAGATCCGCTCGCAGGCCGCGCTCGTCGCCAACGTCGATATTCCGGTCTTGCTGCTGGGGGAAAGCGGTACGGGCAAGGAAGTGCTGGCCCGCCTGATCCACAAACTTTCGCCGCGCGCCCACCGCACGTTCCTCAAAGTAAACTGCGCGGCAGTGCCGGCCGACCTGCTCGAAAGCGAATTGTTCGGATACGAAGCGGGAGCTTTCACGGGCGCCACGCACGCCAAGCCGGGCAAGTTCGAACTGTGCAACAAGGGCACCATCCTGCTCGACGAAATCGGCGAAATGCCGCCGGGGCTCCAGGCCAAGTTGCTTCACGTTCTGCAGGACCAAACGTTCTCCCGCCTCGGCAGCCGCACCATGGTCAAAGTGGATGTGCGTATTCTGGCGGCCACGAACATCGACATTCCCGAAGCGCTGGCCACCAAGCGTCTGCGTGAGGACCTCTATTACCGCCTTAACGCTTTCACGCTGTCATTGCCTCCACTGCGCGAGCGCAAGGAAGAAATTCCAATTCTGCTGAAGCACTTCATGTCGCGGATGTCGGAATCGTATGCGCGTCCCCCGTTGCCACTCTCGCCCCCGTTGATGGAGGCATGTCTGCAGCACAGCTGGCCGGGAAACCTGCGCGAGCTGAGCAACTTCATCAAGCGTTACCTGGTTTTGGGAGACGAAACGCTGGCCGCATCGGAGTTGCAGCCACGGCCCGATGGCGGAGTAGGAATGCACGTTGACGTGCCGGGCAGAGCCTTGGCCGCGGGCGCGGAGGCCGTTGGTGGCCTGAAGTCGGTGTCGCGCAATGCCAAGGATGGAGCGGAGGCCGAAGCCATCGCCCGCGCCCTGGAAGAGACGAACTGGAATCGCAAGCAGGCGGCGGCGCTGCTGCAGATCAGCTACAAAGCGCTGCTCTATAAAATCCGCCAGTACGGCATCGCGCAAAGCCGCAGCACGCACCGACTCTCTGCCGGCGCGTAGCCAAGCTAACGGCTAAAAGCTAAGAGCTAAAAGCTGTTTTTGGTGCGGATAAGAGGACTCGAACCTCCACGACCTTGCGGCCACTAGGACCTGAACCTAGCGCGTCTGCCAGTTCCGCCATATCCGCATACACGGGAAAAAAATCGGCAGGCCCTTTTTTAGGGGGACTACACTAATAATCTACGGGCTGACGTCTGCTGTCAAACTAGCGCCCGGCGCCAAGCTATCCGACAGACCATGGGAAATGCTTCCGAAAAAATTCCGGCCGAACTGGCGAAAGAACTTCGCACCCTGGCGCATGATCTGAGCAACGCGCTGGAAACCATCGTGCAAGCCACCTACCTGATTTCGCAAGCAGGGCCGCCTGAGAACACACGCCGCTGGGTCGAGCTGATCGATGAGGCCTCGCAGGAAGCGGTAAGAATCAATCAAAAGCTGCGCGAAGTTTTGCGCTCGCAAAGCTAAGCCGAGCTGCTCATGTCGCATGTGTATAGACTGGGCTTGCCCCGTCTTCTTTGCTCGCCGCCGGAGACGCGGCAAGCCGCGTCTCTACGGGAGAGTCAGATGTTCCATCACTCTAGCCCAGCTTCGCATCCATCGTGATCTTCGCGTTGAGGACCTTGGACACGGGGCAGCCCGCTTTCGCATTTTGCGCTGCCGTGTTGAATGCGTCGGCGCTCGCGCCTGGCACCTTCGCGACCACATCCAGATGCACGGCGGTGATGGTCCAACCCGCTTCGAGCTTTTCCATGGTGAGGGTGGCGGAGGTGCTGATGCTCTCCGGCGTCAGGTTCGCGCCTCCCAACTGGGCCGACAGGGCCATCGAAAAGCACGCCGCATGCGCGGCGGCGATCAATTCTTCCGGATTAGTGCCCGGAGCATCCTCAAACCGCGTGGTGAACGAATACTTGGTGTTCGAGAGAATTCCGCTGGCGGAGGAAACCGTCCCCTGTCCGTCTTTGAGACCGCCCTTCCAAACTGCACTTGCTTTTCGTTGCATGCCAATCTCCTGAGATGAGGATCAAAACGGTGTCTTCCTATTGTAAAAGCTTGAGCAGGAAATCGCGCGGACGAGCTCTTGACTTCAGTAAAAATCAGAGCAGCTCAGATAATAGCCGCATTTCTTGCAAACCACTTTGCAGCGGAATCCGCGCAGTTCGCTGGAGCAGTTGGGACAGATCGACGACGCTTCTTTCTTCAGGTCTTGGGGAACGAGAGTTGCAGGCATCCGACCAACTGTTTCAACCGTGCTTGACGCAGTTGCGGGAAGGGGCGAATTAGGATTCGAACTCTGACTCATCCCTGGTCTTGTAGCACAGATCAAGAGGCGAGAAAACACAAAGGTTCCCGGAGAACCCTGGGAACCAAGGTTCCGCCCCAAGCCTTTCTAGACAAATGCGTGTTGCGGTTCTACTGTGGAGACGCGGGCGCGGTACCCAAGTGGTAAGGGAGAGGTCTGCAAAACCTTTACACGTCGGTTCGATTCCGACCCGCGCCTCCAGTCTTATCTGAAAGCTAGGCTCTGGACGGGGCCTGCGACATGACGGCGACCGAGACTCATCCACTGAAGCCGTTGCTCCCCGAGGCCGAGGTGCGCGCCGCGTTGGAGAGAGTGATCGGCTCCGACGGCTTCCAGCGGACCCCTCAACTCCAGCGATTCCTGCGCTTTGTGGTGGAGGAGGTATTGGCAGGGCGGAGCGAGCGGCTGAAAGAGTACGTGGTCGGTACCGAGGTTTTTGGACGACCGGCCAACTATGATCCTCGGCTGGATTCGCTGGTGCGCGTCGAAGCCCGCCGCCTGCGCACGGCGCTGGAGGCGTACTACCAGGCGGAAGGTCGCGACGATCCTGTCTTCATTGAATTCACTAAGGGTTCCTACGTACCTTCTTTTCGTGAGAACCGACCCCCTGCTCCAACCGCCGCAGTACGTTCGAAAAGATTCCGCCGCGGGATGGCAATCGCGGCCATTTCGGTGGCAGTGCTGCTGACCTTATGGCTGGATCGCCTGAATCGACCCAGACACTCGCCCCTGCCACCGAATCCCACCATTGTCGTGCTCCCCTTTGACAACTTGTCGGTGGATTCGGACAACCAGTACTTCTGTTTCGGATTGATGGACGAAATCACGACCGCGCTGGCAAAAACCGGAGCGTTAAGGGTAGTAGCGCGGACCTCGTCGGCACGCTTCAAGCGCGGAGACGACATCGCCACTATCGCCCGCCAACTCAACGCCGATGTTGTGCTGGAAGGCAGCGTGCAGAAAACCTCGGGCCGCGTGAAGGTCACGGCGCAGCTCATCAACGCCGCCGATAGCCTGCATATCTGGTCGGAAAGCTACGAGCGTCCCGGCACGGATTTGCTGAGCGTTCAGAATGAGGTTGCCGAGGCAATCACGCTGGGAGTGCTGCCTTACCTTTCCGGCAAGAGCGGCGTGGCCCCACATCGGGTGCAATACAGCGCGGATGCGGTGGCGAACCAGTTGTACTGGAAGGCCGCGTACTTTCGCTCGCCCATGGGAAAGACCGGTTGGCGGAAAGATCTAGCGACGAGTGCAGACTATCTCGAGCAGGCGGTGCAGAAAGATCCCAGTTTTGCCCTGGCGTATGCCGCCTTGGCCGACGTGTATGTCAGCTTAGGTTGGGAACGCGGCGGCGGAGCGACCACGCGTGACTACATGACCAGAGGCCGGCGTGCCGCCCTACGAGCGGTGGAATTGGACAACACCCAGGCAGAAGCCTACAGCGCCTTGGGAACGGTGCAGTTCTTCTATGACTATGACCAGCAAGCGGCGGAGCAGAGCTTTCAGCGCGCCCTGCAACTGGATCCCAGTAACGGAAAAGCGCGCATGTGGTACGCGTATGCATTAGTGATGCAGCGCCGGTCTGGTGAAGGCTTGGCGCAGGCCCAGCAGGCCAGAGAATTGGATCCGCTGTCTTACGTGGCAACCACTCATCTGGCGGTGGTTCACTATTTCGCCCGTCAGAACGATGAGGCGATCCGGCTGGTACGCGAGATGCTGCAGGTGACCGACACCGCCCCTGCCCACGGATTGCTGGGCATGACCTATGAGGTCCAGCGGAACTATGACGCGGCCATCGCTGAGTATCAGGCTGGCCTTCGGCTGGTACCTGGTCATTCTTACATTCGGGGAATGTTGGGACACGCGTATGCCAAGTCCGGGCGCGTGAAAGAAGCCAGAGCACTGCTGCAATTCGCAAATGCAGGCTTCGAACAGGGCGGACTCTCCGACCTTAAGGCTTCCTACATCTACATGGGATTGGGCGAACAGGACCGGGTGTTTGAGCTTTTGGAGCGGGACTACGAGCAACGAGATCCCGAACTTCCCTATATCAACGCAGATCCGGTGTTTGACCCGATCCGCACGGATCCCCGCTTTGTAGCTCTAATTCACAAGATGGGACTTCCGCAGTAACGGTCGCAGCCATCCGTGGCAACCACGAACGAGTCATTTAACTGTTAAATGCCCTTCGCAGTATTCCGTCCAAGTTCATGAACCGCCGGGAGATCACTGCGGTTCTTGATTTTCACTCCGTTTAACTTCCGAGGCTGCTGCAGTGCGACTAGTGTCGCGCACGACATTTCTTCGCAAACGGTGGATGGCAGCGGCCCCGGGCTCTGTGGCAAAAGGCCGTACCTCCGCAGCTCGGAAGACTTACCAGGGAGTGAAATTTATGAAACGGATATTCTTCTCACAATCCTCGAGTTTTGTACTCCGATCGGTGCTGGTGGCTGCGCGGTTGGTGATCATTGTCGTCGCCGTGACGCTGGCCGTGTCCTCGGCCGCAGCCTTTGCGCAAAACCCTCCCCCAGTTGATTTTGTCAGCGGTGGACTCTTCAGCGGAGTCGGTCATGGCGACCGGATTCCGGGAGCCGCCAATGTCTACACCTTCGCGGTGGGCGACTTCAACAACGACAAGAAGCTCGACTTGGTCACGGTTAACAACTCGAACGTATGGGGTCTCGGTTTAATCCTCGGGAACGGCGATGGCACCTTTCAGCCACCCGTTGAAGTCGTCGGCAACGACACTTACGGAGCTTTCGGTGGCATCGTGGCGGGAGACTTCAACAAAGATGGCAACCTCGACTTTGCCGTGTTGTGGTTAGTCGGCTACGGTCCCGTTCAGCTCGGAGTTTATCTGAACAACGGCCAGGGCCATTTCACGCCCGGCAACAATTACATGATCGGAGCCTCAACCGTCCACGTAGCTCGCTCGCTTGCGACTGCCGACCTGAATGGCGACGGCAAGCTAGACCTCATCGCACCCGACATTTCGAACTCGACAGTGGCCGTGCTCTACGGCAAAGGGGACGGCACATTCCAAGATCCTGTCGAATTTGCCTCTCTTTACACCTCGACCGGGGTTGCAATCGGCGACTTCAACAAGGACGGAAAGCCCGACATCGTTGTCGCCGCTACTGCGGCGAAACCTTATGGCGGCATTAGCGTGCTGATCAACAACGGCAACGGAACGTTCCAATCACCGGTGATCTATCCCGATCCGGGCGGCGTGGATAACGGCCTGGTCGCGGTCGCGGATCTGAACGCCGACGGCAAACTCGACGTGGTCGAGTCTTCCGAGAACAGCAATGTGGCGGTCTTCCTGGGGAATGGCAATGGCACGTTCCAGGCAGCCACTACTTACCCGGTGCCATGGGCCTCCGCGGTGGCGCTCGGCGACTTGAGCGGCGCCAAGAAACCAGACATTGTCGTCACTTCTTATCCAGACGGAACAGTATGGGTGCTGCTCAACAAAGGTACCGGGACTTTCCAGATCTCGAGTGTCTACTCTGCCGACTCCAGCGCCATGGCCATGGTGACCGGCATGGCGATCGCGCTGGCCGACTTTAACGGGGATAAGAAACTCGACTTCGTAGCCGGGAATCCCGCCGGCCAGTTTGTCACGGTTGGCCTGGGCAATGGCGATGGTACCTTTCGCGATAGCGCTCGCTACAACGAAAGCCCCGGGATGTGGAGCAACGACATCTCGGTAGCGGACTTCAATCGCGACGGCAATCTCGATATCGTGCAGGCGGGTGGCGGAACCGGCGTTGGGCTCAGCTTGATGTTGGGGACTTCGCACAGTGTATTTAAGGCGCCAACTTTCATCAACCTGGGCGTTGGCAGTAACGGTAGAGTCACCTTCGTACGGGGGGTCGATTTGAACGGCAACGGCAGCCCTGACATCGTGTGTGGAAACAGCAAAGGCCTGGTGGTTCTGCTCGGCTTGGGCACGGGTAAATTCAAAACACCCGTTACATACCCTGTCAGCCCCACTTCGTATCCGGTAGTGGGTTGGCTGGCGGACCTCAATCGCGACGGCAAGGTCGACATCGTGACTTCCAACAACGACGGCACCATGAGCGTTCTGCTCAACAGAGGCAGCGGAACCTACGGAACCGCCACGGTGTTTGCCAGCGGCACGGGCGCCTATCCCTCCGGCTTCGTGCTTGGGGATTTCAATGGCGATGGCAAGGTCGACATAGTGGTGGGCGATTTCCAGGCTGCCAATCTCCAGTTGCTTCTGGGAAGCGGCGATGGAACCTTCCAGTCGCCCGCGCTTTTGAGCTCGCCGGTTCGTCCCGGTGATGTCATAGCGGCGGACTTCAATAAGGACGGCAAACTTGACCTCGCCATTCCGAGCAACAATAACAGCGGCACCTTGGCAATCCTGCGCGGCAACGGCAATGGAACGTTTACAGCAGGCAACGTGTACGAGTGGTTTGACGACTCGACTTGCAACCCCCTTCCCTGTGGCCATTACCCGAACTCGCTGATTGCGGTCGACCTCAATGGAGATAACAACCTGGATCTGGCGATCGCGCCTCGCAACCCCTGGTACCTCACGTGTGGCGGGTATCGCTGCGCGGAACAGTATCTTGGAGCAGTTGTGTACTTGGGCAAGGGCGATGGCACGTTCGTGCAGCAATCCGGGTGGCTTGCCGGCATATCTCCCACGTGGGTCGCGGCGGGGGACTTCAACAGCGACGGCATGCCGGATCTGGCATTCCTGAACAGCGACACCAACTACGGCCAGACGTCGGTCACGATCCTGCAGAACGCCACGCAGCCAGTGAGCGTGTCGCCGCTCAGCATCAAGTTTCCGGCGAAGCTGGTGGGCACCAAGAACACGCAGACTGTGCTTCTCACCAACAACCAAACGACAACCCTCCCCATCAACAGCATTGCAGTGGGCGGCGCCAACCCCGCGGACTTCAGTTCCAAGTCGGCCTGCGGCTTACAGCTGGCCTCCGGCGCGGCTTGCACGATCTCGGTTACGTTTAGTCCCACTGCGGTGGGTGCGCGGACGGCGAGCCTGGTTATTACGGACGGCGTCGGCGTGCAGTTGGTGCAACTGAATGGAGTGGGAAAGTGAAGATGGGCCTGCGACGGCGCTCGGCATTGGGGGATGCCGAAACCGTCGCGGTGACCGATCACGCTCCCCGGGTCGCGACGGCGTGACTGAGTTTGCCGCCGATTCAGGGATGCTGGTGGAGGGACGCTCACGCCCGTCCCTCCGCCACACTGCGGAACGCGATGGCTCGGCGTGTTTTTCATTCAAGCCGCGCCTCGAACTGCTGCTAGTTGCCCTCCGGCGGTTCAACTATAATTGCGCGCACGGATGGCGCTCACCTCTGGTACGAAGCTCGGTCCCTACGAAATCCAATCGCCGCTAGGTGCCGGTGGAATGGGAGAAGTGTATCGCGCCCGGGATACGCGTCTGGGACGCGATGTGGCGCTAAAGATCCTCCCCGAGTCTTTCGCGCGGGAAGGCGATCGTTTGCGCCGTTTCGAGCAGGAGGCACGAGCGGTGGCGGCGCTGAACCATCCCAACATCCTCGCCGTGTTTGATGTTGGTCAACAGGATGGCTCGCCGTTTCTCGTTTCCGAACTTCTCGAGGGTGAAAGCCTGCGCGCGGTGCTGGATCGCGGAGCCCTGCCCCAGCGCAAGACCATCGAGTATGGAGTACAAATCGCGCACGGTCTGGCGGCGGCGCACGAAAAGGGAATCGTCCACCGGGACCTCAAGCCCGAGAATGTTTTCGTCACCAAAGACGGGCGCATCAAGATCCTCGACTTCGGCTTGGCGAAGCTGGCACAGGCGGCGGGCGCTGCTACGGACGAAGTGACTCTCACCAGCGCGCACACGGCAGTCGGCGTTGTCATGGGCACGGCGAGCTACATGGCGCCGGAGCAAGTCCGTGGCGAGGGCGCCGATCCTCGCACTGACATCTTTGCGTTCGGCGCGGTGCTCTACGAGATGCTTACGGGTGTGCGCGCCTTCCGGCGTGATACTGCGGCCGAAACCATGACAGCAGTCTTGAAAGACGACCCGCCGGAGTTATCCGACCCCGGGCGGGTGGTTTCTCCGACGCTGGAGCGCATCGTGCGCCGCTGCCTGGAAAAGAGCCCGGAGCAGCGTTTCCAGTCGGCACGAGACTTGTCGTTTGCTCTGAGCGCGCTGGCGGGGAGCGAGACTAGCGCGGTGGCTCGCGCCGCGGCGGCAGTGCCCCGCCGTATGCCGGTTCTGCTATGGCTTTCGGCAGCGCTGGCGATGGTGGCGGTCGCTGCAGTCACCTGGTTCATCGCAAGGCGTCCTGTGCCGACAACGCGCATGCAGTTCGCCCTGGCGGTTCCGGATGAAATGAGCATCAGCCACATGGCGCTATCGCGCGACGGCTCGATGCTGGTGTTTGTGTCACCCGACGAGAAGTCGGCCTTGCCGATGCTCTTTGTGCAGCGAGTCGGCTCGCCGAATGTCACGCCGCTGCTGGGCACCGAGGGCGCGAGTTACCCGTTCTGGTCGCCGGATGCCTCATACGTCGGCTTCTTCGCAAACGGCAAGCTGCAAAAAATCGCGGTGGCGGGCGGCACCCCCCAAGTACTGGCCAGCGTTCTGGCCGCTCGCGGAGGTAGTTGGGGAAGCCGCGACGTCATTATCTATACCCCCGACTCTGGAAGTGCTATCTGGCGCGTCAACCCGGATGGCAGCGGCGTTGCTCCGGTCACGCAAAGCTTCCTCGGCGGCAACGATCACCTTGATACTCACCGCTGGCCTGTCTTTCTTCCCGACGGCAATCAGTTCTTATTCTGGGGAGGAAACTTTGGCTCCCCCGCGGAGGACCATAGCAGCGGCGTCTACGTCAGCTCTCTCGATGGCAAGGGGATGCGGCTGGTCCAGCTGTGCCGTTCAAGTTTTGGCTACGACTCTAACCATCTTTATTACGCGGACGATCAGCGGCAGTTGGTTAGCATCGCATTCGACGTTTCGTCCGCGAAAGTCTCGGGCCGCACTACGGCAGTCGCCAATGCGGTTGGTTTTCAGCCCTCCACTTTCTGGGCCGCCCTCGCGGTTGGCGGCAGCGGCACCGTGATCTATAACACGGGCGTGGGAGCGGCCTTGTCCGTGCTTACATGGATGGACCGGTCGGGCAAGGAGTTGGGCCGAGTCGGTGAGCCCGCCGTGATTGCCAACCCAACCCTTTCGCCGGACGACAGCCGCGTTGCCGTCGACATCAGCGACTTAAAAGGCAATAACGTCGATGTCTGGCTCTTGAGCACGACCGGCGCAGGCAATGCGCGCTTCACTTTCGATCCCGTGGAAGAGGTTGCGGGAGTCTGGTCGCGTGACGGAAGTACGCTCGCCTACCGTTCGGTGGTGAATGGCTTAACCATATTCACAAAAAAGGCCAATGGCTTGGAGAAAGAAAAGCAGGCCTTGCTGACCAGGTCGAGGAACGATGATGCTGTGCCCACCTCCTGGTCGGTGGTTGGGCAGCAAATCCTCTGCACCTATCAAACTCCTTCCCAATGGTACCTCGCGCTGGTGGCAGCCGCCGGCGGGTCTCCGGTTCCTCTGTTGAACAGCAAAGCCAACCAGACGAACGGACAGATTTCTCCCGACGGGAAATGGGTGGCGTACGCCTCCGATGAGTCGGGAGCGTGGGAAGTCTATGTCACGTCGTTTCCCGGAACTGCTGGAAAGTGGCAAGTGTCGCGCGGCGGAGGCACCGAGCCGCGCTGGCGCGGGGATGGGAAAGAAATTTTCTACATCGGACCGAGCGGAATGCTGACGGCCGTACCTGTCAACGCTGACGCTGTCTTTGCGACCGGTACGCCTGCACCACTATTTCAAGTCTACGGACGAGCCCCGATTTCCAGCACCGATACTTTTACCTATGACGTGGCGAAAGATGGGAAGCGCTTCCTGGTGAACCGCTATGTGAAGCCGGAGCACGTTCCGCCCTTAACCATTCTGTTGAATGCCGCAGCGAGCGGGTCGTCGCTATAGCGCGGAGACCGAGCTGCATTGAAGGACTCTTTGATGATGACCGCAATCCTTCAATTTCTCGTCAGCCACAAAGACGGCCCGGGCAGCATACTGCTGGTCCGTATCGCGACCGGGTTGATTTTCCTTACCCAGGGGATTCTGAAGTACGTCGACCCCAACATGGGAGTGATTCGCTTCACGAGAATCGGATTCCCGCATCCATACTTCACGGCTCATTTTGTCGGTGCGTTCGAGGTTCTGTGCGGCCTCCTGCTACTGCTGGGATTGTGGACGAGACTGGTGTCCATTCCGCTGCTGATTGTGATTACAACCGCGATTGCGACGACCAAGGTTCCAGAGTTGTTTCGCGCGAACCAAGGTTTCTGGTACATGGTCAGCGACGCACGGACCGATTTCGCCATGTTCTGCTGCCTGGTTTTTCTCATCTTAGTAGGTGGCGGGAACTGGGCTCTGGATGCAACGCTTGCCAAGTACCGCTGAACGGACCACTTGTCGGCGGCGTGGCGGCTGAGAATTGCATGAGGCAGGACTATCCCGCACTACCTTAAGGAGGCTCGATGAAGGAATCGCCTGAATCCAGGCGCCGGTTTCTGAAAGCAGCAGGTCTGACTGCCGGTGCGGTTTTGTTCTCCTCCGGCTATGTCGTTGGTGAGTCCGGCATGGCGCCGGAGGGCGACTCGCCCGCACCCTCGTCGGAGTCCGCTGCCGCAGACTACACGCTGCACATCAAGACATCTCCGGTCGAAATCGCGCCCAACCGGATCATTTCCGCGACCACATACAACGGGCAATTTCCGGGGCCATTGCTTCGATTTAAGGAAGGCCAGCCGGCGACGGTCGACGTACATAACGAAACAGACACGCCGGAGCAACTGCATTGGCATGGTCAGATGGTGCCGGTCGATGTTGATGGGGCGTCCGAGGAAGGCACTCCTTTCATTCCGGCACATGGCAAGCGGCGGATCGTGTTCACACCCAGGCCGGCGGGGTTCCGTTTTTATCACACTCACAACCGCGCTGGCGCAAACCTGGCTGCCGGCCAATACAGTGGCGAAGTTGGTCCGGTGTTTATCGAGCCCAAGCACGAGCCCGGCCGATACGATCGCGAGGTGTTTCTTGTGCTCAAGGAATTTGAGCCAACTTTCAGCCGCGGCGGAGACATGGCCCAGGATTTCCTGCCTCCAGCGAAGGTGAAAGCCCTCGAAGAACAGGGCGAGTCGGCCATGAAGGCGTCGCTTGCCAAGGGGATGCCGCATGGCTATGAAGTCGGCTATGGGGCGTTCACGATCAACGGACGGATGCTCGGCCATGGAGAACCGATCCGCGTCAAGCGGGGTGAACGAGTCCTGTTTCATATTTTGAACGGAAGCGCGACCGAGATTCGCAGCTTGGCATTGCCCGGGCATTTGTTTGAAGTCGTGGCGCTGGACGGAAATCCCGTGCCCAATCCAGCGAAGGTTCCAGTGCTCTGGCTGGGCACTGCCGAGCGCGTCTCCGCCCTCGTCGAAATGAATCATCCGGGTGTGTGGATCATGGGCGACCTGGCGGATGACGATCGCCACCACGGAATGGGTGTCATCGTCGAATACGCTGGGTTCAAGGGCAAGGGACAATGGATTGTCCCGCCACGCTTTCGCTGGAACTACGGGCGCTTCGCCAAACCCGGTGCGAGTGCCGAGGCTCCTGACGAAACGTTCGACATGATTTTCGCGAAGGACAATGCCGCTGAAGAGGGCTTCAACCGGTGGACGATCAACGGAATGTCGTATCCGATGAGCAGCCTGCCCATGCCAACCCCGTTTCACCTGAAGCAGGGGAAGAGGTACCGGATTCGTATGCGCAACGCCAGCGACGATATCCATCCCATCCATCTGCACCGGCATAGTTTCGAACTCACGAAGTTGGCGGGAAAAGCTACGGCTGGAATCCTGAAAGACGTGGTTATGGTGGGCGGGTACCAGGAGGTCGAAATCGACTTTGTCGCCGACAACCCGGGGTTGACGCTATTCCATTGCCACCAGCAATTGCATATGGATTATGGTTTCATGACGCTGTTTGACTACGTGTGAACGCTTGAACTTGAAGGACCCGAATCACAAAACAGCGGCAGATTGTTAGAGCTAATGTCTACGGTTTGAATAGACATTCTGCATTACAATGAAAGTCCAAGTGCACTGGCGGACCTTAAGGGATGGAGACCCGTAAATGAAAAGAAAATTCCTGCTAGCGGCGGCGTCGGTTTTGGTGGCAATGCTTTCGCAGTTCCTTGCCGCGGGTGCAGACGATCAGACCTCGTGGCAACGCGATCTGCTGGCCTGGCGCGCGCAGCGGGCCACCAACCTCCAGGCTCCGGAAGGCTGGCTTTCGCTGATCGCGCTGGGGTGGCTGAAAGAAGGGGATAACAGCTTTGGTTCCGCTGACGACAGCCGTGTCCAGATTGCCGGAAAGGCGCCGGCTCACATTGCGATCGTTCGCCTGGAGAAAGGCGCGCTGCGCTTGCTTCCTCCGGCGGAGGGTTTCCCGAAGGACCTTCTGGTCGATGGCCAACCCGCAAAGGAGCAGGCTCTGCTTGCCGACGATGCCGACAAACCTTCGAAGTTGACGCTCGGCACGCTCACGGTCATCGTGATCCATCGTGACGACCAATTCGCGCTGCGCGTCAAAGATCTGCAAGCTCTCACGCGCGTCGGCTTCCACGGATTGCATTGGTATGAGCCGAAAGCCGCCTATCGCGTGCATGCGCGCTGGATCCCGTACAACCCTCCCAAGGTGCTCGATATCCCGACCGTCCTCGGCACGACGACCCATCTGCCCGCGCCGGGAGCCGCCGAATTTACCTTGGATGGGAAAGTTCTGCGGCTCGAGCCCGTGTTGGAGGATCCGCAATCGACCGATCTTTTCTTTATCATGCGCGACGCGACCAGCAAAACTACGACCTATGGGGCGGGACGCTTTCTCTATACCGAACTGCCCGACCATGGTGTGAATCAGCCCGGGGAAGTGTGGCTCGATTTCAATAAACTGGTGAACCCGCCCTGCGCATTCACCGCCTATGCGACGTGTCCGCTGCCTCCGCCGCAGAACCGGCTTAGCGTTCCGATACCGGCTGGGGAGCAACGCTATCACGATTGATGGGGGATAATATCTCTTACGCAAATTCATTTAGTGTCTTGCTTAGGGAGAGTTCTGCATGAGATGGGTGCTGGTTGTGCTTGCCGTCATCGGTATCGCTGCTTCTTCGCTCGCGTTGCGTGAGCATTACCGTACCGATGCTTCGCCCTGCAGCATCAATGAGCGTTGGGACTGCGGCATCGTGAACCACAGCCCATATGCCATGTTCCACGGAGTTCCTGTCGCTGTCATTGGTATCGTTGGATATTTTATGCTCGGCGCGCTCGCCTCCGGAAAAGCGTACCCATGGATGCTGCCGCTGGTGACGGTCGCCCTTGTTTTTGCAGTCCACCTGGCGGACATAGAAAAATTCGTCTTGGGAGTTTGGTGTATCTACTGCGTCATATCGCTCGGAGTGATTACGCTGATGACCGTGCTGGTGATCGGCAAGGTGATTACCGATTCAATGCGCCATACACAGAAGACGGCCTAAATGTAGAGACGCGGCTTGCCGCGTCTCCCGCCGTGAGCGAGACGGGGCAAGCCCCGTCTCTACAGGGGATTCGATCTTTCTCGCGGCCTTTACTCGTAGCGCAGGCTTTCGATTGGGTCTAGCCGCGCCGCACGAATTGCCGGCACCATCCCGCTCAGTATGCCGACCACGCCGAGAATGAGCGTCGCCACGGCTAGGCTGCTGACGTTGATATGCAGGTGGATGTCGCCGGCCTGCAGGTTATCTCCAAAGGCGCTCATCAGCGGTAGCGCCCCTACGCCCCAGGAGATCAGGTAGGCGATTCCGATCCCGGCCACTCCTCCCGCAAAGGTGATGGCCAGCGCTTCCGCGAGAAACTGAAACAGGATGTGGCTCTTTTGCGCGCCTAGCGCCTTCTCCACGCCGATCTCCCGCGTGCGTTGCTGCACCGAAACCAGCATGATGTTCATCAGTCCGATACCGCCGATCCCGAGGGTTAGCGCGCCGATGAAGGCGAGCAGAACCTTGAGCGCGGTGGTCACGACGGTGAACTCATCAAAGTCCTGCTTGAAATCGGCGATAAACACGGCTCGGTGGTCATCCGGGCGGAAGTTGTGGTGGCCGGCGAGTACGCTTCGTACCACGCGCGCGAGTTGCTGATGGTCCTGCCCCTCATAATCCATGAAAATGCCGGTGATGTATTGTGTGTCGTAGAGATCACCCATCGCGCTGAACGGGATCGCCATCAGAGTGTTGTCGTTATCGTCGCCGCCCTGCACCTTGTGCTGGTAAACGCCGATCACTTGAAAA
The DNA here is from genome assembly GCA_020073525.1 of Terriglobia bacterium. Classification (GTDB taxonomy): domain Bacteria; phylum Acidobacteriota; class Terriglobia; order Terriglobales; family Acidobacteriaceae; genus Acidiflorens. The sequence continues at coordinate 23,355 of JAIQFA010000031.1, forward strand.
CTCACGCCATTGATCCGGACGCTTTGCCCCAGGGCTTGTTCGCCAGAGAACAGTCTCCGCTTCGCCTCGTCCCCGATCACCACTACGCGAGCGTGCTCCACTTGATCCTGCTCGCTCAGGCCGCGGCCGCTAGCCACGTTGAAGCCGCGGATGCGCTGGTACACGGGATAGACGCCGGTGAGAAAAAGATTGGTGAAAGTGCGCGTGTCGTGCTGAATGGTTACGCCGCGCTTGTCGAAAATCGGAGTGACTCCTTTTACCATCGGCACTTCGTTGCGGATGTACTCCACGTCCGCCAGTTTGAGGCGCACTTCGCTCCCCGCTTTTGCGCCGCCCGCCTGCAGCGACGTGCGTCCCGGGAAGGCTCCGATCACATCGGTGCCCCACGAACTGAAAATCAATCCGATGGCGCGCTCGAATCCGGAGCCGAAAGCGAGCAGAATGACCACGGTCGCGATGCCCCACGCCATACCCAGCATCGTAAGAGTCGTGCGGCGGCGGTTGTGCTGCATCGCGCCATAAGCTTCTTTGAGCAGATCGTTGGTCATAAATTGTTCCTCTTACTAGATTGCTTGTGGAGAGCCGGGCGCCCCGCCCGGCCGCAGTTACTCCTGCCGCAAAGCCTCTACCGGCTCCAGCATTGCCGCTTTGCGCGCCGGGTACAGTCCGGCGGTAATCCCCGCCAGTGCCAGCGAAAGCACAGCACCGATCGCCGACGCGGGTATGATCCGCGGGGTGTCGAAACCCTGTGGGAGTTGCACTCCTGAGAGCAGACGGATGACAAGCATCGCGCCGCCCACTCCGATCGCGCCGCTTAACAGCGTGAGGAATGCGCCCTCAAGGAAGAACTGAAACAGGATGCTGCGGTTGGTCGCGCCCAGGGCTTTGCGCAGGCCAATCTCGCGCGTGCGTTCGGTCACCGCCACCAGCATGATATTCACAATGCCGATCGCACCGAGCGCCAGCGTGACTAGCCCAACGCCGCCCAGGAACCAGTCCATGGCCGTGAAAATCTTGCCCATGGTTTTCTGATTCTTGACCGTATCCCATTCTTCCCAGACATCGGTGCCCTTCGGATCGAAGCCGCCGTGATTGCGGGCCACGATCCGGTGCAACTCATCTTTGGCATCCTCGTTCTCTTCGAAGCTGCGCGGTTGGTAGTTGATGAACGAAATCGCGTTCCCCTCTTTCGAGTTGTCTCCGGTCAGCGGGAACAACTCGCGCATGGTATTGAACGGAATGAAGATTCGAATGTTGGTCGCGTTGTGTTCTTCATGACCGATCATGGAGAGCACACCGACGACCTGGAAACGAACGCCATTCAGCAGGATGGTGTTGCCGACCGCCGGCCGCCCCGGAAACATATTGCGTGTCATCTCGCGGCCCAGGATGCACACTCGCCGCCGCTGCTCGTTGTCTTGGTCATCGATCCAGCGTCCCACCGCCAGCGGGATGGTCCGCACCTGGCTGTAGACCGGCGGGACGCCCGAGACCTGTCCGCTGGTGCTGGTGTAATCGCTGACCGCGCGGATATCATCGCGCGCGATCAGCGGCGAAATATTGATGGCGAGTTTCGATTGATCCTTGATGGCTAGGTAGTCGTCGTAGGTAAGATTGAACCACCTCATCGAATTGAAACTGCCCTCGACCGCCGGCGCGCGACCGCCAAAAAAGAAAATGATGTTCTTGCCGAAGGTTTCCAGTTGCTTGCGATTGCCGTTGCGGAAGCCTTCGCCCACCCCGGCCAGCAGCAGCAGCGAGCCTACGCCCCAGGCGATGCCAAACATGGTAAGGAAGGATCGCAGCTTGTGCGCCCACAGGGTCCGTAAGGTTTGCGCGAAGGTGTCCAGCAGCATGCGCATGACGCCACCTCGAGGTCAGCAAGGGGAAGGGAACGTCTGAAACGACAACCGGCCCCGCTGCTTGTTACTTCGACTCGCGGAAGTGGCAAGCGTTAGCGGGCAATTTCGGCCAAGAGGAGACCAAGGTCATCTACCACAAAAAACACGAAGGATCACAAAGGCAACTTTTGAAACCTTCGTGTTCCTTCGTGTCCTCGGTGGCAAATGAATTTGGATGCTAGTTGACACTTAACAACCGGAATTGTTTCGACTATCCGTTGTCCTTATCCGTGACGCCCAATTTCCAGGCGACCTGTCGCATCATCCCCAAGAACACCTTAGCGTCGTTGGCGTTCAACTCCATCCGTCGAACCAGGCGCCGCAACTTTTCTTCTGCTGCCACTTTTCGAGGATTTACGTACTCGCTCTCCCGGAGAACCTTGAGCAGAGCCTGCGTCAGCCGTTCCACCTCCGCCGATGTGGCGGATTTTGATTTTCCCTCGGGAGCAGATTTTGCGAGCGCCATCTTCCGGCCACGCACCAATTCATACAGGCAGACCGCCACTGCTTGGCCGAGATTCATGGAGCCGTGTTCTTCGCGAGTTGGAATTCGCAGGACCCAATGGCAATGGCTGAGTTCTTCATTGGAGAGCCCATATCGTTCGGAGCCGAAGAGCAGGGCGACGGGCGCAGATTTCAATTGTCGCTTGATGATTCGTCCGCCCGCTTCCAGACGATACATGCGCTGCTGCAAGTCGCGGCGGATCGCAGCCGTTGTGCCTACGACGAGGCTGCAGTCGGCGACCGCTTCGGCTACTCGGTCATATTGTTCGGCTTTCGCGAGCAGGGCTGAGGCGCCGACCGCCGAGCGTGCTTCGCGAAAAGCGACCTCGTAGGGATTCACTACCCGCAAGCGCTGGACCCCGAAATTGCTCAGGGCGCGCGCCGAGGCCCCGATATTCAGAGGGTTGCGCGTTGCCACCAAAACAACCCGCAGGTTGTCGAGATCAGCTGTTGGTAAGGTCCTCATTCTATGGCCCATTCTACGGGTCTCGGCGCCTAACGGCGCGGCCGCAGTCCTGCGACTTTCGCGGCTTGCGGAGCATCCAATGATCGGTGCTACGATAGAAGTCCCGCCTTGAGGAGGCCAAACGGTCTACCCTGCGGGAACTGATAGTTTACCGAGAAATCTGGAGGATGAATGGCAAGCAACGCCACCGTCGAGGTCACCGACGCTAATTTCGATTCTGATGTATTGAAGTCTGACAAGCCTGTGCTGGTGGATTTTTGGGCTGCCTGGTGTGGCCCGTGCCGCGCGATCGCTCCGATCGTTGAGGAACTCGCCGGCGAATATCAGGGCAAAGTCAAAGTTGGCAAGATGGATGTCGACCGCAACGGCGCCACGCCCATGCGCTACAAGGTCACCGGCATTCCCACCTTGCTCGTTTTCAAGAACGGACAGGTCGTGGAACAGCTCGTGGGATATCGGTCGAAAGACGACATTCAGAAGGCGCTGGATAAACACGTAGGGTAAGCTCTCGGCTGTCAGCTCTCAGCTCTCAGCGACCAGATCTTAAGACGCGCAAAAGCCCGGGCGCATACCCGGGCTTTTTGCTGCGCGAAAGTTCGATTCTTACTGGGTACTGAGCACTGGCTACCGCTTTTCAGTACTTCCGGAGCACGCCAATCACCCGGCCCTGTATCTCTACCGAGGCCGCGGGCACGATAATCGGCTTCATCGCCGCGTTCGAAGGCTGGAGGCGAATATTGTCTCCTTCGCGGAAGAAGCGCTTCAAGGTCGCGTCGGTTGATTCGATCAGCGCCACCACAATGTCGCCGTTGTGCGCGGTTTTCGTTTTCTCTACCAGCACGTAGTCGCCGTTAAGAATGGCTTCGTCCTGCATGGATTCTCCGCGCACTTCGAGCACAAAGACTTCCTTGGAGCGCACAAAATCCGCCAGTGAAATCGTCTCGTTGCTCTGCACCGCCTCAATCGGGCGTCCGGCCGCAATCCTTCCCACCAGGGGCAACACCATGGCCGTGTTCACCGCCATCGACTGCTTCAACTTTCCGCGCGGCGGCAGCAGGTCGATCGACCGGCTGCGGTTGTAGTCCCGCGTCAGCAGCCCTTTCTTCTCCAGATTGGTGACGTGCTTGTGGACCGTGGCCAGGGAACTCAGCCCCATGCCTTCCTTGATCTCTTCAAACGAAGGGGAGTAGCCCTTCTCCGCCACAAAGCGCGAAAGAAAGTCATACAACTCGTGTTGACGCCGAGTGATCGCCATGCGCGGAGCATAGGCGAATGTAAGGCGAATGTCAAGATCCAATGGGGGGCATGTCATACCACAATAGAAATGTCCCCGTCTTGGTTCTTCTAAGTTTGCAGTGAAATTCCCGTTCTCATGATCACTTTCGCGGTTGTGATTGCCTGGCCCACATGACGCTGCGTGTGGTCGGCGACGTGAACTAGCAATCCTCCGACCGTAGTAGGCAGGCCCTTCTTTCCTACGGCTCGCGCCTCTTCCAGATTCGTCTTTGCCAGCGCGCGCACCCGCGTCGCAGCGTTGGCGAGCGCAGCGGTCAGCTCCGCAAAGAGTTCGTCACGTGTTGCGCCCGGATCGAGTTCCGTCCGCAGACGAGCCATCTGTTCTTCATCCAGACTTCGCCCCTCGGCATAAGTCAGCAGACGATCCAAACTGCGCGCCAGATGCCGAATGTGAAACGCAACCGGCGCTGCGCCTGCAGGCCGTGCATTGACCTCAGTATCGGAAAGATTCCCGCACCACTTCCGCAGATCCTCTTCTGCCAGTTGCAGAGCATGCAAGACGGCACGCCCGACTGCGGGCACATCGGTCTCGCAACCGCGCAACCACGGCTCGATGGAAGACATAGCAGTTCCAGTCCGTGCTCAGGCTCTACCGCGGCCAAAGCCAGCCGAAGGTCCCGGCGGTCAGTAGCCCGTAGACGAGCCCGTCGATGACTTCCTTGATGGTTGACGACCACATTTGACCCTTCCAAATGCCGTTGCTGAGGTTTCCCAGCCCGTAGGCAAGGAACGCAGCGGTTCCGGCGACGCGGAAGACGGCCAGATAGTGCGCCCCGGGGGCCACTGTGTGTCCGGTGAGATAGGCGACGAAGAATCCGATCAGGAGGCAAAAGACAAGCCACTGGATGAGGAACTTCGGCATTGCGGGCGGGGCGCTGGGAAGGATATTCAGGAACCCAACCGGCCCCTGCTTGTACTTTTCGACGAGGGCTGGCGATTTCATGTCCTTGTGGGTGCAGAAGGGAAAGACATAAAGACCACGCTGCAGAGGAGTGGAACGCAGTGCGGCGAGAGTCTTGTCCTCGTCGGGGAGTTGACGATAATCGCTTTTGTGATACGGCAGCAGCATGTGCATGATGGAGCTGGCGACGAAGACGATGACCGCCGACAACAGAATCGGGAGCCAGAGAGCGGTGAGAGGAACCATGGGGAGCCTCCTTAGAGCGCAAACGGCGAATGCGAGGATTTCGCAGGCGAGGCTACGACAGTTGGGAGGGTGCGGTCAAGCGGGCAGGACAGGTGTAAATTCGAAAGCCTGGTTCAGGGCCAGTCCGCCGCTGACAATTGTCAGCGCCACATTCCTCTCGACCCCACGGCCTCTGAAGTCTCTTTCATAAGCTGTAATGTCGCAAGCCGGCGAAAAGTTCCCAAGGCTTACACAAATTTTCGGGGGATCGGAACGTTAGGTCAGGATGGAGTCGTCGAGCCGTTTGCGGTGGAAATCGGCGACGTGCTGCACAAATGCCATGATGAGCGGATGCGGCTTTCCCTCGCGGGACGAAAGTTGCGGCTGGAACAAGGTGGCGATGAAAAACAGGTGCGCAGGAGATTCGATGGCGCGGCATTCTTCCTTGGAGCCGCGAGCTACGACCGGAAATCCCGCTTCCATCGCCATCCATTCGAACTCGGGGTTCATTTCGTAGTTGCAGAAAAATTCTTCCTCGATCGTTTCCTTGCCATAAAACGCCGCCAGGTAGGAGCCGGGACGAAGGCGGATTTGATTCACCTTTCCGGAGAGCTTGGGCGTCTTGGGATCGCGGTTCGGAACGGCGCAGGAAACGGGATAGATGACGATGTTCTTGGCGTTCGGATCTTCTTCGGCAGTGGTGGCGTCGGCGATGCCGAGCACGTTGCGCGCGCACTCGATCAGTGCGTACTGAAAGCCTCCGCAGGTGCCGAGGAATGGCCGGTCGTGAACGCGGGCGAACTCGATGCCTTTGAGCATGCCCTCGAAGCTCTTGTAGGGACTGCCCGGCGAGGCCCACAGTCCATCGAAAGAATCGAGAATGGCGTCGGCGCCCGGTTCGAGAAGCGACGGCGTCGGAAGCCATGCCGACTCTACCGTGAGTTGGAGTTTCCGAGCCGCGTGCTGGAGCGAATCGTTGGTCGCGTGATGGGAACGGAATTCGGGATTGAAATCGCCAATAACTCCGATCCGAACGGGTTCGGTCACAAGGGACATTCTAAATTAGCGGTTCGTACTTGGCATTGCGCAGTTAGCTACGGGCCCGAGCTACGAGCTACCAAAAGTGCAAACTCCAAAGTCCCTCAGGGGCTAAAGCCCGCATCTTGGCGGCCCTGGGCGGCACGGCTGAAGCCGTGCCCCTTCCCGTTCGTGGAGAATCTTGGTTTTTCCCTCCTATTGAGAGCCAACAGCTACAAACGAGAAGCTAAGAGCAAAAAAGTAGAAGCTGTCACCTATAACCAATTTAATTGCATCTGTGCCAGCAGCACATAGACGCCAAGCAGCGTGATCGCGGCGCCTCCCCAGACCATGGCGGCGGATTTCCAGGCGAGCGCGCTGACGAATTCCTTCTGGCTGCGGAAGGAGATCACGAACGTAGGATCGTTCTCGCCCTTCATCAACACGACAGGCGGATTGAGATTGAAACCGGACGGCGTGGGCCGACCTGCATTCGAGAGTATCTCGTCGGGCTGCGGTTCTTGGCGGATGGAAACGGATACAGCCGGGAGCCTGTTTTCTTCGACAGCTACGGTTTGATAAGGTACGCCGGCGGCGGACCATGCTTCCGGCTTGGTGATTCCGGCTCGAGTGAGGGCGGCCGCGATCTTCGCCTGCTGGCTCATTTCCCGGGTGGAGTTCGGAGCTGCGCCACCGGAAAGTTTGATGATTTGCGGCGCAGGGGTCTTTTCCGAATAGTTGTTGGGCGCGGAACTACGCTGAAAATCGCGTGCTTCGCTGCGCGGCGAAAGGGGTCGCACCTGGACGCCCGGATTCTCCGTGAGCGTTCCGGCAATGAAGATTGGGTCCTTGGGCTTGATTAGGTATTCTTCGACGCGCAAGCTGCGAGAGGGAACAACGCCGTGGCGCGCAAGAAGAGAGTTGACGCGCGGAGGAACGCTCAGATCCGAGGAGAAAAATGACTTGTCATATTCTTCGCGAAAATCCCGGTGCAAGTCGAGATCGGCGCCGAGCGGCTCGATGAGTAACTGGCCGGTGGAATCATCAATAAAGAACGGCAGGTGCAGAGTTTCGTCCGCTACTTTCTCCCACTCCTTCTGTTTGCCCTCGCGCTGCTGCCAGGCGGTCGTGCGGTAGAGAAAGCACGGCTTGCCGGTGATGGGCGCCGGCACAGTGTAAGGACCAGCGGCCATACCGTTGACCTCGACCAATCCCATGGCGGCGCTGCGAATTTTAGAGGTTGGCGTAGTCAGCAACAGGCGCTTGCGGGCGAGCAGACGGAATCCGACCAAGAAGGAGTACAAACCGCCGGCGATCGCAACCGCCGAAAGAATCGTGAGGTGATTGGTCGGGATGGAGAGGAAAAGGCAAAAGGTCACGATGCTTCCTGGAGTGCCTCGGATGATCTGATATGAGGATAAGAAGAGATCACAGAAAGGACACGGAGAAAGCGTCGGGATTGGCTTACGGAAGTAACTGTTACTAAGTGCAGTTGCAAGGAGACGAGGCAAGCCAGTCTTTACTTACTCCACCTCCCAGGCTGCGGAAGAAGTCGAGATTCAACGCCCAGCCCCTAAAGGGGCGTTTCGTTTCGAAGGACTTGCGGTATCGCTAAAGCGATACCCTGATACGAAACCGATGACGCTAATTTCTCAATCGCCCGCTAGGCCGTCACGGCGTGAGTTTTCAGAATTTCCACGACGGCTGCCATGGCCGCATCAATTTCGGCATCGGTGTTGTAGAAGTGAGGCGAGAAACGCGCTCCTGCTTTGGGGCGCCAGTCTACGAGAATGTCACGGGCGAGGAGTTCACGGCTAACCTGCTGGGAGTCGGGCAAATCGATGGAGACGGTGCCGCCGCGTTGTTCAGGATTGCGGGGAGTGTTGATGCGCCATCCGTGCTGGTCGGCGAACTCAATGAGGCGCGCGGTCTGGCGCTTGGATTTCTCGCGGATTTTCTCCACACCCACATCCTGAATGATTTTGAGACCCGGACGCGCCGCTTCGATCGCGGGAATGTGCGTCGTTCCATTCATGAACCGGAATGGAGGATCGGCGTAGCGGATGGGGCCGGTAGCAAATTCGAACGAATTGGCGTGCGCAAACCACCCCGTGAGCTTCGGTTCCAATTTCTTGCCAAGGTCAGGGCGGACGTAGAGGTAGGCAACCCCAGGACCTCCGCAAAGCCACTTCAGCACGCCTCCGCAGGCGAAGTCGGCATTGAGCGCCTGGATGTCAACCGGGACCGTGCCCAGAGATTGGAACGTGTCGAGCACGACGTGGGCTCCCACCTTGTGTGCTTTGTCGATGATGGCTTTGGCGTCGTTGATATAAGAGCTGCGAAAGATAACATGTGAAATGGGCACGACCAGAGTGTGTTCGTCGATGGCATCGAGCAGGCGACCGGTGGGGACGGTGATGCCGTCATCGGTCTTGACCATGTGAACCTGCGCGCCGTACTGGCGTTGCGCTTCCCAGAAATACATGACGGAGGGGAAGTTCATGTCGCTGTAAACGACTTTGTTGCGCTTGCCGGTGAAGTCGAAACAGGACGCGACCACGGCCTGGCAGGTGGTGACGTTCTGGTGAAGAGAAACGGAATCCTTGGGCGCATTCATGAGGGCGCCGAGTTCGTTCCCCACTTCGAGGGCGAGCATCCACCAGCGCTCTTCCCAGGCGCGAACGCCGCGCGTGGCCCAGACATCGGCATAGGCATGGAGGGCGTCGTAGACGGCGCGGGGCATGGCTCCAAGGGAGTTGGAGATCATGTAGTTGGTGCGCTCGAGGACGGGAAACTCGGGGCGGTAGCGGAGAAGATCGTCGGGCATGAAGAACATTGTATCTTTTTCAGCTCTCGGCTCTCGGAAGGCGAGTCTCCGCCCGTAGGTGCCGTCCCTTGCGGGACTCGCTCTGCACTCGCCGCTACCCGGGGCTTACGCCCCGGGCTTTCCTATATCGCCGCTGCGCGGCTGGGACTCGGTTTGTTCCACCATTTGTGTTCAGCGTCGAGTGTCATAAACCCTCACCCCCGGGACTTCCCTGTTCGCCATTGCGCGACTGGAGCATCGTGTTGGGGCGGAGGAGGAAATAGAGCAGGGTTAGGGCGATCAGGAAAGTGAGTCCGGCGATCAGGTTGATGCGGGAATCCCACCAGGTTTTGCCAATGGAAGCCAGAACCACGGCGAGGCCAATAATGGATCCCCACTTGCCAAGAGGCGAGCGGGCGGGGATATCTGCGGACTGTGCCACCGACAGCCGGCGGCGAAAGTTGATGTGGGCGGCCAGCGAGATGATCCAGGAGAGCATCATGCCGAAGAAGGCTCCGCGGAGGATGTACTCGAAGGCTTTGGCGGGGGCCCAGCGCTCGAGTACGAGGGCGACCACAATTCCGTAGGACGAGACGAGCAAAGCGAAAGTCGGAGTTCCTTTCGCGCTGAGGCGGCCCAACGCTCGGGGAGCCCATCCGGTACGAGCCAGGGAGAAAAGCATGCGGGAAGAAATGTAGAGGGCCGCGTTGGCTCCAGAGAGCGCCGCGGTTAGGACTACGAAGTTCATGAAGTGAGCGGCGCCGGGGAGGCTCACCGAGCGGAAGACGGTGACGAAGGGGCTTTCGGTGACGCCCGCCCGGTTCCAGGGCATCACGCCAACCAGGATCACGATGGCTCCAAGATAAAGGAAAGTCAGCGTAAGAAAGGTCATGCGAACGGCGCTCGCGATCGCCTTGGCGGAACTCGATTCGCCGGAGGCTACGGCCACGAATTCCACGCCGCCGAAGGTGTAGATGGCGAAGGTGATGGCGAGGAGCGGGGCGGCGGGTCCGAGGGGGAAGAATCCGCCGTGGGTGGTGTATTGGGGAGCAGCGCGTCCGGCGAGGAGGAGCGCCGCGCCGAGTGCGATGAAGGTCGCGATGACGGCGACCTTGATCATGGCAAACCAGAATTCGAAGCGTCCGTAGGCGTGCACGGCGAGGAAGTTGATACCGAGGAGGAAGGCGGAAAAGACGAATACCCAGAGGATGGCCGGAACGCGTGGAAACCAGAGCTGCATGTAGGTGGCGGAGGCGACCATCTCGGCTCCTATGGAGACGGCGATCGCGAGCCAATAGCCGGCGCGGGAAATGAAGCCCGCCCAGTGGTTGAGGTAGAGGTCTCCGTAGACTCCAAAGGAGCCGGCGGCGGGATGAGTACTGGCGAGTTCGCCGAGGGCCAGCGCGACAGTCCAGCTAATGAAGGCGGCGAGTACGAAGCTGAGAATGACGGCGGGTCCGGCGAGTTCGATGGCGGCTGCGGTGCCGAGGAGGAGTCCGGTGCCGATGGAGCCGCCGACGGCGACCATGGTCATCTGTCCGGCGGTGAGTTGGTGGCGAAGGCCGGACTCGGGGTTCGCGAAGTCTGGACGGGCGGATGGATTCGGCATGGCGGCTCGTATTCGTATACCAGAAATGGGTGCTCGGTGGCGTGAAAAGCTTGAGGGGTGTTGGCTATGGTTTCACGGTCGTGGCGGCGGTGACCGGATCGGCCGTGGAGGAATCAACTGCGAGCACAATGGTGGCGGGGCGGGCGGCGACCACGCGGTCGCGACCAGCGCGCTTGGCCTGGTAGAGAGCGTCGTCGGCGAACTTGAGGAGGAGATCGACGCGATCGGTGGTTTCATCGAAGGCAGCGACGCCGATCGAGATGGTAAGGGGATCGGTGGGCAGCCCGTTGTGTTCGGGGGGAAATTCGCGGAGGCGCTTGCGAATTTCGTCCGCCCGCATGGTTGCCTGTTGGAGAGTGCACTCGGGAAGGATGAGGGCGAATTCTTCGCCGCCGTAGCGACAGGCGATGTCGTCGGCGCGCACGCAGCGCAGCAGCGTCTCACCAACGGCGGCCAAGACTTTATCGCCAGCGGCGTGTCCGAAGTGGTCGTTAAAGAGCTTGAAGTGATCGAGATCGAGCATCATGACGGCGAGGGGGCGTTGTTTCCGGCGGGCGGAGTGCAACTCGCGATCGAGGAACTCTTGCATGTAGCGCCGGTTGTACAGTCCGGTGAGTGAGTCGCGGACGGCCTGCAGGCGGAGCGCTTCGCGGAGGTTAAGGTTGGCAACCGAGAGAGCGATGTGTTCGGCGGCGGCGGCGGCTAATTGGCAGCGGCGGGCAAAGGCGTTGGCGTGCACCTCTGACTCGGGGAAAGAGGACGAGGGATCTTCATTATTCTGGATGGCCAATGTCCCGATGGCTTCGCCATTGGCGATGAGTGGAAGGCAGATCGAGGCGCCCTCGCCGAGCAGGTGAGAACAACGGGCGGCAGAAACTCCTCGTGGATGGGCGTGGATACATCCGCGGCGAAGCGCCCAACACTCTTCGGGCGTAAAGAGGTGGTCCGCGGGACAACTCGCGCCCCATTCGGCGACGGCCTCGACCCGGTCCTTGGAGGGGCTGACCAGGGCGACGCATCCGGAGGCGCCTGGAAACAGACGGCGCAAGCGTTCCGGGATAAGTCGAAAGACTTCTTCACGGGAGGCGCAGGCCTGAAGCAGGCTGCCGAGTTCGCTGATCTGGGTGATTTCGTCAGTCTGCAGACGGGCATCGTCGAGCAGGTGACCGACTTGCTGGTTCGACGCAAGGAGTTGTTCCTGCGCGGCCTTGCGCTCGGCGATTTCCTGTTGCTGGTGGAATTGGGTGAGCGCCAGGCGGAAGGTGAAGGCGACGAGCGATGCCGCAATGGCCGCGTTCGTGAGAACCACGCCGTGTGCCGCCTTCCAATGGTTTGTCAACAGAGCGACGCAGGAGAGCATGGCGACCAGGACGAGGTTGGTGCCGAGGAAGCTGAGAAAATTCTCGGCCTCGGGTGCCGATGAAGGTTCTTTCGAAGGTGTCCAAGTGATGGCGAGAAGTCCGGCGGCAACCAGCGGAATGGCCCAGCCCAGGTTGAACCATGCGGAGGCAGACACATAGTGGCGCAGGTCGATCCAGTAACCGATGAAGGTTGCGATTGCACAGACCAGGATAAAGATCGCTAACCGGAGCAGCAGACTGCGAGTGCTCGAGACACGGGCGAATTGCAAGCGCACCAGCACTGCGACTAGGAGGAGCAGGCTTTGTGCGTCGCTGATGCTGACGTCGTGCATAAGCGCATCCGCGGGTAGCATCCGCTGTACGGGGAGGAAAAAGAAGGTGGAGTAGATGAGGCCCACAACAATTGCGATCTGGAAAAGATCGAGAAAGATCTCAACCTTCACCCGTGCCGGTCGATGGGTCTCCGGCAGGAAGAGCATCATTAGGATTGGGGCGCCATAGAGGCAGTAGAGCAGTCGCCACGTCGAATCCGACAGGATGGTTTGTTCGAACAAGGTGTCGTAGGTCTGTAAAACAGTAGGAACCAGCAAGACCATCTGGGCGGCGCAGAACAGAAACCAGAACAGCGCTGTAATGCCTTTCGCGCGACGGAATGCGATCCAGGCGCAAGCCAGGGAGAGAAGGCTGTCAAGCATCAGGATCGACAACGCAACGCCGAGGCCCGACCGTCCGGTTCCGAGCAGCAGAAATCCGATCGCTTGGCCGGCGAGAAGCGCGGCGAACAGCAGGCCCACGAACCATCCCTGACGCAGGTTCGCAAACTCGCGCAGGCGGAGGCCGCGACGCAGGTCGAAATTAACTGCGTTACCCATCAGTAGTGGAGAGACACTTCAACCCCGACAATCAAGATCGGCATTGGCAGCCAAACACTCCAGTCCTCTTGCTTCTTCGGCCCTTTTCTGATTTGAACGCGTGGGACAGAACCGATCGGACATGACTTTCGTAATCACCGAGCGGGGGAAGCGCGTTGCTGGGGCGAGAGGTGAATCCTAGAATCAAAAACGGAACTCTCTATCCCAAGACCGCCCATGCCCGAAATTCCTAATCGTGCCGAAGTTGCCCGCCGCGTTGAAAAGGCGGAGAAGCTTCTGCAGAAAGGGAAGACGGCCGACGCGCTGGCGGAATACCTGCAAATCCTGGAAAGCGATCCGCAAAACGATAACGTCCGGCAGATGGCGGCGGACTTGTGCCTCTCTCTAAACAGGGGGCCGCAGGCGGTGAAATTGCTGGGAGAGTTGTTTGAGCGGCAGGTGGCGGCGACGGACGCGACGCGAGCCAGCCTGACCTACAAGAAGCTGGCGCGATATGCCAACCCGACGTGGGAACAGAAAGTACGGTTTGGGCAATTGCTGGAACACTCCAACAAAAAGCTGGCGATCGGGACCTATGAAAACGCGCTGGAAGACTTGCAGCGCCAGGGAAAGAAAGAAGAAGGGTTGCTGGTTTTGCGGCGGATCGTGAGCCTGGAGCCATCGCAATCCAATCATTTGCGCGTGGCCGAATTGTCCGCGGAACTGGGCGAGCACGTGATGGCCTCGCAAGCATTCTTGCAGTTGGCGGAACTGGCGGAAACTGCGGGAGGGAACGCCAGCCAGTGGTTCGAGCGAGCCTACACGGAGAATCCGGCGGATTCGAAGGCCGCGTTGGCCTATGGTAAGAGCCTGTTGTCGCAGGGCGAAGCGGGAGCGGCGATTTTCATTTTCGAGCCGCTGGTGCACTCCGGAGATGCAGCGCAGGAACTTCGCGATCTGTATTCGCAGGCCCTGCTTTTGGCGGGCCGGTGCGTGGATAGCGAACCGTTGATTTGGCAATTGTTCGAGCAGAACCCGGCGCGCATGCATCAGGTGGTAAATCTGATCGGGAAGATGATCGACTCCGAGCTGGATGCGGAGGCGGTGGCACTGGCGCGGAAGCTGGAAGCTTTTCAGCGGCGGCGTGGGGAACGGCGGTCCTTCATTACTACGATGCAAGAGCTTTTGGCCTCGCATCGTCCGTCGGCGGAGATGCTGGAATTTCTGGCGGAGCTGTTCAACGCGTCGAACCGCGAAACCGACTATGCGCAGGCGCTGCTGAAGCTCTTTGATTTGTATTGCACCAAGCACGATTACCAGAAAGCGGGCGAGTGCCTGGATCGGGCGGCGGAAGTAGATCCGTACGAACCGGGACATCAACGACGGTTGGAGGCGCTGAGGGGCAAGATTGACGACCAGCGCTTCAACGTAATCGCGTCGCGCTTCACCACGGTGAAGAAAGAAGACCAGGAGGTGAAGGCTCCGGAACCGACGTTGGGAGCAGCCGCCCTGCAGGATCTGATGCTGCAGGCCGAGATCCTGGTGCAGTACGGGATGCGCTCGAAGGCCATCGAACGTTTGCAGCGCATTCAAGAACTGTTTCCGCGCGAGGAAGAACGCAACCAGGACCTGCAGAAGCTGTACATGGCGGCGGGCATCGAACCGCAGTATGCGAAGTCGGCGCTGTCGGCCGCGCCGGCACCGGCTGCGCCTGCCACGGGCGAACAGTCCGCTCCGGCTCCAAGCGCAGCGGCGACTGCGGCGGCCAGCGAGGCGGCCGATGTCAGCAGCCTGACTAAAGTGGCGGAAATCACGCGCAAGCTCTATCACCAGGGCAACGCCGAAGGAGTTTTGAAAACGGCGGCGAACGAAATCGGTGCGAACTGGCGGACAGCTCGGTGCATTGCGGCCTTGCGCAAACCCGGTCTGCCGCCGTCGAGCGTGCAGGAATATCACAAGGAAGGGCTGATCCCGGCGAGTTCGGCGGCGCTGGTCAGCCTGGTGGAAACGCTGCAGGACTTGGCGGTGGCGCGCGGCACGGTGACGGTCGGCGATGCGAGCAACGCTCCGGAGTTGATGGGTGTCCGCAACGCAGTCGAAGAGTTGCAGATCGAATCGGTGCTGGCTTTGCCGTTGACCGAAGGCAACGACCAAATTGGGGTGCTGATCCTGGCCCAGAACGCGGGCCGGGTGTGGCAGGCTTCGGAAGTGTTGGTGATCCGAACGTTGAGCGACCAGGTGTTGATCGCGCTCAACAATGCCGGGCTGCGGCGGCTGGTGAAAAATCTCTCGGTGACGGACGAGAAATCAGGGCTGCTGAAACGGGCTTCGTATCTGGACCTTCTGCAGGCGGAAACGCGGCGCGGGTTGCAGCAGGGGACAGCGGTGACGGTGTTGCTGATGCAGTTTGGGCGGCGCAGCGCGCTGTTCAAGGAGTATGGAGAGCAAGCGGTGACGGCGGTGATGGAGCAGATCGGGCAGTTATTTTCGGCGAACATCCGAACCAACGATCTTGCATTCCGCTATGAAGCGACGACGGTCGCGCTCGTGCTCGGCGACACCGGCGAAAAAGAAGCGTTGCTGGCGGTGGAAAAATTGCGACGGTTGCTGGCAGAGGTGCGCTTCCCCGGCAAGGACAAGGCAATCGATTTCAGTGCCGGACTGGCACAGGCGGTGATGCGGCAGCATTTTGATCCGGTGGACATTGTGACTGAAGTCGCTAACCGCGCTGATCACGCGCTGGAGTTGGCAGTGACGCAGGGTGTGGGGAAAATTGTCAGCCAGGCACCGCAATTCGCGGCATCGGCAGCAGTAGCTTAAGTCATTTTCACCGCCGAGACGCAGAGTTCGCCGAGAAAACCCCGATTTTTAACCGCAGGCGACGCCGAGTGCGCGGAGAGAATCTGGGCGGGAATCTTCTTGCTTATCCTAAATTCCTCCAGCGCGCACAGCCAAACTGTTCCGCGAACGACTAACGACCAGCGACCAACGACGCCTGCCCTTTTGATGTTCCTCCCCTGCTGTTAAACTCTCAGGTTGGCTTCTGGCCAGCGCACTCTTCCATACAAGTTGGACTCATGTTGAAACCTGGAGACATTGCCATTGTCAGCGGGGCGCGTACGCCCTTTGGACGCTATTGCGGGAAGATCAAAGACTACACGGCACAGGAACTGGGCGCGGTGGCGGCGAAGGCTGCCATCGAGCGGGCGGGCATTGATCCGAAGGACTTCGACCATGCCGTGTTCGGAAATGCGCAGCAGACCTCTGGCGATGCGATCTATGGAGCGCGGCATGTGGCGTTGCGGGCAGGGTTGACGATTGAGACTCCGGCGCTGACCGTAAATCGGCTGTGCGGGTCAGGGATGCAATCGATTGTCAGCGCGGCGCAGATGATCCAGACCGAAGAAGCGAAGGTGGTGCTGGCGGGCGGAATGGAGTCGATGTCGCAGGCGCCGTTTGTGATCCGGGGACGCGATGGATTCACGCTGGCTCCGGGGGGCAAGCTGGAAGATTCGCTGATGGTGGCGCTGCTCGATACTTATTGCGGCCTCTACATGGCGAATACGGCGGAGTTGTATGGCGAGCAGCAGGGAATCACACGGCAGGCCCAGGACGAATTCGCGCTGCGCTCCCAGCAGACGGCCGATGCAGCTTATAAGGCGGGGCGTTTACAGGAAGAGCTGACGCCCGTGCCGCTGCGGAATTCGAAGGGCGAGGCGACGGGAGAGATGCTGACCGAGGACGATCACCGGCGTCCGCAGACGACGATGGAAGGGCTGGCGAAGCTACGCGCCGCGTTTGGTAAGAATGGGACGGTGACGGCTGGGAATGCGAGCGGGATTGTGGACGGTGCGGCGGCGGTGGTGGTGATGTCGCTGGAGCAGGCGCAGAAAAGGAATCTGAGCCCGCTGGGACGGATTGTGAATTGGGGAATTGCTGGCGTCGAGCCGAAACTGATGGGGCGCGGCCCGGTTCCGGCCACGAAGATTGCCCTGCAGCGTGCGGGGCTGACTTTGGATTACATCGATTTGATTGAAGTGAACGAAGCGTTCGCGGCGCAGTATCTGGGGGTGGAGAAAGAATTGGGACTCGATCGTGAGAAGGTCAACGTGAACGGCGGAGCGATTGCGCTGGGACACCCGCTGGGTGCGACCGGGACGCGGCTGGTGATTACGCTGCTGTATGAGTTGCGGCGGCGGAAGAAGAAGTACGGGCTGGCAACGGCGTGCATTGGCGGCGGGCAGGGGATTGCTATGGTGGTGGAGAGCTTCCAGTAGATTTCGTGCGTACTGTCTGTGGATTGGCGAACGATCCAGGGGGTGAAGGGAGGATACCAATGTCAAGTTCGTTCCATGTCGTCCTGGCACTTTTCCTTCTCGTATCAGTTGGCGCACCCATACATTCGCAACAGCAGGGAAAGAACCGACCCAAGTTGCCAGAGGTAAAGCCCAAAAGAGGTGAATGCGCCATCTTGCTACCCGAACGGGACGAACGGCACGATTTGGCCAGACTGGTACGAGCGGACCAGTTCCTCGACTGCGAACGCGACGGCTTCCCGAAAAACTTGGCCCCGCCGTGGAAGGAACGGGAAGAAGCGGAGAAAAAACTGGGTGATGCCTGTGATTACTTCATTGCGAAGTCGGTCAAAGATTATCCGCAGGTGGGTCACGCAAATCTACAACTCGCCGCAGACCGATGCCGAATAAATGTCATGGGTGTGATCTTTCAAGAGTTGGTGGAAGGTCTTGGTAGCAGCCCCCAATAGGGCGGATGTAAAGGAGTTCGTGTAATGGCCGCGAAGAAAAAAGGCAGTCCCGAGTTCTTCCCGAAGAACAAACCCCTTAAACGTCGCAAGGGTCGGAAGAGAAAGATGGGTGCTCGTGGGACCGGCGTGCGCGGAGGGCATCGGTAGGCGACGCGAGAGTTATGAAAGCGAATGTGGAAGTCAGCTGTAGTGAAAATAAGGATTCATATGGAAATCAGAAAAATTGGCGTTCTAGGTTGTGGCTTGATGGGTTCCGGCATCGCGCAGGTTGCGGCGACTGCGGGATTTGACGTTACCGTGCTCGAAGTCGAGCAGAAGTATCTCGACAAGGGCTTTGCCGGGATTGAGAAATCGCTGGCGAAGTTTGCCGAGCGTGGTCCCGAGAAGGGCGGAATCACTTCGCAGCAGAAAGGTGAGATCCGGGCGCGGCTCAAGGGCACGACGAACAAGGCAGACCTAGCCGATTGCGACATTGTCATTGAGGCCATCATCGAGAACGTGGAAGAGAAGAAAAAGATGTATGCGTCGCTCGACGGCATCGTGAAAAAAGATGCGATCTTTGCCTCGAATACTTCTTCCATTTCGGTGACCGAGCTTTTGACGGCGGTGAAGCGTCCGGAAAGATTTATCGGGCTGCACTTTTTTAATCCCGTGCCGCTGATGAAACTGGTGGAGGTAGTGAAGACGATTGCCACCGCTCCCGCTGTGTACGACGCGGCCTACGAGTTCGCAAAGAAGCTGGGCAAGGTTCCGGTGCGCACGTCGGACAAGACCGGATTCATCGTAAACCGGCTGCTGGTGCCGTATTTGCTGGATGCGATTCGCGCGTATGAAGAGGGCGTGGGGTCGATCGAGGACATCGATAACGCGATGAAGCTCGGGTGCGGATATCCGATGGGTCCATTTACCCTGCTCGATTTCGTCGGGCTCGATACGACTTACTACATTACGCACGTGATGTATGACGAGTTCAAGGAGCGGCGGTTTGCATCGCCTCCGCTGCTGAAGCGGCTGGTGATGGCAGGGTGGTACGGGAAGAAGTCGGGGCGTGGCTTTTATGATTACGCGAACCCGGAGAAGCCGGTGGCGGGGAAGTTCTGAACGTTTTCCGCGGGATTGGCGCGGATGGACACAGGATCGAGACTCCCACAGACACACGGAGAGAGACTTGGGATTCACTTCCGATTCGCGGTTAACGTCAGCGCCAGATGATTGCCTCGGAGAGCTAAATCAAGAGGAGCGCGGACGCTATCTCCGGTTCTGGCGAATGTTCAAGTTGCTGGACACATTGGGTTGGGTCGGCCTCGGCACTCTTGTGTTCGTTGGTTTGCTGGTCGCGCACCTTCGTGGTGGCGGTTGGACGTATTTCAGCTTCGCAGGGCTAGCTCTGGTGGCTGTTACGGCAATTTGGATCCGACTTCTACCTTGCCCTCGTTGCGGAGTGAAGTTCTGGGGTGGATTGTTGACCCTGCTGCCGAGGGCACCCGGGATGCCAAGGGGGCTAGGTCCCTTCTACATTGGAAAATGCTGGGGTTGCGGCCTCAGCCGGAAACAGCTCTCAGATTTAGCGAAGTACGAATAGATGTTCATCAGCGTCAACGTGCTAGGTGCGAACATATGACCTACGAAAACATTCTCCTCGAAAAGAAGAACTCCATTGCCTACGTCACCGTCAACCGGCCGAAGGTGCTCAACGCACTCAATATGGCCACGATGGAAGAGCTGCGAGCCGCCTTCACTGATATCAAGAGCGACGCCGCGATCCGCGTCGCGATTCTGACCGGTGCGGGCGAGAAGGCGTTCATTGCGGGCGCGGACATTGGCGAACTGGCGAAGCAGGATGCGGTCTCCGGCAAGGAATATGGGCATCGGGGGCAGGCGGTACTCGACCTGATCGAAGATCTAGGCAAGCCGGTGATTGCCTGCATCAATGGATTTGCGCTGGGCGGCGGATGCGAACTGGCGCTTGCTTGCACGATGCGTTTCGCGAGCGACAACGCGAAGATGGGGCAGCCGGAGGTGAAGCTAGGAATTATTCCGGGATATGGCGGGTCGCAGCGGCTGCCGCGTCTGGTGGGCAAGGGTCTCGCGATGCAAATCGTGCTGGCCGGGGAGATGATCACGGCGCAGGAAGCGCATCGGATTGGGCTGGTGAATGAAGTCACGGCGGCGGCGGAGCTGATTCCGCGCGCGGAGGCGATTGCGGCTAAGATCATTGCGAACGCTCCGCTGGCCGTGCAGTACGCTATGGAGGCTGTCAATAAGGGAATGGAGATGACTTTGGCCGAGGGACTGTTCCTGGAGGCTTCTTTGTTTGGCGTGTGCTGCGCTACCGAGGATAAGAAGGAAGGGACGGCGGCGTTTCTGGAAAAGCGTCCGGCACAGTTTAAGGGGCGGTAAGTCAAAAGCTTCACCACTGGGGACACAGAGGGACACAGGGGATTCACAGGGTTAAAAGCAAAATCCACCACGGAGACACCGAGGCACGGAGAACAGCACGAAAGAAAAGATAAAACCCGAACGTATTACTGAGCCGACGGTTCCTGCTATCGAGGGCAGCCTCAGCGCTGATGGAAGGCGGTTTGCTATTGTCGTCTCTCGCTTCAACGCCTTCATCACGGAACGTCTCTTTCAGAGCGCTTACGACGGATTGCTGCGCTCGGGCGCGAAGAAGAAAGACATCGCGCTGGTCCGAGTTCCCGGGGCATTCGAAATCCCTTTGGCCGCGCGCACGCTTGCCGAAACTGGGAAGTACGACGCGATTCTCTGTATTGGTTGTCTGCTGCGCGGCGACACGGCGCACTATGACGTCATCGTGAATGAAGTTACGCGGGGCATCGGGCAGTCGGCGCAGGAGACCGGTGTCCCTCATGCGTTTGGTGTGCTGACCTGCGAGACGCTGGAGCAGGCGATTGATCGCGCCGGTTTGAAGATGGGGAACAAGGGACTGGAAGCGGCGCTGGCGGCGGTGGAGATGGCGAATCTGAAACGAGCCGTCAGCCATCAGCCATCAGCCGTCAGGAAAGGCAAAGCGAAACCAACTGCTCGCAAGCGCAAACTCCGTTCCTGACCTGCAATTCTTCGGCGATCGAACTGTCCTGTAGACTGTTGTTAGCTTCAACTGTTCCACGGTTTTACTGACGGCTGATGGCTGACTGCTGACATGGGCACTCGCCGCAAATCCCGCGAACTGGTTCTGCAGATGCTGTTTCAGGCCGACATGGGGAAACAGACGCCGGAGCTTGTCCGGAAAACGTTCTGGACGGAGCGGGCCAACGTGGATGAAGAAGTGCGCGGGTTTGCCGACGACCTGTTTCGCGTGGCTACCGACCGGCTGGAGGAGATCGATGGGCTGATCGGAAAACATACGCAGCACTGGCGCATGGACCGCATGGCGACCGTTGATCGCAACGTGTTGCGGGGAGCGGTGGCCGAGTTTCTGGGGTATCCGGCGACTCCGCGGGCCGTGGTGATCAACGAGGCGCTTGAAATTGCGCGCAAGTTTTCCACTCCGGAATCGGTGCAGTTTATTAATGGTGTGCTGGATAGCGTGGGGAAAGAAGTAGGGCCGTAGAAAACAGCTCTTAGCTGTCGGCTCTCAGATCTCAGGTACCGCAACCGTAGGCTGATCTCTTACCAATTCTTTTTCCTTGTTTAATTACTCCCTCTGTTTTCAGCCCGCTCGCGGCAGTTTGAGCCAAGCTGCGCTCGGCTTGGACGGACGAGGCGCCCGCCCCCACACGAACTTGACCTCACTGTGGACGGATCGCGACCATATCGGGGAGGCATAGCGGCGCGGGATTGCCATTATTACTACACATATTGCGATTGTTGTTGTCGTTGACGTTGACGTACGGGACCTGCTGAATGTCGCCCTGACTGATGGTGTTGATGATGTGGATCGAGCCCACGGCGCAGGTGGTTGGGTGCTCCGGGTCATACTGATCGCAGGCGGCGACGAACACCTGGCTGCCATCGGTCGAAGCGGACGCTGCGAGCGGGTCGGCGCTGCCGACCAGCGGAACGGACGTGGTGGTCCCGTTGGTTGTGTCAAAGAGAAGCACGGCGGGGATGTTCTTGGCAACGAGAATCATTTCGCTGTCGTCGGCCACAAGCTGAGTGTAGATCGGCGTGAAATTTCCCTGTCCGAGGTTAAAAGACGGACCCTTCGTAAGAAAGGGAATCGGAACCTGGGCGTTCGGGTTCGACACAGCCGGCAAATCACACGTCATTTTTCCAGCGTCCGATATGTCTATGGCCGTGGGCTGCTGCGTGAATTGTGTTTGCAGAATCTCGATGTTGGGCGGCTCCAGCGCAAGAATTTCCTGTGTCAGCGATGGTTGACCGCTATTTGGCCCAGTCGAAACCAATACTGGTCCGTGGGCTTGGACGTTCATTGTCGGAAAGATCTTCAGTGGCACAGCGGAAGTGGCGCCGTTTCCGAGCTTCTGTGTTGGAACTCCGGCCGAAGAGCAGGTCGAGTATCCGCTAATGGAATTTCCCGGAGTTCCCGAGTCTCCCGCCACGTACGCGAAGCTGCCATCGGCCGAGAATGCCAGGTCAGTCACGGAAGTTGCAACCGGAACCGAGCTAAGCGCGTCGACGGTGGAGTAAACGTACATATTGCCAGTGCTGGTGAGAATGAAGAGTTTCAATTGATCGGGAGAAAAGGCAGCGGCAATGGGAGTCTGGCCGGGGATGATGAGGTCCACGGGGGTACCGGAGGTACTGCCGGCGTTGAAGATATGGACCTGGCTCGGCGTGGAAACATTGTCGGCGACGACCACCAGTTTGCCATCATTCGAAATGGTCAGAACTTTGCCGCACAACGAAACATTGCAGGGCGTCGGGGAACCCGAGACCAAAGTGGCGGACGGGCTGGTACCGCTCACATCCACGTACATCAAGCCTTGGTCGCTGCCAATGTAGAGGCGCTGTGTCGACAGATGGTTGAACATCATGGAATTGGGAGTGCGGGGCAGGCCCACGATCGATCCGATGGGGTTGGTTCCGCTGGTAGGGGTCACCGAGAACAGCGCGCTGGAGCAGCCGGGGGCGTTCTGGCAGCCGGTGGTTGCAGCCCAAGCCGTGTAGGTAGGTGGCTTTGAGGTTGAAGCTACATCAACGGATATCGCGCCATAGCCCTGGGTCCCGTTGGGCAGCGGTCCGTTGCTGGCATAGACGGGGAGTCCGGGCAGGACTCCGATGTTGCAGGTGGGCGGACTGCAGGAAGCGGTAAGCGTAGCGCCGCCCAAGTTGGCGCGGGCGGTTGCACTATTGGTGCCGGTATCGTTGGTGACGGTGGTGAAGGCAGCCACCTCAGGATTCGTCGTACTCCAGGTAAGGGGAGGAGTTTTGAGTGGCCCAAAATCCACGATGTTATACAGGCTGTCAATGGCAGTAGCGGTAATCGGTACGCTGCCACCATTATTTACAGAGACCGAGTTTCCAGCCGCAGCCTGACCTCCAATCTGAAGCCGGATGTACCGGACCAGGCAGGTCGTATAGGGATAGGGGTTGCTGGTCGTCCCGGAGACACTGGCAAAAAGCTGGGTAATGCCGGGAGACTTGGCGGTGGTCGTGACTTGGTTCAACTGCTGATTCGGCGGCTGTCCCGACACGATGGGAGTTACGGTGACCACGCCGACATTGCTGGACGACCAGTTTATAGGGCCGACGGTATTGGTGATGTCCACATTGTTGCTGAAGGCGATCCCCTTGTACTGCCAGGTCTGTTCCTGAGAAAAACAGGCGTACGGGGGGTCTTGATTCTCGTCGTTGACGATCTTAATGCTGTCGATGTGCTGGTGGACATAGACGAAGGTGGTGGGGCTGCTGACGCCCTCGGTGACGGCGGTTACGAGGGCGATTCCGGAAGTGCCAGGACTGCAAATGGCCACGCTGGCGTCCCAAGTGCCGGCGCAGGCATTCCCATTGCTGGCGATGGAAAGTGGCGCCGGGGCGCCGGGGTTGCCGCTCACAACAAGAAGTTGAATGTTGGCGCCAAGAACTACACGTCCGAGGGCATCCTTGGCGCTCGCGCTAAAAACCTGTGTGCCACCCACGTCGAGGGAGAGAGTGGTGCTGGGGCTCAGCGTGACGCTCGTCACGCCTCCGTTGCCATTGTTGCTGCTGCTCTTGCCGAGACAGGCGGTCAGGGCGAGGACGAAAATGATGGCCAGTGTAAGAAGAAAGCCGGAACCGCAACGATGCATGAACCCTCCTCGCGTCCGTTTGCCAGGCGCGAGCCTAAAGCTGTTGAGTGGAAAACTGTCAGTGTAGAAGGTAAGGTGCAAGGTTTCAAGGTTTCAGGGTTTCAAAGTTGCAAGGTTTAAAGGCACTCGACGTGCTTAGGCCGCCGAATCGTTGAAACCTTGAAACCTTGAAACTTTGAAACCTGCATCCCTGCAACCTCAATGTTTCGATGCTGCTAACAGTGGTTGACGATGTGCAGGCTAGTTGTTATTATCAAACAGTTCCGCGAGTTAGGTCTGGCTTGCCTGTATACGGCAGTCTTGTCGAATGCGCAACCTGCGCTGGCGACGGGCTCCGGGAAGATCTTGGCTGAGCTTTGAAGAAATACGTACCCGGTTGGAATATTGACCGGGAACGCCCTCGCTGAAACATCCTGCGAAAACCATCGCGCCCGAAATTTGGGAGTCACGCGGGGCTATGCAGGGGAAGCAGACGAAACGGAGCGCCTCCAAACCTGAAACAGGGGCAAGGCGTGGCGTCACCGTCGTCGGCGACTAGTCTGAGTTGGAACCGAACGATTTCTCACCGCCATTTGTGCGCGGGAGAGTATGGCTGGGCGCGACAGCCTGTGCCAGACCGGGAGACGGGGCCAAGCCCTGTTCCTGCGGAACTGTGTGGTTGGACGAAATGTGGCGGTAGAGACGCGGCTTGCTGCGTCTGGGAGTGGCGAGAGTGCCTACTTTTAATCAGCTGGTGAAATTCGGCCGCGAACGGACCAAATATAAGACGGCGAGTCCGGCTCTGCAGTCGTGTCCGCAGAAGCGCGGAGTGTGCACGCGTGTGTATACCCAGACGCCGAAGAAGCCGAACTCGGCATTGCGCAAGGTGGCGCGTGTTCGGCTGACGAATGGAATCGAAGTTACGACGTACATCCCTGGCGTTGGCCATAACTTGCAGGAGCACTCGATTGTGTTGATCCGCGGCGGCCGCGTGAAGGATTTGCCAGGCGTGCGTTATCACGTGGTGCGCGGAACGCTCGACGCGACTGGGGTTACGGGCCGTAACCAGGGGCGCTCGAAGTACGGCACCAAGCGCGCGAAAAAAGCATAGGTGTAGAGGCGCGGCTTGTCCGCGTCTGCGGCTCTAGCTAGAAGCTAGCAGCCAGGAGCTAGAAGCAGAAATGCCAAGAAAAGGACACACCCCAAAGCGAACAGTCGAGGCGGATCCGATCTATGGATCGGACCTGGTGACAAAGTTCATCAACTCGATGATGTGGCAGGGAAAGAAATCGACTGCCGAAGGCATTTTTTATAAGTCGCTCGAGAAGTTGAAGGAAAAGGGCGGCGACGAGCCTTTGAAGTTGTTCACCAAGGCGGTCGAGAACGCCAAGCCGTTGCTCGAAGTAAAGACGCGGCGCGTGGGCGGCGCAAACTACCAGGTGCCGATCGAAGTCGCACCCGACCGCCGGACATCGCTGGCCATCCGTTGGATCGTGAGCTATGCACGTGGCCGTGGCGAAAAGGGAATGATCGAGAAGTTGACGAACGAGTTGCTTGACGCCTCGAATGGCAAAGGCGCCGCCATCAAGAAGAAAGAAGACGTGCACCGTATGGCGGAAGCAAACAAGGCGTTCGCGCATTACCGGTGGTAAAAGGCCGCGAGCTTCGGGCTCCGAGTTGCGAGCAAGAAGCTAACGACGAACGACCAGCGACTAACGACAGATTTTAGAGCCCCAGAAAGAGTAGAGAGTCGTGCCTAGAACAGTCCCATTAGAACGTTGCAGGAACATCGGCATCAT
Source organism: Terriglobia bacterium (assembly GCA_020073525.1). GTDB lineage: Bacteria > Acidobacteriota > Terriglobia > Terriglobales > Acidobacteriaceae > Acidiflorens. Next base: position 49,050 of record JAIQFA010000031.1, read on the forward strand.
GGCCCACATCGATGCCGGGAAGACCACGACGACGGAGCGCATCCTGTTTTATACGGGAAAGACGCACCGTATCGGCGAGGTGCATGAAGGCACGGCCATCATGGACTGGATGGAGCAGGAGCAGGAGCGCGGCATCACGATTACGTCGGCGGCGACGACCTGCACGTGGCACGACATCCGCATCAACATTATCGATACGCCCGGCCACGTGGACTTTACGGCTGAGGTGGAGCGCTCGCTGCGCGTGCTGGACGGCGCAGTTGCCGTATTTGACGCAGTGCACGGAGTGCAGCCGCAGTCCGAAAAAGTCTGGCGGCAGGCCGACAAGTACGGCGTCCCGCGAATTTGTTTCATTAACAAGATCGACAAGATGGGTGCTGATTTCGAGCATGCCGTCGACACCCTCCGTAAGCGCCTCAACGCCAAGCCCGTCGCGATTCAAATCCCCATCGGACAAGAAGACAAGTTTCGCGGCGTGGTCGACCTGATTGACATGAAGTCCATCATCTGGCCAGACGACACCATTGGCGCGGAGTATCAGGTCGGTGAAATTCCTGCCGATCTCCAGAAAAAGGCCGAGGCTTTCCATGCGCAGCTGGTCGAGACCGTGGCCGAGAATGACGACGACATTCTGCACAAGTTTCTGGAAGGCGAAGCCATTTCGGCGGACGAGCTGAAGGCGTCGCTGCGCAAATCTACGATCGGGTTGAAGTTATTTCCGGTCGTGGTGGGAACGGCGTTCAAGAATAAAGGTGTCCAGCCTCTGCTTGACGCGGTGGTGGATTATCTGCCCTCGCCGCTGGACACGAAAGAAACGCACGGCCTCGATCCTGACAAAGGTACGACGATTACGCGGAAGGCAGACGACAAGGAACCTTTCGCGGCGCTGGCTTTCAAGATCATGGCTGACCCGTTTGTCGGCCAGTTGACGTTTATCCGGGTGTACTCGGGACAATTGAAGTCCGGCGAGTCGGTGCTGAATTCGCGTACGCAGAAACATGAGCGCATTGGGCGTCTGCTAAAGATGCACGCCAACAAGCGCGAAGACATCCAGGAAATTCTTGCCGGCGATATCTGTGCTGTGGTTGGATTGAGGAACGTCAGCACGGGCGACACCATCTGCGAAGAGAGGCATCCGATCACGCTCGAGTCGATCGTTTTCGCAGTGCCGGTAATCTCGGTCGCGGTCGAACCGAAGACCAAGGCCGATCAGGAAAAGATGGGCATGGCGCTGGCGCGACTGGCGCAGGAAGATCCTACCTTCAAGGTTCACACTGACCCGGATAGCGGACAGACCATCATTAGCGGCATGGGCGAGTTGCATCTGGAAATCATCGTCGACCGCATGATGCGTGAGTACAAAGTCGAAGCCAACGTCGGCAAGCCGCAGGTGGCCTATCGCGAGACGATTCGCAAGCACGCGGAAGCCGAAGGCAAGTACATCCGGCAGACCGGTGGCAAGGGACAATACGGTCACGCGAAGATTTATCTCGACCCTCAACCGCCGGGCTTGGGCTACGAGTTCGTCAACGATATTACGGGTGGGTCGGTGCCAAAAGAATTCATCAAGCCCGTCGATCAGGGTATTCGTGAGGCGCTGGAAGGCGGTATCCTCGCGGGCTATCCCATGGTCGATGTGAAAGCCACGCTTTACGACGGCAGCTACCACGACGTTGATTCGAACGAAATGGCATTCAAGATTGCCGGATCGATGGCATTCAAAGAGGCTGCCCGCAAGGCTTCTCCGGTGCTGCTGGAGCCGGTGATGGCAGTCGAAGTTGTGACTCCGGAAGATTACGCGGGAACGATCATGGGCGACCTGAGTTCGCGTCGCGGCCGGATTGAAGGTATGGAGCATCGCGCTGGTTCGCAGGTGATCAAGGCCATCGTTCCGTTGGCAGAGATGTTCGGGTATGCGACGCATATGCGTTCCAGTACGCAGGGACGGGCGGAGTACTCGATGCATTTTGCGCGCTATGAAGAAGCCCCGCGTCACGTGGCGGAAGAGATCATCGCCAAGACGCAGGGGAAAGCGGCGCCTAGGTGACAGCACGCGCTGCGGTTCATCGCCGATCGCAGATTCTGGGCGATGGATGGCCGGCAAGCGGATTTGGAAGTGGTATTCAGCAAGGCGGGAATCTGGAGTGAGCTTCTCCGCCGGGCCGAAGGTTATGCGGGGACGGAAATATGGTGCGAGTCCTCGGCGGAACGGCGGTACCGGGTTCTCGATTTCTGGCGGTCGCATCGCGAGTTCGAGGTGTTCCGGGCGCGGTTTGTAGCAGAGATAGAACGGTTTCATTCGCTGCTGATAAGCGGAGGGATCGTGAGCAAGTTTGAAGTCGTCGGTACCTATTACGACGAGCGTGGTGACGGTGACGATTTAGTCGCGACGTAGAGCTTGAGGAGCTAAGAGCAAATGGCGAAAGAAAAATTTGAGCGGACAAAGCCGCACTGCAACGTCGGGACGATTGGTCACATTGACCACGGGAAGACGACGTTGACGGCGGCGATCACGAAGGTCTTGCAGAAGCACAACCCGAAGATTGTGTTCCGGTCGTTCGATTCGATCGACAACGCTCCGGAAGAAAAGGCGCGTGGCATCACGATTGCCACGGCGCACGTGGAGTATGAGACGCC
>JAIQFA010000150.1 GCA_020073525.1 Terriglobia bacterium
ACGTAACCGTAAACGCAGAGATCATAGTTCCGGCGCACTTGTTCGAGTGCGGATTCGAAAGTTTGCCGCGACCCGGCGGTTCCGAACTTCGGCTGCCGGTGATAACAACTGAAGGTTAGAAAGTGAAGCTGCCGGGTTTGTTGGAATCGCTTCAGTCCCCAGGGCACAAGCTGAGTATGCTGCGCATGGTTCCTGGGGTCTGTGATCGACGAACTACGAATATGTGCGATTTACAGTCAAACGGCCCCGCCCAAGCGGAGCTTGGACGGGCCACCCTCTGGGGTGAACTAGACGTGATCGGCAGGGCCACCCGCAACACAAAATCACGAACGCCGTCGAGTGAATGCTCGACGTGTCTGAATGGTCGACGGGTTGCTGAGGTGCTTCGACGTGTCGGGTCCAATCTGCATTTTCAATTTCGGACGCGACAACGGCACGAAGGGCTCAACGTCGAAATCTTGCGCCGACGCTATTAGAGGAAAGCGATTCGGCAACCAAGCGGCGGAAGTGTAAGGGCCGATTCCAGATGCGCCGGAATCTACGGTAACTCTTGCGCTAACGTTTGAAACGTTGACGGTCCCTGTGCCGTAAACTGCCATGCCACCGTATATTGGTGACTCGCCAGAACCCTCGCCGTGTGGCGGCTCGGTCTTCTCTGGTTGATCGCGATGCTCAGGCCACTCATGAACGGGCACAACGGCCTGCGTGAGCGCATGCAAAGTTGGTTGGGCGGGCGACGTGTGGCAGGCCGCGAGCCCAGGCAAGAGGAGCAATAACTTCGGGTCCATATACGACCTCCCTCTGTTTAGAGATGCGTTCAACCACCACGGGGCCGCAATAAAAACGCGCTGGCGCCGAGTGCGCGAAACCCACCGATCATTGTCACCAATGTTGTCACAGGCGCCTGGCCCCACATCTCGTAGTGAAAGACGCGGTGATTCATTTAGAAGTGGGCCACCCGACCCGCCTACAATTAAGAATCTCGCGACCCCTCACCTTGTTTCCGCTTGAGCTCTTCAATCCTCTTCGTTTGTTCCGTGTTCTCAGGTGCCTGGTCTATGAATCTGTGCCTCTCGCGTTCAATCCGCTCTGTTCGCTCCCGGTCTTCCCTCGACTGTTTGCCCAGGCTGTCGCTTAGATCCGACATCTTCAACCTCCGCTCTCCTCAACTGCTCAGCTTGTCTTCTTCTTCTTCAACAGCTCAACCTTCGCCGTTGTTTCCTTGCTCTCTTCTTTCTGCCTCTTCGTTGGTTTGGTCAACCGCTTCATTCACAGCTCCTTCCATCCGGGGCAACTAGACTCTCTCGGGAGGTTTCTCCGGGTCAGTTAATACCGGAGCTTTCTGGCGCTCTATCTCGTCCGTTATGTCAAGTCTCTCTTTGATTTGGGTTGTGACCGGAACGGACGACTCCGGCGTCCCTGGAAATTTCGCGTCTCGCCCTTGTTCACTCACAGCTTCTCCTTTCTCGACAGCACTGCGGTTGGGTTTGTCAATTCGCCGTGGTTCGCTGGGTTGTGGTGTGAGTGGTTTAACAATGGTGTTGGCGTTCCACTCAATATGGGCGGCTACCACTCGGAGCGAAAGCTTTATCGCAACCTGCCCTGTCCTCTCACTTACCTGAACCAAGAAAGATTCCACAATTGTCTCACCTGGTTCAATCCACCCATGATCTTCGAAGACTGACCGAACGCTAATTAGGTTCGCAATCACATCTGTTATTGGTTCCGCGGAAGTGGAGGGTCGGAGGCCGTAAACCAGTACTGCGGTGCCTTTCTGTTGGATCGAAAACTTGGACAGCCCCACGTTCTTAAGGCGCGCGGAGCCCGAAAGAAAGGACGCACCGGCACTTTCAAACCACTCACCAGAGATATCAACTTCTAACTTCTTCTTATAGGTGCGCCCGCGAACGTAGTTCACATAGGCCCATGCTCCCCCAATCACAACTGCGAGTATCTTTGTGATCTTATCGACGACATCGAGAACTGTAGCGAGTGATGAGGGTTGCTCCGGAACCTGCAGCGGGACGAACATACTATCCTCGCAACGTGAATTCAACAAGGATCGCGTTCTTGGCCGGAAGAAACTGGCTAAGATTATATACGCATGGCGGGTGGCCCGGACTTCGCGTGGCCCGGACTTCGCGTCCATCTCAACTCTGAAGGGTGCCCCGCTCAAGCTTCGCTTGGGCGGCCTTTGACTACTTATTCATCACAAACCCGCCGTACCAGCATCACAGACAACCAACCCGCCATCCGCGAAAATCGAGATCGGATTGGCCAGGGAAGAAGTGTATCCGTCTCCAGAGACGGCCCCTCGATCCCGCCCGAAAGCCACTTTCAGCGCTCTTTGATAACTTGGAAATCGCTCGGCGGTACACCCTTCGTCCCGAATCGGGAGTAAGTGCGTGCTTTCGCCTCTAAGTCCTTATTCCGCAATACTTTGATGTAAACCGCTTAGAATCAAAGACCGAGTGAAAAATTTCCCTCTAACCCAATGATTCCAGAAGACCGGGGGGGAGGGGGGTACCAGTACTGACTGGTAAACTCGACCAAGAACAACACCAAGAGCAAGGGCAGCGGACAGGAGTGTCCGCTCCACACACGAATCAGAGGCGGGACGCCTTCTTGCTCTTGCCGAAGGCGAGCTCTAACTGGGCTGGGGACGCGAGTTCTACTCGGTTCCTTCCTTTATTCTTGGCGCGATAGAGAGCCTGATCCGCGGCCTGGATTACCTGCTCGGGCCGGCGGTTGCGAGTGCTGGGCTCGGCCACGCCGATGCTGACGGTCACCGGCAGATGATCGGGTAACCGAACGGGCAACTGCTTCGGACTTGCCGCAGCGGTCTCCTTTTTTGTAATCCTTCTGCGATCGGATTGGATTGTGCGGCGATCGCTTGCTGTCTCCGCATTTCTCGCGGCCCGGCGATCGGCGCCGCGCAGCTGAAACGTGGATTTCTCAATTACCTGGCGCAGCGCGTCCAGATGCGCGAACGCATCCTGGGCAGCAGTGTTGCGAAAGACGATGGCGAATTCTTCGCCTCCACAGCGGAAAGCCTGGCCATCGCCGCCGACGTGGGATAGTCGTGAGGCCACCATGCATAGCACCTGGTCTCCAACATCGTGTCCGTAGGTATCGTTGAAATTCTTGAAGTGGTCGATATCGACGATGGCGATGGCATATTGCTGGTCCAGAGAGAGCAGGGACTCGTTGAAGGCGCGCCGTCCGCGGATGCCGGTGAGTTCGTCGTGGTAGGCGAGGACGTAGGAAGTCTCGATCATCGAGGCGGCGAGGATCAGGGCGGCAGTGGCGACATAGGCGTCGGAGGCTTTGCCGACGGGTGCGAATTGGAGCCACAGGAATACCGCGGCCACGGACCAGACAAAGCCGGGCTCAATCGGCTTCCGCGTTTGAAAATACCGCCAGACGAACAGTGCGATGGCAGCCACGAAACTCAGCAGAATCCAGAGCGGGATCGCGGGCGAACTGGCATGATGTGGATCGATGGGACTGTTCTCCGGCCGGCACATTACGGCGAAAACAACCGACTCCAGGAACAGCAATCCAAATCGGGGCGCGATTCCCGCAACCACGAGCCCGCGCTCGCGCATCGCGGCAAACACAATGAAGTTCAGTGGGATCAGCAGGGCGGCGAGCGCAACGGCCATGCGTCCGGGGCCGGTATGAACCTGCCCTGAAGAGAAGAAATCCACGGCACGATGCGCGAGCAGCAAAACCAACAAGGAAAAGAGAACGCGGCTGGAATTAAAACGCCAGGCAAGCGCCAATCCGGCGGCGAACACGCCAACGTAATAGAAGGAGAGCGAGGGCGCGACTTGGACGAAAAGACGGCTGCTGACGAGCGCCACCGCCAGCGCCAATAACAAGCCACCAGGCACCAGCCACGCCTTCCACGTCCTCGCGTTCACTGCTTCAGGATACGGCAGGTGGAAGCGGATGGACGGTAATGTTTTGGGCACGGGCAAGCACTTCACCACGGAGGCACGGAGGCACGGAGAAATTCAAAGGATGGGAACCTTGAGGTTCTACAGATCTAAGGGTTTTCTCCGTGCCTCCGTGTCTCCGTGGTGAGTTCTGGTTTGTGACGAGCAATGATAGTCTTCCCTGTTCATGCCCCGTGCACCCCATTCCGAACTCCGCATCGCCATCGACACCGGCGGCACGTTCACCGACTGCGTGTGGATGGAGGACGGCGCGCTGAAGACTTTGAAAGTGTTTTCGACGCCCGATGATCCGTCGAGGGCGATTGCCGAGGCTCTGCGAAAAATTGGCACTCGTACAAAAAAGAAGACTGGAGCCGCGGTCACGCTGCTTCACGGCACAACCGTCGGGACCAACGCACTGCTGCAAAGAAAGGGCGCTCGCGTCGCACTGGTCACGACTTCTGGATTTGAAGACGTTATCGAGATCGGGCGGCAGGCTCGTCCTCGCCTGTATGACTTTTTCTTTGACCGGATTGCGCCACTCGTTCCGAGCGAACTGCGGTTCGGCGTCAAGGAGCGGACGGATTCCGAGGGCCGGATCCTGGAACGGCCAGCGGACGCCGAACTAACGCGGTTGCGAGAAACGGTGCAACGTGCCGACCCGGCTGCTGTCGCCATCTCTTTTCTGTTCTCGTTCGCCAATCCCGAGAACGAAGCGGCCGTTGCTGCGGCCTTGGCCGAACTTGGCAAACCGCTGTCTGTATCTCACCAGATTCTTCCGGAGTTTCGCGAATACGAACGGACGAGCACGGTCGCGATGAACGCCTACTTGCAGCCGCTCATGCAGAGCTACATGGAGAGACTCGCGCAGCGCGTCGAAGAATCGAGCGGCGATTCCGAGGCGGCGCGGAAGCACAAAGCACCGCGCATCTTTGTCATGCAATCGAGCGGCGGCATCACAGCGCTGGAGTCAGCGGCGCGGGAACCGGTGCGCACGGTGTTATCGGGCCCGGCTGGCGGATTGGTGGGAGCAGCAGAGATGGCCAGCCGCAGCGGCTTCCGCAAGATTCTCTCTTTCGATATGGGCGGGACTTCTACCGATGTGGCGGCGGTGCAGGGTGAGGTTCGAGCGGGCGGTCAATCGGAAGTGGCCGGGCTTCCCGTCGGAGTTCCCATGCTGGAAATTCACACCGTAGGTGCTGGCGGCGGGTCGTTGGCCCGCTTCGATGCCGGCGGCTCGCTGCGCGTGGGACCGGAGTCGGCGGGCGCTGATCCGGGACCAATCTGCTATGGTCGCGGGGATCAGCCCACAGTGACGGATGCAAATTTGTTGATGGGGCGCCTGCGCCCCGACCGTTTTCTGGGCGGTGAGTTCACGCTCGATTTGGAAAGAGCACGCCGGACAACCTCAGAATGGTTGAAGAAACAGGGCTCGCGCTTGAGTCTGGAGCAGTTTTCTGCCGGCGTCGTGCGTGTGGTGAATGCGAACATGGAGCGGGCTTTACGCATTGTCTCCATCGAACGGGGATACGATCCGCGCGACTTTGCGCTGGTGGCGTTCGGCGGAGCGGGAGGTCTTCATGCCTGCGAACTGGCGGAGGCGCTGGCCATCCCGACGGTGATGATTCCGACGCGGCCGGGCGCGCTTTCCGCGTTCGGCATCCTGGTCAGCGATGTGGTCAAAGATTACTCGCGCACGCTGCTCTGGCGGTTTGCCGATCGTTTGCCGCTGGCGAAACTGGAGAAAGAATTTCGCAAGCTGGAGTTGGCGGCACAGAAGGAATTTCGCGCGGAGAGGTGGCACGGAGCGCTTCACTTCGAAAGAACTCTTGATCTGCGGTATCGCGGCCAGGGATACGAACTCAACGTGCCCGCCACGAAGAACGTCACCGTCCGCTTCCATGAAGAGCATCAGCGCCGCTACGGGTATCACCACGCGGGACGCGAGATTGAACTGGTCACGCTGCGGCTGCGCGCCAGGTTGCGCACACCGCCACCGAAGTCAAAGGTTGAACGGGAACCGGCGCGAAAATCATCTTCACGCGTGACGCCGGTCGAACGCGCGCCCGTCTCCTTTGATACGAAAACTGTCGCCACACCGGTGTTTGAACGTGAGACCCTTATTCCCGGCCGAGCGATGAGCGGGCCCGCTGTGATCACTGAATACAGCGCGACCACGGTGATTCCGCCGGGAAAGAAGTTTTGGGTGGATGCGTCGGAAAACCTGGTGATTAAGATAAAGTAAGCGCGTTCGGACGCAGCTCACTCTTCGTCAGGATCTTTCTTTTCCTCAATCGCCATGTCCTTCAGTTCGCTGGACTCGAAGACGTCCCCGCATTCCTGACATTCCACATATTCCGTTTCTTCGTCGCGGGAGACGATCTGCACCCGAGGATGCTTGCACTGTTCGGGAGTAACTTTCTTCTGGGGGGACTGCGAGGGCTGGCTAGGCGTCATAAACTCCGACTGTTGATCTCTCGAGAAGGAATATCCGTTTTGGCCCTAATTTGGCGATATTTTGCGGCGGTTGGCTCCAGATGTCAAGTCCCCACTGAGCCGGGCCATTTTCGAACGCCAAAAACGCTAACCACCAAGGGCACGAAGGATCACGCGGGATTTCAGTGGTTTCCTGCGTGTGACTTCGCGCCCTTGGTGGTTCCAAGTTTCGAAATTGACAATCGCTCGCCGAAATTACTTGGTCACGTGCCTTGGAGAAGCCTTGCTCAGGACCGCCAGTAAGCGGCTCGCCGAGGCTGGCGGCCCTACTTTTCCCTCACGCACGATTTCCTTGGCGCTCAGTTCTTTTCCGTAGAGGGACTTGTTGGCGCCGTCGTCCGATCGCATGGTCGAACCTTCCAGCGACAGGCCGGCAAACAGTCCCTTGGATCTGGAGTACGACAGGATCTCGGCTTTCATGACAATGTCCGTTTCCGCGGAAGCGGCGCGTCCCACCGGTCCGGCCGCAACGGACGCGTCCGCCCCCAGTTTCACCTTGCTCGACATCACCGAATTTGCTCCCGACTCATTCATCACCAGCAGTACAAAATCGGTGGCCTGCGCTCCAATCTGGAAACCAAAGCTCCCGCCCTCCAGCGCAAACATCGCCGGGGCGCTCCACGGGCCGGAAAAATCCTGGCCCTTGCGGCACGTGATCAGCCCCCGCCCGTAGCTGCCGCCCACAACAAATGCCGCCTTTTTTACCGACGGGTAAATTACGAGACAATCCGCCTTGTTCAGCAAGTCCTTGGGAATTCCGTCGGGCATGCCGAGAATTTCCTTGATCACGACTGCCGATTCGTTGATGCGCTCGTTCTCCTTCCTCTGTCCCACCACAGGCAGCGCGCACACCAGCATGAGAACTACCAGCAATACCCTGTTCTTCATAGACGCTCCTTTGAACGATCGGTTCGAGAAAATAAATTGGCCAATAGCTGAGATTAGTTTAATCCTACTTCTTTTCCGCCGGTGGAGGAACCATATCCTGCGGAAAGCTTTTGAATGCAACCGGGCGCGAGCGGGAAGACGTCTTCTTGGCTGGATCGGTAGTGTTCTCGACGAGAGTTCCCTTTAGCACGTAATACGCTTCGTCACCCGGATTCTTGCCCTCACCGCGCTCGACCGTGCCCCGAAATTCGAACGAGACGCCATGGATCGTTTCGGTGGTAAACGCGAGTTGATTGCCATCGAGTTTGCCCGACTTAAAGAAGTGATCGAGAAAAACGCCCCGATCGCTCTCCGAGTCGCCATAGCGCGAAACAAAGCCGGTGACGCGCCCCTGGTCCTCGACGGTCACCTGCACAAACTCGCCGTCGCGGGAAAAACTGTACATACCCGAGTACTCCGCCCCGGGCGCGGTGGAACGCGGCGCTGGGCTCTGCCGAGCTTTGTCTTCAGGGCTCGCTTGCGCGCTGGCAAGCATCGCCGTGCAAAGAACAAAATACGCAACTTTCAACGCACAGAAGCGAGCGGTGTGGATCGGCATGTTTACCTCGGAACACTTAGTATAGCGGTCGCGATTCTTACGTGTCCTCAGATGTCAGTCCTCATTTCCCAGCAGATCCCATCAGGCAGTACCCATTACCCGAGAAAGCCGCACTTTCCCTTGCTCGCCTTTCGGTCTTGATGACGCTATCTACTGGTAAGTAACTGCTGGGCGCACCCCTTCTACCTGTTGATTGGAAGCAGGGTAAGAATCGCCAGCTCCGCAGTCTGAAGTTGTCTGACCCCAGAACCGGGTGTATGATCGCTCGTCTCGTCGGAACCCCAGGGGAAGTCCATATAAGGGAAGTTATATTGGGAGGTCCCGTGGATAAGTATCTCGATCTCTACCGCGTCCCAGACTACGACTTTGCGACCTTCGACCGCGACATGATGGTTCTTGATGTCGGATGCGGGAACGGCGCTCAACTGGAAAAGTTGAAGGCGCGCGGCTGTCGCGCAATCGGCATCGAGCCGGATGGCAACCGAGTGGACGCCTGCAAAGAACGCGGTATATCCGCAATGGTGGGACGCGCGGAGAAGTTGCCGTTCGAAGACGCCACGTTCGACGGTGTCATCTGCAAAGGCGTGATTCCATACACTGCGCCGGCAGCCGCCTTCCACGAGATCGCGCGCGTTCTCAAGCCGGGAGCGGTTGCCCAGTTCTGCTATTTGAGCGGTGGGTTCTATTTGCGGTATCTGCTGCTGGGCCCGGACCGCTGGTTACGATATCGGCTTTATGGGCTCCGGACACTCCTCAACACCTGGTTCTTCATGGCGACCAATCGCGTTCTGCCGGGATTTTTGGGCGACACGATCTACCAGTCTCAGAGCCAACTCCGACGCTACTACAAGGAATATAACTTCACTCTTGTTCAGGAGACCCCATCGAAAAAGTTCATGGGGCTTCCTGTGTTCATTTACCACACGGTGCGGAAAAATACGTCTCCGTCCGTCCCTCCCGCGGTTTTGGCCGAGCAAGAGCAAGAAGAGGTCGCGGGAAGCGCCGCATGATCGTCTGTGGCGCCATGACTTTGTGGTCCGCAGATAGGCCATCATGCCTGAGTATTTCCATCTCCTCATCTCCGGAACAGTAGGGGACAATGCCGTTGGTGACAGGAGAGGCGGGTACAAGCCGCCCACGCTACATCGTCCGCAAGCAACCCATCCTCGTCAGTTATAATCGTTCTACAAAGTAGCCGTCCGTGGCGACCCAGCGAATGCGCCGCGGATCCCGCCTTCCGGGGGCGCCGTCGTAGTAGGAAATTAGGAGTTGGCTAGAGAGCAATTTGGAGCCATTCATGGAATCCCCGGAAATATATCTGTCGAACGAGCAATTCGATCTGTGGCGGGACGTATTCGTCCAGCAAAAGCTGCCTTGGGGACGCTTCCTGCAATCGGCGCTGTTGCACGGAGCGGCAGTCGCCCTCATATGGATGGTTTCACTTTCGTGGATTCGTCAGCAGAAAATTCTCGATCGCGCCACGTTTGACCGCTCGTCCCTGGTCACGTATTCGCCGGAAGAATATCTGCCCCCGCTCGACACGGGCGCATCCGAAGCGCCCAAGGCAGAGAAAGGCGACCCTGCCTACGCGAAACAGCCGATCCTTTCCGTTCCGCCAGAAGCCGACAACCGGTCGCAAACCATCGTTGTCCCTCCGGATCTGAAACTCAACCGCGATGTCGCTTTACCCAACATCGTGGCGACGGGCGCAATCGTTCCAGCAGTTCCGCTGGATGCCACGCGATCTCCCTTGACCCGCATCGTCGCACCCGAGATGCAAGTCGTGGCGCCCGCGCCTGATGTGCAGTTTGCGCCGGACCGTGTGGTTCGAGCGGCAATGAAATCGGATGTGATTGCGCCACCTCCGGAAGTAACGAACCATCACACCCGCGGCTTGACGGGACCGGAAACGGCAATTGTCGAGCCTCCGCCGGAGTTGAAGCAATCAGCCAAGAGCCGCGTCGGCCCCATGAACATTGGTCCGAGTGAAATCGTAGCGCCGGCTCCACAGCTCACGCTGACGGAACAACATTCGCTGGCAGCGCGCGGCAAA
>JAIQFA010000151.1 GCA_020073525.1 Terriglobia bacterium
CTGGCAGTGCTTTGCCGCAGCGGTGGTCCCAACGAAGATCGAGAAGATGATCAGGCACAAGATCCAGGCGATCAACATTGGCACCACCACGATGATGTAGGCCAGGCAGCATAGGATCTGCATGGTGCACCCCTTGGAACGAGATGCTGGAACTGGTGAATGCGGCCATGGACTCGCGCGATCGTGGAGAGACGCTCGATCAGTTTCTCGATCACGCTGCCCTGGTGAGCGATGCCGATCAGTACGACGAGCACGCGCAGATCACGCTGATGACGCTGCACGCGGCCAAGGGGCTGGAGTTTCCTCTGGTGGTGCTCGCGGGGATGGAAGAAGGGCTGTTTCCGCATTCTCGGACGATGCTGGAGCCAGATTCCATTGAGGAAGAGCGGCGGCTGTGCTACGTCGGCATGACTCGCGCCATGGATACGCTGATTTTGTCGCGCGCTGTGTATCGGCGGCGGTATGGCACTGACATGCCGGAGGCTAGCGTGCCTTCGCGGTTTTTGGAAGAAGTTCCGCCGCAGTTGGTGGAAGAACTGGGCGGAGCGCGGCGGGCTTCTTCAGCTGCCAACTTTTCGCGGACAAGAGTGTCCGCGCCACACAGACAAGAAGCCACGCACTATTCGTATGAAGACGAAGACCAGAGCGCAACCTGGAACCCCGCGCGGGTCAAGCCGAAGACTCCGACTCCATTGCGCAACTACAACTCGATTGACAATATCGCCGAATTTTTTGCGTCGCGCGGCAAGAAGTTTAATGTGCCCAAAATGCTACCCGACGAGCCCACTGGCAAGCGCGGATTTCGTCCCGGGCAAAAGGTCAAACATCCGAAATATGGGGAAGGGACCGTATATCAGCGGGAAGGGGATGGGGAAGATGCCAAGATTACGGTACAATTCCCTCGCTTCGGTTTGAAGAAACTGGTGGAGCGGTACGCCCAGCTGGAGAAGGCCTGAGTGGGGTTCATTACGAGTCCAGGGAGAAAGAGTGTGGGGAAAACTGGAAAAATCGGTCTGTTGGTGATGGTGGGGATGTGGTTCGCAGCCCCGGTTTTTGGGCAGGCTAAGCAGGTGCAAACGCAGCGACGTCCGGCAGTGAATGCACCAGCGTCGGATCCGGCGGCGTCCAAGCCGGCCGATACTACTGGCCAGTACTACATACTAGATGGTCTGCCCGTGCTGCTTACGCTTCATCACGACACGATCGTGGGCACTAACAAGCCGGTGGACGTCTATGCGTTCGTGATTGAGATGCAAATCATGAACTCAGACGGGAACCTGGAGCCGGAGGGCCTGCAGATTTTCAACTTTTACACCAAGTTCCCGCGGGATGCGAAGAACGATATCAATCCACACAACGCTCTCGATTGCAAGAAATGGGCCGATCTGCAGACGAAGGCGATGCAGAACCGCAATCCGAAGGACAAGACGTGGCCGTATGTCGAGTTTATAACGGCAGTGGGCGCCCGGGTGCTTCAGACCAACGAAGACGGGGCGGTGTGGTGGAGCGACGACATTGAGTGCTGGGGATCGTCCGACCGTTTCCCGCCGTTCTGATTGATTCTCAAAACTCAGCCCCTAAAGGGGCGATTGATCTCGAAGAGTTGTGGTATCGCTAAAGCGATACCCTGATACAAAACTAAAGGAATACAGAGGAAGCTAGACGCAATCATGGCAAACACAGAGAAACTGACTAAGGAAGAACGTAAGAAGAGTAAGCGAGCCGCACGTAAGAAGAGTAAAGCGGAAAAACCGAAGAAGCCCCGCGACTACGCGCGCGGATCGAAGAAGCGCAAGGTGAAAAAGCTGGCACGCGGTCAGGCGAAGCGGTAAGACGTTCGCCTGATGTGAGCAGTTCCGGGCATGGGCCGAGCGCCCATGCCCGACTCCCGCTGTGAGGAGACCACGACTCTTGCCGCCATCATCCACTGAGCCAGCCGCCGACGTCATTCGTACTTCCAACAGCCAGGCTTTCTGCTGCAAGTCCATCGACAAACTGATCTCGGAGTCGGAGCAGCCAGAACACAGGCTCAGTAAATCGCTGGGGCCGTGGTCGCTGACGGCGCTCGGCATCGGTGCCATCATCGGCTCGGGAATCTTCGTGCTCACGGGAACGGCCGCGGCTGGAGAATATTTCCAGGCGCCTTCCATCTTGCACGCGCAGGCGCTCGACGTGATTGTGAATCTGCTGCGCACCGGTAGTATGGCCGGAGCGCTCATGCATGGGCGTCCGCCCGCCGGACCATCGATTGCAATTTCGTTTCTTCTGGTGGCCATCGCGTGCAGTTTTGCGGGATTGTGCTACGCGGAACTGGCGTCGATGATCCCCATCGCCGGCAGCGCCTATACATACTCCTATGCGACGCTCGGCGAAATTTTTGCCTGGATTATCGGCTGGGACCTGATTCTCGAGTACGTGGTCAGCAACGTGGCGGTGGCGGTGGGCTTTGCGGGCTATACGAAAGCGCAACTGGCGGTCTTCGGCCTCAACTTGCCGGACAAATGGGCCAGTCCGGTCTGGGCCGGTGGGCAATGGACGGGCGCCTATTTCAACCTTCCGGGCTTCCTGATCGTATTCATTCTCACGCTGCTGCTGGTGCGCGGCGTGAAGGAATCGGCCGAGACCAACAACATCATGGTGGCGGTCAAGATCGGCGCCATCCTCACCTTCCTGGTTGTTGGTGGAATGCTGGTGAAGCCGGCGAACTGGACGCCCTTCGCGCCTTCTGGCTTTGCCGGAATTGTCACGGGAGGGGCGATCGTTTTCTTTACTTACATCGGATTCGACTCGGTTTCAACCGCCGCGGAGGAATCGCGCAATCCGCAAAAAGACTTGCCCTTCGGCATTATCATGTCGCTGATTGTCTGCACGCTGCTTTATGTCGGCGTCGCCGTCGTGCTGCTGGGCATGATGAAGTACACGACCTTCGTTTCCGGAGAGGCTGCCGAAGCTCCGGTAGCCTACGCGATGAAGTATCTGGGAGTGCACCCGTTCTTCCGGTCAGTCATCGTGATCGGAGCACTGACGGGGATGATCTCGTCGTTGCTGGTGTTTCAGTACGGGCAGGCGCGCATCTGGTATGCCATGTCTCGCGACGGTTTGCTGCCGAAGTTATTCTCCGCCGTGCATCCGAAGTATAAGACGCCGCACTGGTCCACATGGATCGCCTGCTTTGCGGTGGGAATTCCCGCCGGGCTCGTGGATATCGGCGATGCCGCCGACCTTGCCAATATTGGGACGCTGTTTGCTTTCGTGCTGGTTTCGCTGGGTGTCATCTTTCTTCGGCGCAAGCAGCCCGATCGCAAGCGTGCTTTCCGCGTACCGTTTGTGCCGTGGTTCCCGCTGATCTCAGTTATATTGTGCGGCGGGCTGATGTTTGGGCTGACGCTGATTACGTGGCTGCGCTTTGTGATTTGGCTGGCGTTGGGGCTGCTGATTTATATTTTCTACAGCCGGCACCACAGCGAGTTCTGCAAGAAAAAGATCGGGTGACCGGATTTTGTGTGGTGACGGGGCTCTGCCCCGTCCCGCGGGGCAAAGCCCCGCCACCACACGAACCTATCCTTTAGAATCTTGGTATGCTCTCGGAGCCCTCCAGGTTCATCTTCTCGCTTCCCAAGGCCGAGCTCCATTTGCATCTTGAAGGCTCGATCGAACCGTCCACGCTGCTGGAACTCCGCCAGCGTCACAGGATGGACGGTGCCTCACTGGCTGAAGTAGAGCAACTCTACGACTACAAGGACTTCGCCGGTTTCCTTTCTGCTTTCAAGGATGTGACCGGGCATTTGCGCGCTCCGGAAGACTACGAGTTGATCACTTACCGGCTGATGGAGCGGCTGAAAGCGCAGCACGTTTTGCACGCGGAGGTGATTGTTTCGGCCGGAGTCTGCCTCTGGCGCAAGCAGGATTTTGCCGCGATTTTCGAGGGGCTGGAACGTGGCCGCCAGCGCGGCGAGAAAGACTTCGGCGTTTCCGTGTTGTGGATTTTCGACGCCATCCGGCAGTTCGGCGCCGAGAAAGCACAGAGCGTGCTCGACCTCGCCATCCAGTTTCGCGACCGCAACGTAGCCGGGTTCGGTATTGGCGGCGACGAGCGAGCGGGGCCTCCGGAGTGGTTTGCGGAGGTCTATGCGCGTGCTGCCGAACACGATCTTCATCTCACGGCGCATGCGGGAGAAAGCGCCGGACCCGAATCCATCTGGGGCGCGCTGAACCTCAAAGCCGAGCGCATCGGCCACGGGCTTACCGCCGGGCAGGATGCAGAGTTGATCGAAGAATTGGCCGAGCGGCAGGTTCCGATTGAAATCTGCGTGACCAGCAATCTGCGGACGGGCTGCTGCGCCGACGTCGCACAACATCCGGTGCGAAGCTATTTCGACCAGGGACTGATGCTGACTATCAACAGCGACGATCCTGCCATGTTTCGCACCTCGCTGGTTGAGGAGTATGCGCTGGCGCAGCAGGCCTTCGGATTCACTGACGAACAGCTGCGAGAATTGGCGCGCAATTCGTTTGAGGCGTCGTTTCTGCCGGCGGACAAGAAGGTCGAGTTTCTGAATCTGTTCGACTCCGCGGCCACGCGGGCCTAAATCGTCTGCACAAGGCATGCCGCTGACACTCTTATAGACAGCTGCCGAGCTTCGCTCGGCCCGGACGGGCGATGGCGCCCGTCCCTCCACGAGCCTTACGCCTATAATGGCTGCCATGAAACTCGAAGACAAGATTGCCGAACTGAAGAAGCGCGACCAGATGGCGCAGGAGGGGGGCGGGGCACAACGGCGCGAGCGCCAGCACAAAGAAGGCAAGATGTCGGCCCGCGAGCGCATCGAGTTCTTGCTCGACGAGGGCACCTTCGAGGAGACCGATAAGCTGGTCACGCATCGCTGCCACGATTTCGGTATGGCGGAACAGAAATACTACGGTGACGGTTTTATCACCGGCTACGGTCGCGTGGAAGGGCGGCTGGTCTTTGTCTTCGCGCAGGATTTCACTGTGTTCGGCGGTTCGCTCTCCGAAGCCAACGCGGGAAAGATCGTTAAGATCATGGATCTGGCGGCCAAGATGGGAGCGCCCGTCATCGGGCTCAATGATTCGGGGGGCGCGCGCATTCAGGAAGGCGTGATGTCGCTGGCTGGCTATGCCGACATCTTTTTGCGCAACACGCTCTATAGCGGAGTGGTGCCTCAGATCTCGGCCATTATGGGACCGTGCGCGGGAGGCGCCGTTTATTCGCCGGCCATCACCGACTTCATTCTGATGGTCGACCAGACTTCGTACATGTTCATCACCGGGCCGGATGTGATCAAGCTAGTGACGCACGAAGAAGTCACGAAAGACCAGCTCGGCGGGGCGCACACCCACAACGAAACTTCAGGCGTGGCGCACTTCATGTGCCGCGATGACGCCGAATGTCTGTCGATGGTGCGCGAGCTGTTGAGTTTTATCCCGTCGAACAACATGGAAGACCCGCCGCGCAAGGCGTGCACCGACCCGATTGATCGACTGGACGAGAAGCTCGACTCGCTGATCCCCGATCAGTCGAACATGCCGTATGACATGAAAGACGTGATTCACACGGTGGTGGATGACGGCTATTTTTTCGAAATTCACGAGCACTATGCCAAGAACATCGTCGTCGGATTTGCACGTTTCAACGGGAAGCCCGTGGGGATCGTGGCCAATCAGCCTGCCATGCTCGCTGGCACGCTCGATATCAATGCGTCGGTGAAGGGCGCGCGCTTTGTGCGCTTCTGCGACTGCTTCAACATTCCGCTGGTGACGTTTGAAGACGTTCCCGGATTTCTGCCCGGCACGCAGCAGGAGTTTGGCGGAATCATCAAGCATGGCGCCAAGTTGCTGTATGCGTTTGCGGAGGCGACCGTGCCGAAAGTCACGGTGATCACGCGCAAGGCTTACGGCGGAGCGTATTGCGTCATGGCGTCAAAGCACATTCGCACCGACGTGAACTACGCGTGGCCTAGCGCCGAGATTGCGGTGATGGGGCCGGAAGGCGCAGTGGATATCGTCTACAAGCGCGAGCTGGACGGCGCTGAAAATCGCGAAGCGGTTCGCCAGCAAAAGATCGAGGAATTCCGCGAGCGGCTGGCGAATCCCTATGTGGCGGCCGATCGCGGATTTGTGGATGCTGTGATTCAGCCGCGAGAGACGCGCAAGAAACTGATTCAGGCGCTGGAGATGCTCGAGACCAAACGCGACAAGAATCCGCCTAAGAAGCATGGGAATATCCCGCTCTGAAAATCTGATTCGAATCTCTTGAGTGCGAATGAACGTGTACGAAACGCTGCGGATGGGTGTTCTTGCCAAGAAGCCGTGCAAAATCTCAAAGTCGGGCGAGCCCGAACGGAAGATCTGTCCATATCTCATAGGGAAATCGAACGACGGCGAAGTTAATGTTCTCTACTACCAATACGGCGGGTACAGTTCGCGGGGGTTGCGGGAAGATGGATCCAGCGCGAATTGGCGATGCAATCGCATTTCTGATATCAGCAATGCAGAGATTGTGGACGAACCGTGGCACCAGCCACTAGAGAAACCGAAAACGCGTGGTAGCTGCGTCGTCTTCGTCGATATTGAGGTTGAGGGCTATTACTAGGTCCGTTTAGCAAGAAGCTGATTCCGGCGCTGGAGATGGTGGAGACCAAGCGTGACAAGAACCCGCCTAAGAAACATGGGAATATACCGCTGAAGCGCGCTAAAGCTGATACTCTGGAGCGTCAATGGTTGATAAGGAATCACGCCCCGTTTTTCAGTTGTCGGCATCTCTTGGCTGCAATTGGAAAAACATCGAGAGATCGCACGAACAGACTGAGAAGGCAAAAGCAGACCTTCTCACGCTTCTGCAGCGGGAGGTCGGTGAGAAGTTCGCGTCAGAAGATGCCAACCTAGTCGTTTTCGGATCTTTGGGGCGGGCTGAATGGATTGACTGGCTAAGCGATCTCGATTGGACGTTTCTGGTGGATGGGCAATGCAAGCCGCATCATTTCTGGATTGCTCAGGGTATTCGAGACGCGCTTAGAACCGAACAGAGACAAAGTAAGGACGGAAAATTGGAGTTCCGCTTTGCGGAGCCCGGGCCCACCGGAACATTCGGAAACATGGGTTTCAGCCACCAACTGATCCATCTCATTGGGGGTCAGGAAGACACCAACAAGAACACAACTCAACGGATACTCTTGCTACTCGAGTCGCTGCCCATAAGTGAGCCGAATGCTCATCAGCGAGTCTTAAAGGCAATCATTCAACGATACCTCGAAGAGGAACCCCACTTGATTGCGAAGGACCGTACTCGGTTCAAGGTGCCAAGATTTCTGCTTAATGACATAGTGCGGTTTTGGCGCACCATGGCAGTGGATTTCGCCAGCAAGCAACGCGATCGCGGAGGTGAGGGTTGGGGTCTTAGGAACGCCAAGCTGCGGATGTCTCGAAAGCTGATTTTCGTTTCAGGTCTGGTCGCGTGCTTCAGTTGTAGCCTCGACGAAAGACTGCGGACCAAGATTTCAACAGATGAGCGTGATACAAAGACTGCACGCAGTCTGAACTTGGCTCATCTGCAAGACCATATTTTGCAGTATGTCAAGAATACGCCTCTCGACATTGTTGCTCTTGCAGCCATGGAATACGGCATAGATGCGTCGATTGCCAGAAGCCTGTTTTCGACGTACGACGACTTCTTGGGATTGATGAATGATCGCGAGAAGCGAGAGCATTTAAAGAAGTTGAGGGCAGAAGCTTCCCGGAAGGATCCAGTGTTTGGGCAAATCCGAGACTGTAGCGAGCGGTTTTCGGAAGCTCTCAGGCTGATTTTCTTTGAGCATCCAAAGTTGAGTGTGCTAACACAGAAATATGGAGTCTTTTGATATGCGCCCCATCGGGTTTTCAACGGGAGCAGTAGCCTACAGCCATTTCCGAGCGGCTCTGGATCTGCTCGCGCGCACTGATACCACGGCTGTTGAGCTGTCAGCTCTCCGATTTGCCGAGTTGAAGCCCCTAGCCGAGGCTGCTCCCGGTTTTGATCTGAGTCAATATTCCCATGTCTCTGTCCATGTGCCTAGCTCTTTTGACCCAGGCTCGGAGGAGGAGGTTGTAAGTCTCGTTGAGCACCTCCCGTCCGAATGGTTGCTTGTTACGCATCCAGACGTGATTCAAAGATGGGATTTGTGGAGGAAACTAGGTCGGCGGATTTGTATTGAAAATATGGACAAGAGAAAACCAATCGGCCAGAGCCGCCAAGACCTTCTCGAAATTTTCGACAGGCTACCCGATGCGACATTTTGTTTCGACGTCGGCCATGCTCATCAAGTGGATCCAACCATGGGCGAAGCTTTTCTAATTTTAGAGGAGTTCAATGTAAAGCTTTGCGAGCTGCACATCAGCGAGGTTAACTCAGAAAGCAAGCATGACCTAATTTCGCTGGAAGCCGAAAGATCTTTTGAGGTGGTGGCACCACTCATCCCGAAGGACGTTCCCGTCATACTTGAGAGCAGGGTAGCCGCGCCCGACGAACAGTTGAACGATGTCGTGCTTAAGCGCATCGAGAGGGAGATTCGGGTTGTGAGAAACTTGCTCGATGTTCCTGTGCAGGTCGCTGCGGATTGAATACCTTACCCGTAAACTTTTGCGAACTTAGCCCGCTACCCGGAGATCTGTGTGCGAAGATTGCGGCCGTAGCTTGAGAGCTATTGAATCGGAGCCGAGAGTCTGAGAGAATCAAGATGCGCCGTTTGGCGAATAAAAGGCGAATATTGTGCGTCGCGTCTTGGAATTCGACGAAATCGGATACTGGTCAGAAATCAAGTTAGACATCGTGCGCGACTACGCTGCCGCATACTCCACAATCCTGAATAAGAAGAATCTGCCGCATATTTACGTGGACGCATTTGCAGGTGCGGGACAGCATATCTCCAAGAGCACCGGAGCGTTCGTTCCGGGCAGTCCATTGAATGCTTTGAACGTCCAACCGCCGTTCCGTGAATATCACTTCATCGATTTGGACGTCTCCAGGGTCGAAAGCCTTCAACGTATTGCGGGTGCCAGGAACGATGTCCATGTCTACGAGGGTGACTGCAATGAAGTCCTGATACAGAGTATTTTCCCGACCCTGCATTTCGAAAGCTATCGGCGTGCGCTCTGCCTGTTGGACCCATACGGGCTGGATTTGAATTGGGATGTAATGTTCCAGGCAGGGCAACTCGGGACGATAGACATGTTTCTCAATTTCCCCGTTATGGACATGAACCGAAATGTCCTTTGGAGGAATCCGGATAAGGTATCGGTTGAACAACTTGCTCGAATGAATGCTTTCTGGGGTGGAGATTGGAAGGAGGCCGCTTACACAACAGAGCGGAGTCTTTTTGGTGAACCCGAGAAAGAATCGAACGACGCGATTGCGGAAGCCTTTCGGCAAAGATTGCAGAAGATCGCTGGATTCAAGAATGTGCCTGAACCTTTGCCCATGCACAACAGCAAGGGTGCAGTTGTTTACTACCTGTTCTTTGCATCCCAAGTAGGCGTAGCTGAGAAGATCGTTCAGGATATTTTCGCAAAATACCGAAATAAGGGTGGAATTTAGTGTCGCTCAACTCTCATATCGAATGGACCGACGCAACGTGGAACCCCGTCCGTGGCTGCGTCAAGATCAGTCCTGGGTGCAAGCACTGCTATGCCGAGACGTTTGCTGAGCGGTTTCGCGGGGTCAAGGGGCATCCGTATGAGCAGGGGTTTGATCTGCGGCTGGTGCCGGAGAAGCTTACGGAGCCTTTTTCGTGGCGGTCTCCCA
>JAIQFA010000152.1 GCA_020073525.1 Terriglobia bacterium
CAGTGTGCATCGACGGGCAGGCGTTCGGGTGCCTGTCCCGGCTACGTCATCGACCACGTCAGGCCGCTGGGGTGCGGTGGCGCGGACGCCCCCACCAACATGCAATGGCAAACGGTCGCTGCCGGGAAAGCGAAGGATCGGACGGAGAGGTATTGCCGATAATTGCGCGTCCGTTCCGCCGCGTCACAACGTCTTTGACATGATGATCCCGTGGCACTCGGCTCCGCCCTTAAGCGGGCGCGACGGATGGAACTCCTCCGTGCCCGTCTCGGTATACCCGAGCCTGCGGTAGAACGGCGGCAGTTCCGGGCGGAGGCTCAGCACGACGATATCCATGTGCTTGCAGCCGTATACCCGGCAGTGTTCCTCTGCGGCTTCAATCATCCCTCGCCCGAGGCCGCTGCCCTGCCGCGAAGGTTCGACGGCCAGCATCCCGAAATACCCGCGCTGGCCGCGCTTCTCTGTGTAGACCGAAGCGACGATGCGGCCGGAGTCGTCTTCCGCCGCAACAAGGAATTCGCCCTTCTTCAACATTTCCGCCATGCGGGTCTCGTCGGTGCGGGGGCCATCGAGAAAAGTCTCGATTGCATACGCCGCGTTCACGACGGGGATTGCGATCAAAACGTCGGCGGGGGTCGCCTTGCGGATGCGAACAGACGGACGCGAGTCTCGAATCGGAGGCATTCCGCTCACCGCACTTCCATTCATCTTAACTGCGGTGTGGTTGTCACAAGTTCCCGACCAGAAAGGAAATTCGCCGATGCAGTCCATCCCCATGCCGAGGACACTCTATTGGTAGAAAAACTGACGCAGGAGAGAGCGTCAGCGTCCCGCCGCGTCTCTTCCCCTCAGCGTCAGGCACGTGCTGCTGGCCCGCGCCACCAGACTTCGCTTCTCGTCGAAAACGTCGCATTCCACCCAAGCCGACCGTGCGCCCGCCCTTGACCACATGGGCTTCGGCATTCAGCTAATTGATCTTGAGTTCCAGCGTCGTGAAGCTCTCCCTTCGCCCAGAGTCGAGGCGTATGCCACGCCCATGGCCGCATCCGCAATGTCGCAGAGAATGCCGCCATGGAGCGTGCCCATCGGGTTGGCGTGCCGTTTGCCGGCCTCGAACTCCACCGTGGCGCGCCCGTCGCCGGCGGCGACGAGCCGGCCCCAATACGAATTAATCTGCCGCGCGTGTTCAAAACCTTTTTCAAAGACACTGACTTTCAAGGAGTATGAGGAAGGAGGCGTCGCATGCCCGGATTGCGGCAGTGACGACGTCGAACAGAGGCTGTCGTCGTTTTACGTGGTCACATCCAAGCGGCAGTGACGACGTCGAACAGAGGCTGTCGTCGTTTTACGTGGTCACATCCAAGAAGAGCGCCTGAGATGCGTAACAACGGTTCTCCCCCGAGAAAGGTGGGCGAACGTTCAGTACTCGCGCATCGCCGTCAAGAAACAAGGAGTTCCGCCATGGCCAAAGATGCGGCCCGCAAGACCCTCACAATGGCTGGCGCCCAGCCCCAAAGTCTCGAAGAACAGATCCGACAGCACGAGTATGGACCGTATGAGGAACGCGGCAGGGCAGATGGTAACGATCTCGATGAGGGGCTACGCGCTGAGGAGGAAATTACCCACCAGAAGGCCGGCACCGTCGCCGCGTGATCCCATGCAGAAGCTAGCGTCGACGTCCGGAAGGCCGGCGCTGCCACTCACTCCCGAGAGGGCTGGAAGTACCTTGCGCGTTATAAGTGGTACCGACGCTCCTGAGGAGCATGCCTTTGTGCCGAGAGATGATAGCAAAAAATCGAGGATTATCACGCGCACGCTCTGAAAGCGGTTCAACAGCGACCGTGCCCTTTTCATCGAGACGCAACGTCATCAAGGTCGAGCAAGGATCGCACAGCCAGAAGTACTCCACTATGTTGGAGCCGCTAAAAGTGGGGCTGTCGCGCGAGTTGAGAGCCGCGTCGCCTTCGAGTCGAAAAAGTCTCCCCTCCCGGAGGAGGCGGAACGATGTGAAGCACGAGGGATTAGCGCACTTCGCCAACATACAGGACTCGCCTCGGGTTCTTTCTTCATATTCTGTTCTTTCTCTACCGGGGAATCGATGATGCGAACCACAACTCAATGTGACGAACAGCACAATCAGGCAGGTCACCCACACCGGGACACAACACGACCGGGCCCTGGACGCGCTCTGCATTGCCCGCCGCGCCTGTTTGGCTCGGCGGTCTAGCACTCGGGTCCGAGGTGAGCGGTCGTCCAGACGCCCGGTTCACCTTCATGATAATTCGGCGTGGCTCTGGTGCCGCGAAACCATCCCAACATCCGTGCACTCAGTTCCAAAACGGTCCCGCGACTGAAATATTTTCCTCGACATATCGCGCCATACCGCCAACAATCCCGCAAGGAACCGCAAAATCCGCGTCCCACTCCTCATGCAAAATTCGATGCCAACGGCTCGCTGTCGTCGGTGAATTGTAGATGTCTGTAGATGTATACTTGCGCACCAAATAGGCGATCACTGGCCTCGAAGAGCCCCAGATGAGCAGCACTGGAATCGCATTCGAGGAGCATTGATTGTTTTCACGTCGAAAACGTTTACGCAGCAGGTTGCGAATCCGATGTTCTCCGCGCGATAACACGCGCTCGCAAAGTAACACTTTCAATCTCTCGCGCCTCGAAAGTGGTGATGGCTGTCACGGCGCCCCAGGACATCGACGTGCGAGAAATGTTCAACACAACCAGGCTGCAGGAGCGAGGCGCCCATGTCTCAGATGCGAAAAGACGTTTTTACCGGCCGCTGGGTGATTATGGGCGGGACCGATACCGTGAGTCCTACGGACTTTCAATTCCGGCCATTCACGAGAGGTGACGGCTTCTGCCCTTTCTGCGAGAGTAACGAGTCCTCCACGCCGCCGGAGGTGTTTGCTATCCGGCGGCCGGGTTCGCTACCCAATGGACTCGGATGGCAGGTGCGCGTAGTGCCCAACAACCAGCCGCGGTTGCGGATCGAAAGCGACCTGGGCCGGCGCGGAGAGGGCTTTCACGACTTGATGAATGGTATCGGGGCACACGAGATTATCGCCGAGACGCCGCGCCACGACCGTAGTCTGCACGAGCTGGAGGTGGAGGAGATCGCAGAAGTAGTCCGTGCCTACATCGCGCGTATTGTTGATCTGGAACGAGACACACGGATGCGCTATGTGCTGATTTTCAAGAACCACGGGGAGGAGGCGGGTGCGCACACGATCAGCCACTCCATCTCCCAATTGATGGCCCTGCCGGTGACGCCGCGCACGATTAAGAGCAAGCTCATGGTGGCTCGTGACTATTACGCCCAGAAAGAGCGGTGCCTCTATTGCGATGTGCTGGAGCAGGAGCTGGAGAGCGGACGGCGGCTGATCGCCGAAAATCAAGACTTCGCAGCCTTTGCTCCGTTCGCCTCGCGCTTCCCGTTCGAGATGCGGGTGATCCCCAAGTTTCACGGTAGTGCGTTCAGCCAGATCACTTCAACGCAGGGGAGAAACTTGGCGCAGATCCTGCGCAATGTCTTGCAGAAGCTCGACCTTACTCTGGGGCGACCTCCCTACAGTCTGTCCCTGCAGGACCGGCCCTTTCTGCGTCCGAGAAAAGGCTATTGGGAGACAATTGAAGCGGACTTCCACTGGCACTTGGAACTCTTGCCGCAGGTTTTTCGAATCACTGGATTCGAGTGGGCTTCCGGCTTTTTCTACAACCCAGTACCACCGGAAATCGTCGCGCGATGCCTTACGCCTCGCAGCGAAGGATAAACGGGGCATTCCACTCACCCGGAGTCGGGGTGATGACTCGTGCGCTTCGCGCTCAGGCGTGGAGTGACTGTCGGAACAACCCTCCTCACTTCGCTGTGTGATATGGCGCGGTCTGGGCTGACGCATTGCGTCTTTTTTCCTCTCGCTCGCGATTGATGCGCAGACGATGCAGACATGGTTCCGCACCGATTGGGAGGTTAACTCTTTTTCTCACAGGGAGTTCTGAGCAAAGCTCAGACCCCAACTCCCTGGGCATGGCCACCTCGCCGCTCCGAAACTCTGCTGGCCACAGGGATGCTTTACTCTGATCGGGCCCTCACAACATTGTCCGTACGAACGCGGAACTGACCGGGACCCGCCTTGGGCGATGAAGTAAGCACGGTACCGTGGCGGGAGAGGTGCACCGTGGTATCACCCTACGGTCTCAACGTCCTTGAAAGCTGCCTAGCCTGCACGCTGCAAGGCGATAGATGTTTTCGAGACCTGCCAACCGCGACCTTGCAAGCGTTCGAAGCGATCAAGTACACCTCCGCGTACCCCCGAAGCGCAGTGCTTTCGTGGAAGGCCAAGCTTCGCGTGGGGTATTCGTTCTTTGCCAAGGTCGGGTGAAACTCTCACTCTCCTCCAGTGACGGCAAGACGCTGATCCTGAAGATCGCCGAACCGAGCGAAGTGCTAGGGCTTAGCGCCACCGTTTCCGGCAAGCCGTACGAGCTCACGGCGGAAACCATCGATCCCTGCCAGGTGAACTTCGTCAAGCGCGAAGATTTCCTCCGCTTCCTGCGCGAGCACAGCGACGTGTGCTTCCGCGTCGCCGAGCAGTTGAGCGACAAGTACAGCGCCGCCTGTCACGAAATCCGCTCGCTGGCCTTGGCGCACTCCGCGGCCGAGAAGCTGGCGAAGCTGCTGCTGGAGTGGAGTTCGAAGGAAGGCGAGTCTGCCAAGCAGGAGCCGCGGGTCAAGCTGGCCCTGACGCACGAGGAAATCGCGGAGATGATCGGCACCTCGCGCGAGACGGTCACGCGCCTGTTTGCCGAGTTAAGGAAACGGCAGATCGTGCACCTCAAGGGCTCGACGCTGTTGATCCGCAACAAGGCAGCGCTGGAGCTGCTTGCAAATCCGAAGTAGAGCATGGACGGTGGCATCTACATCTACAACGACAGGGGCCAGCTAATCGTCCACTATGGAAGTTGGCACTGAACACCGCAACTGATGGCATCCTTCGCCCCGGATTGTCGCCTAACCGGAAATTGGCCGATTACTTCAGTGTGGGCCGTTAGAACGAAGCCGCTAGCGCGGCGGACGCTACCGCGTGGGTGAGGTCGGCAATGGTGGTGCTTACCGTCAGATAAATTGTGGGTCACAAGGAGGTCTCCGTGACCCATTTACGCAGAATCATGCTGGAGGAACTCGAGCGTCGTAATTACTCTGAGGCTACCGCACGCTATTACATTCGCAAGGTCGAGGCTTTCGCTCGACATTTCCAGCGCTCTCCCGATCGCCTGGGCACGCGGCACATTCGGGAGTACCAAGCTCACCTCTTCGCCAAACGCAAGTTGTCGCCCGGTACGGTGACAAACCATCTCTGTGCCCTGCGGTTTTTCTACATCCAGACGCTCAAGAGGCCCTGGAGCATTGCCGACACTCCCTATCCGAAGAAAACCCACCGCCTGCCGACGATTCTCAGCCAGGAAGAAGTGGCACAACTCATCGATGCCGCTCCCACTCCCTTCTATCGCACCGTGCTCATGACCCTTTACGCCACCGGCGTCCGCAACGCTGAGTTGACTCGCCTGAAGATCAGCGACATCGACAGCCGGCGAATGGTGATTCACATCCAAGGCGGCAAGGGTCGCCAAGACCGCGACGTGATGCTCAGCCCGATCCTGCTCGACGAACTCCGCTCACACTGGCGGCGTTTGCGGAAAAAATCCAGCGTCTGGTTGTTTCCCAGCAATCGCTGGCACAGCGGGAATCAGCCCATCGATACCAAGACCCCGCGCCACGCCTGCCAGTATGCTGCCCGCCGTGCCGGGATTAAGAAGAAGGTTTATCCCCACGTGCTCCGTCACTGCTTCGCCACTCACCTGCTGGAAGCCGGCGCTGACCTGCACACCATTCAGATCCTGTTAGGTCATCACGATCTGAAAGAAACCGCCATCTATCTCCACCTCTCGCAACGTCACTTGCACGCCACCGCCAGTCCTCTGGACTCGCTGGTGCTGCAAAGCAGGCTCCAACCGGAGGAGTAGATGAGTCGGCCGCCCTTAGAGGTGGCCGACTTGGTCCGCAGCGCAGGAACGGCTTTCATCGAGCGCAACCGTCAGTGGATCCGCTGGACGCACATTAAGGTCCTGCTGGCCATGGCACGCTGTCGCACCGCCACACTCGGCGGTCATATCGATGAGTGCACCCGCTGCGGACATCGTGCCACCATCTCGTATAACAGCTGCCGCAATCGGCACTGCCCAAAGTGTCAGACCGGTGCTCGCGAACGCTGGATCCAGGCACGCGGCCGCGAACTTCTCCCCTCGCCCTACGTCCATGTCGTCTTCACTCTGCCGCCGCGACTAGCTTCGCTCGCTCTGCAAAACAAGAAAGTCATCTACGATCTGCTGCTCCGTGCCAGTGCGGAAACTCTCCTGGAAGTGGCTCGTAGTCCCAGACGTCTCGGTGCCGAGATCGGCTTCTTCAGCGTGCTGCATACCTGGAACCAGAAACTCCAGCTTCATCCCCATGTCCATTGTGTCGTCCCCGCCGGCGGGCTCTCGCTCGATCACACCTACTGGATTCGATCCCATCCTCGCTTCTTTCTTCCCATCCATGTGCTCCGGCGTGTGTTTCGCGGCAAGTTTGTCGCCGGTCTCAAGTCGGCCTTTCAGCATGGCCAGCTGCACCTTTCCGGGAACCTGAGGCTGCTCGCGCAACCCAAGATCTTCGCTTCCTGGCTGAGGCCACTGTTCCGAAAGGACTGGGTGGTCTACTCCAAACCGCCCTTCGGCGGCCCCGAGTATGTGCTTCAGTATCTCGGCCGTTACACGCATCGCGTGGCCATCTCCAACCATCGATTGATCTCGTTTGCCGACGGCCAAATCACCTTTCGTTGGCGGGACTCTGCTCACAGCAATGAACAGAAACTGATGACCCTATCGCTCGATGAGTTCCTGCGTCGCTTCCTGTTGCACCTGCTCCCCAAGGGCTTCGTCCGCATCCGCCACTTCGGCTTCCTCGCCAATCGGCGGCGCTCCACTCTCCTACCGCTTTGCTTCGAAGCACTCGACGTGGTTCCACCGCAGACCGAGCCAGAAACATCCACCGCTCAGCAATCGAGCCCTCTTTGGCGCTGTCCCAAGTGTGGTGGACCCATGGCGGTCATCGAACGACTTACCGCTGCCCAGCTCCAACTCCGTTCCCCACCGGCCCTGGTCACGGCTGCCGCATGAAACCGCTGCCCCCATCCCGAAAACCTTGCGTGCTTCGCCGCGCTCCGTCCTCGTATGCCTCGTCACCGAATCCATCACGTCGTCCCGCGGGTTTCCATTCGACGATCAGCCACGGTTCCTTGCTCCGCCATCCGTGGTCTTCCACCCTCATCCCCAGCTCACACCCAGGCACTCTTCGAAACGGCTTCTGCCCTGCATTGAACTCCCATAGGCCCGCGTCCGCCGCAAACGCCAGCGGCTTCCTTCTGACGGCTTTATCGAACGCGCGCCGCAACACTGCCTTCCTCTTCGCGGCGCTCGTAAAGGCGCGCCTCCGATAAAGCACTAGCGTCATTCGACTAGAATCCAGCCCAGACCTCGCTGCAGAAGAAAATCCACGCAAACGGCTGACTTCCGTCTTGTAACGGAACATTCTGACAGCCCTCGCCGTATCTGCGAGAGTCCCAAGGTCTAGTTCCCTTCCCACAACAGGAGGACACATGAGTTCCGCCAGGAACCCCGGCAGGTTTGCAGGCTTGCTGTATGTAATCATCTCAATCGTTGGCTTCTTCGCCATGGGCTATGTCCCCGGCAAGGTGATCGTCCACGGAGACGCAGCGGCGACGGCTAACAACATCGCGGCCCACGAGATGCTCTTTCGCCTCGGGATCGCGGGCGAACTCGCCGGCCAGGCGGGTTTTATCTTCGTGGCCCTGGCTCTGTACGATTTGTTCAAGGAAGTCAATCGGCGGCACGCCTCGCTGATGGTGATCTTGATTGTGGTTTCGATCCCAATCGCATTTCTGAATGAGCTGAACTCATTCGCAGCCCTCGTCCTCGTGCGTGGCGCTGATTTTCTTTCCATTTTTGAAAAGCCCCAGCGCGAGAGTCTGGTGATGCTCTTCCTGAATCTGCATGGTCGCGGATTTGTTGTCTGCGAAATATTCTGGGGTCTCTGGCTGTTTCCTCTCGCGCTCCTTATATACAAGTCGCGATTCCTGCCTCGGTTCCTGGGGGTTTGGCTCGCTCTCGCCGGCTTCGCCTGGGTCATCCTAAGCCTTACCAGCACACTGTTGCCGCTATATCAGGATAGGGTGAACAGCTATCTTCAGCCTGCCATCATCGGGGAGATTGTGTTCATGTTGTGGTTGCTGATCAAGGGCGCCAGACCGCAAATGCCGGACGCCGCGGCTTCATAGCTCGGGGCGGACAGCTCACCGCCGGACGGAGGCTGGAATGCGACTAGAAATCGAAAACGCTGAAGCGGGGAAAACGCAACGAACATACGCGAGACTGGCGGGGATTCTGTTCCTCGGGGTGATTCTTATTGCTCTCGTCGGCGGCTCCATCCTCTCCCGAGTCGCGGGGAGTGGAACCTTCGCAGAAACAGCAGCAAGAATCGCAGCGTCGGAACGCTTGTATCGAGTGGCTCTCTGCACTGTGCTGATTGCGACTTTGAGCAGCACCTTGCTTGCTTTCGCACTCTATGCAACGCTGAGGCCTGTCAATCGCCTGCTGGCTCAACTCGCCATGATCTCCAGTCTGGAAGATTCATTCCTGGCCCTGATTGTGCGGATGTGCGGCTTCGTGAGGATGCATCTTTACGTCTCCGCGCAAGCCGTTGGAGCCGGACCGATCGCAGCACAGGCATTTGGCGGACCTGATGCGCACGATTGCAGGTACCACAGAGAACCTCGGTGGTATTTGCTTTGGCATAGGCTCAGCCCTGTTCTTTTACTTGTTTTTCAAGTCGCGGTATATCGCAAGGTTCCTATCAGCGCTTGGCATTTGTGCATCGGTGATCTGGACAGGCCTGTATCTTGCCAATCTGGTATTCCCGGAACAACACGCATTGTTCCAATACATCTGTTTCCTGCCGATGGCCCTAGCTGACATCGCAACCGGCTTCTATCTGATGCTGTTTGCGGTGAAGTCCGAGTCCCTGGCAGTCAGCCTGATCAACGGTCGACAATCCATGCCTTAGTCAGCGGATCGTCATAACGAAGTTTCAAACAGAATCGCGCAACCGGTCGTCCTGAATGTTGCGATTCGTTAGACAATTGCCCTTCGAGGTAGCTTGCTATGTACTCGACACAGGAACTGGCGAACGACTTTCGCAAGCTCGGCGGCAGACCCTCTCGCCGCCGATTCCTTGAGGGAAAAGGGGACATTCGCTGCTAGCGGTTGGTCGGCCAACCGGAAGCAAGTGCGGGTCCACAAACGGGTGGACTCGCCCCGCACTACTCGCCGGCTTCGAGCTGCTCCTGCAGGGCAGCGACGCTGGGAATGGTCACGGTGCGGCCGTCCACCCTGATGAGTCCCTCCGCCTGCAGGCGGCTGAGGTTGCGCGACACCAATTCGCGCACCGTGCCGATGTGCGCTGCCAGTTCCTGGTTGGTGGCCGGCAACGTGACCTGCACTCCGGTGGTCGCGCCCCGGGCCTGCTCGCCCGCCAGGCGCACCAGCAGCGAGATCAGGCGCGAACGGACGGTGGT
>JAIQFA010000032.1 GCA_020073525.1 Terriglobia bacterium
CAGAATACTTTCTTTGTCCCTTTTACCGACGTCACCTTCGGGTCGTTCGGGAGTGTTGAGGCCACCGCCTGATAGCCTGTCGACAGGGCCCCGCCCCGGGTAACCTCGTTCAACACGACCATCGGCGACAGGAGACCTTTCCGGGTGCGTTTGTATTTTCCGTCGCAGGGCAGGTTGCGTTCCAGCTCATCCAGGTAGGAAGTATACTTCTGCAGTTTGCTGCTTTCCACACTGTCGACAATTCCGACACTGCCGTCATAGAATGCCTTGATACCCATCAGGTGATCTTCGTAGACCTCGTACGGCGCGATGTAGAAATCAATGTCGCTGCCCTTGAGGTTGATCCAATCGGTATCTGCAGCAAAGTAGTCGTCGCTGAGGAGAGCATCCGCACGACTGATCATGAAGAAGATTGACGTCAGCGGCCGTCCGGCACGGG
Organism: Terriglobia bacterium; assembly: GCA_020073525.1. GTDB lineage: Bacteria > Acidobacteriota > Terriglobia > Terriglobales > Acidobacteriaceae > Acidiflorens. The sequence continues at coordinate 440 of JAIQFA010000032.1, forward strand.
GCAATAAAGATGCCAAGGTCACGGTCGTCAACTATGACGATTTCGAGTGTCCGTTCTGTTCACGCATGCACTCGACACTTTTCCCCGGGCTTTTCAAGGAATACGGCGATCGCGTCCTTTTCATATACAAGGATTACCCCCTTGAAGAGATTCATCCGTGGGCCGTGCACGCGGCGGTGGACGCCAATTGCCTGGCCGCGCAAAACGGTGATGCGTACTGGGACTACGCCGACTACCTGCATGCCAACCAACACTCGATCAGCGGGGAAAAAGGCCGCGACGGCCAAAATGCGGAACTCGACAAGCTGGCCACTTCGCAGGGGCAGAAGCATAGTCTCGACGTTCCAAAGCTGCAGGCTTGCGTCAAGGCTCAGGACGAAAAAGCTGTGCGCGCTTCGATGCGCGAGGGAGAAGCTGTTGGAGTGGACGCAACTCCGGCGATGTTCGTCAACGGACAAAAACTGGATGGAGCGGTGCCCGCGGAAGAGATACGGCTGGCGCTCGACCGGGCGTTGCAGGATGCCGGAGTTGCTCCTCCGGAACACAAGAACTGAATTTGCGATTGGTGATTGAGACTCGGCGAATACAGGTTCAGAATTGGTTCCTCCGTGCAACCCTGTGTACCCCGTGGTTCAAGGTTTTTGCCGGCACTGAATCGGAATGTCCTTAGACGGAATCGCCCCTGGTGGCGGAGGGAAGAACTTGAAAAATCGTAACTGGATTGAGCGAGCAGTCCTGGTTTTGGCCAGCGGGTCTCTGTTGATTGGACTTTCGGCCTGCAATCGCAACAGCACCGGCGGCGACGTCATGGCCTCGATCAATGGGCGGAAGATTTATCGCAGCGAAGTCGACAAGTATTACGCCAACCAGACAGCGGGCTCCGATAAGCAGCCGGCGGGCGAGCAGGCGGTAAGCCTGCGGCTGAGCATCCTGAACGAGCTGATCGAGACGGAAATTCTGATGCAGCGCGCTGAGAAGCTCGGGTTGCTGGCCGCAGACGAAGAAGTCGACCGCAAGCTGAACGAAATCAAGTCGCCCTACACCGCCGAAGAATTCAACAAGCGCCTGCAGGACAAGAAGATATCGCTCGATGACTTCAAGCGCGACCTGCGCCGCTCGCTCACTCGCGACAAGGTCCTCAACAAGGAAATCACCTCGCGCATCAACATCACCGACCAGGACGTTTCCGGCTACTACAACGATCACAAGGCCGAGTTCAACCTGATCGAAGCACAGTACCATCTGGCCAAAATCATGGTTTCGGGAGTGGCGAACGTCCAAGTCCACAACCTCCAGAACAGCAAGGCGCAGAATGATGCCGAGGCGCGCAAGAAAATCCAGATGATCGGCAACCGCCTCGATAGTGGCGACGACTTCGCCACGCTGGCCATGAATTATTCCGAGGACCCGGAAACCAGCAACAACGGCGGCGATTTGGGAATGGCTCCCGAATCCGCGCTCAAGAGCGCCGATCCGGCAACCCGCGACGCGGTGATGAAACTCAAGCCTGGGCAATACACGCCCGTAGTCCCCATCATCAATCCGACCAATCATCAGCCCTATGCCTACATGATCGTGAAGCTGATTGCGAAGGAGCCCGCGGGCCAGCGGGACTTGAACGATCCTCGGGTGCAGCAGGCCATCCGCCAGCAGTTGCGCGACCGCCGTGAGCAGTTGTTGAAAGCGGCTTATTACGAGACTCTTCGCGACGACGCCAAGGTCACGAATTACTACGCGGAGGAAGTGCTGAAGAACTTGGGGGCGGCGAAATAGGGGTTGGATTGAATTTCAGCAGGGCCGCAAGAGGTTGTGACTTGTATCAGGGCATCGCTTTAGCGATGCCACAATCCCTCGAATCCGATGCCCCTTTAGGGGCTGTATTTGGACGCCGCTACCTTTCCAGCTTCTTGGTCAAAACTTCGTTCACCAACTGGGGATTGGCCTGCCCCCTCGATGCCTTCATCACCTGTCCCACGAAGAACCCGATCATAGTCTTCTTGCCCGCCCGATACTGCTCCACCTGCTTGGGGTTCGCGGCGATCAATTCATCGACGAGTTTCTCCAGCGCCGACGTATCCCGCGACTGCTCGGGACGGCCTTCCGCTTCATAGACCGCCGGAAAGTCCTGCTTGCGTTCGAAGCACAGGTCATAAAGATCTTTCAGCATTTTTCCTGAGATCGCGCCTGATTCGACCAGATCAGCCGACGCGGTTACCCCAGCCATCGAAATGGGTGATTGCTCGAGTTCGAGGCCCAGCGCTTTCAGGCGGCCTAGCAACTCGCTCTGCACCAGGTTGGCAACACGCTTCGGATTCTTGGCCGTACGAGCCGCAGACTCGAACTGATCGGCCATGGCTCGCGTTAGCGTCAGCGTGTGCGCATCGCCCGCAGTGATCCCGTATTCCTTCATCATGCGCTGCCGCCGCGCTTCCGGAAGCTCAGGCAGGCTGGCGCGGATGGAAGCCTGCCATTTCTCATCGACAACCAGCGGAAGCAAATCCGGCTCGGGAAAATACCGGTAGTCGTGCGCCTGTTCTTTCGAGCGCATGCCGTAGGTCCTGCCTTCGTGCGCGTTGTAGAGGCGTGTTTCCTGGGTGATCCGGCCGCCACCCTCGATGACTCCGATGTGGCGCTCGATCTCGTATTCCAGCGCCTGCTTGATGAAGCGGAACGAGTTGACGTTCTTGACCTCGGTTTTCGTGCCAAATTCTTTCTGTCCCCGAGGCCGCACGCTGATGTTGGCGTCGCAGCGCAGCGATCCTTCTTCCATGTTGCAGTCACTGACGCCGGTGTAAAGGATGATCTCTTTGAGCCGCGTGAGGTACTCGTAAGCTTCCTCGGGCGAGCGCATGTCGGGTTCGCTGACAATCTCGGCCAGGGGCACGCCGGTCCGGTTCAGATCGATCGCAGTCTTGTGGGCGGAGTCGGCGAAACCCTCGTGCAGGCTCTTGCCCGCGTCTTCTTCCAGGTGCAGGCGGGTAATGCCGATCTTCTTCTTGCTGCCGTTTAATTCGATTTCGATGAATCCGAACTCCGCCAACGGCTTGTCGTACTGCGAGATCTGGTAGCCCTTCGGCAGGTCGGGATAAAAATAGTTTTTCCGCGCGAAGATGGAAACTTCATTGATGCGGCACCCCAAGGCCAGCGCCGCCAGCGCCGCGAATTCCACCGCTTTCCGGTTCAGCACCGGCAAGGCCCCCGGAAGCCCGAGACACACCGGGCACACATTCGTGTTGGGCGGATCGCCAAAACGAGTCGAGCACGAGCAGAAGATTTTTGACGCGGTCAGCAGCTGGACGTGGACTTCCAGTCCGATGACCGGCTCGTATTTCGCGAGCACATCCTCGGAAATGGCTGGGGTTGTCGCCATAGCAAGAGATTATAGCTGCTCGTGTAGGGACGGCCGCCCCGGCCGTCCAAGCCGAGCTCAGCTCGGCACCTCCTCCGGCCAGAGCTACTCTTCGATCGATCAGGCGTAGCCGGGCTGTTACGGACGTTTCTCTTGCGGCGCGCTCAAGTACTTCTCCATCGGGATCTCAAAATACATCAGCTCACTGCCTTTCCCGTCGTGTACTCCCATCAGGTAGAAATTGGCGCCGGCCAGTGCATTCGAAATGCCGCTCACGTCGAAAAACAGGAACCCTCGCGCCGTGGAGTGCGGTTCCACCGCCTTGGCGCCAAACTGAGCCTGTTCGATTTCGTCCCAAGTCTTGCGGCTCACGCCTCCCTTGACCTCTTTCTTCGGCAGCGGAATCGGCAACGTAGGCTGCCGGTCGTTCCGCGAAGGATGCGAGAGACGGCGCAGCAAATCATCGGTAGTCGCGGGGTACAGCTTGCTGCGATCCTTGGTATTCAACTGGGCCTTCATGCCAACCAGGGAAATCGGTTGATCGCCGTCATTCGTGATGACAAAGAAGACCGGTACGTACCCGTAGTTGCGGTAGTTGACGGTGAAGATCGAGGCCTTGTCCTCCAGATCGTAAGGATCGACCGCGACCACCACTTTTTCCGTGGGGTGGTCGTCGTGTGCCGGATACGTGCGGGCGGGCTGCGCCGTGGGCATCACAAACTCTTTGGCCGCAAGCGCGCAAAGGCAGAAAAGCGGCACCAAGGCACAGACTGTCGCAACACGTCGCACGGCATTATGCATGAGTGAATTATAGGAGATGGCTTCGCGTTCCGAGCTACGGGCTCGAACCTCGCAACTCAAAGCGTCCATTTCTACTTTGATGCCGCCCACGCGACCCGTGCCGTACGGAGTCTTGTCATAGCTTGAGGACAAATGAAAAAGTGGAACGCACGATGCCCAAGCCGCGAAGCGGCGGAACAGGAAAGCCCGGCCCGTAAGTGCCGGGTATGCAAAGCAGGAAGGGTCGAGTCCCGCAAGGGACGGCACTCCGGCTACGACACACACTCCGTACGAGACCACGGTCGAAAGCGAATCCGCAACTGATCAGCGCAGTTTTTGACTGAGGACTGAGAACCGGGAACTGAGAACTCTTCCCGCGCGCCATTTAGAATGGGACGTCCCTTCATGTACGCGCTCTACAGTGCGCTGCTCGCTTTTCTCCTGCTGCTAACGCTGCCTTACTGGCTGCTGCAGATGCTGCGGCATGGCAAGTATCGGGCGGGTTTGCTCCAGAGGTTCGGGGCCGTTCCGCCCGCGCTCGCTGGCCGCGGCGAGAAACCCGTGATCTGGGTCCACGCGGTTTCTGTGGGCGAAGTGGTGGCATCGAGTGCCGTCATTGTGGCGCTGCGACAGAAATTTCCCTCCCACCGCGTGCTGGTTTCGACAACTACCAGCACTGGGCAGAAACTCGCCGCGCAGCGGTTCGGCCCAGAGAATGTGTTCTATTTTCCCCTGGACTTCGCCTTCGCCATTCGGCCCTACTTCGAGGCTCTGCACCCGGAACTCGTCGTCGTAGCCGAAACCGAATTCTGGCCGAATTTTCTTCGCCTCGCCAAGCGCAGCGGCGCGCGCATCGCCGTGATCAACTGCCGCATCTCGGACCGCTCGCTTCCCGGCTACAAACGCTTCCGCTTCTGGCTGCCGCGATTGTTGGAGAAGTCGCTCGACAACGTCGATGTGTTCCTGGCCCAGACCGAAGAAGACCGAAAGCGGCTCGTAGAAATAGGCGCGACCGAGTCAAAGGTAACGGTGGCCGGCAACCTGAAATTCGACGTAGCGCCGCCGCCATCGCCAAAAATTGTGGCCAGTCTTCGTGACAGCTTCTCTTACTCCGGAGCGGGCCCGATTCTGGTGTGTGGCAGCACCCTCGAGGACGAGGAAGGCTCGCTGCTCTCGGCCTTTCGCAATATCCTCGCCAATCATCCCAAGGCGGTGATGATCCTGGCGCCGCGCCATCCCGAACGCTTTCCGGAAGTGGCCGAATTCGTCGAGAAGCTGGGCTTCCGCATGTGGCGGCGTTCTTTGTGGAGTGGGGAGCCGCTTGCTGGCGGCGTGCTTCTGGTCGACAGTATCGGGGAGCTGGCCGCGCTCTATTCCCTGGCAACGGTCGCCTTCGTCGGTGGCAGCCTGGTGCCGCGCGGGGGACACAACATTCTCGAGCCTGCGCTCCATGGCGTTCCCATCGTTACCGGCAATCACTACGAGAATTTTCGCGATGTCGTCAATTTCTTTGCCAGTCGCAATGCGGTCCGCATCGTTGGGTTGGCCGAGCTGCCGCTGGTCTTCATCGAACTGATCGAAAACAGCGAAGAACGCGCGACCCTCGGCCGCAATGCGCTGGCGGCGCTCGACTCGCAACGAGGCGCCACCGACAGGACGGTCTCGGCGCTCCTTCAACTGATGAGTATTTCTGCATGAATCCGCTCACTGGACTCTACGGCGCAGCCACCGCTCTGCGAAACACGCTATTCGATCGCGGCGTGCTCGCTTCACGGCGGCTCGAACAGCCCGTGGTCAGCGTCGGCAATTTGTCGGTAGGCGGTTCGGGCAAGACTCCGTTTGTGATTGCGCTTGGCGAACTGCTGAAAGCGCGCGGCATTCGCTTCGACGTGCTCTCCCGCGGATACGGTCGCAAAACTCACGGTGTCCTGGTAGTGGAGTCCAACGGCAAAGCCTCCGACTTCGGCGATGAGCCGCTGCTGATCGCCCGGCGGCTGGGAGTTCCGGTGATCGTCGGAGAAAGCCGCTATGAAGCGGGCCGAGTCGCCGAGCAGAAATTCCAGCCTCAATTACACATCCTCGACGACGGCTTCCAGCACCGCTCCTTGGCTCGCGACTTTGACATCGTGCTGGTAACCGACCGCGACTTCGACGACCGCTTGCTGCCCTCCGGCCGTCTGCGCGAGCCCCTGTCGTCGTTAGACCGCGCCGATGCCATCGTGCTGCCTGCAGGTTTTCGCCTAGATCATCCGAATTCCCGTAGAGACGCGGCTTGCCGCGTCTCCCTCGGCGTGCTCCCACAAAAGCCGATCTGGCGAATCGACCGCAAGATCGTTCTCCCAACACTGCCCCCCGCGCCCGTCGTTTTCTGTGGCATCGCGCGTCCCGAGCAGTTCTTTGCCCAGGTACGCGCGGCCGGAATCGCCCCCGCCGTAGAAGTCGAGTTTCGCGACCACCATGCCTATGACCGCAGCGACGTTGAACGCCTCCTGGCCATGCGCAGCAAACTGGGCGCCGGCGGCTTCCTGACCACGGAAAAAGATGCCGTCAATCTGGGGCCGTTACAGGAGGATCTCGAGCCGTTCGCGGTCGCCACGTTAAGCCTCACACTCGAAGATCCCGCGGGCGTTCTAGATGCCATTTTGGCGTGAACCGCGAAGCAGAAGCCCCGCTCGTGAGAAAATCTTGTTGGCACCCAATCACTAAGCCGATTCATGACAAAGCATATTAGAGAAAACGACCGCCTGCGGAAGATTGTCGAGTCTTTCCCCAAGCTCACGGTGACCGTGCTCGCCGATCTCGTCGCCGACGAATTCGTGTTCGGCGAGATTTCTCGCGTCTCCCGCGAAGCGCCCGTGCTGATTTTGAAGCACCATGACCGTAAGGTGGTTCCCGGCGGCGGCGCCAATGCCGTCTACAATCTCGCCGACCTCGGAGTGAACGTTCTGCCGGTTGGGGTCGTGGGCGACGATGAACCGGGAAAGCTGCTGCTGCGCGCTTTCCGCCACAAACGCATTCCAGTCAGCGGTGTTTTCAAGGACAAGAGCTATACCACCGTGACCAAGACGCGCATCCTGGCCGGATTCGCGCACACTGCCGGACAGCAAGTCGTCCGCCTCGACCGCGAGCCCGCTGAAGGCCCCGACGCGCATTTGCGGCGCGAGATCGTGCTGGCCGCCCGGCAATACACTCGGGCCTCCGATGCGTTGCTAGTCTCCGACTATGGATACGGCGCCGCCACGCCCACCTTGCTGAACGTGATTCGCGAAAAACGCGGACTCGACAAGGTTCCCGTGACGCTCGACTCGCGCCATCGCATGCTCGAGTTCACAGGGGTGACGGCCGCCACGCCGAACGAGTCGGAAATCGAGGAAGTTCTCGGCATCCGGGTCGGCAATGACTGGGAGCGCCTGGTTGCGGCCGGGGATCAGATCGTCGGCGAAATGGACTTGGAATCGCTGCTGATCACGCGTGGTAAGGATGGCATGGTCGTCTTCCCGCGCCGCCACAAGCCGGTGGATATTCCGATCTATGGCAGCGATGAAGTCACCGATGTGACCGGCGCCGGCGATACGGTAATCGCGACCTTTACCGCTGCATTGGCTGCGGGCGCAACGTCGGAAGAGGCCGCCTACCTCGCGAACTACGCGGGAGGCATTGTAGTCATGAAACGCGGCACGGCCACGGTCAGCCAGCAGGAATTATTAGACGCGCTGGACAAAGCGCCCCCGGCGGCTCGCGAACACTAGTGGGTAAGTGTTGTGAAGAGGGAACGTGTGGTGACGGGGCTCTGCCCCGTTCAAGCCCAGCCCCGCTTCCGCAAGGTCGGTACATTGTCAAACGGCTCGTATCAGGGCATGCCTTCAGGCGTGCCGTAAGTGCGCAGTTAAGAAAGCGCGTTCAGGCGCTGAGGACGGTCAGCCCGAGATCATTTGAGCACATCACTCCATTCGAAGATCGTTTCGCGCGAGCAACTTCGCGAGCGTGTGGCCGCATGGCGGCGCGCCGGCGACCGCGTCACGCTCGCCAACGGCTGCTTCGATCTGTTGCATGTCGGCCACGTCCGCTACCTTCACGCCGCTCACGAACTCGGCGGCAAGCTGATTGTCGCGGTAAACGCCGACACCTCCGTGCGCACATTAAAGGGTGAAGGGCGACCGGTAATGCCGGCCGAAGAACGCGCGGAAATTCTCGCGTCGCTCGCCGATGTGGACGCCGTCGTGGTCTTTCCGGAAGAGGACGTGCGCGCCATCATTCGCGAAATTCGTCCCGATTTTCACGCCAAGGGCACGGACTACACGGCCGAGAGCGTTCCCGAGCGCGACGAAGTCGAAGCCTGTGGCGGCCGGGTCGTCATCGTGGGCGATCCCAAGAATCACTCGGCCACCCAGATTATCCGTTCGCGGCGGGGGCCGCGAAAATCGTGAGATTCGAGAGCCTGCTCGTGGTGCGCCTCAGCGCTATGGGAGACATCATCCACACCTTGCCGGCCGCAGCCGCGCTGCGCCAGGCTTTCCCCCATGCCACCTTGGGGTGGCTTGTCGAAGAGCGCTGGACGGAGTTGCTGTGCACGCTGCGCTACCCGCGTTCGGGCCCGCGTTCTCCGCAGCGTCCGCTGGTTGACCGTGTCCATTCCGTGAACACGGCGGAATGGCGCCACGCGTTGCTCTCGTTCAACACCTGGCAGCAGATGGCCGTGGGCTTGAGTCATTTGCGCGGAGTTCAATATGACGCGGTGATTGATTTTCAGGGCGCGGTGCGTTCGGCATTGCTGGCCCGCTGGTCGGGCGCGCCCATCGTGTATGGGAGCGCGCAACCGCGCGAGAATGCTGCCAGCATGTTTTACACGCAAAAAGTGTTGACGAAAGGCGTGCATGTCGTCGAACAGGCGCTTGCCCTAGCCGGCCAGATCGTCCCTAAGGAAACTCTGATTGAGTTCCTGGGTTCCTCCGTGCAACCCTGTGTACCCTGTGGTTCAAGGTTTTCGTCGGCGCTTAATCGGGATCTCCCTAAACAGACAGTGGAGCCCCAGGTGGAATTTCCCGTGGACCCCGATGCGGAGAGCAAGATTGACAGCTTGGTCGGGGACTTGAAGGACTTTGCCATCCTCAATCCCGGCGCCGGCTGGGGAGCGAAGCGCTGGCCCGCCGAACGCTACGGGCAGGTCGCGAAGGAACTCGCAGAGGACGGACTATCCTCGCTCATAAACTACGGCCCGGGAGAGGAAGAGTTGGCGGCCGCAGTGGAATCGGCCAGCGCGGGCGCCGCTCGAAAAGTATCCTGCTCGATCGCTGAATTGATTGCCCTCACGCGCCGCGCTCGCCTCTTCATTGGAGGCGATACAGGTCCGATGCACCTCGCGGCAGCTCTGAAAGTTCCGGTGGTGGCCATCTTTGGTCCGACCAACCCCGCGCGCAACGGCCCGTTTGGAACGCGATCGATTGTCCTGCGCAGCGCCAGCAGCACGACCGATCACTCCCGGCGCCGCGAACCGGAACAAGGTTTGCTGGAAATCACCGTCGGCGAGGTCGTTGCCGCGGCCCGGAAGCTGTTTCGGAATTAGCAGGCGGCGGAGATAATTTGTTTTTGGGTGGCGCAGCGGTTTACCGCTGCGATATCTGGCCCATTTTCAAAACCGGCTTTAGCCGCTGAGGTCAGACTGCGGCAAGCGAGATGCTTTTTCCCGCAAGCGGTGAGGCTCTCCGCCACCTAGGGCAAACCACGAGATTGCGTGTTTCAGCAACCCATCTAGAGTGAACGAAGTTTTACAATCCGGATCGCAGCCCCCGCCGAGCAACGTCAGCGCCTGGTCGCGTGTGGCCCGTCGCGTCCGTGTGCCCCTGGGGTTTGTCTTTGCGGTTGTCTATGTCTGGCTGGCGCGGCCGACCAGAACGTCTCTCATCGCCGGCGCACTGGTGCTGTTGCCCGGCCTGCTTTTGCGCGCGCTCGCTTCCGGCCACGTGCAAAAAGACAAGCAGCTCACTACCAGCGGCCCCTACGCCTACACTCGCAATCCTCTGTACCTCGGCTCGCTGATGCTGGCGGCGGGCTTCGCCATCGCGGCGCGCAGCTGGTGGATCGTCGCCATCATGCTCCTGATGTTCGCCGTAATTTATATCCCGGTCATTGCCGGCGAAGAACGCTACCTGCGAGAGACGTTCCCCGAGTACGACGACTATGCCCGCCACGTGCCGCGCATGTTCCCACGGCTTACCCGCTACGGCAGCCAGCAGAGTGAGTACTCGTCCGTGCGCTACTGGAAGCACCGCGAATATCAGGCGAGTATCGGCTGCGTGGTCGTGCTGACCATCCTCGTCGTCAAGCTGATCGTCAAGCTGGTGTGGTAGTCTGCCGTGGGGTTCCGGTCCATTCAAGGGCTAACAAAACAGTGCTGAACAGCTGCCACTGCCGTTTGATGACGACGTTGCTGATCGCGACCCTGTTGTCGGCGCAGCAGGGCCCACACACAGACACGATCGGCCCCGCTCCGGTGCAGATCGCGCCTCCTCGTCCCAACTATCCTTTCCCTGATGGACACAGCTATGTCTATGGGGCGGAGTGGCATCTGATCACTGCCGGGACCGGTGTGGTGAGGATGGATGCCGCCGGAAACGACCGCAAAGTCACGGCGACCGCCGAATCCTCTGGAGCCGTCAACGTCCTGTTTCCTGTACACGACCGCTTTGAGTCGCACTTCGATCCGCGGACGTTCTGCTCGCTTTCCATCTTCAAGCACAGCGAGGAAGGCTCGCACAAACGCGAGACGTCGATCCAGTTCGATTACGCGCGCAAGAGAAGCACGCTCGATGAAAAGAACCTGAAAACCGGAGAGACCAAGCACGTTGAAAACGACCTTGCCGGTTGCACCACCGACGTCATCACCGGCTTCTACTACCTGCAGTCGCTGCCACTGCAGCTCGGTGCCAGCTACGAGTTTCCGATCAGCGATGGAAAGACGACCGTAGTCCGTGCCACCGTGGAGAAGCGCGAGCAGATCCGGGTGCCCGCCGGATCGTTCCCGACCGTGCTGGTAACGGCCGAAGCCACCTCCGGCCCGCTGCAGTCCAAGGGCAGAGTGTGGGTGTGGTACTCGGAGGATCCCAGCCACACGCCAGTGCAAATGCGCGCCAAGCTGGGATGGGGCACGCTGCTGTTTCGCCTGCAGAGGATCGAGAGGTAAGTACGCGATACATCCAGCCGCGTAGCGGCGCAACAGGAAAGCCCGGCACGTGAGTGCCGGGTGGACGAAATTGAAGAGGCCCGAGTCCCGCAGGGACGGCACTCTGTTCTACCTCTGCGCCACCACGGCCTGTTTCGCCTTCGCCAGTTCCGGACGCAGCGACCTCGACCCGGCACAATTCTTGATCAGCACGGCGTAGTACTCTGTCGCCTGCGAAGCCAGTCCTGCCATCTCCGCCGCCTGGGCCGCGCCATAGAGGCTGTTGAATCGATTTGGAAAGAATTTCAAACCAGTCTTGTATTCTGCAAGAGCCTGCTCCGGACGTTTCATCTCGAGCAGCATGTCAGCGAGCATCTCCCGGGCAGGTATTCCGCCATCGGATTCGTCGCCTGACGCTTCCTGCTTTTCGGCAATCGCGCGCAACGCCGCAACCGCGTCGTCATTCTTGCCTTCTACATGATCCAGCCACGCCGCAGCTTCCTTCCGATCCTGGTCGACGGCCTCCGCGAAGGTCTTCTTTTTCTGATCGAGAAGAATCTTCTGAATCGCATCGATGTGGTCGATATCGGCCCGTGCCTGCGCGGCATTCCCACTGTGCGCCGCGCCGATCGCCCGCGCCCAGTAGGTAATGGATCCATCCCCGCCCGTGGCATTGGCAACCGGGGTCAAAGAAGCCGCTTCCGCCCAATGGCGCATCTCCAACGCGTAGCGGGCGGGAAATGCGACCAGTGCATACAAGCGCGGATCGTGGCCCGTTCCGTACATGTCTTTCATCGGGGCCATGGCTTTCACTTCTTCAATTACTTTGAGGGCGTCGGCTTCGCGTCCACTCTGCAGATAGGCGGACACGAGGTAATCCATGGCGTGGAACTGGTGGCCTTCACCGCCCATGTGCATCGCCGCCGTCTTACGAGTGGCGGCAATGGACGCCAAGTTCGAATTGATGTCATCCTGCCAGAGGCCGAGGCGAGCAAAGATATGCGACGGCATGTGCAGCGCATGCGGAGCAGCGGGTGCAATCTGCGCGTATCGCCGAGCCGCCGGCAGGCCAAGTTGCGCCAACTGCGGCTTGTCGTAAGTGTGGATCAGGTAGTGCGCGATGCCCGGATGATTGGGCTCGGCATCAAACAGTTTTTCCAGGATGGCTCCCGCCTGCTTGCGATTGGCAAACGTGGTGTCGTTGTCGGGCTCCGACGCCAGCAACGAGAGCGCGTAGAAAGCGGCCGCCTCGTGGTCGTCTGGATATTTCTGGTACACCTTCTCCATGGCGGCGGAGTAAGCCCGCGCTCGCGCTTGGTGGTCCGCTTTTTTGCTATTGGAGTAGAACGCCTCGAGGGCGTGAATGTAGTCGCGCTCGCGGTCAGACTTCGCTTTCGCTTTATCGGCCTTCTTTAACTCCGCCGAGGCGCGCTTGATGACGGCCGCATCCGGCTGATTCCAGAGCTGGTGCCACAGGCTCATGGCCTCGCCCCAGTACGCCATGGCGCACGTCGGGTCCTGTTTTTCAACCTCGAGAAAAGTCTTCTCCGCCTCTTCGTACCAGAAGGAATGCAGTAGCGCGACGCCCTCTTCGAATGTCTTCTGCGCAGCGGGAGAACAAGACACCGGAAAATGCACCGTGCCCAGTTGGTCCTGCGTAAGCTCTTCGTGATGATGGCCTTCGTCACCAGCCGCCACGCCGCAGATGGCCACGGCCACACACAACACCCAGATCAATTTGCGCATGGTACACCCCAATCGGAGTCTAGTGCGCGAGCTGGGACGGGGTCAAGGAAGTGGCGGGAAGAGGCACCCGCACTATCTGGTGTGCGCAAGGTCCTTGTGGACGTGATTGTCTCGTACTAACATTCCGAATCATGCAGCTCTTACGTGTTGCCTTTGTAGCTGCGTTGCTCCTGTCGACCGGGCTGTTGGCTCAAGGGCAATCCGGCAACCGTAAGTACTCTTATGAGCTCCGCTTAGAGCAAGTTACCGAGGGGGAAAGTGTCTGCGTTTTGCTCCGTCGGGACGGGTACTATCACTTCGAGCGCATTCTTTCCGACAAGGCTCTTGTCTACGAGGGCTCCGTTTCCCAAGCCAGCCTGGAGGAAATCCAGACCGTCGTTAACAATGACGAACTATTGCGTCTGACGCAGTCCAAGATCCCGCTCCACCTGTACTCTGTTAGTTGGGATGAACTGGACCTTCGTATCGCCCGAGTCACAGGATGGCAGAAACTCCGATTCCCCGATGCGGAATCGCGAAAGGCCTTTGGGCAATCGCTCGATCCGTTGCTGAAGTGGTTTCAGGCCCTGCCTACCAAGAATCGAACTGAGATGACTGCGGAGGAGGGCAAGAACAACTGTTTGCCCCCGCGGTCGGAAGAAGCAAAGCTGAAGACACGGGAAAGGCCAGCACGATCTACACCAGTCAAGGGGCCCCCCTCCCTTCCCGATTCTTACATGTTGCGAATCGTGCTCGACCAGATAAGTCCGGGCGTAGCCAAACGAACTTGCGCAATCGTCTACCCGAACGGTTTCTACCATCTGGAGAAAAGTCGTGAAAAACATTACTCCGAGGGGGTCTACCAACCTGACATAGTCAATCAGGGGGCTGGAGGAAAAATCAAAGCGGACGTTTTTGAGCAGTTTCTTGATTCGACTGCCACGGCTGCATTGCGGAAGCTCCTGGATACGCCCACCCTGATTGCCTCTCGTCATTCCACTCTGCCCGCTGGTCTTTACTACACCGATGCGGACATCACCATGGTGTTCATTCCCCGCGAGGGGATGGTTCAGCAACTCGCGTTCACGAACTACTTCGGGGGGGATGACGTACGCACGGCTATCGGAGCCAGAAGTGGCCGCACTCAACATATCGATAGCGCTGCCAATCTGATTAGTCCTCTTCAAAAGTGGATGAAAAGCAACATCGAGTCGCGCAAAGCAGCGCGACTGAAAGAAGCCTTCGGGAACAACTGCACTTCTGCAACGGCGCAGGCTCTTCCTTCCGAAATCAGCAGTGAACTCGCCCAGGTTGTGCCGGAAGATCTAGATTCCGTCACCACCGAGCCCGGCGCACCGATCCCAACTGAAGCGAAGGCCGCCGGTTCCTCCACCGCCCCGTCGCCGACTGTTACTAGCGAAGATCTCGTCGAACGCGCCGACACTGTCAACGAGCCTGGCCTCTCGTTGCGCGTGACAACTCGTATGGTAGTTCTGGATGTGATTGCGACGGAAAAGGACGGTACGCCAATTCCGGATCTTCATCTAAGCGACATTCAGGTTCTGGAAGACGGACGGCCGCAGAACGTCAAGCTCTTCTCTCGGGCCTCGAGCGATTCCGCGCACAGCGAAAAGAAACCTGCGCCGCCGCTTCCGCCGGACGTTTACTCCAATCGTCCCGTGTACAGCCGGCCGGCCGGGCCTCTAGTTCTGCTATTGCTGGACGGCGTCAACACAGCCGGTAGCGATCAGGTTTATGCCCGCCAGCAGTTGCTGCAATACGTGCGTACTCTGAAAGCCGATCAGAGAGTGGCTATATTTGCCCTCACCACGGACTTGTTCCTGTTACAGGATTTTACAAGCGACCCCGCAATCCTGAGGGCCGCTCTCGAGAAGTACTCCGCGAGTGACTCGTTTCTGCTGACCCGGGGCGCGCCCGCCCAAGTCACGCCACAAATGGCCGCAATCTTGCAGTTATCGCCCGCATTGGAAACCCTGATCCGATTCAATCAGGAGAGCGCGGTCAATGCCAGCGATGAGCGGGTTCGAGTGACGCCCGCTGCGTTGCACTCGATTGCGCGGGCCATGGTCGGATATCCCGGTCGCAAGAATCTCATCTGGGTTTCATCCGGGTTCCCTGTTTCGATCCAGCTAGGCGGAGACCCTGTCGGCATGGGCCTCTCGCGAAACTATGCTGACGACCTGGCCGCCGCGGCAGCGCAACTCTCGCAGGCGCGAGTTGCAGTTTATCCGGTCGATGCCCGCGGACTGATCGCCAACCTCCAGGACACACCGTCAGACAAAACTTCGTCGGGTGCCTTCACAGATCAAATTGTTCCCACTATCCAATCCCCAAGCAGCAGCAGCTTTGGCGCCGAGGAATTGACGCGCACCGCTCCTTTGGTTCGTGACTCTCATATTGCGATGGCGGAAATCGCCCAGGACACCGGCGGCCGCGCCTTTTACGACGACAACAACCTTGCAGCGGCGGTGGAGGCCGGCGTGGCCGATGGCAACTCGTATTACACGCTGGGCTACTATCCGGAGAATAAGAATTGGGATGGCAAGTTCCGGAAGATAAGTATCAAAGCTGAGCGGAAAGATATCAGGCTGCGATATCGTTCTGGTTACTACGCGATCGATTCCCTACAACTCACCGGACCGACTGGCGCGCGGCCAGAAAAAACTCGTGTGCAAGAACTGGTCCAAGCGATCAAGGAGCCGTTGCCGGCCACGGGAGTCTCTTTTTGGGCCCACCTGATTCCTCCTCGCCCCGGGGACTCGTCAACTTACGTGGAATTCCTGGTGGACTCCAAGACAATATCCTTTGCGGAGACCGCGCTAAACCACGATTGCAACATAGATTTCGCCACATTTACGGTCGTTTCGAATGGGAAGCTCGCCAATACGGCAGTGAAAAACGTGGCGATGTCTCTCACCGCTTCTCAGTACACCGCTGTTCGCAAGAAAGGGTTACCCTTTCGTTTGCAGATCAACTCGCTCCCCGACCACGGGAACTTGCGACTGGCGGTGCGTGACAATCGCACTGGCCTTCTGGGTACGCTCGTGATCCCGATTACTCCTGCACAATGAAATTACAATTCGCGCACTGGGGCGGGTGGGCCGCTTAACCGTGGGAAGTATAACCCGGTTTGAACGTCGATCGAAAACAACAGGGGGTGCGTCACTTCTCGCGCTTTTTCGAGAAGTGGCTACTAGACCGCTGACATCGGGCTGCCGAGCCCCGCGCGTAGCAGTCTTCCCATGTGTGCAGGCATCGTTAAGCGGCGGCAAGCATTTTTGGGGCTAGCCCTTGGGCCGTCGGCCCTTCTCGAACAGGTCGAACAGGTACTTGATGCCGCCCAGTAAACCGGCCAGAAGTAGGGCAGCACCCCACGCTTTCTTCGAAATCATTTCTTCCTCGGACAGTTCTAACTCTACGGTGTCCGGGAATGCGCCGAAAGATTACAGGGTACTTGTTACGGTGGCGTTACCTAGGTTCAGGATTAGCACGAAGGTCGGGGCAGCCCAATAACTGCGACAAACTTTGGGCCTATTGCAATCGATCTTATAAATCGTCATATGTTCACCGTAGATCCGCTCGGGCGATGGAGTCTCGTGTTGCGGAGTTTCCTGCGGCGAGGTTGCGGGAGGCGGAGTTTCCTTGAGCGGCGTTCTGGCAGGCTCGCTTTTGCGTTTCCAAACGACCTTAGGCTGACTTTTCAACCGCAATTCTCCACCGTTTTGCGCCGTGAACTGCAGGACGCAGCAGTGTTGGCCGCGACGCCCCACCTCGCTCGTTATGTAACGGGAGCCCGATCATATCGTTTGCTCCACCAATCTGCCGTCGTCTTGCGGGTCCCGGATGGTTTCGTCCTCCGCACAGAGCCGTACGAAAACGTCGATTACCTTCGGATCGAACTGAGTCCCCGACTTTTGTCTCAGCATCTCCACAACCTGTTCTCGGGGGAGCCCTTTTCGGTAGGGACGGTCGGAAACCAGGGCGTCGTAGCAGTCCGCGACGGCAAAAATGCGCGCGTGGAGGCTGATCTCCTCTCCTGCCAAGCCTTCCGGGTAGCCTCCGCCGTCAAACCATTCGTGATGTTGTGCCACGATCGGGATCGCCTCGGTAAAGGCCGTGATCGGCTCAAGAATGCGAACTCCGGTTCGGACGTGGTCGCGCATGTGCTGCATTTCCTGCGCATCGAGTTTTCCGGGCTTGTCGAGAATTTGTGGAGCCGTGCCGATCTTGCCGATGTCGTGCAACAGGCCTCCCCGGTGCATAATCTGCAAATCCCGGGGGGACAAGCCCATGGCGCTCCCGATCTTCAGCGCCAACTGCGTCACGCGTTCGGAGTGACCCGCCGTCCATGCCGACTTGGCGTCAATGGCGCGGGCCAACGCCGTGAGGGTTCCCCAATGGAGTTGTTCCATGGCCTCAATCAACTGCACATTCGAGAAGGCAACCGCCAACTGGTCCGCAACTTGAATGGCGTGATGAATATCTTCGGATGTCATCGCAGCGGCGTTCGAATATCCACAGACCAAAGCCCCGAAAGGTTTCTGTTCGAGCAAGACGGGGAAGACACACGCCGATGTCATCCCCAGATCCTTGAGCGGCAGTAGGAAATCGGGCGTGTGTTCGGGCTCCAGTGCAATTTGTACCCTGCGATTTTGCTGAAGCTGCCGTAGCTCGTCGGGCTGTGCAGTCCGGTCAACGAATGTCCGTTGCAAATCCGTCTTCGGCTCACAAACCGTCACCTGCACGGAAGCCGAGTCTGACGAGTTCGGCTGGAAAATGACGATTGCGAAACACTCGCCCGGCAGAAGAGTCGCGATTCTTGACAAGGCGGTATGGACCACGGCATCGCGGTTCAGGGAAGACAAGATCGCCTGGTCTATATCGTTAATCGCGCGCAAGGTATGAAATTGCCGGCCCAGCCGGCTCGACATTGCGTTGAACGATGCCGCCAAATCTTCGAATTCATCTCCGCTGGCAATCTCTACGCGGGTGTCAAAGTTCTGCTCCGCGATCTGCTTGGTACCTTCGCCCAGTTTCTCCAGTGGTCCCATGGTGCGCCGGATCTGAATCAGGCTGAACAGAAGCATGATCCACACGGCCAGAAGCGCCAGCAGTAAGAGTGTCTCCCGAAAACGCTGCAGGGGCGCGACAGCATCCTGGTGATTCTCGCTTACAGTCACGGTCCAGGCTCCGGCAAGAAATTCAGCTTGCAGAAACAGATCGCGATAGGCGGCATCGTAAGCTTTTCCGTCACTGCTCCACTCAAAGAAACCCGAGGATTTCCGCAGCGACGGTACGGTCGCGGCAGATACCTTGCCGGGATTGGAACTGTAGAGAATTTCTTGGTTGGCATCGTGGACCATCAGATCGATGTCGGCCGGCAGGTGGTCTGCGCTCCACAGATAGTTGCCATTGACCTCACCTACGATCAACCCCGCTGCGGGCTCATCGACGTCCATCATCCTCATGAGCAAAACGCATCTCGCGCTTTTGTTCGTGGAACAGGTATCGATTCGAATCAGCGATTTTCCGGAGAGCACGTGGCTCGTCTCGGACGCGGTCATGGCCGCCCGGGAGTTGGCTTCCGAGCCGCTCCATTTCTTCCATACCGTCATCGTCTGAAAGTGTGGCTCGCCGGCCGGTGACGGCATAGCATCGCCATGCTGAATGTGGAGCGATGCCATCTCCAGCTCGGAGTCGAGAATGGTGAGGCGTTCGTAAATGGCTAGCCCCAGAGACTTGGCGGCTTGTTGCAGCTGACGTTGGTTCTGGCGGTGGAGCTGGCTCGAGACTTGGAGGAATGACAGCGTTGTGAATACAGCCATCGGAACCAGGGCGCAGGCGACGAAAAGGACGAAGATTCGCCTCGCCACTCGGCTGCGCAGAAATGTGGTGTTCAGTATCACGCTCTTGAAAACCTGCCTTAGTAGTCCGACGCCAGACCGAGGAAACCACCGTCGTTCGCCCAAATCACGTCGTCTTTGCTGGTGCTTGCTGTCAATGGCGGAACGGTTTGCCCATCCTTACCCATACTGTAAAGATCGAAATAGGAGTTGATCGGAACGAGGAAGCGGTCTTTCCGCATCTTGCCCTTACCTTTCACGTTCGCAAAGTTCAGATACTGATAGGGGTGGCCCCAAGGATCCAAGTTGGCTCCATAGCCCAGTCGATCCAGGGTGTCGGGAAATTGCTGGTTGATAACCTCATACCCCAGGACGGCATCGCCGATCGTGCGAATGTCTCCAACTGCTCTGGCTACCTTGGCTCGATCTAATGCCGCCAAGTAGTTCGGTATGGCGATCGCAGCTATGGTGAGGAGTATCGCAACGGCAATTACGATTTCCACCAGGGTAAAGCCAGATTCACGAACTTTGGGGCTGGCTCGCAATCGGCACGCGGCTTTCGCCGTTTTAACCGGCGGTTTGTGGCAGCATTCAGACCTTCCGACTCGTGCCAGATTGCTCATATTCAATCGACAGTCGTCGCGTTGCCGGGCAAGGGGAGGCTTCGACTACTAAATTATGATCGTCTACCTCAAACGATGCCGAAAGTTACTACGGGCATGAAGGGACGGTGACTACCGGTGGCATGTACTGAGTTGGCAAGGACTTGAAAATCATGATTTCCTCGGACATCTTGACGATGTCCGGGAATGCGCCGAAAGATTACGGGGTACTTGTTACGGTGGCGTTACCTAGGTTCGGAAGCTTTTCTAAAGTTGCGGCGCAACCTAATAGCTCTTGCAAACGTTGGGCTTGAGGCAATCGATCTTATAAATCGTCATGTGTTCCCCGTAGATGCGCTCACGCGTGATCGTCTCGTGTTTCGGCAGTGGCAGCGGCGCGGCGGGTTCTGGGGCTGGACTCTCCGCCACCTCCTTTTTGACGGGCTGGATCTTGCGTGACCAGACAATCTTCGGCTGGCTCTTCAGCCGCAACTCTCCCCCGTAGTTCTCTGAATATTGCAGGACAATCGAGTCGGGCGTCCCATCCGGTGCCTTCAGCTTGACCGTAAGGTCCGTCGGATTGTCGCGCGGCGTCATGTTGACTCGTTCCACCATTTCGGTCTTGTCCGGGGCCGTTCCTCCCATGCCGAACGTTATCCGGTCCCCGTCCAATTTCATGAATCGGCCCTCATACTTCGGCTCGTTGGTTCTCCACACCCCCGCGGTCTGCTGGGGCAATGTCTCAGACCCCTGGTCGCATCCCGTGAGCCATAACAGCAGCGGCAACGACAGTAGAAGTGTTGACCGCCACGCTCTACGCCGTTCGTTGTGTGCCGCTAATCGGATCATATAATTTGTCCCACCTTAATAGTCCGTCGCCAGACCGTCGAAACCGCCGTCGGCCGCCCAAACCACGTCGTCTTGGCTGACCGTCGCCGTCAAGGGCGGACTGGATAGCTTATCTTTGCCCATACTGTAAAGATCGAAGTAGGCATTGAGCGGCACGTTGAAGCGATCTTTCCGTATCCCGCTCGGATTGGTCGTCGTCGCAAAGTTCATGTATTGATAGGGCTGGCCCCAGGGATCGAGATTGGATCCATACCCCACCTGACTTAGATCGTCGGGAAATACATGGTTGATAATTTCGTACCCCAGGACCGAGTTGCCGATCGTGCGGATGTCTCCCACTGCTCGCGAGTCCTTCGCGCGATCGAGCGCGGCTAAGTAATTAGGGACGGCCAACGCCGCCAGGGTGAGAATAATCGAAATCGCAATCAGGATTTCGATGAGGCTAAACCCCGATTGACGCGTTGTGCCAACGGTTTTTAATCGCGACGCCCCTGTCGCCGTATTGACCGGCGTTTTGCGTCGACGCTTGGAATCTCCGACCCGTGCCAGGTTGCTCATGTTCAGTGGACGTCGTCGCTTGGTAGGGCGAGAGGGAGCTTCGACTACTGAATATGATCGCCTAGATCAACCGATCCTGAAAGTTACCATGGTCGCGAAACGATCGTGACCATCGATGGCATGTGCCGGAATCGCAAGGACTTCCGCTATCTGGAGGTCGCCCGGAGGGAGTAACCCCACTGCGGTGTGCAGATCGGAGCCGCTCGAGACCAAACGGTGATCACTTCGCGGCAGCCAGCAAGGCTTCCGCAACCAGCTTCTTCGTCTGCTCATCCAGTTCCGGCGACCCGGATTTCAATCTGGCCTCGTTGTTGAGGTGCTTGTTCTTGATCCCTATATAGACGGCGGTGTAAGAAGTCTCCCCCAGGTTTTCCACTTTGTGCTTGAAGGGCGGGAACCACCGCGGTTCGCCCGGCTTGGCAAACACCTCTTGCGTCTTGCCATTTTCGTCCGTGAAGCGGAGATGCCCGGCGCTGAGAACCACGACCACGCCTCCCATGTGCGCATGCAGGCTGGACTTTTCATGCGGTCCGTAGTGTACGTTCACCACCTGCACATACTCATTCTCGAAAGCCAGCTTGTAGTGTGCTGGCTCAACCTTGGTGGGATCCTGAGCGAGCGCAATAACGGAGAAAAACAAAACCAGCAACGCGCCGCAGACTGGCCGGCAGTACACGGATTTCCTCATGAGATGACCTCGGGCTTCCGCTTACAAGCCGCCGTCAAGCTTACCCCGTCCCCAACGACTGTCAATGATGGAAGGGAGGTTTGGACCAAACTGGTAAGAGCGCGGCGGCGGTCTGACGGCTCTACCGCTGGTTTTTACTGCAGCCGGAAGCGTTCGTTCATCAGCCGCTGCAATCGTGGCCGGTAGAGAATGTCGTACGCAAGTTCTTTGTCGGGAAACATGCTGAGCGCGGCGCGGCGGGCATTGGCGGCCATCTCCGCCGCCTCTTCCAGCGTCAGATCGGGATCCTGGCTGATGACCGACATCACCATGCTCATCATCACCTGCAGGCGCCGCAGTCTTCGGGACTCCTCCCTGCGCTCATTGCTCTCCCCGCCTGGCTGTTCGGCCCACTGAACTTCCATACCGCCTCCGTACTCTTTGGATGTTGCGCGCAGTCCCCACGTTGCGCCCCACTCGCCATTGTGCCAGCTTCTGCCGGCGAATCAAGCTTTCCGTAGCCCCACACCTTTGTGAACCGCAAGACAGGGACATAGTGACTGCCGTAATCTGTTGATAGCCAGTTCTACGGAGGACGCATGCCAGAACCGACCACCACCTCGCCTAAACCCGAGCCCAATGAGAAACTCGTCAAGATTTTCGATACCGAGCGGGAGACCGAAGCCATCGTCGTGAAGGGCTTGCTCGATTCTGCCGGCATCGAATCGGATTTGAAGTCCATTGACGCGGTCCAGGACACGTTTCCCGGAGTCGGCGGAACGCTTCTTCTGGTGCGCGAAGAAGACGCTGCCGAAGCAGAAAAGATTATTGATGAATACCGTAAATTGCCGCCGCTGGATGATGAGACAGCGGAGATCAGCGGATAAACGCGTGAATTTCCCGTAGAGACGCGGCTTGCCGCGTCTCCCGCTGCGACCAAAACAGACGGGACAAGCCCCGTCTCTACAGGAGAAGATTCAGCGGATGAGCGCGACGTCCGGCGTCACGGACTTGCCATCGAGATAAAAACTAACCGCGCCCTCTTCGTCAGTGCGATACGTTTTCACTCCAGCTTGCTCGAGCCGGTCCAGCACTTCGCGACGCGGATGTCCGTATCCATTCCGCGCGCCAACGGAAATGACCGCATAGCGCGGATGAACCGTGGATAGCAGCTGAGCGGAAGTTCCGCTCGCGCTCCCATGATGTGCAACCTTCAGCAGCATCGCCTCCGGATGCTCTTCCACGACGCGCTGTTCCACCGGACGGTCCGCGTCGCCCTCGAGCAAAACGGTCGTCCCGCGAAAGGTGGCCGTAAACACCAGGCAGTCGTCGTTCGCCCGCATCGACCCGGTGATCTGGTCTCGTCCGGGGGCAAGCACGTGGAAATGCACTCCACCGTAGTCGAATTCATCGCCTTCCTTTTTTACTGAGACCTTGATTCCCGCCCGCTCGGCTTGCACAACGACCGGCGCCAGTTCGCCCTCCGGCTTGTCCATACTCACCCAAAGTTCTCGCGGGTGGAAATTCGCCATCACCGCGGGCATGCCGCCGAGATGGTCGGCATGCGGGTGCGAGATCATGACCACGTCCAGATGATCGATGCCTCGATTCCAGAGATACGACGAGACCACCTGTTCGCCGAGATCAAAATCCGAATGCATCCATCGCGGCAGGCCTCCGGCATCAATGAGCAGGGCGCGGCCCTCGGGCGTGACCAGCAGAATGGAATCGCCCTGGCCGACATCAATGCTCGTCACCTCCATCACGCCGGCATGCAGGTGAGCGCGAGACGGAACAAACGCGATCCAGACCGCAACGCCAAACAGCAATCCCACGCAAGCGAAAGCGGCCCGGCGCGCGTGCCGCGCCGCGAGCATGGCCAGCATCAACGCCGCAATGGAGGCCAGGATCATTGTGAGCGAAGGCATGGCCACCCGCAGGTCGGCGATTGATTTTCCGAAAATTGATGTTCCGATGAGCTGCGTTCCGCCCAGCCAGTGCACCGTTCCGGCAATTCCGTCAAGCGCGAGGCCCGATACCCAAACCGCGCGCCTCGCCAGCGCGGTCGAGATGTATCCCAGGCCGACGGCGGCGGCAGCGGCCGGCATCAACACTTGCGTCAGCGGAATCACCGCCAGGTTCGCTGGCATTCCCATGGTAGTCGCGCGATGAAAGTGGAAGGCCATGAGCAGCGCCAGTCCCGCCTGCATGAGCGCCGAGATGAAAATCAGTTCGCCCACGCCAATTGCCACGCGCGTGAACGTCGCGGGCAGCGCGAGGCCAAGGCGCGTGCCAAGGAATCTCGCCAGGCGTCCTCCGATCATCCGCAGGTCGAGCCGGAACTGCGCGACCTTGGAAGCGACGTGCAAATCGTAGCTCGCAGCGGGCAACAACCGTAATCCGCGCGCGTAGGGCAACGTTGTCCGTTCCAGGATCGGCGAGCCGATCCCCGCAATGATGAAGACCGCAAGAAATGTCAGCTGAAAACTGGCTCCAAACAGGGCATGTGGATCGGCAATCAGAACGCCCAGCGCCGCCGCCCCAATTGCATTCATCATGTTGCGTTCTCGATACAGCAGACGCGCGCCTAAATAGATCGCGAGCATCAGCGCGGCGCGCCACACCGGTGGTCCAACTCCCACGATGAACGCATATGCGAACGAGACCGCAACCGTGGTAATGGCGGCCACCGCGGGATCCACGCGAAACTGGCGCAGCGCCCAAAAAATCGCGGCCGCCAGGATGCTTAGGTTCATTCCGGAAACGACCAGCACGTGATACGTTCCCGAGCGCTGGTACTCGGTGCGCGTTGCGTTGCGCAGAAATGATTCTTCGCCGAGAACCATGGCGTCCATAAGCGAAGCCTGCGACGCGGGGTACAGTTGGTGAATCCTGGCAATGATGCTGGCGTGAACCCGCGTCCGCCAGAATTCAATCCGGCTGCCCGAGAACCCGGGAAGGCGCTGAATGTCTTTCGCCTCCGCTGACCCAAGAATGCTGATGCCGTTATCCCGCAGATATCCTTCATAGTCGAAGGCTCCAGGATTCCGATAATTCCGCGGAGGATGCAGCTTCCCACGAATCTGAACGCGCATGCCGTAAGTAAGTGGAGAGACGGGCGCCCCGCCCGTCCCGCTTGGACCATCGACCGACTCGAGGCCGGGCGAGGGCGCCCGGCGCTCCACCGCTTCGGCATTCTCTACCTTCTCGTAAATTGACAGCCGCACCCCGGCCCGGACCGGCCAACGTTCATCCTGGCTCGCGATCTCTTCCGTCTCCACATCGATGGATTCGCGAATCGACCGTGGACCCGCCGTCTGTGCATATCCCTCGCGCATCACGCGCCCGGTGAGTGTGACAGCACGGCCGTCCGCTAGAGACAAAATATGAGGATCGTCCGGCGGCTGACCCCGAACCTGGATCAGAAACGCGCCCAGCAAAACCCACGCGCCCAAAGAGACTCCCTTGGCCAGCGAGGCGCGCTTGGGAAGAAAACAGAACGTCGCGAAAACAAAGACCATGATCGCCAGCACCCACCACGACGGCGGTCGCCAGGCGTGCACCCCCATCCAGAGTCCAAGCGAAAATGCCAAAGCCGCCCAGAACAACGGCTGCCTTGGCGGCTTTTCGACGCGCGTCATAGGCAGTTCAACGTAGTCGGTTGTTCTTGACCCGATTAAGGGGGCTACAGAGTCGCGCCGGAAAGGGAAAGGGCAGGATTTCCAGAGGCTGCGGAGAAACTCGTTGTTGCACTTGATTTTGGGTGGCGCAGCGCTTCAGCGGTGCGGTAAGTACATTGTTGTGAGTCGGCTTTAGCCGCTGAGGTAACATGTCTTGCTCGCGAAACGAGTTTTTCCGCAGCCTCTTTAGTCGTGCCATCACGCTGAAGCAAGAAATCCGGTTGCTGGGGCGAGCGGGGCCCTTGGCGCGTCAGTTCCCGCGCCCAGGGCCGTCTTCACCCACCCGCCTTCCAGGAGGAATTGGACGACGTGAAAGCGGTCAGCGCGCCAGCAGCATCACCGATTCGATGTGATACGTCTCTGGGAAGAGATCGAACAAGTGTGCTTCCTCGATGTGGTATCCGTCCGCCAGCAGGGGAGCGACATCCCGCGCCAGCGTCGCCGGATCACACGAAACATATCGCACTAGGGGCGCTCCGTGTTCCACCAAAGCTCTGGTCACCGCCTTGCCGGCACCGGTGCGGGGAGGGTCCAGGACGACCAAGTCGGGCCTTTTTCGCACCAGCCGGTTGCTCAGGTAGTCCTCGGTACGCGCTCCGGCCGCTTTCACGTTCGCAGGCACATTCTGGAGGAAGTCGGCATGCGATGTCTGTGACGCCTCTACACCCAAAATGTGATGAAACTTTCGCGCCAAAACCGCGGAAAACAACCCCACTCCGGCATATAGGTCGAGGGCGAGATCCCCTTGCGCGTTGCCAGTTACAACCGCGACTAGTTCGTCGACCAGGTGGCGATTCACCTGGAAGAACGCTCCCGCGCTAACCTGATACTCATGGTCCTTCGTTCGATAGCGAATTGACTTCGCGCCCGATTGCGCCAGCGGTCTCGAATCCGTCGGCGCGTCATCGTCTTGCATTCGGCGCCGCGACGAGAAGAACGTTACCCCACTGATCTCTGGCAACTCGCGCTGCAGCGATTCCGCCCACCTCAGCAAATCATGTTGGTTCGCATCGCGGGCGCAGAATGCCCAAGCCAGTAAATGCTCATCCTCAGCATCGGCAAATAGCTCGATCTCTTCGACGGAAGCCGGGCACTCCAACCCGCGCAGTTCAATCAGCCGCGCGATCACGCGATTGAGAAGAGGAGAACTAATCGGACATTCACGGATGGGGAGAAAGTTGTGTGAGCCAAACTGAAAATATCCCAACGCAAACTCTGGCGCAGTCTGCACCTGCAATCGAGTCCGATTGCGATAGTTCCACGGAGGACAAGCATGCACCTGAATCTCGGATTGCAGCTCGATCTTCGCAATCCGCCGCAGCGTCTCGCGCAGGATTCCAGCCTTAAATTCCAATTGCCGCTCGTAAGGAATGTGCTGGTAATGGCATCCGCCGCACTGCCGGAAGTACGGACAGCGAGCCTCGACGCGATCCGCCGACGCCTCGATCACCTGCGTCACCGCGCCTCGGCCAAACCCGGGCTTCTCCTGCCGAATGTCGGCCTCGACCTTTTCCCCCGGCAGCACAAACGGCACAAACACCGCCATGCTCCGGCCGTCCGCACTGGGCGAAGTCCGCGCCAGCCCGTCCCCGCCGTAGATCAATTTTTCGATGGAAAGAAGCAAGTCGTAAGTGTAGTCCGAGCGGTTGCCCGCTCCATAGTCTGACCAAGTCCGGGTCCGAAGGTTCCTCCGTGCACCCCCGTGTACCCCGTGGTTCAAGGTTTTGCTTGACGCCAATCGGAGTCTCGTTAGTGCATATAAAACAAACTCAGCCGCGGCACGCCACAACGCTCCAGCAGCCGCTTATGCACGTATTGCTTGTGCAACTGCTCAACCTGCGCAGCCGTCATGTTCCGCCGGTAGGGAGCAATATCCCGATCCGCTTCCGCACGAACGTTCACCAGATCTTCATCCGGAGTCGCCGCCACCATCACCGCAAAAAGCTTCTCCTCCAGCACCGTGAGTCGCCGCTCCAGATCCTCAAGCCGCGGAACCTTCCCTGAACTCTCGATGCTCTCCGCCATCTCCCGCAACGAACTCGCTTCTTCCCGCGCCAGCGTTCCCGTCGCGAATCCCACGCGTTCCGGCAGCTTCGCCTTCTCCAGCTTCTCGGCATTCCCTCGTAAGAACGCAGCAATCTGCGCCGCTTCAAATCCCGGCTCCCGCTGAACTTTGTCTTCGCCCGTTGCACCGACCGCCGCTTCCTTCATGTCTTCTGCCGCCGCCAGCACCGCCTGCGAACAGTACGCCAGGCTATTCACCTTCTTCGATTTCGACGGACGCTGATCATACTTGTCAAACGCGTCATCAATCCCGCGCAGCACCGCTTCCAACGGCACACCCGCAGTTTTCCAGGTCTCAATCAGCGCCCAGTCGAGTGTCGAAAGCAGCAGATGGGTCCCACGCCGTCGCAGATAGTGCTCTTCGATTTCCGAAAAATAATTGAAGTAATTTTCCACGTTGAAAAAGAATAATCTCTAGAACTGTTTTCAGAAATTGGTTTTGGGAAGACACGGTCTCACGCGCTGCGGAAAGACTCAGGCTTCGTATCAGGGTATCGCTTTAGCGATACCGCAAGGGTTTCGAAATCAATCGCCCCTTTAGGGGCTTGGCATCGACTCTCGACTTTCTCCGCAGCCTGTTCAGCCGTGCCGTCAGGACCCGCCAAAAATGCGGGATTTAGCCCCTGAGTCAGCGTGACTTAGGAGACTTCGGCGAGGGCCAAGGTTTCGCATCGCCATCCAACGGCTTGGCCGCCGCCGTCTTCGCTGCTTTGGGCACGGCCTCGCGGCGAAAAGACTGGTTCCGATCCCATATGATGCGCAGCCCCTCCAGGGTGAGAAGCTCATCCACGTCTTTGATGAAGCGGGAAGCCGTGCCAATCAGCCCTCCCAAGCCACCCGTCGCAAGTACGCGAGTTTCCGGTCCCATCTCATCCACCAGCCGTTCCAGGATGCCATCGACCAAACCGAGGTACCCGTAGTAGAGCCCTGACTGCAAGCTGCCCACGGTATTCGATCCAATCACACGCGCCGGCTTCCGAATCTCCACCCGCGGTAGCCGCGCCGTGCGCTGAAACAGCGCGTCCGCGGAAATCCCGATCCCCGGACAAATCACGCCGCCCATGTACTCGCCCTTCTTCGAAACGCAGTCGAAGGTCGTCGCCGTGCCGAAATCCACAATCACGCAGGGCCCGCCATATTTCTCGAACGCCGCGACCGCGTTGACAATGCGGTCCGCGCCCACTTCCGCGGGATTGTCGTACAAGACCGGCATCCCCGTCTTCACGCCCGGCTCGATGAACAACGGCTTGATGTTGAAATAGCGCTCGCATACCTGCCGCAGCACCGAATCGAGCGGCGGCACCACCGAGGAAATGACGATTCCATGCACGCCCGAAACTTCGAGGTTTTCCATGGAGAATAGGTTGCGGAAGATCACTCCGTACTCGTCGACCGTACGCGCCAGATGCGAGCCAACGCGCCAGTTCGCCACCAGTTTTTCGTAGCGCGCCGCTTCGGTAGTTACATCCTCGCCCGGACGGTGCGCCACCCGCTCAAAAACACCGAGCACAGTATTTGTATTGCCCACATCAATGACAAGCAGCATAGAGAGTCTTTAGCATTCCTCCGTGCACCCCCGTGTACCCCGTGGTTCACGTTTTTTGTCGGTACCGCATCACCCTGCCGACCAAGTTTCCAATCTGCACGCGATAATTTCAAAATTGAAAGCTGGGTTGTACGCTAAATCAAATTACGAACCGGAAGTAGTTCGAACCGTTCCGCTAACCACGGTTCTTAGTCCCTCAGAGGTTCTGATTCTCAGGAATCCGCGCTCATCCAATCCCTCGCTAATGCCCGTCAGGCCGCCATTCTCTTCGACGCTCACTTTTCGCCCGCGCACCGACGAAGAACTCTCCTCGAACCGGCGCAGGATCGCGTCTCGCGCGCCCGCGTCCTCGCCCAAGTTTCGATATTCCCGGTCGAGCGATTTTAGCAAAGCGGCGAGCAGCTCCACGCGCGACCATTCTGTGCCGGTCTCGATCCGGAGCGACGTGGCAATCTCCCGCAGCTCCGCCGGAAACTTCACCTGGTTCACGTTGATTCCCATCCCCACCACCAGATGGCGCACCCGCGTCGCCTCAGCATTCATTTCGGTGAGAATGCCGCAGAACTTTTTGCCACTCAGCAGCAGGTCATTCGGCCATTTCAGATCGGCCTGAAGCTGCGGAACAATCTCGGCCACCGCCGCACGCACCGCCAACCCGGCAGCCAGCGAAAAAATCAGTGCGTCCGACGGCGGCATCGCCGGACGCAGAATCACCGAGCAGTAGATCCCCGACGACCGCGCCGAATGCCAGGTGTGCGCGCCCCGCCCGCGCCCAGCCAGTTGTTCTTCGGCAAGAAATACGCTGCCTTCCGGCGCGCCCTCTGTCGCGGCCTGCATCGCCTCCGAATTGGTCGAACCGATCTTGTAATAATGATGGATCTGCCGCGCGCTGGTTTCACGACTCGGTTTCGGGAAGGGCACGGCTTCAGCCGTGCCATCAAGACCTTGAACAGACGAGGGCTTTAGCCCCTGAGGACCACGCCTTCCAACCCCGCTAAAAATCGTGCCCTTCAACGACGGCGCCACCATCTCCGGCAGCAGCAGATCCGGAACCGCCCGCAGCTGATAGCCCGTCGCCGGATGTCCAGCAACATCCACACCCAACCCGCGCAGTTGCTGAATCAGCCGCCAAACTTCCGACCGGCTCGTCCCAATCTCTTCGGCAATCTTGGTACCGCTGACGACGACAGTGGCATGGCTCATGAGCAGGCGCACAATGCGACCCAGGCGAACATCAGTCGCCTTATGTACAGACGGCAAGCTACGAGTTTTAGTGGAAGTCGAGATGGAGGGAATTATAACCAGTCGGTGGTCTTTGGTCGTTAGTCGCTGGCAAAACCGATCCCGGGGAAGACAAAGCAACGATAGCGCCCGAACGACCAGCGACTAACGACCAACGACTGCGTTTTAAGCCGGCATCACCCGCAAACTCATATCCACCGCCGTCGCCGACTGCGTCAGTGCTCCCACCGAAATAAAATCCACGCCCGTCTCCGCGTAGGCCCGCACGTTCTCCAGATTGATTCCGCCCGCGCACTCCAGCGGAATCCGCCGCGACTGCCGCGAACAAATCTCCACCGCCTTGCGCACCGTCTCAACGCTCACATTGTCGAGCAGGATCGCCTCCGCCCCATGGTCCAGCGCCTGTTGTAGCTCTTCGAGTGACCGCACTTCGATCTCGATGGGCTGCCGGCCGCGCCGATTGCGGACCGCGCGTTCCAGCGCCGGAATCGCGCCCCCGGCCAGCACGATGTGATTGCCCTTGATCAAGACACCGTCGGAAAGATCGAGCCGGTGATTCTGTCCGCCCCCGCAGCGCACCGCGTGCTTGTCAATCAAGCGCAGCCCTGGCGCCGTCTTCCGTGTATCGAGAATGCGCACGCGCGTTCCCTCCACCGCATCCACAAACTTGCGAGTGGTAGTTGCGATTCCTGCCATGCGCTGCAGAAAGTTCAAGATCACCCGCTCACACGACAGAATCACGCGCGCGTTATGCCGAATCACCGCGATCTGCTGCCCCGCTTTCACGCGAATCCCATCGAAGATCGAAGGGTGGCTAGTCACCTCGTAATGCGAAGTAACCGCTCCGTCCAACGCCGCATAGACATCAAGAATCCGTGGCACGCAGCCGAGTCCAGCCAGAATGCACTCCTGCTTGGCGATAATCGTCGCCGAGGCGCGCTGGTTGGGATCGATGCACGCGTAGCTGGTCGCATCGCGCGTCGCCCGATCTTCGTTCAGCGCGTTCTCAAGAATCGCCGTAATCCGTCGTGAATTCCAGTCCATGTGTTCCGCTATTCCTCCGATGCCAGCTGCGCACCGACCGAACCCATCTCAAAGTCGATATACCTCCACGTCGTCGACACTTCTCCATCGGAAAAGTGGACCCTAGCTGTACAAACAAACGGCCCATACGCGGATGTGCCAATCGAAAAGGCACTCGACCGCTCCTGCGACGTAAAAACGTGGTTTCCCCAATAACGACCGAAGTAATAGTCGACCTTCTTGACGCCAGCTAGGGTGGCTTCCTTGTGAGGATGCAGGTAGATCTGAATGTCATAAAGCTGGCCCGGCTCTCGCGACGGAGCCACTCTGTGAACAAGAAAGATGTTCCGAGTCGGAAGCCTAAACCGCTCTGCCTCTTCCTGAAAGGCACCCTTGTCATCCAAATGACCCTCTATGGGGCCTTTCTTGTCGGGAAAGCTGTTCCCGGGCGCAACGTACGCAGAACCTAATTCGAAGGATGCGATCTTTATTGACGCCCCTAAGCGAATTCGCGATCGCAGTTGGGATATCAGGCCCTTCAAGTCTTCGCGGAGCCAGCACAGGATTGCGCCGAAGAAGATGGCCCAAGCGACTGTGGGCAAAACCTGTGACAGCACTGTGTAGGCATTTGCGGATGACTGGGTGTCGGCCAACGCCATTTCTCACCTCTTCCTCACGAAAGGCCCGTGATCGCATTTTGTGTCTTGGTCTTTAAGAGTTCGAGTTCTGCCTGGCGGGCCTTCAGCCCATCCACCACCTTCGCGGGAGCCTTCGCCAGAAACTGCTCGTTCGCAAGCTGCCGCTGCCCGTTGGCCTGTTCTTTCTCGATCTTCTCTAACTCTTTCGTTAGACGCTCGCGCTCCGCCGCCACATCGATCTTCTTTTCGTAGATCGCATGAACATCAAATCGCGACGTACTGCGAGTTCCCGCTAGTCCACTCAGAATTCTTGGTACGAATTGGAGGCTTTCCACGTTTGCCATTCGTTCAATGGCGCCCCGGTTATTGTCGATTAACTGTTGAACGTAGGACTCTGCCGGAAGGACATCCAGCGGCACTTTCACTTTTGGCTCGATTTTTAGCTCTGCTCGGATATTGCGCACATTAACAATCAGATCCTGCAGAATCAGCATGTCGGTTTCTGCACCGTGGTCAACCTGTGTCTCAGCAAACCCAGGATACTTAGCTAACGCAATCGACTTGTGTGGAGGCGCGGGATAATACATCGAGTGCCAAATTTCTTCCGTGATAAACGGCATAAACGGATGGAGCAGGCGTAACGAAGCATCGAATAGCGTAACGAGATTTGCGCATGCGATCTTGGCTGCCGTCGTGTCTCCGCCTTCGTCGAAGTTTAGACGCGGCTTGATAAGTTCGAGGTACCAGTCGCAGAAATCTCCCCAGAAAAAGTCGTAGATGCGGGTCGCCGCCTCATCGAAACGATACGATTGAAGCGATTCGTTCACATCTTTCGCCGTGCGATTAAAGCGGGAAAATATCCAGCGGTCTTCCAGTGTCTGCGGCGGACATTCGCGAGAAGGGATGTAGACCGCACCCATCGCAGGTAGCTGCCAGCTTGGATCGGCGCTCTTAATCCGATCCACATTCATGAACATCAGCCGCGCTGCATTCCATATCTTGTTGGCAAAATTCCGATACCCCGCCGTGCGGCTCTCGCTGAAGGCGATATCAGTCCCCGGAGCCGCCATCGCCGCCAGCGTGAAGCGCGTCGCGTCCGTCCCGTACTGCCCGATCACTTCGATCGGATCGAGCACGTTCCCCTTCGTCTTCGACATCTTTTGCCGGTCGGCATCCCGCACCAGCGCATGAATGTAAACCTCGCGAAACGGCACGCTGTCACGCAATGCATCCTCATCCGCGGTGCCCCAGAGCCTGCCCTGAGCTTGTCGAAGGGTTCGCGCCCGTTCTTTGGGCGCTAACCTGGGATTGCCCGGCCTATGCGGCGGCATCATGAACCAGCATCCCAACATGATCATCCGTGCCACCCAGAAAAACAGGATGTCGAAGCCGGTAATCATCAGCGAATTGGGATAAAACACTTCCTGGTCGCGCGAAGCGTCAGGCCACCCCAAAGTTGTGAACGGCAGCAGCCCCGACGAAAACCAGGTATCGAGCACGTCGGTATCCTGTTCCAATTTCGTGCTGCCGCATTTGCAAGCCGCCGGAGCCTCGCGCGCGACCACCACTTCCTTGCACGCGCCACAATACCAGGCCGGAATCCGGTGTCCCCACCACAACTGCCGCGAGATACACCAGTCGTGGATGTTATGCATCCAGTTCAGATAAATCTGCCCGTAATTTTCCGGCGTGAAACGGATGTATCCCTTCTCCACCACTTCAATCGCGCGCTTGGCCAGCGGCGCAATCTTGATGAACCACTGCGTCGAGAGCCGCGGCTCAACAATCGTCCCCGAACGATCGCACTTCCCAATCGCAATCGTGTAATCCTTCGTTCCCACCAGAAAACCTTGCTCGGCGAGGTCCTCGACCACATGCGCGCGCGCGGCGAAGCGATCCAGTCCCGCATAGGGGCCGGCATTCGCATTCATCTTGGCGTGCTCATCAATTACTTCGATCTGTGGCAGGTTGTGCCGCAGTCCGGCCTCGAAGTCGTTGGGATCATGCGCCGGCGTGACCTTCACTGCTCCGGTCCCGAACTCCGGCTGCGCCAGCTCATCGGCAATGATCGGGATCTCCCGATTCATCAGCGGCAGCATGACATGCTTGCCGTGCAGGTGCGTGTAGCGCTCGTCCTTCGGATTCACCGCGACCGCCGTATCGCCCAGCATCGTCTCCGGACGCGTAGTCGCCACCGTAATAAACTCTTGCTCTTCAGCCTGTGTGGTGACGGGGCTCTGCCCCGTCCCAACCACCGGATAACGAATCTCGTAAAGCTTGCCCGCAACGTCCTCGTGCTTTACTTCGAGATCCGAGATCGCGGTCCCACAGTCGGAGCACCAATTCACGATGTACTTCCCGCGATAGATCAGCCCATCTTCGTACAGTCGGACGAACACTTCCTTCACCGCGTGCGACAGGTGGTCGTCCATGGTGAAGTATTCGCGTCCCCAATCGACCGACGCGCCCAGCCGCTTCATCTGATCGAGAATCGCGCCGCCATACTCGCGCCGCCATTCCCAGACGCGCTCGATGAATTTCTCGCGCCCCATCTCGCGCCGCTTCTTGCCTTCTTTCAAAAGCTGGCGCTCCACCATCATCTGCGTGGCAATGCCCGCGTGGTCGGTCCCCGGCAGCCAGAGTGAGACAAAGCCGCGCATGCGATGCCAGCGCGCAACGATGTCCATCTGCGTCTGGTTCAGCATGTGCCCCATGTGCAGCCGCCCCGTCACATTCGGCGGCGGCAAGAGCAGCGTGAACACCGGACGCGAATCTCCAGGCGCGGGCGTCTCCACATGAAACAGTTTTTCCCGGACCCAATACTCGGCCCAGCGCGCCTCAATCGCGCCCGGTTCGTAAGCTTTCGGCAATTCGTGCGGCATCTTGATCCTGACCGTATAGGGACGGCCGCCCTCGACCGTCCAGGCCGAGCCTAGCTCGGCAGATCTTCCGGCAGAAGGAGGGAATTCTTGATCTTACAGGCGCAAGAAAAGAAGGGTCAAACCCAGGTGGGGGTTATACGCACTGAGGGGAATTTGCTACACCACCTCCCAGAGCCCCCGCTCGCCCGCTAGACAGAAGGAGGCCGGGGCGCGCTCGCTAGCGAAAGGGGCGGGGGAGTGGAGTTTGTTTCGTTGGCAGATCGCATCCTCTTAAAGTTGGTCGAACTTCATTCACCCGGTTGGTGGGAATTTCGGCGGCAAGCGCGACGGACGGGGAGATAGCCGGATGACCCAAGCTCCCGCGTTGATCGCGAGGTCTGAGCCGAGCCACCCGGCGCTTAGATGGTCGTCCTTGCTACTGTTTTAAAGCAGAAACCTCAATCAGTTGTGGTGGATGCTCCGTGTCATGCGCCTTCACCGCGATAAAGGCGAACTGGTACACTGGAGCCAGTTCGTCCTGTCCTTCCTTAACGGACTCTTGCTTGTAGCCGAGCTTCCAAGAGTCGAGCGTATAGCCGTCCGGAGCTCCGAGTTCTCTCATAGCTTCGCTGCGTGCCTGTTCAAAATTCTTTACCGCGACAGGTGAGCCAACTGGCTCTAGCGTGCGCCAGAGCTTCGAGACCTTGAGCACCGCGCCATCATTGTTCAGTTCCACGCGAATGCTTCCAGGCGCGCCGAGCACCTCCAGCGGCACTCCGTTCGCCTGGATCACACGCTTGTATACGACAGTCACACCGGCCTGGGCTTGCTGCATCTCCGAGGACTGGCCGTTCACTGGCATGCTAGCCGTCATGTAACGGGTCACCAATGGCTCTGCCGTTTGTTGCTCGGCCAAGCCCTGCTCACTGAGGAAGGTCGCCGCCCGTTCGATGTATTCCTTCTCAGGTAAAACCTTGAGGCTGGGTTCGGCAATCTGCCCGGAATCCAGGTGGAGCGCGCCGGTCTGCGGAATGCGTTCCAGTTTCGCTTCGCCTCCTGCAAGTAGTTTGGAAGTGATCTGTTGAGCCGGGCCCCCCTTCTCCAGCGCCTTGCTGAACTTTAATGGAGGCGGTGCGGGGGTCAGCCTGAATCTCTGTAGCTGCTGCGGAATCTGCGCCGGCGACAGACTCACCGTCCTCTGCTGCGTCCCGGAAGGATACATCAGGTAATAGTGGGTATTCCCAGAGGTGTTTGGTGCGTTGGTGAAGTCGTTATCGTACAAGGGGGTCTTGGTGATGTCATTGCCGCCCAATGTCATGCAGAGTGGGACGACCCCTCTGGCGCCCGCCTCGCCGAATCCATCCAGGAACATATGGACAACCGAGCCGTTGCCATAATCGCTCCAGGCGCGGTCCACCTGCTGGGTCCAGCAGTACATCTCGGTGGATCCACCGCAGGCCATGCGTAGGTCAGGGGTTAACGCCGGTCCCCAGCGCTGGAAAACGTTTCGCATAGAGGCCGAGTCGGCCGCACCGTTGAACTTATCCGGGCAGGCATAGCTGAAGGTCGTCGCAGGGTTACAGGTTTCAGGACCGTGGGCGAAAACTTCACATGAGCACTGCCAGTAGTAGCGCAGGTTGCCCCCGCCGGTGACGTTGGCCAGGCGCACGTCGCTCTGGGTGGCCGAATCACCCAGCGTGTTCCAAATCAGGGGATTTCCATGGCCGGCGTAGAAGAACAGCATTGTCCGGTCAATGCCGTTGGGAATGTTGGTATCGGCTCCAGTGTTGGTAAGGGCCGGGTCGTAGTAATACTTCGCGGTGTTGGTCAGCCCGACGTGTATGTGCGTTTTGCTCCAGGTGTCAGGCGCGTGATGCTGAGCAGTCACGGTGCCCCCCATGTTCTTGCCGAACAGGAATTCATTGGCCGTGTTAATGTGCCAGTCGGTATTGCCATGAGCAGCAAGAATGCTGTTTGCCGGTGGGTTGCAGCGTAGCTCGAAATTCGCCTGGTTTGAAGTGACCACGCTGGGCTGGGTGATTTTGATTGCTTCCCAGCCAGCGTAGTGCGGCAAACCATCGCCCCCGAGGGTCCAGGTGGTGCTGACTGTTTTACTTCCTGCGCCGGTGAAGGTGAGCGTCTTGGGGTTGCTGTCGATGGCGCCGTCGCTGCGCGTGAAGATGTAGGTAACGATCTGTGCCTTGTCGGAGGTGACCGTGCCATTAAAAGTAACTACCCCGGGGCAGTCGCCGCGATAGTCTGCGGGGCTTGAGCTAAGTGTGGCCGTAAGCTGCGCCGGCGGACAACCGCACAACAACAAGCAGCTCATAATTGTTAGCAACGAGAGAGTGTACTTCCACTGCCGATTTCGCTTCATGACAATCCTCCTTCCAGAGCCCCGATTCTTGCTGCCTTTCTTCGGTAGAGTGGGCAAGCAGTAGGCGTCGAATCTGCCAAATGTTGATGCTCAGCAGAAATGGAGGCAATTCCTATTGGTGTTTTTGCAATTTAGATCGTTCATGGGGCCCATGGGGCCTCCGCGCAGATGTATTCGGAGTTCTTTTTCGGGGAAGACTACAGACAGACTGAAAGGTTCAATGTCATTCGCACGCTCTGAACTCAACCTCCAGGAGCTGGTGCGTCCTGTGGTAAGCGACGCTCTTGGGAGCGGGGACCCAAGAAACCACAAACAATAAATACAACTCCTCACACTGATTGTCAGTGATCCAACTCACCGCAATATGTGACTGCAGGATAGTGGCGTCTCTGGCAACTCCGCAATCCATAGCTGCCAGCGTTCGCAACAACCTTAAGAAAATGAGCCGGGGACACGGCGTGAAGCAACAATCTAGGGCCGGGCTCTTGCAGCAGGACACCGGGTGGCCCTTTGCGTTTTGTGAAGCTGTGAAAAAACCCTAAGTGGGGGTCGTTCGTGGAATCAAGAGTGTAAAACCAGGCTTCAACGGTCGTTTATAGAGCCTCCCAAAGCGAAATTCTTGGAAGAAAGCATAGTAACGATTTTGATTCTGGGTTTTTTCACAGCTTCGTTTTGTGCAAAAGGGAAAGGTGAAGCTCAATCAATGGCCGCAAGCCGTGATGAAGATGGCTGATGGCTGATGGCTGATGGCTGAAAGCTGCCTTACTTCCCCGCCAGCTTTTTCGCAATCTCTTCCACGATCTTCGGGCGAAGATCGGCCATGACGCTGTCCACGATGCTGGCAATCGTGCTGGCGTCGGGCGCCGACGTAGACGCGGATCCGTCGGCCGACGCCGCTGCTGCCATGGCTTTCGGAGCTTCCTCGGCTCCGCGTTCGGCCTGTTTCGCCGCTTCCACCACGTCACTGCTTGCGGTGGCGCCGGCCGGCGCGGTGCGGATCTGATGCCAGTTCGACTTCCCCGATTTCCCTTTCGCGTCCCTAGCCATGGATTCCTGACCCCCAACTTCTGAATTCGTATCTTGATTTTCTTCTGCTACTGCTGCTGCACTGCTGACCGGCTCGGCACTCTGCTCCGCCGTGGGTTCGACCGCGGCCGTACTCATGGCATCCGCGAATGTCGCCGCCGCGACCTCTTCCACCGGCGCTTCCTCCGCAGCTTTCGCGGGAGAATCTTTCTGCTCTACTTCGATCTTCTTTGCTTCAACCTTCTCCGGCGCGGGCTCTTCTTGTGCAGCCTCATCCACCAAGGGAGTCGCTGCCGTTGAAACCGGCGCCGTCACTTCTGCAG
Organism: Terriglobia bacterium; assembly: GCA_020073525.1. Lineage (GTDB taxonomy): Bacteria > Acidobacteriota > Terriglobia > Terriglobales > Acidobacteriaceae > Acidiflorens. Next base: position 38,773 of record JAIQFA010000032.1, read on the forward strand.
AAGCTTCCGTAGCTGCTGTTTCCGCGGCTGTGATCTGTGAACCACTCTCAGCCGATGCCCGCTTGGCCTTTTGCCCGGCCGAACCATTCGCACCGGCCGCCAATTCCATTGATGCCAGCCTGTTCTCGACCGCAGCCGCAATCGCGGAGACTCCCGTGATCCCAACTGCGTCCATTGCGCCGCCAGAGGTTATCGCGGGCACGGTTGCAGGCGTCGTGGCAAACGTGCGGAACATTTCCGCTTCCAGCGAAATCGCCGCTTCCTCCGGACTCAACGCCACCGACTCCGCGATCCACCGTGGACCTTCTGCCGCATTGCGGGCCGCTTCTTCGGCCAGCAACTGGCCGGCCGCTACCAGGGTTCCGTGCGACGGGATCGTCGAGACATCCGCGTGTCCGGTAGCAGGAGTCAGCAAGCGCAACGCTTCGGCCAGTTCCTCGTCGCTCGGCGCAGGCTCTTCTGCTTCCGTCGCCTCTGGCACGCTCGCCGCAACCGGTTGCTCAATCTTTTCGGCCTTCGACTCTTCCGCTTTGGATTCCAGGGCCTGCGATTCTTCGGGCCTGGATTCGAGATCCTTCGCCACCACTGCTTCCGCCGACGCGCTCGCCTGAGTGACCTCGCTCTTGGCGATCGCTTCGACCGGCTTCTCTTCAATTTTTTCTTCCGCGATCTTTTCTGCTGGAGCCTGCTCGACCGCACTGGCCGCCGAGGCAAACATCGGCTCATCGGCCCGGTCCACGGGTGCGGGTTCTTCCACAAGAGCGGCAGCATCCACCGGAACCACCGCCGCCGGAGTGGCGACTTCCGCCACAGGTGCGGCTGCCAGCTCGGTCTGCGCGACCGGAATTTCAACCCGACTCTTGCTTTCGACCGCTGACTCCTGAGCTGCGACGGCAACCGCGGCGGGCTCAACAGCCGGCGCGGGAGTTTCAGCGACTTTCTCTTCGGGCTTTTCTTCGTTCTTGGTTTCGCTCTTTGCTTCCGCGGCAGGGGCGGGAACTTCTTCCGTCTTCGCGGCTTCCGTCTTCGCCGCAGCAACTTCTGCTGCCGGAGCCTCGACCGGGCCCATTTTTTCCGCCAGCGGCGCAATATTTTCAGCCGCCGGAATGGGTCCATCGAGTTTTGCGGCCAGCGCGCTGAGTGCGTCCAGTTCTTCCGGGGTGATGTCGCGTGGAATGTCGGGAACGAGGCCAGGCTCCTGCCCCGGAGGTGGCGCCGCCTTCACTGTGAACGGTGCGCTGGGACCGGCCTTGCCCTTCCCTTTGCGGAATTCCCGGAAGGTCGCTGCGGCATCTTCCGGCTCCGGCTCGGGTTCTTCTTTCTTTTTCTTCGATGGGAAACGCAGCCGGCTCTTCCATCCGGTATCGGCGTCGTCGTTGCTTTCCGTTTTCCTGCCACCATCGCCGCCAAAGCGTTCCACACCAGAAATCGAGGTGCTAAAACGCGAGCCGTCGGAGTGCTGCGGCACCATGCGGTCTTCCAGCCGCGTGATCGCCGTCAGCAACTCGCTGGCTTCGAAGGGTTTTACGATGTGCGCGTCGGCCCGGACCCGGCGGGCCTCTTCGGGCTTGAATGGCTCCAGCTTGCCCACCGTCAGCAGCACGGGAATGTGTGCGGTCTCGGGCGCATCTTTCAGCCGCTGGCAGACTTCCAGCCCGCTGTAGCCGGGCATATATACATCGAGGACGATCAGATCTGGTTTGAGTTCGTTGATCCGCTTCAGGGCGGCCGATCCGTTGTTGACCGTGGCGACGTCATACCCGGCATCGGCCAGGATTTTTCGCCCCATGTTCTGGGCTGTCACACTGTCATCGGCGAGCAGTATTTTCCGCGCCAAGATTCGTCCTTCACACAAAAGGAGAGATAACGCGAAACTACCTTGTCCATTAGTCTAAGTCAACGATTCCTGCACCGGTAACCGGTTACGACCGTTCCTAGTCCAATGGGGAGTGGGCCGTTGGTAACCACAAGCGGTTGGAAACTCACGTAGGGACAGCCGCCCTCGGCCGTCCGCGGGGCGAAGCCCCGCCACGCTCTTTGACAATTAGGATGAGCAATCCAGACCCGCAGCGCACTGGAAGGATTCGGGTTCGGCGGATCGAGCTTCGTATCAGGGCATCGCTTTAGCGATGCCACAAGTCATGCCTTCCAACTGCCCCTTCAGGGGCTGCCGTTACTGTGTCGACATTTCAACAGCCGGGGCGGCTGCCCCTACACCCTAGAACGGGTTCAACTTTCCCAACCCCTTCTTCTTTTTCTTCTTGCTCGACGAGATATCCGCCATTTCCTCGGCTTTCGACGACGAACTTGAAGAGGCTGTGCTCGATGTCCCATGGCTGCTGTCCAGTTGATTGCTCTGCTGCAGCGGGGGAAGCGCATTAGGATCGGGCTCAACGTTGGGCTTCAGTTCATTCGGATCCGCCGCGCTCGGTTTTAACTCATCAGCCGTGGCCGGCGCCGGATTCACTGCATTAGTTGGCTGTTCTGGAGCTGGCGCTGCGGAGTCCGCTGGTGCTGGCGAAGCATCCGAACGTGGCGCCTCCTGATTCGGCGCTACCTTGCCCTCGATGGTTTCCACGCCGATCTTATTGTCGCCCGCCACTCCGGCAGCGGTCGCCACCTTCCGCACAACGTCGCCTGGATTGGTCGGGGCCGGATCGACCATCGTCGGATCGCCCACACGCGAGGCCTTGGCCACATCCGGATGCTTCTCGAAGTTCCCCAGCATGTTCGCCATCATGCCCGCTTCATGCCGGCTCGCCTCCTCTTTTTTGTTCTGTTCGAGCATCGCCCGCGTCGGACGGGGCACGGGCTGATGGAGCGCCTCCAGACGCGCCTTCGCATCCAGCGCCCGGTCCATCGCCGGATAGCGTTTGATGATCCGTGCGTAGGCGTCTGCCGCTTCCTTGGTGAGTTCCTCGATCATCTTGCCCTTGGCCACTTCGGTCATGTGGCCGTTCTGCCGGATCACATTGATCTCGCCTTCGTACGATTGCCCCAGTAGATACAGCGTCTCGTCCGCGTCGCTATATAACGGATAGCGGTCGACCAGCGTCTTCAGGCGCGCAATCGCCGCCGGATACGCCGAGCGCAGGTAATAGAACCGCCCAATGTTGAACTCCCGTTGCGCCAGCACTTCCTGCACTTCTCGCAGCCGCTGTTTCGCCTGCGGCACCAGTTTGCTGTCCGGATACTCCATGATCAGCGACCGGTATTCTTCCTCTGCCCGCATCGCGTGCGTGTAGTCGCGGTCGGCCTTTTCCATCTCCTGATAATGGATGTTCGCCACCTTCAACTGCGCCTCGGCCGCCTCCGGCATGTTGGGAAAGAACGTGCGGAAATCCTTGTATTCGATCTCGGCCTGTTGCATCGCCGTCGAACCGCCCTCGGCATACCAAGAATCCGCCACCGCCAGCTTGGCGCGGGCGATAAACTCCGAATCCGGATAGGTATTGATCAGCGTCTGCAGCGTCATCCGCGACACGTCGAAGCGATTGTGCTTCATGGCGTCCATGGCCCGGTCAAACAGCACCTTGTCCGGCTGCTTCGATCCCACGTTGGCCAGCGGATTGACTGACTTCTTGTTCGTGCAAGCCACCGTCAACGCCAGCAGCAAAGCGAGAAAAACAAAACTAGAATTCCGACGCATAGAAAACCTCAATCCCTTATCAACTCACGTAGGGACAGCCGCTCGGCTGTCCAGCGGAGCGAAGCTCCGCAGTTCTCCTAGACCTGATGCAAACTAGCGCTCCGCGCCGCTTCCAGCAGCGCCTCCGCATTCACTTTCGGATCGCCCTTGCCGAACACCGCATTGCCTGCAACCAGAATCTCCGCCCCGGCGCGCACCACTTCCGCCACTGTGTCCATCCCCACGCCGCCATCTACTTCGATGCGGTACTGGTACCCACGCGCCGCTCGAATCTCGGCCAGCTTCGTCATTTTGTGCAGCGTCGCTGGGATAAACTTCTGCGCCCCAAACCCCGGATTCACGCTCATCACCAGCACATAATCCACAATCTCGAGCACTTCGCTGAGCGTTTCCACGGGCGTGGCTGGATTAATCACCACTCCCGCCCGGCAGTTGTGCTGCTTAATAAGGTTGAGCGTCCGGTTCAAATGCCGGCACGCCTCCTGATGCACCGAGATCCAGTCCGCTACCGCATCGGAAAAATCGGGAATGTACTGGTCGGGGTTTTCGATCATCAGATGACAGTCGAGCGGGAGCCGGGTTGCCTGGCGCAGAGATTTCACCACCGGAGGCCCGATCGTGAGATTGGGCACGAAATGCCCGTCCATAACGTCGACGTGGATCAAGCTGGCGCCGCCCGCCGTCGCCCGCTCCACCTGATCCGCCAGGTGGGCGAAATCCGAAGCGAGTATCGAGGGTGCGAGATCGATCAAAGCAGGGTCCAGGAGATATAGGGTCGCTTGTCGAAATTCTAGCACGTGTGGGGACGGGCGCCTCGCCCGTCCAAGCCGAGCGAAGCTCGGCAGCTGTCTGCCGCCACAACCGCTTTCGATCCCTATAGTCCGTAAATCAGGCTGTCGTTTTCGAGAGCCGAGTCTCCTCAGAAGCCGCCAGCGCCTTTCGCACCTTCTCGACTCCCTCCGCCATCGCGTACTTCAGCTTGTCAATCCCCTCGCCAGTAACCGCGGAAATTGGATAGAGCTTCAACTTCTTACGCGTCGCCCACTGCTTCAACTTCTTGAGCTTCTCCGGATTCGCCACATCGATCTTGGAGGCGACCATCAGCGTCGGCTTCTTCTCCAAGTCCGCTCCAAAGCTGGCCAACTCGCCCATGATGACATCCACATCTTTCACCACGTCCGAGCGCCCGCTACTGTCGGAGACATCCACCATATGCACCAGCAGCCGCGTCCGCTCGATGTGCCGCAGAAATTGCGTGCCTAGGCCCGATCCCGTATGCGCGCCTTCGATCAATCCCGGAATATCGGCCACCACAAAACTCTCTTCTTTTCCCTTGTCACCCGCGAGCACCACACCGAGGTTTGGTTCAAGCGTGGTAAATGGATAGTCCGCAACCTTCGGCCGTGCCGCCGAAATGACCGAGATCAACGTCGACTTGCCCACATTCGGATATCCCACCAACCCCACATCGGCGAGCAGCTTCAACTCCAGGCGAAAGTTGCGTTCTTCCCCCGGACGCCCCTCTTCATGCTCGCGCGGCGCTTGATGCGTCGAAGTGGCAAACTGCGCGTTGCCGCGGCCCCCGCGGCCCCCGCGGGAAATCACCACACGTTCATCCGGATGCGAAAAATCGTAAACTTTCTCTCCCGTATCCTCGTCGTAAACGATCGTGCCCACCGGCACCTTCAGGACAATCCCTTCCCCGTCGCGACCCGTTTTTTTAGAGCCCTCGCCGTGCCGTCCCCGCTCGGCCGTGTATTCAGGATTAAACCGGAAATGCACCAGCGTATTATGGCGCTCGCTCGACTCCATCCAGATGTCGCCGCCCCGTCCGCCATCGCCACCCGAAGGCCCGCCCCGCGGAACAAACTTCTCCCGCCGGAACGCCATGCAGCCATTGCCGCCATCCCCAGCCTTCACCCGAATTTTGGCCTCATCAATAAACATGAATGTGTGGCGCGGACACTCTTGTCCGCGAAAACTCAGCACCAGCAAGACTCGCGTAGGGGCGGGCGCCTCGTCCGCCCAGCGGAACGAAGTTCCGCAGCTTCGTAGCAAGTAAAAAGCCTCGACCCGAAGCCGAGGCTGGTAGCACCGGCAACTTGCCGGCTCAGGTTCGTATCAGGGCATCGCTTCAGCGATGCCGTCTGTACGCGAAATCGGCCGCCCCTTTAGGGGCTGCGCAAACCTACTTCGCTTCGATCGCCTCGGGCTCCACCATCACAAACTTGCCCATCGATCCCTTATCGACGAACTTGATGCGCCCGGTGATCTTGGCGAAGAGCGTGTCATCTTTGCCGCGTCCCACGTTCAGCCCCGGCTTCACCCGCGTGCCGCGCTGGCGAACAATAATCGTGCCCCCGGGGACCAGTTGTCCGCCGAAAGCCTTAAACCCAAGCCGCTGCGCGTTAGAATCGCGCCCGTTTCGTGAAGTACCCTGTCCTTTTTTATGCGCCATAAAATCAGTTCCCAGTGGCCAGTTGCCAACAAAACTTTAAGTTAAATTGTCATCCTGAGCGGAGCCAAGCCAAGAGCGAAGCGATTGGATTGGCGGAGTCGAAGGACCCCTACTCATCTTCCCAGTGCGTGCAGCACCAGGGAGTTCTCACGATGAATCCGCACTACTTTTTCTTTTTCGCCGCTGCTTTCTTCGCTGCCGGCTTCTTCGCCACGGCCTTCTTCGCGGTCTTCCCCGGACGCGCCGAAGCCTTCACTTCGCCGCCCTCGGGCGCCGCCTTCACTTTCTTCTCTTTCTTCACCAGCTCCGGCGCTTTGAAGGACTGCCCATCGTAGGCAATCTCGGTGATGCGGACCGCGGTATAGTCCTGCCGGTGTCCTCGCAGCTTCTTGTATTGCTTCTTGCGCTTGTAATGGAAGACCAGGATCTTGTTGCCGCGTCCCTGCTCAATCACCTCACCGGTAACGAGCGCTCCCGAACCCGCAGGCACAATGCTGCCCGCCTCGGCGGAAACCGCGAGCACGTCGCCGAACTCGACCTTGCCGTCCTTGTCGTCCTGCGTTTCCACCCGGATCACGTCCCCCGGGGCTACTCGATACTGCTTTCCACCTGCGCGGATCACCGCGTACATAGACTCTCCTTAGGGTGCCCCGTCCAAGCTCCGCTTGGGCGGGTACTTTGAATCTTGTAGAGACGGACGCTCCAGCCTGTCCGCGTAGGGACAGCCGCCCTCGGCTGTCCAAGCCGAGCAAAGCTCGGCAGATACCATTTATGCTTGCTGTTTTCCCGCTGCGGCTATTGACCGGAAACGCGGCGCGGGCCCAGAACGGGTCCGCAAGTACAGGCAAACTCAATTAGTCTATCGTGCGCTGTGGAAATCGGTCAAACGAAACATCTTGTCAATCCACGAAATGGGAAGGGCACGAGTTTACTCGTGCCGCCAAGTCCTCAGACATTGCCGGCGCTTTAGCGCCCGCGGTTTGCCGTAGTACGCAATTAGCTTTTCCGTTCCTTCAGAACCCTTTTGCCGAATCCAGCAAGATCGTGACCGGCCCTTCATTCACCAACTCAACTTGCATCGTTTCCTGGAAGCGCCCGGTTTCGCAGCGCAAGCCCGCCGCCCGGACCTTCGCCACAAAATACTCGTAGAGTTCGCGCGCCTGTTCAAGAGGAGCGGCCGCGTCGAACGATGGACGCTTGCCCCGCCGCGCGTCTCCGTAGAGAGTAAACTGCGAGACCACCAGCAGCGCCCCGCCAACCTCCGCGACGGACAAATTCATCTTGCCGCCGGCGTCTTCAAAAATACGCAGCCCGATCGTCTTCTCGGCAAGATAATCGGCTTCCGAGCGCGTATCTCCCGCACCCACCCCCAGCAGCACCAGCAGCCCGAGTCCGATCTCGCCGGTGACCTCGTCGCTAACCGTAACTCGGGCGCGGCTCACGCGCTGCACGACGGCGCGCACTTAGCGGCTCGCCTCGCCGAGAAGCGATTCGTGTCCCGCGAGCGCCTGCCAGCGCCCATCGCGATAGGTGAAGACGTCGGTGAAGCGGACGCGGGCAATAACCTTGCCGGAAGCGTCCACCAGCGTGGCCAGTCCACGCGTGAATCCGGAGTTCCCCTCGACGTGTGCGCGCATTTCTGAGAGGTGGTTCACACCAGGCTTGCGATGCGGGATGTGCTCCAGCATCTGGCTGCGGCTATGCAGCGAGCCGTCAACGTCGGCGTCTTCGAATTCGTCGGCCAGCAGGCAGGCGACGGCATCCGCGTCCTTGCGGCTGAGCGCTGCAGCCCAGTTGTTTTCGAGTTCGATGAGCGTCGCCTCGGTCTTCGGCTGATTCTTGGGGCAATCGGCGGCGAATGCGGACAACGCGAGCGCCAGCAGAACAGCAAGCAGGGTTGTGATTCTCACGTCCAAATCGTGACATGAGTTCAGCGAAACGAGCAAGGCCGCGGCGAAGAAAACATAACAGCCCAACAGTGGGGATTGTGTGGTGACGGGGCTCCGCCCCGCCTCCACACGAACGATCGATTTCGCGTTGACCCTTGTCGCCGAGGCTCCTACAATCCCAATTCTCTGCAGAACTTCTTCTTTCTGGAGTTCCATACATGCGACTAACGTCGACACGAAAACTTGCGCTCCTCTGCGCCTGCCTGACGCTGCTGTCCGCTGCAGCCCTCGCGCAATCCGCCGCCGCCCATCATGACGTCGTAATCAAAAACGCCACTGTGATGACCGTGACGCACGGCAACATCAAGAATGGCTCGATCTACATCAAGGACGGCAAGATCGCCGCCGTCGGCGAAACCGTAAATGCGCCCGCCAGCGCCACCGTCATCGATGCCGAAGGGAAGTACCTGACTCCCGGAATCGTCGATTCGCACTCGCACATTGCTCTCGAAGACGACATCAACGAAGCCACCAGCCCGGTCACGCCTCAGATGATGATGAAAGATGCTTTCAATTATCAGGACAAGGCCATCTACCGAGCGCTAGCCGGCGGCGTGACCACGTCGCTCTTGCTGCACGGATCGGCCAACATGATTGGCGGGCAGGCCATCGTCATCAAGCACAAATACGGAGCCGCGCGCGATGAAATGCTTTTCCCCAACGCGCCCCGCTCGATCAAGTTCGCGAGCGGCGAGAATCCGAAGCGCGTCTATGGCAGCCGCGAGCAGATGCCTTCGACCCGCATGGGCAATTTTGCTGTTCAACGCGAAGCTCTCGTCCAGGCGCAGGACTACATGCGCGAGTGGGACGCCTACAACGAGAAGGTTAAGCGTGGCGACAAAGATGCCTCCCCACCCAAGCACGACCTGAAGCTCGAAGCCCTCGCCGACGTTCTGCGCGGCAAACTCATGGTGCAGATCCACTGCTATCGCGCCGACGAAATGCTCACCGAAATGGCGATGGCCAAGGAATTCGGCTACAAGGTTCGCGCCTTCCACCACGCTCTCGAAGCCTACAAAGTCGCCGACCAGCTCGCGGCCAACGGCGTCGCCGTCGCGACGTTCTCCGATTGGTGGGGATTTAAGCAGGAGGCTTGGGACGCGATCCCGTGGAATGCGACGCTGTCCATGCACAAAGGCGTGCGCGTCGCGATCAAGAGCGATTCCGAGGATTACACCCGCCGCCTCAATCAGGAAGCCGCCAAAACGATGCGCTATGGCGGCGCCACCGAAGAAGAAGCCCTGAAGATGATCACGTTGAATGCCGCCTGGATCGTCGGCGTCGATGATCGTGTCGGCTCCATCGAAGTCGGCAAGGATGCGGATCTAGTAATCTGGGACGGCTACCCGCTCTCCAGTTACGGTGTCCCCGAAAAAGTTCTGATCGATGGCGACGTGTACTTTGACCGCGCGCAACCGGGCCTGGGAACGACGCACTACAAGGAGGGGGAGTAATGACGACGCTCTTGGCACGATTCTCCGAATTGCGAATCTCGCGCATCACACGAATTTCCTCCGTGTCCCTCCGTGTACCCCGTGGTTATCTAGGTTTTCTCAGCATTCTCCTAGCGACCGCCTTTCTTGCCGCCCAAGATCACCCCGTAGCCCTGAAAGGAGGCAAACTTCTAACCATCACCCACGGCACCATTGAAAACGGCGTAGTCGTCATGCAAGGCGGCAAGATTACCGCCGTCGGCGCCGCAAGTTCCGTAAATGTCCCCAGCGACGCGCAGGTCATCGATGCAACCGGCATGACCATCTATCCCGGCCTCATTGATTCCGAGACCAACCTCGGCCTGACTGAAATTTCCGCCGAAAACATGACCAACGACCTGGTCGAGCTCAGCGACGAAATCATGCCCCACATGCATACCGCGGAAGCGTTCCACGCCGAGTCGGCGCTGATCCCGGTCGCCCGCATGAACGGCATCACCAATGCCGTCGTTGCTCCCGAAGGCACTGACACTCTGCCCGGCCAGGATTCTTTCATTCAACTGGCCGGAGCCAGCGCCACCGAGATGCTCCTGATCCGCGACAACGCCATGCCGCTGAACTTCACCGGCGATGAACGGCGCAACAAAGGCGGCTTCGAGAAACATAAATTCCCGTCGACGCGCATGGGTCTGGCCGCACAGCTGCGCCAGGCGTTCCTTGATGCGGAAGACTACAAATCGAAATGGGCCGACTACGAACGCAAGAAAAACGAAGCTGCCCAAAGCAAGGATAAGGATAAAGACAAAAAGGCCGCGCCTCTCGCTCCCAAGCGCGATCTCAAATTAGAAGCTCTGATTCCTTATCTCGAAGGCAAGAAAACCATCGTGCTCGCCGCCGAAAGCCCGAGCGATCTGGAAACCGCGGTCAGTCTGGCGAATGAGTTCAAGCTGAAGTTCGTGCTCAACCACATTGCCCACTCGCAGCCGGTCCTCGACTACGTAGCCAGCCTCAAGGTACCGGTGATCGTCGGACCCATCTACGAAGCTCCGAAAGAAGACGAGCGCTACGACACGGTTTACAGTCTTCCAGCGCAACTCTATAAGCGTGGCGTAAAGATTGCCTTCGCCTCCTACTCGGCGCACAACGTGCGCAACCTTCCCGATGCCGCGGGATTCGCCACCGCCTTCGGGCTTCCCTATGACGAAGCACTCAAGGCGATCACCATCAATGCCGCCGAAATCTGGGGCGTTGCCGACCAACTTGGCTCCCTCGATGTGGGCAAGACCGCCAATGTGGTCATCGCCAACGGCGATCCCCTGGACGTGAAAACCGACGTGAAGCACGTCTTCATCGCCGGACACGCAGTCCCCATGACCGACCGGCAGGTCCGCCTGCGCGACGAGTATTCGAAGTGATAGGCTGCTGTATTGGACGCAGATTATGAAAACCAAGCTCGCACGTGCAGCCATCCTGGCGGGAATGTTGTTCGTCGTCGCCTGCAATAGTGCGAAGAAGACTACCGCTGACTCTGCCATCAAGGCCGCCCAAACGGCATACGCGGACATTGCGGACCAGGCTAACCGGTATGTTCCCGACCAGGCCAAGGACGTTCAGGCCGCCATCCAAACGGCCCAGGACGCTTTCAATAAAGGCGATTATTCTGAGGCTTTCGAAGCCTCCAGGACTCTTCCCGTCAAGGTAAAGGGACTGAAGACCGCGGCCGCCGCCAGGAAGGATGAACTGACCGCCCAGTGGAACGAACTAAGCAACTCGATGCCGGGAATGGTGTCGGCGGTCCAAACGAAAGTGGACGCGCTAACCAAGAAACGCAAACTTCCAAAGGGCGTCGCCGACAGCCTCGCTTCCGCGAAGCAGACCTGGACCGAAGTTGCGGACATCGTTGATACCGTCAACCGCGCGATTCAGATCGTGGCGGTAAGACCGGAATTCAGGGGGATTCTAATCCGCTATGTTCACGAAGGTCTGACCGAGGGTTACTTCGATCCT
>JAIQFA010000153.1 GCA_020073525.1 Terriglobia bacterium
TGAAAAGCTGCCCATAATTGCGGTCACCTTCGGCGTAATGTGCGTTTATAAAATAGGAATTGTTGAACGCATTTCTTCCCGGGATGTTTGTATAAATACCTTCGCATCTGAAATCCAAATTCTTGATGCGAGGTAGATGCGGCAAATAGATCCCCGCATTGAACGCCGACTCCAAGGGATAGAACAGTGGGAATGGCTGGGTTTCGCTGAAGGCGTCCGCATACACCAGGACTGAGTTCCGCAGTTTGGGAAGTCGGTAGGACGCGCTCATGGCCGGACCCCTGTCTCCAGGGTCTACTGGTTGTGCATTACCGTGCTGCGAAAAACTGTGGAGAAAGGTTTTGAGAGTCAGGGGGCGGCCATGTCCGGCAATCACCGCCGTGAGCGAGAACCCCAATTCCAAGTTGGATGTGGGCTTGAAAGCAATGTTTGCTCCCCAGATGTACGGTTGGGGATCCACCTGATGAATCCCGTCCCCATAGAGCACGAAATCGGGACCCAAGCGAAGATATCGATGTCCTCCGAGTCGCCCAATAAAGCCAGACACGGACATGGGGCCGAGTAGACCCAGCACACTAGGCAATTTCAGCGGGCTGATCCGCTCCAACCGCAACATCGGAATGGCTTCAGCATTATTGGACAACAACAGACTCGTGCTCCGGTTGGCGCCCCACCAAAGGTTTTGCTGCCCGAAAGTAAACTGCCAGTTTGCCAAATTGAGCCCGGCGTATGCTTCCACCGTCCTTAGCCGGGAACTCATTCCAAAAGTCGGAACGGAATTGACCGGCAACCCATCGGTGGCGGCAATGTCTTGCGCCTGCGTGGGCGTGTACTCCTGGCTGGAGGAGCCATACTGATATTCACCGCGCACGTAGATTACAAATGGACCGGCCGCGGCATTCGTGGAAAACCCTGTGATATTGTTAGCGCCACGACCGTAGGGACGGCCAAAGTCGTCCGCGATAGTCTGGGCAAAGTGATAAGAGTCGCGCAGCGGCGGGCCACTGATCCCGGTGTAGCGGCTATAAACGGATTCGAGCTCTACGTTGACATTGGGAGTGTCGCCAATTCGGAGCTGTGCTTCTGGTCGAAATTCCGCATCAAGGTCTGAAATCAGTGACATCATATGCGCATCGGGAGAATCCAGCTCCGCCTCCAAATGCTGATGTACTTCCGTTAAAATCCGCGCACACTCCAGCCTTGACCAGGGCCGGATGGAGACCGTCCGGTCATGAATATAACCAGAGGCTATGAGCCGATCAAAGGCTGGATAGACCCAGCTATCTACCGGCACATAACTGGAACCCATGTTCTGCCATTCGCGTCCGTTGTCCCCTTCCTCACCTTTGCTGAACGTTCCAAATTTCGCGATATCCGCAGCACTGTAGCGAGAGTGGGAGCGGAAAACCTGGCGTCCCGTGTACCAGCCCAGGGCGCTGCCCACTACCACGTCCGAGGCGAAGTGCTTGTGCCCCGCAACCCGCGCGGCGCTCACCCCTCCGGCCAGGCCATAGACCAGCAGCTGTGTCATGGGACCGGGATATTCGTGAGCGATTACGCTGGCAATCGCCCAACTGACGGACGCATGCTCCGAGGGAAAGGAGTCCCCCCCACTCTGAAAGAAACGTCCCCGCCCATCGCCAACAAAGGGGCGATCCCTTCGCGTCGCATACTTGAAGACTGTCGTCTCCAGGAACGCGTCGATGCCCGCTTCTCCGCTGAGAAGTCCGGTTTCACGTTGCTGATCGTCGTGAGCGGTGTGTCCCAACAGAAACATTCCTGCGCCGGCGCCGGCCAAAACAGCGAGGCCGGCGTTAGAAGCTGTAACACTATGTGAAACCGTCGTCGAACTTGTGGGAACGTGTCTCTCCACGGCTGTGTCGCTGGCCAACAATCCGGCGCCGACAAAAGCCAATGGAACGGTCCACTGCCACTCTTTCTTGGTCATGTGGAACGGGGTTATCCAGAAACTCTTCTGGTCCGTGAAAAGATTGCGCGGAAGAGACTTCAAGTGTACCGGTTCTGTCGACAACCCGGGGTCCTGTGCCTCAACGTTCGCAGGCGGAGAAGGGCCGCTCTTGTCGTCCCCAGGAGTCTGCGCCCACATCATCAAACTCCAGCTAACGACCATCGCCAGTAGAGACAATGATCTAACCGCAGAGCGTAGGTGGCGTCGAATTCTCGCAGTATCGACAGACGTCTCGTCAACCTTCATTGCACTCCTTTCAGTCTCGAGGAGCAGCGCACAATCACCGAATGTGTTAGTGTCCGTCTAGTATAATTCTGCGATTCGTCCACTCCTGCTAATATGTCATGTTTTTTTTGCCGAGTCGTGTTGGGGGAACAACGTGCTCACTTGGAGAATTCGTTTTGCGGCCATAGGGCTAATTGCTTTTTGCCTGGCATCGTCGATGGGTTGCGGAACTTCTGCGCCTTCCTTTTTCATAACCCCGTCCGCAGTTCTGCTATCTCCCGAACAGACCTTCAAATTCAACGTCGGCCGGATCGAAGGCGCAGCAGGCGGGAAGTCGGAACCAGTGCTGTTAGTGAACGGAGTGGTTGGAGGCTCGCCATCCAGTGGAACGATCACGCCGGCGGGCAGTTACACAGCTCCTACTACCGCCTCGGGGCAACCGATAGAGATCAGTGTCCAAGGCCAACCAACCTCAGCGACAGTCACTGTTTTTGATCCTGCCAGCTTTACCAGCGGCTCAATTGCAGCGACCCAAAATCCGCTGGTCGCTTCGTACTCGATGACGGTTCCGGCGGCCACACCAGTTCAGGTGCAGTTTGGACTCGACACAAGCTATGGTCTTTCTACCTCCGGCGTCTCAAACCAAACCGGAGGCGAGGTCACAATCCTAGTGGCGGGCATGCGAGCGGGCACGACCTATCATATGCAGGCGGTCGCCAGTTTGTTTAATGGTTCGCAACTGCTAGGCAGCGATCAGACATTTACAACGGGCACCATTCCAGCGGATCGGATTCCCAATATCACCGCGCAGACATTCGGAGGTGGAACACCGAGTCCCGGTGTAGAACTATTCTCCCTTTTCCCTGATGAAGCCGGGAACCTGCTTTCCGCCGTGGCTACAGACCTGGAAGGCAATGTGATCTGGTACTACGATCTGGAATCGGACTCGGTTGCGTTCTCCATCAAACCTCTACCCAACGGGCATATGTTGTTAGATGCATATCCTATAGGAGCGGCGGGCATACAAACGACAGGGGTAGACGAAATCCGCGAGATTGATCTGGCCGGCAACGTTATTCAGAGGGTGTCGACGACTTCCGTTAATAACGCTCTCCCCGCCATTGCTAAGTTCCAGATCGGATCGTTTCATCACGACGTTGCAGCTCTGCCCAATGGGCATTTGATTCTTCTCGCCAACTACGCGAAGACAATCAACAACGTGCCCGGAATCCCTGACGGAACGTTAGTGGTCGGAGATGCGCTCATCGATTGGGATCCGCAACGGGGGCCAGTATGGGCTTGGTCTGCCTTCGATCATCTCAGTCTTCTGCATGCTCCCTATGGCGTTGCGGACTGGACTCATGCGAATGCGGTCGTTTATTCCCCGGATGATGGCAACCTAATACTTTCCATGCGGAACCAGAATTGGGTCGTCAAAATCGATTACCGCGATGGGGCAGGAGACGGGAATATCCTTTGGCGCCTTGGGCCTGACGGGGATTTCATCCTCCCCGAACAGCAGGCACCCATTGAGTGGAACTACGGTCAGCACTATCCGACGATTGTCAGCCCGAATAGTTCCGGAGTTTTCTCGCTCATGCTTTTCAATAATGGAAACAATCGTTTGATGGACAATAATAATGACGTATGTGGCACTCCCGGAGTGGGTGCTTGCTACAGCAGTGTTCCGATATTCCAACTCGATGAGTCTAGTAAGACCGCTACGGTGCTCTGGGAGGAAAACTTGCTGCCCGCATATTCCGTCTGTTGCGGGGATGCGCTGGTCCTTCCTAGTGGCAAGTTTGAGTTTGACGTCGCTTTCGACGTGAACACACCCAATGTCTCGTACATAGAAGAAGTCACCCCTACCCAGGATCTGGTTTGGAAGATGGACATCCAGGACCAATTGGCGTACCGCGGCTTTCGCATTCCTAGCCTGTATCCAGACCAGGTCTGGACGGCTTCTGCGATGGCTGCCCCAAGACGCGTTGCATCGCACCCCGCCCATCGGCGCGGCGCGGCGGAAGGTTCAAGGTGGGTACTAGGGCAATTGCCTTAACTCAAGGAATCCGCCTGGCCACAAACTGCCAGTCGCCGTTCGCCCACGTTGGTGGCGATCACATTTCACGATATCTGCGTTAGAAATCCGAGAGGAGTCGGTCCGAGCACGACAAGCGCGAAGGGAATACGGGATGACCGCTCTCAGCGCTCTAGAAAGTTCAGTTGGATGGAGCCTGATAGGATGCCATAATATTGTGGTGACACGATACTCTGATGCCGTGATCCAACCCGAAGCAGTCGCGCAGGAAACAAGCTCAGAACCAGCCCGAACCATACCTCAGAATTCAGCACTCGACGGGTTGATCTTGCTTGCCGAACATAAGCGCTTCATTGGCCTCTTTGTGCTGATCGCCGTGGTGTTGACAACAGTGGTTTCCTTCCTGCTGCCGGTCCGATACGAGGCAAAGATCCTGCTCCTCCCTCCTCAGCAAAATTCATCCGTGGGTTCCGCGTTGTTAGGGCAACTCGGGAATATGGGATCGCTAGGATCGCTAGGATCGCTGGCCTCGCTGGCGGGGGGCAGTCTTGGCATCAAGAACCCCGCCGATATGTACATCTCGTTGCTGACGAGCCGGACCGTCGAAGACGCGCTGATCCAGCGTTTCGACCTGATGAAGGAGTATCACGAAAAGCGCATGTCCGATGCGCGCAAGGAGTTTGAGTCCCGCACGACGGCTATTGCCGGGACCAAGGATGGGCTGATCCGCATCTCAGTCGAGGACCGTGATCCGAAAAGAGCTGCCGACCTTGCAAACGGCTACGTAGAAGAATTCCGCAAACTCTCTGCCTCGCTGGCAATCACCGAGGCCGCACGACGCCGGTTGTTCTTCGAGCAGCAATTGCAGCAGGCCAAGGACGAACTAACCAAGGCCGAGGAGGCCATGCGAAAGACTCAACAATCCACAGGCGTTCTGCAGATTGACAGTCAGGCACGAGCGTTGATCGAGGGAGCCGCCATCTTGCGCGGCCAGGTGGTGGCCAAGCAAGTCCAGATTGAAAGCATGCGATCTTTCGCTACCGACGACAATCCCCGTCTCATCCTGGCCAAGCAGGAGCTCGCCGCGCTCCAATCGCAACTGCAACGCCTGGCGGGATCGCAGCAGGACACCGGGTCGGACATCAATCTTTCCAAGGGAAGAGTGACAGAATCCGGGATGGAATATCTCCGGCGGTATCGGGACCTCAAGTATTCCGAGACCGTCTTCGAATTGCTGGCGAAAGAGTTCGAAATCGCCAAACTCGATGAGGCACGAGAGGGCTCAATTGTTCAAGTCGTGGACGCTGCCGTGCCCCCGGATAAGCGCTCTTTTCCGCCTCGTGCCCTCATCGTGGTCCTGATGACTCTCATCGCATTGGTGATCGCTGTCCTGTGGGTCCTTGCATCGGAACGATGGGTACAGTCACCTGAGAGACAGGGCAGGATTCAAACTCTCCGCGCAATGCTCTTCAGCAGGCAGTAGCTGGCGTTGACGGGGAAGAGTCGAAGGTTGGGATGAATCAGATCGGGCAAAAGCGGGTTCTGAACAACATCGTCTCTCCCTATGGATTGGCGTTGTTTTCTTACGCGTTTTTTTTGTTCGCATGTCTTATCCCGCCATCTGTCTATACCCACTATATGCACGAGCCGGACTTGATGTTCTTCGATCCGGCAACCATCCTCTTCTATACCCTTTGTGTTGCAGCTTTTTTGGGGGGAGTCTGGTTCTTTGAGAAACTCTTTCCACCAGGTCATTTTGTCGAACGCAAGGTTGAAGCCAGAATCCATTCCGCAACTGTCTTGCTGATTCCGCTAGGCGTGGGCGTGGCTCTGTCGGTGCTTTCCAGCGTCCTCCTGGTGAAGAACAACCCTTCGTTGGTCGTGATGTTGCTGGCTCAACAAGGTGGAGATCTGAGAGGTCTTGATGGAAGCGGTATCGAATTCGAAGGGACACTAAGAAGTTCGGGATTGTTTCTCATCGGCATTGTTTGGTGGGCTCTTTGGCGTTACTACCAGTCTGAAATTCAGGGATGGGGTAGACGCGCGGTGAAAGTTGGGCTGTTCGTTGCCGTGCTTACAGTGTTCATCTCATCGAGCCTGACTGTATCGCGCGGCCCGTTTGTTGTCGCGATTTCGGGGATGTCGGTCTTCTATCTGTTTCGCAAGGTTACTGTCGGACAGATAAGTTGGAGTCTTGTCGGCAAGACCGTTTGTGTCCTTGGCATTGGGGGAGCCCTTTTCTTCGTCCTGGTTTCCTGGCTGAGAGGGAGTGTTGAGGGGAATAGCCAGGTCTCTGCCGCCGTCGGATACACAATCGCTTCATACAACAGAATGGCCGCCTTGCTTTCGGGAGCGCTCCACTATCAATTTTCGGGTAAGGGCATCTACCTCAGTAATTTCGTTGTATTTAACAACTCCTTCAATCGGGTCCTCCCGTTCGGGAAGTTCGTGGATGCCCCCGACTATTTCGACTGGTGGATGTCAGAATTCTCTTCTGTGGGCAGGGCCGGTCTCGATGCCTCGATGATCTATAGCGGGACGTTTGGAGACATTTTCATTGAACTAGGCTGGTTCGCTCCTCTATACGTGTTTGGGTATGGTTTGCTTTACGGTTTTACGTGGCGCCGGATGAGAGAGGGCCGGCTGATAGGCATACTTTTGTATCCATACTTTGCACACATCGTTTTGTTTTGGTTTGGTACAAACGCAGTATTCGAAGCAATTACGGCTGCTCTAGTCGTGGATGCGATCATTCTTGGCGCCTACGAATCTCTGTTCATGAGTCAGAGGAGTATGTGCCCGGTTGCTTCCGGGTGATCCGCCAGGTTCGTCCTGCGCGAGGTTCTGAAGCGCATCGCCGATCACCCTGCGAACCTCATCGGCGCAGATTCTCACAAAGAAGCCAGTCGGACGTGCGTACCCAGGAGGATCGGTATGGCGTAGATGGAAGAAGGGGTGGACCCTAGTGAGGGAGCAGCCCGAACACGGTCACGCCATGAGAAGTCCCCATGAACACCTTGCCGTTCACGATCGTCAGCGTAAGGAACTTGTTGCCCCCGCCCACGTGATCGCGGCCGCCGCTTGCCTGGTTACTGTTGTAGAGCTCGTTCAGATTCGTGGCATTGTAAGCGTGCAGCACGGCGACCTGGACGTTCTCCACTGCCCACACAATTCCGTTGCTTGCGCCATTCGCCGAGATGCTCGGCGTCGCCCCGGAATACCCGAAGCTGTTGGCGGTTTGTGCGGTTGCGCTGCTCGACAGCTTCGCGTTGGTGATCGTGAATGCCTGGATGGGGCTTCCCACCGATCCGTAGTAAACCGTGTTGTTGAAGTATGCGGGCATCGCCCAAACGCCTCCTGGCAACGCTCCCACGAGTTCCTGATAAATGTTGCTGTTATTTTCGCTGTACTTGCCCATGGAGTCACGATTCACCACGTAGAGGTTGGTGTCCTTGCCGGCCCCAACCGCCAGGTGCATCGTGTGGCCTGACCCATCGCTCAGATCAGGCAGCAGCAAGGCACCGCCGGAGCCTAAGTCAATGTCATTCGCGTTCTCCTCAACGTCGTTGTCCTCCTCGAAATAATCGGCCACAGCAAGACCGTTTGAAGTCGAGAGCTTCATGAAGGCATTCCCATAGTCACCATTGCTGGGAAAGCCGTTGCCGTCGAATGTGGAGTCGAAGTCGCCGTTGGCGTCGAGAAAATAGATGTTGCCCGAACTATCGGCGGCGAGCGCTGCTCCCGACATCCAGATGGCGCCCTCGTTGCCGTTGGGCGTCACGTTCAGTACACTGGTCTGCGCCAGCGTGGACGCACTGTAACCGATGATCCAGCCCGTGTAGGGGCGGACGTCATAGTGCGAAGCCCAAGCTGTATAGATAACTCCATTCAGCAAGAGCAGCCCGGAGCGTTCCCTGTACTGCTTAGGATCGAAGACCACATTTGTGCCGTCGCTGTTGTCGCCCGTTCCCGGATAGGTCGCCTGAATATCGACGGGGCCGCCAAACAATTCCGTGCCCAAAGCGAGATCGAACGCGTGCAGGCGCTGATGGTAGTTGCCCGATCCGTCTTTCGACGAAGCCACTATATAAATCGCGCCATTCGCACCACGCGTGCGATCGATCACCGGTGTGGCGTTTACGCCGATTTCTGAACAGGTTGGACAACCGGGATCGTCGGAGGTAGTCTCGCCCGTCTTCAATGTAGAAACCTGCCAGATCGTCGCGCCGGAATCCGCGTCGAGCGCATAGACCGTACCGTGCTCTGTTGCGGCGATCAGCAGATTGTGCGTCCCGTTATTCGGGACTACAACGTTGGAGGCGTAGAGCGGTTCGGCGTCATTCAATCCGTCCATGGCATAAAATGCGAGTTTGCCAAACGTTGCCGAGCTGACGTTACTGGTCGTTAGGATGGTTTCCGTTAAGTTCTGTCCTGTACGCCCAATGTCGTTGTGCTGAGTCAGCACATCGGTCGTAGCGTTTACCGTTAGTGTCGCCGCGCTGCTGGTCGCATCCCCTGTCGAGTTGGAAACAACCACACTAAATTGCGAGCCGCTATCGGAGGATGAAGTCGCTGGGGTGGTGTAGCTGGCCGCAGTGGCTCCAGTTATAGGCGTGTTGCCCTTCTGCCACTGGTATCTTAGGGGACCCGAGCCCGTTGCCTTCACCGAGAAGGTCGCCGTTTGACCTGCGAGAACGGCCTGGTCCGCCGGCTGGAGAGAAATCGTGGGACCGGCCGCACCACATCCGGCGCAACATGCCACGATTAGCATACCTGCCAGAGAAGAGAATAGGTTCTTGAGTTGTGGGAGTCGCATGGTCTGGTGAAAGCACCTGAGTCTATACGACAGTTGACATCTTGGGAAGGAAATAGTCTTTCGGCTTCTCTGTGACTGCGCAAGGTGCATCTGCACCGGCATGCGATTATCGCGCAGGTGGAATGTCACCAAAGACATCTCTTTGGTAGCGCAGAACACAAGAGTAGGAGAGATACTTCATCAGAATCGTGTAGCGATTAGGCCCCAGCAAACGTAAGGCGAGGCGCAACATTTTATTTACAAAGCGAATCCTCTTGTCTGCTCGGTTGTAGGTTTGCCGGTTGTACTGTCCAACTGTGTCCTGTCGGTCCTGCAAATGATTCTTCGTTGCCCAGGCATAAAAAGGGCCGGCGGCGTCAAATGGATCCGCTGGCGAAAACCTATCCAGATTGGCGGCGTAGGCTGCTCTTTGCAGCTTATTTATCAACTCGCCATTGTTGAAATAGCCAAAGGCATAAGGGCAATAACTGAAGTCGCGAATGCCATGGCTAACAAGGCGTTGGCGGTACTCCGCGAACAGTTCCGCCAATTCCGGTCTCGATGTAAGGTCGAACTTATCGGCATA
>JAIQFA010000154.1 GCA_020073525.1 Terriglobia bacterium
GAGCCTGGCCAACTATGACAAGACCCTCCGCATGGCAAGTTGCATGCCAATCACAATCACTTTGTTTCAATAGCTTGTAGATCGTTAAACTGCGATATCGGGGAATTGTTCCCGCTTGCAAAGGGGAAAATTTCCGCATGTTCAGCTTGGAAAGGAGCCGGCCGGTCCATAAACCCGCTCCAACAAGCGGCGCAAGTAGGCTTGGGGCGAGAGGATTTGAACCTCCGACCCCCTGGTCCCGAACCGGATTCCAAAACCGATTGAAAGCGAGAGCTGTGGGTATCTACAAAATTATCTACACCTGGCAAGAGTGAACCCTTCTACCGAGGCAGTTCTCGTCGCTACACTTCGCAGTCGTGTTTTGAGGGAATCCTTCACTTGAAACATTCAGGCTTTGATACGCGTTACAACACCGCTTGCCTTCGCTAGTCATCTCCTTGATTCTCCAGACGGGACTAGGGGTGGGATCTGGGATATGGAAGGCGTTCGAGTCGTTTCCTCACGGACTGAACCCCAAGAATGAGACACTCGGGATCGTTGACACCCGCCTCTCGTGGACGCATCCCGTAAACGTTTGCCATCTGCGCCATACGCCATAGACCTAGTGAGGTGCGCTGCGTTATAATGCATAGGGCGGATTAATGACTACTACGCTTTTTGCATTGGGCGAAGAGACTCCGGCCAAAGCGCCGCGGTCTTTGATGAGATTCTGGTATGCCTATATCGGCGCGTTTCTGGCCGTTTGGGCGGTGCTGATATTCGGCTTTGGCCTGCGCCCTGCGGTTCTCCAGCAGTGGCCGATTGCGATCGTTATGACGCTGGGATCGTTGGTCGCGGGTGCCACTCCCATGGGCGGCGGCGCCGTTTCCTTTCCATTTCTGGTGTTGTGGCTCCATATATCCCCGAATAGCGCGCGCAACTTCGCTCTGGTAATCCAGGCGCTCGGCATGACCTCGGCGATGATCTTCATATTCTGCCGGCGCGTTCCCGTGCAGCGCACGGTGCTGGGTTGGACGGTTGTCGGGGCTGCGGCGGGCATGTTCATCGGGACCCTTGGAATCGCTCCGCATATCGCGCCCAATTTCGTCAAACTCACTTTTGCCTGCATGTGGATGAGCTTCGCAATTCTGACGATGGCGAAAACCGGCGAGTTCTGCTCGGTTGTCGGAGCCTGCCCCGTCGACAGCGAGGTGCCCACGCGCAAGAGTCCTCTGGTGGAGATCACCGGTGTTGGAGTGTGCCCCGTTGACACGGGGGTGGCCCCGCGCAAGGGGCTGCTGGTGGGGATCAGCGGTATCGGAGTGTGCCCCATTGACCGGCGGGTGGCGATGCGCGCGGGTCTGTTGGTCGGGATCACCGGCGGGATCATCGCTTCCATCATCGGGGTGGGTGTGGAGATGACCCTGTACGTTGTCCTCCTGCTGCTTTATCGTTGCGACTTGAAGATTGCAGTGCCCACGGCTGTTTCGGCCATGGCCGTGACTTCGGTGATGGGAGTAGCAGGACACCTCGCTTTGGGTGACATACCCCGCGACGTGGTCATGAAGTTCCTCGCTGCCGGACCGATCGTCATCTTCGGTGCCCCAATAGGAACTTACATCCTCACCGTCATCCCCCGCATCAAGACGCTTTACGTCATATCAGTTCTTTGTGTGCTCCAATTCATCTGGACTCTGTATTCACTCCAACGAACCCTGGCGGAATGGACGTTTGTGGCGGTTTCAATGGCCCTGGCCGGGACCGTATTTTTTTTCATGTATCGCCACGGCAGGCGCGAGTCTCCAAGCGCGCCCGATTCTTCAAGCATGCCCGATTCTTCAAGCATGGATGCGGCAGTGAGCTAATGGCCGTGCCTCTCGGATCGCTTCTAACTAGACCAATTTAACAATTAGTGTAGACTAGAAGTGCTCTAGCGATTTTGAAATGAATCGATGGCACGAGCCGACGCGAACGATTTGCGGCGGAAGCTGCTGGAGGCGCATGAACAGGGCCGGGGGACGCTAGAAGACCTGTCGGAAAAATTCGGAGTCAGTCTGGGTTTCGCGAAGAAAATCTCGGCGGCACTACGGCGAACAGGGCGGATGGAGCGGAGCGAGCAGCGGCACGGCCGAGTCAATCGGGTGACGCCGTTGGCACAGGAACGGTTGCGCGGAAGGCTGCGGCAACAGCCCGATATGAGCTTGGCGGAACTCCGGCGGTGCTTGCGAGAGCAGATGCAAATCTCGCGGAGCATCCCGCGGTTGTGGGTGGTATTGCGGCAGATGAAACTGCGACTCAAAAAAAGTCGCTCTATGCCCAGGAGCAGGACTCCCCGGAAAACCAGCAGCGCCGCCAATCCTGGTGGGAGACGGTGAAAGGAATCGAACCGGAGCGGCTGGTCTTTGTGGACGAAAGTGGAGCAACCACGGAGATGACGCGGCGTTACGGGCGCGCCCCGTGCGGAGAACGCATCCGAGAGGCTACACCGGCTGGGCATTGGAGTGTGCTCACGTTGCTGGGAGCCATGAGCCGGGATGGAATGCTGGCCAGCATGACCGTGGAATCTCCGGCCGATGGCGACGTCTTTCTGGCCTGTCTGGATCAGGTGCTCTGTCCAGCGCTGCGCCCCGGCCAAGTGGTGGTGATGGACAACCTGAGTGCTCACCAAGCAGAGGGAGTCCGTCAGCGGATTGAGGCAGTCGGAGCCCAACTGCTGTATTTGCC
Source organism: Terriglobia bacterium (assembly GCA_020073525.1). Taxonomy (GTDB): domain Bacteria; phylum Acidobacteriota; class Terriglobia; order Terriglobales; family Acidobacteriaceae; genus Acidiflorens. Next base: position 2,704 of record JAIQFA010000154.1, read on the forward strand.
GCCCTACTCGCCGGACTACAATCCGATCGAAAAGGCCTGGTCCAAAATCAAGCAGCACCTGCGCTCCGCCAAATCCCGGACTGTGGATCCCTTGGAGGAGATCATCCCGCAAGCGCTCCTAACCATCACCGGGCAAAACGCCTCAGCTTGCTTTCCTCACTGCGGATATGCTCTGCATTAATTGTTAAAATGCTCTAGAAGCCCATTAGAATTGAAACGCGTTGAGCGTACCGAGAACGTGTGCCAAAAGCGAGGATATAGCGGATCGTGTGTGACCCATTCGACACATTGCCCTGAAGCGAGCCTCCGAGGAAGTGCACTTTATCGCTCTTCCTCAGTTCCCATAACCGATAATGGGGCCTGAATGGCCACCGGCCGTTCAACTATGTAGCTATCCATCGCCAACGGGTTAAGGTTCCATTTGTAGGTTTCAGTCCGACCGGCGTAGGGCGCATAACCGGCTTTCATCGCTTCGGGATCAAAAACGGTTCCTCGCATCTTGAGGCTGGAGATGAATGACGCGTTTGTCAGCACTTCACGGTTACCGAGGACCGAAGCGTGGATATGCGTGATGATGTACCGCGCGAACTCCTCCAACCGTGCCAAATGCCGGTCAACCACAGTGACAGCCTCCGACGGCGTAAGACCTGCCTCGTAAAACAGAGTTTCCGCTTCGAATAGCGGCTGCATATCGTAAAATTCGAATAAACTCGGCTCCGTGCGCGGCCGCGGCGGCTGAGTCTTCTTCCACTGGAAGAAAGCGCTGAGCATCCGCTGCAAGTTGGAGTTGATCGGACCGAGAATTGCGAAGCGCCGCAGGAACTGGCGCATAAACTCCTGGTTGGCGTAGAGATCGTTGATCATCGGAAAAACGAAGAAGCCGAAGTACACCGCCAACTCCCAGGTGTATTTCAGGTTGAAAGCCTCCTGGTCGCCCAGGCAGTCGTAGCTGATGGCGTAACTCGGCACGTAAGACTCGTACATCACGCGCTGAATCTGCTCCGCCATGCGGCACTTCTCCGCCAGCGCAGCATCGTCGTCTGTCTTGATGGCATCGGTGATGAGGGTGTTGTAAATGCCAATCAGGTCGCTGCCAGGGCTGTAGAGCGGATCGGTGAACCGCCCGGCCTCGCCGACCAGCGCCCAGCGCTCCGGGCTGATGGTCTGTTTACAGTCGTGGGAAAAATCGATCAGCCGACCTTCGTCCAAGATTGTACGGTAAGGGATATCGCGCGCGAACATGGGCCACTTACGGCACACGTATTCGATCGTCTTGCGGGTGTTGGAGACGTCCTCCGGGTTCACCGACCGATGCTCGTAAACCAGCCCGAGGCTGGTCTTGTTGTGCAGCGGTATCACCCAGAACCACTGACCCTCCGCGCAAAAGTGGTTTGTTGCGAGGAAAAACGGGAACTGCCCGGTCTTCTGACGCTGGCGATTAAAGAGAAACTCCTTGTGCGAATGCCCGCTGATTTTTTCGATGTTGACGAGGCCATCCACCCAAAAGAACGTGGACCCATGACGGATCGAGTTCGGCTGCGCCAAGCCGAGCTGTCGTTTGATCACCTTGCCGCGGCCCGAAGCGTCGACGACCCACCGGCAGCGTGTCTCGCCGCCGGTCCAGTGAATATGATGCTCGTTCCCGTTCTCGCCAAGGTCCACACCCACGTTCCGCACACCGCCGATGAACTCACAGCGATCCGTAGAAGTGTTGACCTTCAGCAGATGCTCTTCGAGCAGGTTCCGATCGAGCTGGAACGTGGCGATATTCGAGATCTTGCGGATGTAGGATTGCGAGTAATCCTCAAAGCCCCGGTTCTCCAGCCCCTCGGTAGTCCAATAAAATCGCAGGTTGTATTTCAGGTAGTGATTGATCAGCAGGTATTCTTCGAGATCAAGCACCCGTGAAAAATAGTAGCCGCTGCACTGCACCAGCGACTCACCGTACTTCTGCGGCGCTTCGCGCGGCGGATCGAGACGCTTGTCGATCAGCAGGATCGATTTTTTCGTGTAGAGCAGAAGCTGTCGGCTGAGCGTGAGACCCGCTAGTCCGGCGCCGATGATGACCACGTCGTAAAAGTTTTCCGGTTCTCCGTTTGCGGGCATTTGTGTTTCCTCTTACCTGGGGACTGTGATCCAAGGAATTGAACCGGAATCAGTCTTTTGGTCCTCCGGCGGGTATCATTATAATACACTCAGTGGCCTGACTTGGAGCCAGATTTTGGCTGCTCGGCACCGGCTCCCCCTCTCAGGATGCAGGACTGCCACGGCCAAGTGAAGCAGAACCACCAACTGCCTCATTTTCAGACGATTGATCCAACACCTCTCCGTCCCTCACCGCCTCGTTGATCGACTTTGTTGCCCACAGTCTCTGCCTACCCGCCGGGTACTGGCAAAAGCGCAATCCGTCCTGCCATCGCTCCGAAGAGCCGCCGCGTCAGATGGCTCTCTGCCGGGAGCAACCAGGAATAGCGGGCAGATGAATAGGCATGGCACTGTTATCCGAACATTCTCGCGCCGGGTCACTCCCGTTGGAACCCTAACGTCACTCGGGTACGTCGGCCTTGCTTTCTCCTAGTTTTCAGGGATGTTCAGACGCCAAAGACGCTATGGTGTCCACTGTGAGACTCGCGATAAAAATATGGTGGCGACGAATCAATTTCGAAACTTCGAGAATCCTGGTGGGATACGTGATCTGGGGCCTGTAATGAATCTGCGCAAAATACCGAGCGCGAATCACGCAGAGAAATTTGACACTGAGGACAAATGCACTGCGTTTCTCGAAAAAAATGCGGTGGCCAAATGGGGTCTGTTGTCCGGCTTGCGGGAATCAGAAAATATCGCGCACACATGCCAAAGGCAGATTGGGGAAGGTCAGACTTCTTTATCAGCGCACTCAGAAGGCCTGCCGTTACCAATTTTCCACGACTACCGGAACGATCTTTCACGACAGTCACCTGCCATTGAGCAAATTTGCCATTGAGCAAATGGTTCAGGCCGATCGCACTGATCGCAAATTCCCAAGAGGCCATCTCCGCGAATCAACTCCGGGTTGCTCTCGGAATTGAATACAAGACGGTTCAGCGTATGGTGCAACGTATCCGCGAGGCGCGTTTGGACCGCAGGATTGAATCTGACGCTGTGGATGTTTCAACTCTCTGTGACCGTGTCCCTTATGCTGTTAGCGAACTGGACATGCATGAAAGCTGCAATGCTGCCAATAGCTTGGCCTCCAAAGAAAGCCGATCGTCCACGGTCGGCAACCTCTTCATCGTGTTCACATCTCTGGCATACCATACAATCACCCCCTCTTTTCTTTACAAACTACATGATCAAAAAAGTTTCGATTGACACATAATAGCGAGCGCTGATAAGCTGATAATGGCTGTCTTTGTCAACTACCTAATGTTGATTACGTTTTCAGTTGGCGGAAGCAAGGCTGTTGATCTCCCGGCGGGTCGAACCGGTAAGTTCCCTCGACGGTTCGCCGTCGAGAGCCAAGGTCGGCCGGTGCGGGTAGTGAATGCCACTACGGTCTCGGAATGTCATTTCTTTAGTTAGCGCTTATTGCGCGGACCCCTGGGGCCCGCCCCCCCGAAATTCAAATTTAAGTGGAATTGCGCCGAACGGCTCACCCAATTCAGCCGGCCTCGGGGTAGTAGGAAAATACTTTGGACAGACTGCGGGGGTGGCTGAGCTTATTTTGAACCGAAGATCCGGGAATGTCGGCGGTCATCGATGGTGGCCAGTTCTAAATGATCTAATGATCTAAGGAGGGGGAACTCTTGCAAAACGGAAACGAACAGCAAAAATTCGGGAAACCCCTGAGCGACTTTTCGCTTCGAAGCCTCAGTGGTACAACGGTCACTCTGAGTTCGAGGCTGGAGGGAAAAAGGGGAGCGGTAGTCGTGATCTGGTCGAGTACGTGTTCACACTGTATCCGCTACGACAAGTATTTCAACAGCTTTGAGGAGCGCTATCCGGATCTGAGCCTGACCGTGGTTTCGGCGCGGCAGGGCGAGACCCTGGATTCGGCCAAAATGGCCGCGGCCCAGAGGAAGCTGAAGTTCTGCATTGTGCACGACCCGGCCTCGGAAGTTGCCCGGCAATGGTTCACGCAACAGACGCCGAAGGCCTTCCTGATGGATGCCAATCGCGCCCTGTTGTACCGTGGCGCAATCGATAACTATAAGTTCCCCGAGGATCCGGAGTACGTCGCCTACCTCGAACCCGCCATCGATCAGTTCCTGAGTGGAAGCGCCATCATGCGGCAGGAGACGTCAAGCTACGGTTGCGCCATCCAGTCGGTCTACTATACATTGCCGAAGGCTTTCACGAAGGGCATATGAATAACGGTTACTGTTCTCTTTTTGAATTTCCCTACAGGCTGCTCGAAGCCGGTCTGGTCGTGGCGCAATCCGCCATGAAGAATGCGCAGAATACCATCGACAAGCTCACCGGCCAGGAGAATGGCGTTGTGAAGGGCGCCCCGGTTAACGGCCCCGAAGACCTCGATCTGGCGGTGGCGGACTTTGCAAACCGGCTCATGCGAGTCTACCGCTTTGCGCCGCTCGAACTTGCGCAATTACCTGCAACCTCCGGCGAGGTTTTGGCGGCGGCACGGGAATCCTTCCGTAATCTCAATCTTAAAGACCCGCGTAATCTCGCATTCCCCGTGCAGTTGGCGCTTTCTCTGGGAACGCTTTTCACCGAGTCCGCTTTGCGCGGTCTGGTGACGCTCAACGTGGTGGGGCCGGCCCGGATTCCCCGCCTCGTGGAAGACTTCTACGAAATGTTCACTGAAACTCCGGTTTTCGCGGGACTCGAGTATGGCGAACTGATCGACCGCTGTGAAAAGCGCCTGGCGGAGGTCCCGGACGATTACCGTGCACGCATGGAACTGGCCCGCGTCCTGTCGAAGTGCGGCCGCTACGAAGACGCCGACGTGGAGTTCAAAAAGATTCCGCCGGAATCCAGCTACTACGCAACCGCGATGCACGAAGCGGGAACGGCCCTCTACCGGGCCGGGCGATTTGAAGCTGCCGTCCGCGCGGAAGTTCTGTCGATGGACGCCAATCCCTCCGACGAGCGCCCGCGCTCGGTGATGTTCCAGGCGGTCCAGAAGATGGGCGGATACCCACCCTACGTCCCCCAAGCCCATCGTATGGAGATGAAGGCGGGCTTTGCAAAACCGACCGTGCACTTCGAAGATATTGCCGCCCGCATGGGGCTGGACAAGACGAGCGGCGGACGAGGTACTGCGGTCTTCGACTACGACAACGACGGCTGGCTCGACATCGCGATCACTTCCGCCTACGGGGGGGCGACTCTCTATCACAACAACGGCAACGGCACTTTCACCGACGTCTCCATCAGTTCCGGGCTGGACACGGCTACAAACACATTCGCCGTGGTGGCGGGCGACTACAACAACGACGGCTTTACCGACCTCTACATCACCCGCTCCGGCTTCTATGTGGGCGAGGGTCAGTTGTTCCGCAATAACGGCGACGGAACGTTCACCGATGTAACGAAGCAGGCGGGGCTGGAAAACGTCTGGGGACCGGCGTTCACCGCATCGTGGGTGGATTACGATGGCGACGGTCTGCTCGACTTGTTCGTGGCCAACAATCTCGGTGCCCTCTTCGAGCGCAAGACTCCCAATCGTCTCTTCCACAACAATGGCAATGGTACGTTCACCGAGGCAACCGAAGAAGCCGGCCTGAAGACCATCTGGCCTACCATCGGGGGCGCCTGGGGCGACTACGACATTGACGGGCACATGGACTTGTTTCTTAGTAATGGGCTCGGCCGGTCGCAGCTGTTTCACAACAATGGCGACGGAACGTTTACCGATGTGAGTGAGAAGGCCGGCGTCAACGAGGCGGGCTTCGGCAGTCCCGCCTTCTGGTGGGACTACGACAACGACGGATGGATGGACATCGGTCAGTTCATCTGGTCGGATCACGACGACGTCATTTACACTATGCGCAACGGAGAGGCGCCGCAACGCGGCCAGACCATGCGCGTATACCACAACAACCGCGATGGCACGTTCACCCTGGTGAGCCGTGAGCTCGGCCTGACCGAGTGCTGGGGCACGATGAGCGGCAACTTCGGCGACTTCAACAATGATGGCTATCTCGACCTCGCACTGGGCAATGGCAGCCCGAAGCTCGATCGTCTCGATCCGATGGTTGTCTTTGAAAACGACGGCAGGAAATTCCGCAACACGTCGTTTGCGGCGGGGCTGCCATTCACGGGTAAGAGCCATGGCGTCAATATGGCAGACCTGTTTGGCGATGGGCGGCTGTCGATCCTGGTTGCCGCGGGCGGAGCTTATCCTGGCGATCTGCTCACCACCAGCGTCTACTGTCCGAAGAGCCTTCCCGGCAACTACCTCAACGTGCGGCTGGGTGGAGTAAAGAGCAACCGGTCCGCAATCGGCGCGCGGGTGTCGCTCGAGGCGGGCGGGCGGAGGCAGTTCCGCGAGGTTTCGGGCGGGAGCAACTTCGGTTGCCTGCCTTTCGAACAGCATTTCGGTCTCGCCGACATCCTCAAGGTGGATGCAGTCGAAATCCGGTGGCCCAGTGGATTGCGGCAGCGATTCGAAGGTCTGCCGGTCAATAAGACGCTCGAGTTCACTGAAAGCCAGAGCAATTGGAAAGACGTGTACGCGAAACACCTGTCGAAGGGCTGATCACAAGACTTCCTAAAGCCACCATTCCCGGTCGCCCGATCGAGACTTGTGAGATGGTCTTATGGTCTGGAATTCCCACCTAGGACAGCGGATGTTCCCCAATGCGGAAGCTCCGGCGCTTGGGCCATCGCTGACGCCGCC
>JAIQFA010000033.1 GCA_020073525.1 Terriglobia bacterium
GTTTCTTGTGCGACACGGTCAAAATCCACCCACTCTTCCTCCGAGCCGAAAAGATCGAAGACGCGCCGGTCCCATAAGGCTTTTACCGTAGGCGCCAGGACAACACCCGCGAGGTGACCAAACACCACGGCGCGAACCTGTGCCTTTTCTTCTTCGCCAATGGTTGTAATCGCTGGTGGCATCTTGTCTAACTCGATATCGCAGCGCCTAAAGGCGCGTCTTTTTTCTGTTCTCTGCAGCATGCCTGAACACCTGAAGGCATGCCCTGATACGAACCGCACTTGCGCAACGAACCGCGCTTGGGCCGCGGGCTGCTAGGCTCTGCCCTCAAACAGATTTCTACCCTCGACCAACGCGCGCATCTTGCGATCCGCCACACTGCGTTGCAGCATCCAAAATCCGCAGTCAGGATGGACATAACGCAAACGCTCCGCACCCAGAGTCTTCACCACCCGCTCGATGCGCGCAGCCACAAGGTCGGGCGTTTCCACTTCGTTGTCTTTGATATCGATCAAGCCGATGCCGAGTGCGATTTTCGGGTCTAGATCGGCGAAGACCTCAAGCTCGTCATAGCCCCGGCGCGCAAATTCGAGCACCAGATGGTCGGCATGCAGCGAATTGAGGAAGGGAACAAGATCGCGCCAAAAGCCGCGCAGAATGGGCTGTCCGCCATAGTTGCCAAAACAGATGTGCACGGCGCGTTCGTTCAGGATGCCGTCTAGAACATGGTTGATCGCTTCCGCGGCCCACGATGAATCCTGCGGGTATCCGGCGATACAGGCTTCATCGAGCTGAACCACATCGGCTTCAATCGATTCCAGCTGGCGGCGCAGCGCTGCCGCCAGATCCATGGCCAAGTCGGGAATGTCTTTGTAGTAGCAGTTGGTCACCATCCGCGAAAGCATGTGCGGGCCGGTGCAAGTGAACTTCAGCGGCATCTTTGTCAGCGGCGCCACAAATTCGTAGTCGCGTGGAAGATTCAGCGTGCCTGCGCCGATCTTGCCTGACACCATGCCTGCGGTCAGCAAGCGAGATGCTGACGCACGGTCGGAACGGAAACGGTCGAAATCGGAGAGAGCAAAATGGCTGCGGATACCTTCCATCTGCGAGACGAAGTAGTCGACCATCCCGTTGGTCTCCGGATGACTCGGGTTGAAGCGCATGAGTTCACCGTCCGTCAACAGGTCCAGACCGGCGAGTTCCTGCGTCTTCAAAACCGCCATCACCGCATCTCGAAGAACAAGCCGCGACGTATTACCGACCAGCCACGAGGGCACCGGATAACTTCCCACGACAGTAGTTTTGATATTCGGATTCATGTCGACTCCTGCCTCGCAGTGCAGCGGCCGGTCGGAGCGTCATCATACTCCCGAGCAGCGCACCTTTTCTAAAAGGCACTTCAAAGTAACCCAAGAAGGGCACGGAAAAGTAACCAAATATCTGGCAACATACCACTTCTTAGGACAATAGTTTCCACTTGTGGTCTGGCTCGGACTTCGATACAGTGATGCCGCTTTGTTGCCCTCGTGAACCACGGCGAGGTGGGGTGAGGCCATCGGACCGGGTTGTTTCGATGATTGCGCCGTTCGTGGAGGTAGTCGTGTACCGCAGTGATGTAGTCGGAAGTCTTTTGCGTCCCGCGTATCTGAAAGAAGCCCGCGATCAGTTCGCAGCGGGCAAGCTGGCGGACGCCACGTTCAAAAAAATCGAAGACCGGGCCGTCGATGAATGTATCGACCTGCAGATTCTCGCAGGAATGGAAGTGATCACCGACGGAGAGGTCCGCCGCTACGCTTTCTACGGGCACCTGATTGACGCCGTCGAAGGATTCGACAAATACGGCGGCTGGGCAATTCCTTTCCGCGACGAAAAGGGCGAGCAGTTGGTTTTGCCGCGCCCTGTGGTCGTTTCCAAACTGCGACGCAAACGGCCGCTCTGCGCCGAAGAATTTACGTACGTGCGTGCCCGCACCAAGCACCCGGCTAAAACGACGATGATCAGCGCGCAGCAAGCTGCGGCTTACTACGACAGCCGGAAGTCCACCGGGGCCTATGCGACCGTCGACGCCTACCTCGCCGATTTGGTCGATATCCTGCGCGATGAAGTGGACGAATTGATTCGCCTGGGCTGCACTTACATCCAGATCGATTCGCCGCAATACACCGCGCTGCTCGATCCCGACTTGCGGGAAGGGTATCGGCAACGCGGTAACGATCCCGACCGCCTGCTGGATTTGTCGATCGAAATGGACAACGCAGTGATCGGCGACCATCCCGGCATCACTTTCGGTTTGCACCTCTGCCGCGGGAACAATCAAAGCAAGTTCTACGCCGCCGGGGATTACGGGCCGATCACAAAAATATTTCGCAATACAAAGTTCCAGAGATTCCTGCTGGAGTATGACGACGAGCGTTCCGGAGGTTTCGAGCCGCTGCGCCAGGTGCCAGAGGACCGCACCGTTGTGCTGGGCCTGGTAAGTTCCAAGAGGCCTGCCTTGGAAAGCAAGGACGAACTGAAGCAGCGGATTGAAGCAGCCTCCGCCTTTGTTGCGCTGGAGCGGCTGGCGCTCAGTCCGCAGTGCGGTTTCGCCTCCACCATGGAAGGCAATGCCGTGACGGCGGCGGATCAGGAAGCCAAGCTGCGCCTCGTAGCCGAAACGGCGCAGGAAGTGTGGGGCAGGTCCGTTCCGCTGGCGCGCCGAGCTTGAGAAAAATCGAATGGAGTAGCAGCCTGGCGGACGGGTAAGCTTCGGGCGCTGAGCTGTTGAACGGTGGGGGTTGGGGAAGAATTCAATCGTAATCTGGGTTTTACGTAGACATCGTGAAGCAAGGCTGGTTCTGGTCTTCAAATCGAACGTACGTTCGCTCGAAACGGGAGGTCTATGAAATCACGTCGGTTATCTGCCTGTTTGTGTTTGTTCCTGGCTTTGGCATTGAGCGAATATGCTAGCGCCCAAGCCACGATCAGCTATGCCGTGTTGAATGGAACCGTGACGGATGAGGCCGGGCAAACCATTGCCAAGGCGGCGATCTCGATCCGCTCGCTCGACACCAACCAGACCTTCTCCGCCGTGTCCAGCGACGCCGGAGCATATGCCGTGCCCGGCCTTCCGCCAGGACACTACGAGCTCACGGTCAGTTATGCGGGTTTCGGAAAATACACACGCACCGGCGTCGAGTTGACAGTAGGTCAAACCGCCACCATCAACGTGACCCTTAAAGTGGCTGCGGTCCGGGAGGAAGTGGCCGTTAGCACGGAGGCTCCCGCGGTAGAGACGACCCGCTCCGAAGTAAGCCAAGTCATCGATACAAAGCAGATCGCGAATCTGCCTATCAGCGGCCGGTTGTTCACCGATTTTGCCCTGCTGACCCCCAGCGTCGCGACTAGCCGCACCGCCCTGGGAACGACCTTCACCGAGTTCGAGGTCACGCAAATCTCGTTCGGTGGCATGCGCTCATTCAGCAATGAGATCACGGTGGACGGCGCTGATTTCGTCAACACGGTCACCGGCGTGCAGCGTGCCACTCCTCCGCAGGATGCGGTACAGGAATTTCGCGTGGTGAATAACAGTTTTGGAGCGGAATACGGCCGGGCGCTTGGCGGCATTGTCAACATCGTGACCAAATCGGGCACGAACGAGCTTCACGGTTCGGTGTACGACTACTTGCAGAGCAGCGCCACCGACGCGCGCTCCCTGTTGCAGCCGGCACCGTTGCCCCACGAGTTGCGCGAGAATCAGTTTGGCGGAACCCTCGGCGGCCCCATCAAGAAGGACAAGACGTTCTTTTACCTGAACTACGAAGGGAAGCGGCGCGCTGCTTCTCCCACCTATGCGCCGGATCTGTTCTCGCAAATTACCCAAATCGATCAGGCCAAAGGCTACATGGGACTTTCGCCCGAGGGCTGCAATCTCAAGCCTGCGCAGTGCACGGGCACTCCGGTCGGCTATCTGCAAGGGGTTCTGAAAACAGTCGACAACGACTACGGCTTTGCGAAACTCGATCATCACATCAACAACAACAACAGTTTCGCGCTGCGCTATGTTGTGGAGGACGCGCGTGATCTGGGAGAGCTGATCGGCAATACCGAAGATGGCGGCGGCATCGGTACCCCGAGTGGCGCCCGCAATTTGTTCATTCGCGATCAATCGCTGGTGGGCACGCTGAACTCGGTGTTGAAGCCGAACCTAGTGAATACCGTACTGGGACAATACTCGAGACGCCACTACAACTTCCCCGGAGCCACCGGCGAACCTGACATGAGTGTCGTCAACAACCTGGAGCTCGGACACAACTTCGGTACCTATGACGCGATTTACGAGAGCCGGGCACAATACGCGGACTCGATGTATTGGGTCAAAGGCAATCATGTCGTCAAGTTTGGATTCGACGGTAACCACGTTTGGAGTTACAACAACTACCCTGGGTTCACGCCGGAGCGGTTGCTGTTTCCAAATCTTAATTGCATGTATGCGTTTGCTGATACGGTGAATGTCATTACAACCGGCTCATACGGAACGATTGTGGTTCCTCCTGGCGGTTGCCCACTAGGAGATCAAGCTGACGGATTGGCGTTCATGTATTGGGGAGTTGCTGTTCCGCGAACCGGCTTCCAGAACGGATACGTTCCGTCTCCCGCGACTGGAGGTGGTTTCGACAGCGGCTGGCCGAATGCATTTCCGACCAACATGTATTCCAACTACGCTTACACCTTGAACCATGGCTACTATGGAATCTTTGCGCAGGATCAGTGGCGAGTCACTCCCAAGTTGACGTTGAACTACGGCTTGCGTTGGGATGTCGAAACGGGATTGGGAAACATCATCAACGCCGACTATCGGGCATTTCAACCGCGTATCGGATTTGCCTACTCGCCGGACTCGAAGACGGTGATCCGTGCTGGTTTCGGGACTTTCTATGATCGCAACAACATGACTTTCTTTTTCACCACCGGAAACCAGAAGACGCTTCCCGGCTACTTCTGCAATCCTCCGGGTGCCGATCCCAATTGCGCTGCAAACGGATTCTCGCAGGGCGTCAACGTTCCAATGATCCACCAGGGAGCGGGGAACGGCGGCTGGCAATTGTCGGCAGCACCAGGGTTCCCCGGTACTCCGGCTATTCCGTGTCCACCCGGCATTGACTGCTCCCAACTTCCAGGTAACACCATAAGCGTCGCGGCCTTGCAAGCCTTTGGCATCCTCGCGGGGGCTCCATATCCACCCGTGAGCCTGACCGGACCTTGCACCGCCGATCCCGTAACCGGGGCGCCGACTGGGGCCTGCGGCGTGGGCTCTGGCGGCATCCAGAAAAATGGCCGGCTTCCCTATGCCGAGCAGGCCAGCATTCAGATCGATCGCCAATTCGGGAAAGGGCTCACGCTCCAGTTGGGATATCTATTCGTGGGCGCGCACAAGCTAGTCCGGGGTAACAATCTCAATGTCCCATGTCCGTATGGCACGGCCAAGCCTTCCAATCCTTACTATGCTCAAGGATTGCTCAATCCCGACGGCTCGCTCAGTGGGTGTAGCGGAACACCAATTCTCGGGCCGTTGGGCTTGGGTCCATTTTTCGATTGGCTAGGGCCGTTTCAGCCAGTGAATCCCGGCGTTGCAGTCCCCAATCCTCTCCTCCCGTTCAATCCCAGCGGGCTGGAGTTTGGCGTTCCGACCCTCGGCCTTCCAGCGCCGACTTCGTCACCCACGCTGAGCGGTGGCCTTCTCGACTACAACAACAATGTCGCCAACGCGGTTTACCACGGGCTGACCTTTACGGCGATGGAACGCATGAAGTATTTCCGGATGACCGCGAACTATACCTATTCGCACACCATCGACAACGGGAATTTCACAACCTTTATCAATCTGCCAGTTAACCAGTTCGACTATGCAGCAGAGCGGGCCAACTCCAACCAGGATCTCCGCCATAACCTGGTTGCGAACTTTACAGCGACTGCCCCTGACCACAGTTTCCTCCGCAACTTCGAACTCAGTAGCATCATTACCATCCAGTCCGGCCGTCCCTTTACCCTGTTCGTCGGGCAAAATGCGTTTGGTGACGTCGCCGGCCTGAGTACGGATCGTGTGGGTGGCCCTCCAGTCACAGGTCACTGCGCTGCCGACGTCAGTTGCTCGACGATTGTGAGCAGAAATACCTATACTGGCGCCCCGCTGCGTTCTGTAGATCTGCGCCTGTCACGCAATTTCCACATAGGTGAGAGTAAGACACTCGATTTTGCTGTCGACGCTTTCAACCTGTTCAACCACCCAAACGTGGATGAAGTGAGTTCGGTTTATGGTTCTCCCGCTTTCTGCGGGGCAACTCCTTCGATACCCACTCACTACAACGACGCGACAACCCGAGCTATTCAGCGAGGAGATGCGTCAGTGTCGTGTGCGGCGCAGCAAGCCGCTGCGGCCCCGCCGGCATGGCTGGCGTTGGGACTTTTGCCTTTGACGGTTCCCGACCTTCCGAATGCGAATTTCGGCAGACCGAGAACCGTGTTCAACCCGCGGCAACTGCAGTTCTCGTTGAAGTTTTCGTTTTGAGGGGGCAGGATTGCCACGCTGTGCCGTTGGCTCCCGAGCGGACAGCGTGGCCGTCTTCTTGCAATGCAGGTCACCAAGGAGAACGTCGTCAAAAAGAGTCTGCGCGGACCACAGGAGGAATTCATGAGCATGCGCTATTTCGGATGTGTCGTTACGCTAGCCCTCGCAGGAGCGATCGTTGCGACGGCCCAGGAAGCAAAGACTCAGGTCAAGCATGAAGCAGCGCCGTTGACCTCTCCCGCATCGGGCAAGGAGATGTTCGTGAGTTACTGCGCCTCCTGTCACGGCAAGGATGCGAAAGGCGACGGTCCCGCCGCAACCTCGCTCAAGTCCCTGCCCGCCGATTTGACGGGCCTGGCCAAGCGCAATGGCGGGAAGTATCCCTCGGACAAGGTGACCAGCATTTTGCGCGGGCAAACCAATCTCGTACCACACGGCGATCAGGAAATGCCGGTGTGGGGTCCGGTCTTCTGGCGCATGAGTGGCGGCCACGAAGAGTTGGTGCAGCAGCGCATCGCGAATCTGAATCGCTATATTGAGTCGCTGCAGGCGAAGTAAGTTTGAGCGGTTGTGGATCTGCTCGCGTAGGGGCGGACGCCCTTGTCCGCCCAGCAGAGCGAAGCTCAGCCGGTTTGCGGCGAAAGTGAGATTCGTATCAGGGCATCGCTTCAGCGATGCCGTAATTCTTCGAGATTGGATGCCCCTTTAGGGGCTGAGCATCGAGAGTCGATGTTATCCCGCAGCCTTGCAGCGGCTGAAGCCGAAGGGTTTCAGCGATTTGCGGTATGCCTGAAGGCATACCCTGATACGAATCACCCGTGCTAATACGAATCACCCTTCCAACTTCCAATCCCGATAGCGGCGCCGCAATTCCGCTTTCAGCAGTTTCCCCGTCGACGTATGCGGCAGTTCCTCCACGAACACGAAGGCATCCGGCAATTGCCACTTCGCGAACTTCGGTGACAGGAAGGCGCGCAGAGCTTCCGGAGACAACGTCGCACCGTCCTGCGCCACGATCACGGCCACGGGCCGCTCCTGCCACTTCGGATGGGCCACGGCGATCACCGCCGCTTCGCGAATTTGCGGATGTGCGACCAGGGCATTCTCCAGGTCGACGGAACTGATCCACTCGCCGCCCGACTTGATCAGGTCTTTTGTCCGATCCACGATTCTCAAATAGCCATCGGCATTCACGGTTCCGACATCGCTGGTGCGGAACCATCCGTCTTCGGTCCATTTGTCGTTTTCCGCCGGCAGGTTGTAGTAGCTGGCGGCGACCCAGGGACCGCGCAGCTGCACCTCTCCCATTGATTCTCCGTCCCACGGGACTTCACCGTTCTCGTTCACGACTCTTCTCTCTACGAACGGAACCGGGATGCCAGCCTGCGCCTTGATCTCGCATTTCTTTTCCTCAGGCCAATTCTGCATGTGCGCTTTGAGTTGGCTCGTTGTCGCTTGCGGACTGCTCTCGGTCAGGCCCCAGCCCTGTTCCAGGCTCCATCCGTGCTGCCGCAGTCTCTGAACCAAAGCTAGCGATGGCGCCGCCCCTCCCACCAGAACTCGCATCGGGGGAAGCTTCCACCTGCCGGGGTTGTGGTCGAGGCACTCCAGAATACTGTGCCAGACCGTGGGCACGCCCCCGGCAACGGTGACTCCCTCTTTTTCGCACAGCTCCAAAAGACTCTCTGGCTTGAGGTGCGGGCCGGGCAACACCTGCTTGGATCCCACCAGCGTTGCGGCGTACGATAGCCCCCAGCCGTTGACGTGAAACATGGAAACAATCGGCAGCACGGTGTCGGCGTTACAGATGCCAAAGTTGTCCACGGTCGTGAGCAGAAACGAATGCAGCATCACCGATCGGTGCGTGTACACGACTCCCTTCGGAACTCCCGTTGTACCCGACGTGTAGCACATGCAGGCGGCTTCGTTTTCGTCGAGATCGGGATAACGGAAACTGCCGGTGGCGGTACTCAGGAAATCCTCATAGTCTTCGAGTCCGGATGCGAGCCCTAATGAGGCGCTGCGGCCCGACCAGCCGACTACGATGACGCGCTCAAATCGAACCGAGCCGCGAATTTGTTCATACAACGGAAGCAAAACATCGTCGACGATCAGAAATCGGTCCTGCGCATGGTTCGCGATGTAAGCGATCTCTGATGGCGCCAGCCTGAGGTTCAGCGTGTGCAATACGCCGCCCGCGATCGGGATGCCAAAGTAGGCTTCCAGATGCGCGTGATGGTTCCACATCAGAGTTGCTACACGATCGCCACGTTTCAGGCCCGCTTTCTGCAGAACTTCCGCCAGAGCGCGCGCTCGGCGGTACAGATCGGCGTAAGTGTATCGGTGGAGTGCATGATCAGGTCGCCGAGAAACGATCTCGGCATTGGGAAAGAACTTACCCGCGCGCTCCAGGCTATGGGAGAGCGTCAGGGGGTAGTGCATCATCGTTCCTTGCATGCGGCTCCTCTCAAGAAGTCATCGTAGAGACGGGGCTTGCCCCGTCTCACTCTCATTGCGGGCGGAGACGGGGCAAGCCCCGTCCCTACAGCGGAAGCATCAAGATTCTTGCCACATAATAAGGATGGTGTGTAAGATTGAGCCT
Source organism: Terriglobia bacterium (assembly GCA_020073525.1). GTDB lineage: Bacteria > Acidobacteriota > Terriglobia > Terriglobales > Acidobacteriaceae > Acidiflorens. The sequence goes on from JAIQFA010000033.1 coordinate 9,150, forward strand.
CGTTTAACGAACGTTCGCTCGAAACCAGATGAGCCCAACTGCACCCATACCCGATTCCACCGTTCCCAACTCGGATAGTCGCTATGATCGCCAGTTGGCCAAAATCCTAGAACATGCGACCGCAATTTTCTATGAAAAAGGATACGAAGGCGCTTCCATCCGCGACCTGTCCCGAGCGAGCGGGATGTCCTTGGCCGGTCTGTACTACTATTTCGAGTCCAAGGAGAAGCTCCTCTATGTCATCCAGCGCCATCTCTTTCTCTCTGTCATGGACCTTGTCCGCGAACGTCTGCGAGAAGAGACCGATCCCGAGCAACGCGTTCGGGTTTTCATTCTCACCCATCTGGAATACTTTCTCGCCAATCCGAAATCGATGAAAGTGCTGTCGCACGAAGACGACGTACTCAAGGAAGAACTTGGCGCAGACATCGCCAACCTTAAGCGCCAGTACTACCGTTGTGCCGCGGACCTGGTCGATGCGCTGAAGGCGGCCAAAGGTCTGCAGTTCAACTCCCGCGTGGCTGTGCTGTCGCTATTCGGAATGATGAACTGGATTTATACCTGGTACAACCCGCACGTCGACGGCGACGCGAAACTCCTGGCCCGCGAAATCGGAGATGTATTTTTGGGCGGAATTTACGCGACCTTGGCTCCCCCACCAGCCTGAGTCGATGTGGGAGCGGGGCTAACCCCAGTAAGCGCTAACTCAAGGACTGTGGAAAGATCGCAGCATCAATCTGCTGATAGACCTTCAAGCAGGGAAGCGTTGTATTCCGTTGGAAAATCCCATCCACCCTCTCCAGTGAACAATTTGGCCAAAGGAGGAATCGACTGGATCGAACGCTTCTCCACAAGTAAATCGATATGCAGGCAAGCCCCGCCCAGTCGCGATGACAAGAGCCTTCATCGGACGCCAGCTTCCGCTATCTGCAGGTCCAGACTTACCCTCTCGCCATTGATGAGTACGGAACCTCCATCGAGGAGTTGCTGCCCTGTACAGTCGTAAGTCTCGTAACAACGTAGCGCCTCGACTGGAAAGAAAAACTCGACGGCTTCGCTGCCCTGAGCCCCGTCAGATTGGGTGTCGTTGGCCGGGTCGGGTTGCTTCGGCGGTTGCCTGTCTTGCGGCTCGTCTTGCGATTTCCCTTGAAGCTTTCCCTTCGGCTTGTCTTGTGGCATGTTGCCCGGCTTCTGTGCTGAGGGACTCTCATGTGTTTCCGGCAGATGGATGGCGGTGCTGAACGCGATGCCATCGAAATCAAGATCGCCCTTGAGGTAGGCCATCATCGGCCGGACAAGGTGCGCGATGTGATCGTCGAAAGCGAGAGCCGCCATTTTGTAGCGGCTGCCGGAAGCGCTGGCGGGCAGCGGCGTTGTGACGGCAAACTCGAGGTAGGCGCCTTTGCGGAACGCCACCATCGTTGGGGGTGCGTACGACACAAAATGCGCTTGTGGATCGGTTTCCCTGACGATGACGCCAATGATTTTCTCGTATGCGGCCTGGATCTTGGCCAGGGCTTCGGGCGAGGTGTCGCGTGGCGGAGCCACAGGCGCGGATACGCGAGGCGCGGACCGCGAACCGCCGGCACTACTCTTGGTTGTTACAGCCTCTTTCGACGCGGGACTGTTGGCGTCGCCTTTGTCGAGTTGTTTGGCAGCCTCGGCCGCCGCCTGGTCGCTGAGATAGAGCAGGAATGGTTCGCCGTTGTAGAAAAACTGCCCCTCCAAAACAGCTGCCTGGCGGTCGTTCTCGTTCTTGGCTTCGACAAGCTTGGTCGCTGCCTGCTTCGGTAGCACGAGCACCAGGTTTTCCGCCTTCTCCATGTTCATGCCCATGGCTTTTCCGCGGATGCGATGTGAGATCTCCATCGCAAATCCCTCGACGTCGGGATTATCTTTGAGCCCGTTCACCGCGATCTCCAGCACCGGGAGCATTACATCGTTGAATGTGCGCACCGCACGATGGCTTTTGTTGACCAACTCGACGGAGTAGGAGCCAAAGTAGTTAGCAGTGAGTTCCACGACGGTCATGCCGCCGTAGTTGTCGAAGCGCAGGGAACGCTGGTCGGCGCGTTCCTGTTGGGCCATTTCCAGATCAAGCACGCGGCTGAAATAGAACGGGTAGGGAAAGATGTGGCCTTGAATCTCCACTGCCACCGCCTGCAGTTGCTGAAAGTATTTCTCCTGCAGCGCGCGCATTTGCGGACTCTTGACTTCCGCAGGCGTCAACGCCTGGCCAGCGGCCAACGGCGTGGTCATCGGCACCGCAACACCCACCAGCAGGGCGGCGAACCACAGCAGCAAACTACTTCTGCGCGTAGACAATCCCGGGAGCTCCGTATGGAGGATCGGACACCATCCGAATGTAGGCGATCAGCGCCTGAATTTCGGATTTTGACAAAGTATATCCGTATGGAGCCATCAGTGGGGATTTGTTCAGTGCCGGACCTCCGTGCGAGATAATCGCAGTTAAGTCGGCATCGGTCATCTTGTTTAGCGTCTCGCCTTCGGTAAACGGGTGGGGCTTCACTTCCAGGTTGTCATAGTTTGAGACGCGCTCCGGCGTCGATTCCTGGTTGTGGCAGCGCGCGCAGTATTGATCGTTCAGTTGGCTGCCCAACATTTCCTGGTAGCCGAGGGCGATCTCCTCGATTTTCAGATCGACGGTCTTTCCTGCCTTGGTGGTCGTGCTGGCCGTGAGCTGATACCGCCCAGGAATCGTGCCCAGCGACACGTTTGAGGTGAATTGTCCGCTCGAGTCGGTGAGCCCGACAGCGGGGTCGAGGTAGGTGCCATTCGGCCCGCGAATGACGACCAGCGCCCCGGTCACGGCGTTCCCTTGTTCGTCGTTGACTTGAACGACAACGGGCTGGGCGAGCGGCGTCCCCACTTCAGCGGTCTGCTTTCCACCGCTCGATTCCACGATGGCGGCGCCGGAGGCTGTTGCCTTCGGCGTCGAGGGTGATGTTGCGGACGGGCGCGAGCATCCGAGAGAAAAGAGCAGGACGGTGGCGCACAAGACAGGCGTCACCTCAGGGGCTAAAGCCCTCATCAAACGTAGCCCCTTAATGCAGTGCTGAAGCGCTGCTCCACCCAAAACCAATCCACCGAAGCCCAACTCTGTATTCCAGGCGGTGCGCTTCATCGCTTCTTCGCCTCCTGTTTCTCGTTTCCTTTCTGACTCATCAGAAACGCGGTCAGCGCGCGGGCGTCCTCATCGCTCATGTTGCGTTTCGGCTCCTGCGTGCCCGACCGCAATGCCGACGGGTCTTTCATCCAACCGTAGATCCACGCCGCCGTCAGCCTCGAGCCCACATGCGTCAGCGTGGGCCCGATGTAGCCCTTGTCCTGTTTCGTATCGATGATGTGGCAGGACTGGCATCCATATTTCGAGTAGTAGAGCTGTTTTCCCAGTTCAACCTGTGCCGGCGGGTACCCCGTCAGCGGCATCGAATCGCGATCCACTTTCGGCGACTGATAAACCGTGATGATGTAGTCAGTCAGCGTGTTGATCTCCGCGTCGGTAAGGTTGAACTTCGGCATGCGCCGGATCAGCGCCGGCCGTAGCGTGTTCGGGTTGCGGAAGAACTGCACTAGCCACTCTCGCTGCACCGAACTGCCTTCCCAGGTCAAGTCGGGAGCCATATCACCGCCGCGGCCGTTGATGGTGTGGCAGGTGAAGCAACTCAGATCGTTGATCAGTTGGCCAGCCCTTCCGGCGGGCTCGTACTGCGAGACGGCGAGGGCGGGCACGGTTTTTGCGGTGGGCAGCGTCAGCGCGCGTTCGTTGTGCGCGAGCAACGCGTTGACCAATCCATCAACCTGCACCGGCGTGAACGTGTACTGCGGCATCTTCAGGGCGGAACCGAAAGCGCGCGGCTGCTTGATCTTTGCACCAATGTAATCGTACAGAGTGTGCGGCACCCCGGGAGCAAACGCCAGTTGGTTCACGGGCTTCGAGCCAATCTTGGTGAGTTCGGGCGCAAAGTTTTCCGGGCGCTTCACACCGTTGATAACGTGACAGGATGCGCAGCCGTAATCGTTCACCAGCCGTTTGCCGTGCGCGATCTGATCAGGAGTAGGCGCCTCCAGGTGCACATTGGCCAACAGACCGGCCTCGGTCTTGGCCAAAAGGAATCCCGTCAGGTCGCCGACTTCCTGATCGTTGAAGCGGTAGTGCGGCATACCAGTTGGCGGATCGTAATCGTGCGGATTGCGCACCCACGCCTGCAGAAACTCGGGTTTTGCCTTGGACCCAATCTTCGTAAGTTCTGGACCAACGTTGCCGCCCACCAGGTTTCCGGCGGCGTTTTGTACGGCGTGGCACGAAGAGCAGAACGACTCGCCGTAGAGGCTGGTCGCTTTTGTCAGCAACGCGGCATCGTCTTTCACCTTCTTCGCTTCGTCGAGCGACGCTTGCACCACCCTGAGCGATGCCGGGGTGCTGGACGAGATCAGGAAGGCGGAAACGTCCCGCGCGTCGTCGTCGCTTAGCTTGAAGTTCGGCATCGTGGCCGTGGTCGAATAGGCCTGTGGATCTTTGAGCCATGCATAGATCCATTCCCGTGTGGTCTTGTCTGCGATGTGCGCGAGCGATGGCGGATCATCGGTCGCTGCGATCACGCTGCCATCCGGTTGCCTCACCGTGTGACAATGAACGCATCCGTAGGCGCGCAGTGTCTTGCGGCCAAGATTCAACTGGGGCGTGCCCTTCAGATCCTGTTGGTGACACTGGCCGCACGATGATTCCAGGTACTTCGCGGGCAGAATCGGTTCTTCCCATGCCAGCGTGCTTTTGTGCGCTTCCTCGACCGAAGTCGCCGCGCCCTGGCCGCGATGGCAGAGCACGCAGCCAAATTCTTCCAACTTGTGCGGAATCGCTGGATGATAGCGATACGGTTGAATCGCAACATCCGCCAGGGTTGGTTCCTTCAGCGCGCTGTGACAGGTGGTACAACGATCGACCACGCCCATCTCGGGCAGCCATATCTGCTGAATGCCGGGTTGAAAGTGGCGACGCAATGTAACAGCATCACTGCGTTTTGCGATCAGACGCTCGTAGCCGCGCTGGTAGACATGCCAGTCGGCAAAGAAATGCTTCGCCGGAGCGATGGCCAGCAGCACGAGCAGCACCAGGCTCATCCAGCCGAACGCGGTCACGGTATCGCCAAAGAACTTCTTACGGAGTTTTTCGAGAGGGACCGGGAGTTTCACCTAATGCCTCCAGCGCCAGACCACGGCCACACCCAAGCCCAGCCCGGGCCACGGAAAACCGTGCCGACCGCGGTAAGCACCACAAGTTCGAATAAGAACCAGCTCATGATCCAGAAAGAAAGGGGTTTGGCCGCAAGCGAGCGGCGAAATGCCGAAGGCGAGCTTTCTGGCGTTGTGGCAGCTATCGCCATGAGCCCTACCGTGATCACCGTGGGCACGAGCGCTACGATGACATCGAAGATGAGCAGAAAGACGCAAAACAGGACCGAGACGCCCCAGAAGATCTTGAGCCGCTTGTCCCGATCTTTTGTAAACAGGCCTGCGGCCTCGATGTTGATATTGAAGTAAGGAATCACAATCAACGCCAACACGACCAGTGTGGGCACTAGGACGCCCGCAACGACGGGTGGAAAGTAATGCAGTAGTTCCTGCAGTCCCAGGAAGTACCACGGCGCCTTCGCCGGATTCGGAGTGTGCGAAGGATCCGCCAGTCCCTCCAGCGGCGCATTGAAGAAGAGCGAGATCAGAACCAGGGCGCTGGCCAGGATTTCAATGGCAATTGCCGCCCGGAACAGCACCTCGGGGAACGACTGCAGTTTGGGTTCGTCGAACGCCTTGACCTGCGCCGAAGTGCGCCGCGTCACAAAAGCGACGCGCACCGGCGCTTTCCGTGCATCCGATCCCACGCCGGCAACGAAATCTTTGGAGTCAGGCGTAGTCATAACGTTGGCCTCGCGGGAGCCGTCGTCATCACCACATCCGGCTCACTGTGACGCGCATACAAGCCGCCGTCCTTGCGGATCCGCCAGAAGTGGATGGCGACAAACAACAGCGCTATCAGCGGAAGAATCATGCAATGCAGCACATAGAAACGCAGCAGGGCGTTGGCGTTCACGAAGTGCCCGCCCAGCATGAGGAAGCGGACTTTGTCTCCCATGAGCGGAACTGCCGACGCGATATTCGAACCCACGGTGATAGCCCAGTACGCCAGTTGATCCCACGGCAGCAGGTAACCGGTGTAGCTGAGCAGCAGCGTAAGCAGGAGCAGCACGATCCCGATCACCCAGTTGAATTCGCGCGGTGGACGATATGCCCCGCGGTAGAACACGCGGAACATGTGCGCGAACACCAGAAAGACCATGGCGTGCGCCGACCAGCGATGCAGATTGCGCAGGAACTGACCGGAGGAAACCACGAACTGCAGGTCCTTAGTGTCGACGTACGCTTGCGGCGTCGAAGGATGGTAGTAGAGCATCAGTAGAATACCGGTGATCACGAGAATTCCGAACGTGCCCAGCGTCAGCGTGCCCAGGTACCAGGTGGTGTTGAAGTCGAGCATGCGCTTCCGCACCTTGGTCGAGAACAGGTGGAGAAACACGTTTTGCTGAATCGCCATCGAGTTGCGAAGCGTGCTTTTGCCCGTGCCGCCGCGGAAGACCGAGCGCCAGACTCGCGACTTCTGCAACTCATCGATGTATTTGTTCAAGGTTGCGTTCATCGCTAAACCCTCACGAACTGTAGCGGTCGAATTTCTTCGGAACGATCCACGATTAACTCGCCCTCTTCGCTGAGCGACATCTTGAGCCAGGGAAGCGGCTTCGGAGCCGGCCCCTCAATCTTCTCTCCGGGTGTTTTGCCAGCCTGCAGAACATTGAACTTGCTGCCATGGCAGGGGCACGCGATGATGCCCAAGTCCGGTTTCCAGGCGGTCAAACAGCCCAGATGGGTGCACACGGCGTTCAGCGCAAAGAAGCCTTCCTTGGCATGGACGACAAAAATTCGCGCATCGACGTCGAGCGTGACGGAGTCGGGCTGATAGCTCTCCGGGCGGCCCATGTTCACTACCGGCGAAGGCTCGTAAAGCACGTTTGGCGAAAGAAACTGGTAGCCGAAGACGGCTGTTCCGGCTGCGGCGATTCCCATCGATCCCAGTCCCATCTTCACGAAAAACTCTCGCCGGTCGATGCCCGGATTGGCTGCGGTTTGAACTCTCTCCTTCTTTTCTTCTGCCATAGTTATTTCGGTGCGCCCGCGGGTGCGGCCGGTTGGGCGCGCAGTCGGGCATCGATCCCCTCCACGGAAATCAAGCCGGTTGGTTCCGCCGGCAGCAGATTGTAAGCCTCCATGCTGATTGTGTTCACGGGACATCGGGCCGCGCACAGTCCGCAACGGATGCAGCGCGTCTCATCTTTCAGCATCACCGAACCGACACCCAGGGTCAGTTCCTCCGGAGCCATATCGGGGAGTTCCGCCTCGTACAAGGCACGGTTTACGGAAAGATGCTCAATGGTTTCAGCGCTGAATTCGACCCGGTCGAGCGTCACCAACTCGAGACAATTCTCCGGACAGACGTCCACACATCCACCGCACAGAATGCACAGGGAGGCATCGTCGCCGTAGCCCTCGAAAACCGTATTGACCCAGCAGTGCAGGCAGCGCTGCGCTTCGGTCATCGCTGATTCTTCGTCGTAGCACTCTTCGACTTCGGTCATGCCGGTACGGCGATCGAGCGGCAGCATCGGGATCGGCTGCCGTACCAGGTCCATGAACTCCTGCGGCATGCTGTGACGCTTCAGGTCCGTCACTTCGATAATGGGCTCGGGATGCTGCGTGCCGCGCAGGTATTCGTCAATTCCCATCGCCGCGCGCTTGCCGTCGCCCACGCTGTCGATGATCAGACGCGGTCCAAACACGCAGTCGCCGCCGGCAAAGATTCCCGCGGCCGAGGTCATCAGCGAATGTGGATTCACCGCGATCAGGCCGCGCGGCGAGACTTCCACTCCATCCTCAGATTTCAGAAAATCGAGATTCGTCGTCTGGCCGATCGCCATGATGACCGTATCGCACTCGATTTGCGTCTCGCTGTTTTCGTAGAAAACAGGCTTGAAGCGCCTCTGCTCATCGAACACAGACTTAGTCTTCAAGACTTCGAGCGCGGTGACCTTGCCCTCTTGTCCCACGAATCTCTTTGGTCCAAATCCCGGATGCAGGATCACGCCTTCAGTTTCCGCTTCTTCAATTTCTTCGAGCGCGGCCGGCATCTCCTCGCGATTCTCCAGGCACACCACGTGCACTTCCTGCGCGCCCATGCGGAGCGCGGAGAGAGAGATGTCCACCATTTCCTTGGTGGCGACCGCCGCCACGTTATCTTCCGATGGCGCCAGTTCCTCCACTCCCGCCGTGTGTTGCCTCAATACTTCGCGAGCCGCCGAGCGCGCTACGTCCATAGCGACGTTCCCGCCGCCGATTACCAGCACGTTGCGGCCGATGGTGAACTTGTATCCCAGGTTTACGTTCAGCAGAAAATCTACGCCGCGATGTACGCCATCGAGATCAACGCCCGGAATCGTGAGATCGCGGCTGCGGTGCGCGCCAATGGCCAGCAGAATCGCGTCGAAATCGTGCCGCAGATCGGCAACCTGGAAATCGCGACCCGCCCTTTGATTGAGTTTCAGTGTGATGTCGCCGGTGGCAAGAATCTCGCGCACCTGCGCTTCCACCACACCGCGCGGCAAACGGTACTCAGGAATACCCAGATAGAGCATTCCACCCGCTACCGGCGCGGCTTCAAAAATGGTCACCGAATATCCCATCAGCGCCAAGTCGTGCGCCGCGGAGAGTCCGACCGGGCCTCCGCCTACGACCGCGACCTTGAACGGCAATTTCGTCGTCACCGCGTTTGCGTTCACATTGATCGGATGTTTGGACTCCGGTCCGTAGCGCTCGGTCAGGAAGCGTTTCAGTCCGCGAATGGAGATAGGTTTGTCGATCTGTCCGCGCCGGCACGCCGTCTCGCATGGGTGCGCGCACACGCGGCCGCAAATGCTGGCTAGAGGATTCGGCCCGCGGGCGTACTTGTAGGCCTCTTCGAATTGCCCTTCGGCAATCAGTCCGACGTACCGCCCCGCATTGGTGTGCGCGGGACAGGCCATCATGCAGGGAAAGTTGGTATGCAGCCAGTCCTGATCCACCCGCTTTTCTAGAAAGCGCTTCAACATTGTCGAATTCTCGGCGTCGGCCTTCGGTAGATCCTGGAGTTGTGGAGAGCGGACGCTGCCCGCTCTCCCGGTTTGCGTGCTACTTGCTCACGGTAAGGTCAGCCTTTGTATCACCCGCTACGGTGACCGGCTTGGTCGAGGTTTTGGCGCCCTCATGCCATGCGACTACGTTGTACTGGCCATCGGGAACATTTTCGATCTTGTAGCTCCCACTCTTGTCAGTCGTGGCGTAATAGGGCGTTGGGGATACTACGATGTAGCCTGCCATTTCTGGATGTACGTTGCACAGTAGCGCCGCGACTCCCGGCTGATCGAACTTGAACGGGCGCTTCTCGCCTGTCGGCCAGGTGCCCAGGTTCTTACCGGGCAGTTTCTTACTGCCTTGCATCACCGACGGCCAGAACACGTTGTGCGCAACCTTGTCGCTGTTCAGAAAGTCCACGGTCGTCCCGACCAGCACTACATTAATGTGCGGCTGAAACATCAGTCCCTTCTGATCGATTACAGGATGTTCGGTTGGTGCAGGAAAGGTTTTGCCCGCAATTGTGTCCACGTACACCACTGATTCGCCGGTCACTCCGGAAACCCTGCCGCTGATGCTTCCGGCGGTAGCCGCGAGAGTGAGAGCCAGTATTGTCATTACCACCAAAGCAACGCTGCGATTCATGATTTCTCCTTCGAAAATTTGTCTTTTACCAAAGTCTGTTGGATGTCAGTGATCTTACTCCTCAGTAGACCCACTCCAACCCGGCAACCGCTTGATTCGTGCGCTGCGGTGGAACGATGTTGCCGTTGCTGTCGAAGCCCGCCTGCTTGGGCCGGATCTGATACTCGAACGACGCCTTGATATTGGCATGGATCAGGAACTGCACGCCGGGCGTGATCCGGTTGCGCGTCGCGCTCGCGGGTTCAAAGTACCCCCCGCCACCATTCAGGAAGTCTGCCGACGATTGCACCCGGTCGTACCGCATGATCGTCATCAGCCACGGCAACGCCAGGTAGTCCGCCTCCAAAAACCCGCCGCTGAAGTGCGCCGCCGGTGCCGTAATCAACCCGTCCCCAGTCTCGTTCAGCACCTGGCTCTGGTCACGCCCATACATGTACAAGCCGAACAGGTTAAACGTGCGGTAGTTGAAGCTGATGTCGCCGCCCGTGCGGTAAAACGGCTCCCGCGCCGTCAGCGTGCCACTCTCGCCGGTGACGCGTTGCACCGAGCGTCCGTAGAAGTAATACGTCCCCAGCTGCAGGTAGGTGTGATCGTGCGGTCCGGTCGCGCCCGCCGCCTGAATGTCGTTGCGGCTGGCCGTGTCTCTCTCCAGGTTGAAGCGGTACTGGAAGCGCCCGTAGAGATCCTTGAAGTTGGAGTCGGAGAAGATTCCGACCGCCGGACTTACATTGTCGCCCGCGGCCGCCGCGCCACTGGTGTTCTGGTTGAGCACCGCTAACGAGTAGTGATAGCCGCCGTAATTGTGGCCGCCACTGATCTCCACGCCCTGTCCCGGCGCGGAAAAGGCGAACGTGTTGTTCACGCCCGGCACCAGTCCATTGGCCGCGCCGAAGTTCGCCTGATCGTAAATATCCCACCCGCTCAGGTTCCAGCTGCGTGCCGGGCTGAAGGGCAGATCGATCTCGAACTGGCCGATCCGTAAATTCAGAGCGTCTTTGGGCAGCTTAAGCAGCCGCCCGATGTCGTGGAACTTCAAGTAGCCGTCGCCCAACCCGCCGGCGCCGTTTGATCCGCCGACGCTGAAGTCCTCATCGACCCAGAAGGCGATGCCGTCCCCGAAGTTACCAGCCGTGAAAATGCTGAACAGGCCGGGCTGGAAATCGGTGCGCGGAATGCCGGGCGAATCCGGAGACGGAGGAGCGAAGTTGTTGCGGTTCCGGCCGTAAACCTGGAAAAAAGTGTTAAACCGCAGACCGATCTGCGGGAGGCCCGGGATCGTGCCCGGATAGATCGCTTTTGGCCACAATTCCTTCTGCGCCGGAGCGCCCAGCATCACTGGAGGAACCTTGATGAAGTCCTCGTCGTTCTTGGGAAACTTAAAACCCGCATCCTTGAATGCCTTTCCGAAATCATTCAGCTTCGGAAAATCACTGTGACACGTGCTGCATGACGTTCCATACTGGCGTGCGAACGGTGGGATGGCGTGACTGTATTGCGTCACAGCCAAGACCACGGCAACGAGGCACAACCTTGCTGACCAATACGTGAGCCGCATAGTGCTCTCCTTGAGCCTGAAAATGAGAACCGCGTGATGCGCTAATGCAATGGGAGGAATTCTCCGTCACCATGAACATCGAGGCCGTGCGGGAGATCACTGTCAGGTGTGACGAGCATCACACGAGGCAGGCACACATCGCGGCCGTGCAGCTCTTGCCTCTAAGACATGCTTGGCGCATGGGTACTTCAGGGAAGAACGAACTCAAACCGTTAAGTCAGCCCTTATGGGGCTGCGCCCCGTTCGGACGGGTCAATTCCCCGTCCCCACACTCCCCAGTTGAGCGCTGAAGTGTTCTCGAGCAACAGGGCGATCCCTTGTCCGCCTCCGATGCACGCTGACGCGATACCGTAACGCGCGCTCGATCGCTTCAACTCTCGCGCTACGGTGGTTGCCAGCCGGACTCCGGTGGCTCCAAGCGGATGCCCGATAGCGATTGCGCCTCCGTTGACGTTGAGCTTGTTGCGATCCAGGCCAAGCTCGCGTTGGCAGGCGAGAACCTGCGCGCCGAAGGCCTCGTTGATCTCGAAGCGATCGACCTGCGGCAGGCTCAACCCCACCAAGTCCAGCAGCGCCTGGATTGCCGGTACCGGCGCGATGCCCATGACCTCTGGTGGAACGCCAACCGCCGCCCCAGCCACCACTCGCGCCAACGGTTCTTTCTTATGCTGCTTCAGATATTCGCTCGAAGCCACCAGGGTCGCCGCCGCGCCGTCCACGATTCCGGAACTGTTTCCGCCGGTCTGCACTCCGCCAAATGCTGGCTTGAGCTTGGACAGAATTTCTAAAGGTGAGGGCCGGATGTGAGTGTCCTCACTCAACTTTTCGACGCCGCGCGGCAACTTGATTCCGCGGGGCGAATATCCATCAAGCTCGAAAACCTCACTCGTCAGCGGCGCGATCTCGCCGCTCAGGAAGCAGCTCTTTTGTGCTGCAATGGCGCGGGCGAAGCTCTCGGCCGCGAATTGGTCTACATCCTCGCGTGTGATCGCATACTGTTTTCCCAAATTCTCGGCGGTTCCACCCATGGTCTGATTGCACGAAGGGTCGAGCAGGGCCTCCCACAGGAAATCCTTGAACTCCACCTCGCCCATGCGGAATCCGCCGCGGTGCGTGTAGGCGGCGATCGGGTTGCGCGACATGGACTCAGTTCCAACGACCAGCGCCAAGCGGGCTTTCCCGAGCTTGATATTGTCGGCGGCTTGAAGAATGGCCTCGACGCCGGTGCCGCAGACTCGTTGCACCAGGTGGGCAGGCACCTCGATTGGGACACCAGAGTAGAGCCCGATGTGCCGAGGCAGCACGTAAGCATCGAAAGAGGCCTGGGCCATGTTCCCAGCCACCACGATGTCTACGTCGGACGGCGGCACATTGCTTCGCCGGAATATCTCTCGCGCGGCTTTGATTCCGAGGTCGGTGGGCGACACCAGACCCAGAGCCGTGTTGTAATCCACGAACGGAGTGCGTACACCGTCGAGCAGGAAGACGTCGTCGTAGCGCGAAAGCAGAGCCTTCTGCGGAGAGCTCATAGTGACGCTTTGCCCTCCCGGAATTCTGGACCTCCGACGACAAGGCGCGGCAGATGCGAATTCAGGGGCGTGCCTGGTGCCGTGATTTCCACGGTGTTGGCGGGTTTTTCGCGCTTTTGCGGGCGGGCGGTAGTCACGCCATAGCGGGCTCGATGCCTCGTCCCCCACGCCGACATCAGCTTCAGAATCGGCTTTAGGCTTTCTCCGTGGCGAGTGAGCGAATACTCTACGCGCGGCGGCACTTCGGCATACACCTTGCGGTGAACAATTCCGTCGCGCTCCAGTTCCCGCAGGTGCTGGGTCAGCATTTTCTTGGTCAACTTGGGGATCAGTCTTTGCAGTTCGCAGAACCGGCGGGTTCGGCCTTCGAGATGGAACAAGAGCGACGGTTTCCACTTCCCGCCAATGATGGAAGCAGTCAGCTTGACAGGGCAATTCGAGTGATCCATGAGAGTCCTCAACCGGTAGTAGGTTACCAAAACGTACCTACTAGCCAAAAAGATACTTTTGCCTAGAATAGGCACTCGGTCCCGAGAGGATACCTGATTCAGCGCCGACTTGGAAGTAGTTGTATCGGGTATCCAAGGTGGGGACGATTCCAGCGCGAGGCCACAGAATGAGCGACAAGAAGCCGGTGGTGATCTACGGCGCAAATGGTTTTTCTGGCCGTCTGATAGCGGAATTTCTTCGTGAATACAATGTGCCGTTCATCGCTGCCGGCCGCGACCGCGCCCGGCTGGAAGAGGTGATGAGCCACGTGCCCGGCATCGAAACTGCCAACTACGAAATCGTCGAGACGAAAGGCTCGGTCGAAGAACTCACGCAGGTTTTCGCGGGCGCGAAAGTGGTCTGCAATACGGCCGGGCCGTTCATGTACAACGGACCGCGCGTGATCGAAGCCGCGCTGAATGCGGGCTGCCACTATCTCGACATTAGCGGGGAACAGGCCTGGCTGCGCGAAGTGGCAGGCAAATGGGGGTGCAAGTTTGCCCAACGCGGTCTGCTCGCCGCTCCCGCTACTGCATTCATGTCGGCAGTGAGCGACGCCGCGATTCGGATGTGCTTGGAGAGCAATCGCGGGATTGACACGCTGGAAGTGCTCACCATGTTCAAAGGCAACCCGACCTTCGGTTCGACCCAGACGATCTTTGCCGTAATTCAAACCGACGCTTACTACCTGGAGCAGAACGCGTACAAACCCTGGCCGCGGGCCACACGCTATGACGTCGTTGTGCCTGGCAACATTCAAACCCAACTGGCGCTGGCTTGGGGAGGTTTCCCGCATCCAGTCTGGTATAAAGACCATCCGCAGGTGGCGAACCTGCGGGCGTTTGGGGGACTACTGGACCGGCAAATTATGGAAGGCGTGGCGGCGACGGAGAAAATGTTTGAAGAACAGATCCGTCCCTTGCCTCCGGCCGAGCAGGAACGAAAACTGAGTGAGATGGCGAATGCCGTGACGGGTGGCACGCCGCCACGAGAGAATCCGCGCGAGCATCGCACCATTGATGTGATTGTCGGTCGTGGAAACACCGACTTCGTGCAGTGTGTAGTGTTCGGTACGTGCTGCTACCGGCAGACCGGATTAATTCAGGCGTTCGCGGCCCACAACCTTGTGCATGCGGCTCCGCGCAAAGTGGGTTTCGCGTCAGCGGCAGAGGCTTTTGGCCATCGCGAAATCCTCAGTGTTTTGGAAACGCATGGTCTTTCCAAAGCAAGGCTGTCTGCTTAGTGGATTCGTATCAGGGTATCGCTTTAGCGATACCGCAAGTCTTTCGAAATCAAATCGCCCCTTTAGGGGCTGTTGGCTTGTTGTGACTGATGAGATCCAGCGCCTAAAGGCGGAGAGTTTCTAGAGTTCTCTTTGGCATGCCCTGATACGAACCGAACGATGCGAGCGATTGACTATTTCGATAAGAGCGCGGATCTCCGCGGCGACCGGATCGCGATCCTGGATGGCGTCGCTCGGTATTCCTACACCGAAACGCGCAGCTTTAGCGAGCGTATCGCCCACGGAATGTGGACTCGCGGCGTCGAGCGGGAACAGCGCGCGGCCATCTACTCCCACAATCACGCGGCAGTTCTGTTCTGCATGTTGGGGATTCTGCGCGCCGGGGCTGCCTGGGTCCCCATCAACTTTCGCAACGCGACTGACGCCAACGTGGAATTCCTGAACTACTCTGAGACGGCGTGGCTTTTCTATCACAGCCGCTTTCGGGAGCAGGTCGAAGAGATCGGCAGACGCGTTCCCTCACTGCAGCATCTGATTTGTATCGATGGCCCGGACGGCGGGCATCCTTCGTTCGCACACTTCATGGAACGAGGAGATGCAAGCGGCGATCCCGACTGGGCTGATTCCCATGGCAACGATCCTCACGGAAATCTCGAGCAGATGATGGGCCTCGTTCCCACCGGCGGGACCACCGGCCCAGCGCGCGGTGTCCGCGTCACCAACCTTGCCTGGGGCACGATGACCGAGATGGCCGTCCACTACTGGAAAGGAGACACCGCCGATCCTGTCTGCCTCTGCACGGCTCCGCTCTCGCATGCCGCCGGCGTGGTTGCATTCACGATGTTGGCTTTGGGCGGGACCAATGTCGTCTTGGCCGGATTTGACGCGGTGCAGGTGTTGCAGGCGATTGAGAAACATCGTGTGACGCACCTCTTTCTTCCTCCGACAGCGTTCTACGCGTTGCTTGCGCATCCGGACGTGGGTAAGTTCGATTACTCCAGTCTCCGCGTTTTTCTGCTGGCAGGTTCTCCGGTCTCGCCTGACAAACTTAAGAAAGGTGTAGAGGTCTTCGGCCCTTGCATGTGTCAATCCTACGGTCAAACTGAAGCGCCTATGTTGCTCACCTTTCTCGATGCGCGCACCGTGGCTGCGGCTGCGGCTGGCGATCATCCGGAACGGCTGCGCAGTTGTGGGAGGCCGACGACGGCGGTTCGTCTCGCCGTTATGGACGATGCCGGCCGCATCCTTCCTAATCACCAGCCAGGAGAGATCGTAGCTCGCGGCACGCTCGTAACGGGCGGCTACCACAATCTGCCAGAAGCCACCGCCGAAATCCGCCGGCACGGCTGGCATCACACTGGCGATGTCGGATACATCGACGAAGACGGCTACGTTTACATCGTGGACCGCAAGAAAGACATGATTATCAGCGGTGGCTTTAACGTCTACTGCGCCGAAGTCGAGGCGGGCATCATGGCGCTACCCCAGATCCAGGAGTGCGCGGTCATCGGCGTGCCCGATGATAAGTGGGGAGAGGCGGTCAAAGCTCTCGTCGTTGTGAGGCACGGCGAATAACTTACGGAAGGTGACGTCATCGCTCATTGCAAGGCAAAACTGGGCGGCGTGAAGTCTCCGAAGTCGGTAGAATTTGTGCCTGAAATCCCCAAGACTCCAGCAGGCAAGTTCGACCGCAAAGCGATGCGCAAACAGTTTTGGGCAACTGTGGATCGCGAAGTCCATTGAAGCAAAAAGCGGGCTCGGAAGGGCCACGAGGAGGCTTGTCATTCTTACGACGTTGAAAGTCCCAAAGACAGGCGGTATCCCTACAACGAAAGCCAGTGTGCTGCGTTGGCTCAAGAGCGAGGGCGATCTCGTGCAGGTGGGCGAGGCGGTCGTGGAGTTGGAAACGGAGAAGGTGAGTTACGAATTGGAGTCTCCTGTTGCGGGGGTGCTCCTCAAGATTGTTGCCGGAGAAAGCGTCCAGGTTCCGGTAGGTGGGCTCTTGTGTCATATCGGCCAGCCGGGCGACTCAGTTCCTGCGGAAAAGGAGTGATGCGATGTCAAACAAGAACCAGCTTGGCAAAGACCGCTTGATCTGGATCTACATACAGATGACCCGGATTCGCGAATTCGAGGAGCGCGTCAAACGCACCTTCCTCGAACATCCGGGAGCCATGCGCGGCCACACCCATCTGGCCGATGGTGCGGAAGCTTCGATTGTGGGGGCGCTCGCTTCGCGCAACTCCGAAGACTGGGCGATGCCCAGTTATCGTTGTCATGCCCATCCCCTGGTGCTCGGCACGTCCCCCAAGAAGATGATGGCCGAACTTTATGGCCGAACCGACGGACTCTGCAAGGGGTTTGGCGGCTCCATGCATCTTTCCGATCCGGAACACTTCTTCCCCGGCACTTCGGGCATTGTCGGTCAGAGTATTGCCCATGCCGCAGGCGCCGCTTTGACGGCTCAAGTCAAGAAGACCGGACAAATTGTTTACTGTTTTTTCGGAGACGGAGCAAGCAAACAAGGCGCATTCTTCGAGACACTCAACCTGGCGGCGGTCTGGAAGTTGCCCATCGTATTTATCCTCGAGAACAACGAATACCAGGCGTACACGCACGTCAGCCTGGAAGACGCCAATGCGCAAGCTGGCGAGCCACTGTCCAGGAAAGCGGCGGCGTTCAGTATCCCGGGCGTGACGGTTGATGGTACGGATCCGCTGCTGGTGTATGCCGCAGTCGCTGAGGCCGCAGAACGAGCGCGTGGCGGAGGCGGACCCAGTCTGATTGAATCGAAGTTCTACCGGCTCAGTGCGCACGGCAACGCTATCACCGTGCCTCCCGCGCCGACGCAGTTTCCCGAACACGAGGCCATCGGAGTGTACGGGAACAAGGCGGAGTTCCGAGCGGCGAAAGAGAGGGACCCGATTCCGCGCTTCCGTGCATACCTGTTGAGCCAGCGCATCCTTACGGAGAGGGAACTCCAGAGGATTGATGACAGCGCGCGCACAGAAATGGACGATGCAGTCCAGTTTGCGCTTGCCAGTCCACAACCGGCGCCCGAAGAAGCCACGAACTACGTCTACGCCTAGGAGGTTCCATGGCCAAGGAAATGATGTACGGAGAAGCGATGGCCGCCGCCATTGTCGAAGAAATGCAGCGCGATGCGGACGTAGTCTTCTACGGTCAGAACATGGCCATGACCGAACGCGACCCCATGTTGAAAATGTTCGGGAGAAACCGCATTCGCATCGTGCCGATTTCCGAAACCGCCGAAATTGGCATCGCGGTGGGCGCTGCCGTCACGGGATTGCGTCCCATTGTCGAACTCTGGATGAGCGAGTTCATGCTGGTGGCCATGGACCAGGTGCTCAACGAGGCTCCCCGCCTGCGATACATGTCGGGGGGGCAAGTGAAGGTTCCACTGGTTCTGAAAGCCGGCTACGGATTTGCTGCGGGCTGGGGCGGGCAGCACTCCAATTGCATTTACCACACCATGATGGGAATTCCGGGGTTGAAGGTGGCACTTCCGTCCACGCCCGCCGACGCCAAGGGTCTCATGGCGGCGAGCATTCGCGACAACAACCCGGTCGTGTATCTCCACCATTACATGCTGACGCTCGACACGGGAGAGGTGCCCGAGGGCGAGCACATCGTTCCCTTCGGTGTGGCCGACATCAAGCGCGCTGGCAGCGACGTTACGATCGTTGCCACCGGATGGATGGTCAAGAAATCGCTGGCCGCAGCCGAGCAGCTCGCGCGCGAAGGGATCAGCGCCGAAGTAATCGATCCGCGAACGCTTGCGCCTCTCGATGTGGACACCATCGTCAAGTCCGTGAAGAAGACGGGGAGGCTCGTCCTGGTCGATCAGGCGCCGCGTCATTCATCGGCGGCTGCGATAATCGCTGCCGAGGTGGCGGAGAAGGGTTTCGAGCATTTACGCGCGCCGATAACAATGGTGACAGCTCTGGATGCATCCGTGCCCTACAGCGAGCCGCTCGAAAGCTACCTGCTGCCGAATGAAGACAAGATCGCGCATGCGGTTCGGTCGGTGGTGACGGAGCGCGTGATGCGTGCCTAGCCGCCAGTGAGTCCCGGCAAGCGGGAGTCTATGCCATAGGCGGAGTGCCGTCCCCTTGCGGGACTCGACCTCTCCCACTGTTGCTCACCCGGCACTGCCGTGCCGGGCTTTCCTGTTCCGCCGCTTCGCGGCTGCATCGTGCGTTCCACTTTTCCAGTTGTCCTCAAGCTATGACATGGACTCGGTGGGGACGGCACCAGTCCTCACTCCATCGGAAGGCCGACGTAGTTCTCCGCGAGGGTTAGAGCTGCTGCTCGAGAACTGGTCACGTAGTCCAGTTCGGCGAGCTGGCGGCGGTGGTCGAAGGGACTCTCATTCGGGAAGCGGTGCAGCATGGACGTCATCCACCATGAGAACCGTTGCACTTTCCAAACACGTCGCAAGCAGGTGGCGGAGTATTTGTTGAGAAGACAGCGGCTGCCCGTGGCATAGAAGCGGGTTAGCGCTCGCGCCAGCACTTGCACATCGGCCACCGCGAGGTTCAATCCTTTGGCTCCGGTTGGCGGAACGATGTGGGCTGAATCTCCCGCTAAGAAGAGGTTGCCGTACTGCATGGGCTCGACCACGAAGCTGCGCATTCCGGTGATACCCTTTTGCAGGATGGGGCCTTCGGTGAGCGTCCATCCATTCGAAGCCAGACGGGTTTGAAGTTCCTGCCAGATTTTTTCGTCGCTCCAGAGGTCGATGTCTTCCTCCGGATCGCACTGCAAATAAAGACGACTGATCTGCGGAGTTCGCATGCTCAACAAGGCAAAGCCGCGATCATGGTAGGTGTAAATCAGCTCTTCCGATGAGGGAGCCGCGTCGGCCAGGATGCCGAGCCATCCGAAGGGATACTCTCGCACATACTCGGTAAGAACTCCGTCCGGAATGCTGGGGCGGCAGATACCGTGAAAGCCGTCGCATCCGGCGATGAAGTCGCAGGTCAACTCGCAGGCGTTTCCATCCTTCTCGTACCGGATCTTTGGCTTGGCGCCGTCATAGTCCTGCACGCTGACGTTTTCGACTTCAAAAAAGACCTGGCCGCCGGTCGCGACGCGGGCATTGTTCAGGTCTTTCAGAACCTCGGCCTGCGCGTAGATCGTGATTCCTTTTCCGCCGGTGAGATCCTGAAAATCGATGCGGTGACTTCGGCCTTCGAAACGTAGTTCAATCCCGTAGTGGACCAAACCCTCGGTTTTCATGCGCTCGCCCACGCCCATTGCCGTGAGCAAGTCGACCGTTCCTTGCTCCAGCACGCCGGCCCGGACGCGCTCCTCGACGTATTGACGGCTGCGGTTTTCGACTACGACGGAGTCAATCCCCTGCAGATACAAGAGGTGAGAAAGAACGAGACCTGCTGGTCCCGCGCCGACGATTCCGACCTGCGTGCGTTGTGAAATCGGCACTGGATTGGCCCCCTGAAATGGCTGGTTGGACCATGGTTGGTCACGGTTACTTCACTTGCAGCGATTCGATGTAGCGGTTCAGGTTTGCAACGCGTTGTTGCACTTCCCCTGCATGTCCCCCGCTCATACCCCAGAAGACCACGCCCCACACCGGCATTTCCTTGTTGCCGTGTGCCGCCAGATCCGTCTGACCGCCGAGTATCGACGTCACTTTGTTGGTGGGATATTTGCCTCCGTTGTCCCTAGCCAATCTGGTGAGGTTCGCGGGCACAATCTTGAGGGCGCTCGCCGCTGGACCATCGCCCTTGGCATCCTTGCCATGGCAAGAGGCGCAATAGCTCATGAACATCTCATGGCCGGAGGCGGGAGAAGTCTGTGCCGCCGCCGTATGCTCAATTTTCTTGGCCTGATCTTGAGCGCTAACCGCCGCTGTCATCGCGAACAGCGCAATGAAATAGAGGGAATAACGAACGCGCATATCTTCCTCCCATGCTGCTGTCGATAAAGCACGCTTATGGAGCGCCGGGAGTCCCCGCCCGGCCCAGCGCATAACTCATCCCACGGTCAAGTTTCTAGAACGTAAACTTCGCCGAAAACTGAAGTTGCCGCGGGTTAAACATCGTTCTCGGTGTCCCAAAGAGCGGATTGGGAAATGGGGCCCCGCCGTTGTTCGCCGGACACGTGACCGAGCCCTGCTGAATTGCGACCGAGGCAGCGTCCTTGTAGTGGGTTGGCGTCGCCCCGCAAAAATCGATCGTCCCGCCACCATACACCGAAGTCACTTCGTCAACGTTGGGCCGGTTGAAGACATTGAACGCGTCCACCGCCAACTGCAACTTCTTTGTTTCTTTCAAGCTGAACTGGTACGCGATACGAACATCGTTTGCGTAGAGAGGGTCGCCGCGATACGAATTGCGCGGCGACAGTCCTACGCGATCCGTCACCGGGTTCGTGTCGTTGTTGATGTCATTGCCCACGAAAATTGTGAAGGGCCTGCCCGACTGAAGATTCAGAATGTCGCTGAATTCGAAATTCTTCAGAAAAGTCTGCGCCGGTCCGTGGGCCACAATGTTGGCGACGAAGCGATGCCGCACGTCCTGAACCGAATTCGCTCTTTCCGCAGTCCGGTCGTACAGATCTTGAGGCGTGCTGACGAACGTGGTGAACGTCCCATCGTCGAAGGTGTGGGAGAAAGTGTAGTTTGCGTTGAAGTTGAGGTTGTGACCCATGCGCCCGGTCAGCGAGATGTTTCCGCCGTGGTACACGGAGACGCCGCTATTATCCAGGTAATACATGAGACCGGCGTTCGAATACAGAGGGCCGCTGAATGCGTCTCTTCCGTCAGGGAGCTGGTTGTTGGGAAAGCCCACGGCCGACGCCGGGGGACAGAAAGTAGCTGGATTTGTGAGTCCGCCCGGAGGACAGACGTTCAGATTCTCGGGCCGCACCTGTTTGTGCGAAGCCACGAAGAGATAGCTGGCACTGAGCACCAGTCCTTTGCCAAGCTCCTGGTCAATTCCGAAGCTGCCTTGCTCGGAATAAGGGATGCGACTGTTGCGGTCAATGCCGCCGCCGCTGTTCGTGACCAGCGTTCCCGGAGGGCCCGTATTGAAGTTGGGCGGGGTCTGTCCGGTGAGAATTAGCGTCGCCGCCGCATTCGCCGGCAAGGGCGGTGTCGATCCGTCGGGATACTTAAGGTTTCCGAAAAGGATAGGCTGGAAAGGCAGTAGGTTCAAGGCATAGGTGGCCGTCGTATTTCCCTGTCTTACCCATGGCTGGGGCGCGTTGGGAATCACCACCTCGCGCTGCGGATAAGTTACAAACAGGAAGGTCATGGTGTAGTGGTCATCGAAGATTCCGAAGCCGCTGCGAATGACCGTCTTTTTCGTTGGAGAATACGCGAAGCCGACTCTCGGCTGGAAGCCGCGGTAGTCGTGATTGATCATCTGAGTCAGACCCGCTTCAAAGTCCCAGCGCAGGCCGTAGTTGACGGTCAATTTGGGTGTCAGCCGATATTGGTCTTGAGCGAAGAGTCCGTAGTAGCCGTGGTTGATGTTGACGAAATAATCCTGGGGATCGACGTATCCGTTTTGCCAGGTAGTCGGAATTACTGGGGGAAGGCTGCCCGGCACGACGGGTCCGGTTCCCAAGGGAGCGCCCCAGAAAACGATGGGCACGCCGTTGAGGGGCTGATCATTTGGATTAGGACCAGTGTCGCTGCCAGAGAAAAAGGGAAAACTCGATGTCGGGCACGGGCCATCGGCGGGGTTCTCGGGAACCACGGCAGTCTGATTTACAAAGCGGGAAAAATCCACCAGGCAATTGAAACCGGGTACGATGATCCGCATCGGCGTAAACCCGGGCCAGATCACGAAATCCCAAATGCGATTCACATCTCCTCCGAATCGCCAGTAGTGTTTCCCCTTGATCCATGCGAGGCTGTCGGAAAACTGCACTCGGCTCTCGTTGAGGGCATCGAAGGTTCCGAAGTTGTGCCCAAAGAGAAGAGTGTTCGGGATGTCAAGATTGGGTTGGCCGGTGACGGCAGGGAAGGCAGAGTGACGTCGCGCATACTGCACAAGAAACGTGTTTACGACTTCCGGCTTGAGTACCGTGCTAAGCGTGCCGACTAAGGATTGGTCGCGGATAAAGTTATTATGCCCGCTACTCGGTGCCCCGATGCCGCCGCCGTCCAGCGTATCGCCTACCAGGAGGTTGAGGTTTCGCGCATCGAACGCACCATAGTGAATTGACAGGTGATTGTTGTTACTCAGTTGGTGGTCAAGCCTGACAAAGCCGTTGTCATGATCGAGCGTCTTCAACTCGTTCAGATTCTCCGCTGGCAGGTTCAGCGCCGCCTTCGCGGCATTGATGAGGTCCAGGTTGCCCACCAATGTGGCCGGATAAGAGGGCGATTCTCCCAGACGCTGGCCGTCGTAGTTCATGAAGAAAAACGTCTTGTCCTTGCGGAGCGGACCGCCCAAAGTTGCACCAAACTGCCCCCGCCGATAAGCATCAAATTGCGGTTGCTGCAAAAGCGACCTGGCATTCGCCGCCTTGTTGCTTAAATATCCGTACAGGGACCCGTGCAGGTCGTTGGTTCCGGACTTGGTCACGATGTTCACGATGCCGCCGAGTGCGCGGCCGTACTCTGCTCCGAAGCTGTTGTTCACCACGCGGAATTCGTTGACTGCTTCCTGCGAAGGCGTCGAGCGCTGAGAACCTGTCGCCAGATTGACGTAATCGGCGCCATCGACGGTGACCGCATTGCTTAAGTCGCGCATTCCTCCGAAAGAAATGCGGGTAACTTCCGTCTCGGTGAAGGTTGACTGGATGCTCGTGCGTCCAGTCGCGACACCAGGCGTCAGCAGGGCAAAGTCCACAAACTGCCGCCCGTTGGTCGGCAGGTTGTCGATGTGGACGCTGTCAATTACCTGGCTGGTTTCCGACCGGGTCGTCTCGACCGGAGGCACTTCGGTGGTGACTTTGACTACCTCGGAGCTGCCAGCAACCTGCAAAGTAACGTCAATGGTGGCGGTCTGGCCGACCGTCAAGGGGATGCCAGTCTGCACATACTTGGCGAAGCCCGAACTCTCCACCGTCAATTCGTAGTGGCCGGGCGGGAGATTCGGCACGAGGTAGAAACCGGGAGCGTTGGAAGAAGCGGTATAAGTCCGGTTCGTGTCGAGATCGCGAAGCGTCACTGCGGCTCCAGCTACCGTTCGGCCGCTTGCGTCCAGGATCGTCCCGTTGAGTTGAGCGAAACTGACAGTGGCTTGTCCGGCGGCACGCGGCGCCAGATGCGCAGCCATGATCACCATTACGCACAGCGTCAACACTCGACGTAGTCTCATCGCTTCTGCTCCTCGCTGAGGTTCAACCGCTTTTCCGAAAAATGCATCTAGGCGGCAACGCGTCAGGGAAGCACGGCGGGTTCTATGCCCTCGGCTCCTGACTAAGGCCTGTCTGAATGCAATTAATCGAAAAAAAAGCCGCCACCGGAACCCACATCCCGATCGCGGTTTTTGTGCGCAGCATTCGCTGCCAATGGCGCAGAGCATCGTTTGAAACCAAAAAAGTGTCCAATACATCTTTGGTCAGTTCGCGATACTTTTTGAGTATCAGTGGCACAAAATCGCGGTCTGCAGTACAAGAACGATTCTGTAAATTGCTCACGAGCCGCTGGGCAATCGGGGGGACGAAATGAGACTGAGCAGGTATAGAATACGTGGCCGTGGAACTGCGTCACGTCCGATATTTCATCGCCGTCGCCGAATGCCTCAACTTCCGCAAAGCGGCTCAGCAACTGCACCTCGCCCAACCTCCCTTGAGCCGGCAGATCCGTCAGTTGGAAGAGATTCTGGGCGTCGAACTTTTCGTGCGTGACAAGCGCAAAGTAGAACTCACCAAGGCCGGCCACGCTTTTCTGGAAGAAGCGCGCAAGCTTATCGTGCAGGCCGGCCACGCCGCGGATGTTGCTCGCCACGCGCAAAAAGGCGAATTCGGAACCATCAAGATCGGGATTGCCTCTGGGCTGGGAGGAGTAGTCAGCAAGGTGGTGTTTGAGCATCGCCGGCGTTTTCCCGCGATCGAGGTCGAATGCCGGGATGTCTTTTCCAACTTTCAGAATGAGGCGCTGCGCCGGCGTGAAATCGACATTGGTTTCCTGCGGCCTCCCGTGGACCAGGTGAACCTGGATTGTGAGTTGCTCTACGAGGAAGAGTTTGTGGTGATCCTTCCCAAGAGCCACCGTCTCGCAAAACGCAGATCGCTACGGTTGAAAGATATCTCCGATGAACCCCTGATTATCTTCGACCGGAGTTTTTCCAGTGGTCTCTACGACAAGATCATGGGGCTGTTCAACCGGCAAGGTTTTACGCCGCACCTGATCGTGACCCACGTGGAGGCCCATGAAGAAGCCGGGGCCATCATGGTCGCATCCGGCAAGGCGATCTTTGTCGGTGCCGGCGCCATCGTCAATCGTTCGGTTTCAGGCCTGGAATTGGCCTCGGTGCGTCTCAATGAACCGGAAGCTAAGATCGAAGTCTATGTTGCGTGGCGGAAAAGCGAAGATGCAGCGACCGTGCTGGCATTCCTAGATTCGGTGCGCCGAGCCTTGCGGCAACCGGAGCGTGAGAATATTGCCTAGTTCTTGGCCTGTGCCTCTCGTGGAAGGAAAGATAATGAAATTGATTGCAGCGTTTGCCGTCTTGTCATTGCTGCCGTGTTTTGTCTGGGGACAGGAACTTGCGAAAGAGCGCGTGATCGGCCAACTGGAAGTGGTCGCCACCTTCAATGGTCCGATGCCGACCGGTGTCACGGTCGCAAACAATGGCCGCATCTTTGTGAACTTCCCCAAGTGGGGCGACAACGTTGAATACACCGTGGCGGAAATCAAGGACGGCAAGACCCTGCCGTACCCAAACGCGGAAATCAACCACTACGCAGATGGCGACAATCCAGCCGACAAACTGGTGTCGGTGCAGAGCGTGGTCGTTGATCCCACAGGAAACCGCTTGTGGATCCTCGACACCAGCAGCATCGCGTTTGGCCCGGTCAAACCCGGTGGCCCAAAGTTGATGGCGATTGACCTCAGTACAAACCAGATCGTCAAGAAGATCATCTTCCCCGCGGACGTGGCGCTTCCGACGACGTACTTGAATGACGTTCGCTTCGATTTGCATCGCGGAGCCGAGGGCATGGCGTTCATCACCGATTCTTCTTCAGCGGGAGCAAACGGGATCATTGTTGTCGATCTCGCTTCCGGCAAAAGCTGGCGCCGCCTGAACGACCATCCCTCAACCAAGCCGGATCAGGCATTTGTACCTGTTGTAGAAGGAGAGATTCTGCAACTGCGAATACCCGGCCAGCCGCCTGCGAAGTTTGCGGTCGGTGCGGATGGAATCGCGATTAGCCCTGACGGAAAGACGCTCTACTACTGTCCGCTGACTAGTCGGCATCTCTACAGTGTGAATGTGGATGCGCTCGCGGACCGGAGCAGATCCGACGCAGAGGTCGCCGCGACTGTGAAGGACCTTGGCGAAAGGGGCGGGGCCAGCGACGGGCTTGAGTCTGACGCGCAGGGGCGCGTCTATCTCAGCGACTACGAATACGACGCCATCCGTCGATGGAGCACGCCGGGCGCGGTCGAGACGCTTGTCCACGACCCGCGCGTGCTGTGGCCAGATACCCTGTCCCTGGCGGCAGATGGTTATCTCTACTTCACCGCGAATCAGATCGAGCGCGGAGCGGGCTTCCATAACGGGCAGGACCTGCGCCAGAAACCGTACGTCTTGTTCCGCGTGAAGGTGGACGGGATAAGAATCCGCTAGTAGAAACGAGTGCAGAGTCACGACGGATCGGTCCAGGAATGTTCCAGCCCCTTCACCAGTTGCCAGAGCGCACGATTCAATGGCACCGGGACGCCGAGTCTTTCTCCGTAATCCGCAATCGCACCATTGATGAAATCCACCTCGGTTAGGCGCTGAGCGAGGATGTCCAGCAGCATGCTCACATTTCTTTTCCCGAGCGCTCTCGCCCCTTCGACGATCATTTCTCGTGGGTCTGAATGCAGCGTGATCCCCAGCGCTCTCGCCACCGCCTCTCCCTCTTGCAAGAGAGCTTCGTATAGCGCAGAGGTTGGTGGCAAGCGGTGAGCGGCACCGTGATGAAGCCGGGTAAGTGCACCCACGGGATTCACGGCGGAATTGAAAACGAGCTTGGTCCACTGCGCGCCGCGGGCGTCCTGAAGCGGGACGACTCGCAACCCCGACCGGTTCATCAGATCTGCAAGTTCTTGTACGCGATCAAACGGCGTTCCCGAAGGTTCAAAGGGGCCAATCCAGAGATTGCTGTAGAACTCAAAGCCAGCATGCCCCGGCCCGCGGAGATGAGCCGCCAGCGTCGTTGCGCCGCGAATGACATAGCGCACGCGCTCGGCAATGGTTTCCTCGTTGCCCAGACCGTTCTGTACCGAGCACACCACGCCCGAGTCGCCAAAGATATGAGCTGTCTTTTCGGCCGCGGCCCTGGTGTGGAGGCTTTTTGTCGCAAAGATTCCAAAATCACAGGCTGGAATCTCTTCTGCCTCCGAAGTTGCGTGCAGCGCAACGGTGAATTCGCTGGCGCCGCTGATCTGCAATCCGCGTTGCCGGATCGCGCGCACGTGTTCCCGGGAAACGTCGTAGGCGTAAACCTCGACGTCGTCGAGGCGCGCCAAATGTGCGCCAATCACGCTGCCCAGCGCGCCACAACCCACAATGCAGATCTTCACCGACATAGGAATTCGACAAGATCGTCCACTTACCGCTTCGCCGAGTGACAGACAATACCATCCTTCGAAATGTGAATTCAAACAAACATTGCCAGAGGACGTTGACGGCGTATCCGAATGTAGTGGTATAACTTTCACCAACTCGAACGGAGCCGGAGCCAATCGTGACCACGGTACGAGAAGTGACGTATGAAGTCTTGCGTAGCCTGGGCATGACCGTGATGTTCGGCAACCCGGGTTCCACCGAACTGCCTTTTCTGCGAGACATGCCCGCGGACTTCAAGTATGTGCTCGGCCTGCATGAACGCGCAGCAGCCGGCATGGCACTGGGTTATTCCCTGGCAAAGGGTGACGCTGTTTTCGTGAACCTGCATTCCATTGCGAGCACGGGCAACGGTCTTTCCGCGATTCAGGACGCGTGGTACTTGCACGTTCCGTTGGTGATCACCACCGGCCAGCAGGATCGCCGGCATCTCTTGGCCGAGCCGTTTCTCGCGAGCCGCGCTGAGGAGACGGTGAGGCCTTATGTGAAGTGGGCCTGCGAACCACCACGAGCGGAAGATGTGCCCGCTGCGATTGCACGCGGATACTACCTGGCGACGCAACCTCCCATGGGACCGGTATTCGTTTCCATCCCCATGGACGACTGGACTCACGACGGCCAACCATTGGCGACTCGCCACGTTGGAAGGAAGATTCTGCCGGATCCGGCTGCGCTCGACGAAGTCGTAAGCGCACTCAATTCTAGCCGAAATCCCGCGCTGGTTGCCGGTTCTCAGATCGAAGAAGATCGCGGGTGGCATGAGGTGATCGCCTTGGCCGAGCATCTCAACGCCGATGTCTACCAGGAACCGATTCCGCCGCGCTGGACATTTCCCCGCAGTCATCCGCAATTTCGCGGAGGCTTGCTGCCCGCCCAGCAACCGCTCGCGGATCAACTGGCCGAACATGACGTCGTCGTCGTGCTCGGGGCGCGGATCTTTCTGTACTATGCCCACGTGCCGGGTCATCCGATCAAGCTCGGGACAAAACTGTTTCAAATCACGAATTCGCCCCTCGACGCGGCTGCGGCGCTCGCAGGCACGAGCATCGTCGGCAACATTGCAGCATCCGCCGATTACATTCGCGCGCATAGCCAAGCGAGGCAACGCTCGGCGAAAACATTCGTTCCACCTCCGGCGCCGAGCGCAGAACATCCCATCACCCCGGCCCTGCTGTTCGCGGTGCTGAACCGAGTCATGCCGCGCGATGCAGTCATCGCCGAAGAGTGCCCATCGTCCAAGGGCGACCTCGACCGCTATCTGATTTTGGATGAGCCAGGGTCGTTTTACTCCGTGCCGAATGGTGTCCTGGGATTCGGTTTGCCGGCAGCGGTCGGCCTGCAAATGGCGCATCCAGAACGGCGAGTCGTGTGTCCGATCGGCGACGGTTCGATCCAATATTCAATCCAGGCGCTGTGGACAGCTGTGCAACAGAAGGTGCCGGTGATCGTGATCGTGTTGCGCAATTCGGACTACTCCGCTTTGAAAGGGTTCTGTGATTTCACCCAGGTTGGTCGAAATGTTCCCGGCATGGATATTCCCGGCATCGACATGGTGAAGATTGCCCAAGGCTACGGCATGGCCGCGCAAGAGGTGGATCGGCCAGAAGAACTTGAACCGGCGCTGAAAGCGGCGTTTGCGGCGCACGAGCCCCGTTTGATCAGTGTTAACGTAGCCAAGGGCGGACAGAAATGCATGGGGATGGATCAGTCCGTTCATCCTCCGAACTATCTATGAAAGTGGCCGCGATACCACGGCAGAGAATTCCCGATGGCCGAAGCGAAAGTACCTCGACGTGAGTTTCTTAAGACGACAACCGGTCTGTTGACCGGCTTGGTCGTCGCAGGAACTCCGCTGGCGCTGATTGCGCCGGCACGAGCGTGGGCGGTGGATCTGACGGCCTTCACCAGTTCCGAGGCGGCTACGCTCCTCGCGGTATCGCGCACCATTGCACCCCACGACAAACTCGATGATGCCGCGTACGCGCTCGTCGTTCGGGCCGTGGACTCGGATGCGACCAGGGACGGGAACCTTCAGAAGGCATTCAAAGAGGGCGTCGGTCGACTCGGAGCGGACTTTGCGAAGGCTCCGGAAAATGATCGTGTTGCGGCGCTGAAGAAAGTCGAGTCGTCGGAATTCTTTCAGAACATGCGCCTGAAAACGTTGCAGGTGCTCTATGCCACGCCGATGGCTTATGCCTACTTTGGCTACGAGGGCGAGGCGTTTTCGAAGGGTGGCTACCTGGATCGCGGATTCAACGATCTGCGCTGGTTGCCGGAAGTGCCGCCCGAGGATAGCGGTCCAATGCCGACGTAACGTTTGATTCGTTCCCCTTAAAGATGGCGAAAATCGATTTCAACGACGCGGGTACTGTGGTCATCATCGGTTCTGGGGCCGGTGGCGGCACGCTCGCGCACGAACTGACGCAGCGCGGAATCAAGGTCGTTCTGCTCGAGGCGGGCAAGCGCCAGTCGCTCGAAACTTTTTCGCAAGTTCCTGGAGAAGCGTTCACTCAACTCACGTGGCTTGACGCCCGCACCCAGAGCGGCAACTGGGGCGTGGCCCGCGACTTTCCGACCATGCCAGTCTGGCACTGCAAGACGGTTGGTGGCACAACGGTTCACTGGACCGCGTCCGCGCCACGCCTTCAACCTTGGGAGCTTCGTGCGAAAACCACTTACGGCAAGTTGGCCGGCACGTCGCTCATCGACTGGCCGATCTCTTACGACGAACTGGAAAGGTACTATGTCATCGCCGAGCGCCGTCTCGGTGTGACGCGCCGGAATGACATGCCCGGCCTTCCAGCCTCCAACAACTTCAAAGTCATGTACGCGGGCGCGAAGAAACTCGGCTACAAACAGGTGCACACCGGCCACATGGCAATCAATTCACGCTCCCGAGACGGCCGCGGTTTCTGCATCCAGCAAGGCTTTTGCGTGCAAGGCTGCAAGATGGGCGCGAAGTGGAGCACACTCTACACTGAAATCCCGGATGCAGAGGGAACCGGCAACCTGGATCTGCGGATCGAATCGACGGCGACGCGCATCGAGCACGGGACTGATGGACACGTCAACGCCGTGGTCTACCGTGATTCGCAAGGAAAGGAGCAGCGGCAAAAAGCGCGTCTGGTTTGCATTGCGGGAAATGCGATCGAGACCGCTCGCATCCTGCTGCTTTCCGAGTCTTCAAAGTATCCTCGCGGTCTGGCGAATTCCTCTGACCAGGTTGGGAGGAACTACTGTCACCAAATCACTGGGTTCGTTTGGGGAATTTTCGACAAGCCTGTCTATTCGTGGCGCGGCGCCACGCTGGCCGGTGTGATTGAAGACGAAGTCGTGAACAATCCGCGGCGCGGTTTTGTCGGCGGATACAGGATCGAATTGCTCGCGCTCGATCTACCCACACTGCCTCTTGTCGGTCTGCCGTACGGTTGGGGGCGGGACTTCGCGTCGATCATGGAAAACTACCGCAATCTCGCGGGCATGTTCATCAATGGCGAAGATCTTCCGCGTTCCGATAACCGCATTACCCTGAACTTGAATGTCAAAGATACTTACGGTCTGCCGGTGGCGAACGTTCATGTGGATGAGCATGCCAACGATCAAGCCATGCGCAAACACGCACAGGGGCAGATGTCCAGCATGTACGAGGCAATCGGCGCGAAACGGCTAGTTCTGGGACCGACTCCTCCTGCAACACACAATCTCTGCACGGCCCGCATGAGTACCGACCCGCGCGACGGAGTCACTAACTCCTGGGGCCAGACTCACGACATCAGGAATCTGTTTATTTCCGACGGCAGCGTCTTGAGCACGCCTGGTGCGGCTAATCCCACCTTGACCATCGTCGCGCTCGCGCTGCGACAAGCGGAGTACATCAGCCAGCAGATGAAAGCCGGGAGTGTGTGAGGCCGGGCAATTTCAATGCTCCATAGCCTTCTCCGCGCCCAAACCAATTTGAGCCCGCACCAGCAACTCGTTGAACTTGGTTTCCGCCTGGGGCTCTTTGCCCAGCAGAGTTCCCAGGATTGCCGCAACAAAACCCAACGGCACGCTAACAATGCCCACATTCTCGAATGGGAACCAGGGTCTCGCCTGGACGAGATGACGGGCGGCTCCGGTTGCATTCGGCGGATCGATACCCATGAGATTCGGCCCCGCCGCGATCAGCCCGACCGTGGCCAGCAGGCCGACGGTTAGTCCTGCAACTGCTCCTGCGGTGTTGAATCGGCGCCAGAAGATCGAGAGGGCGAGCACGGGAAAATTCGCAGAGGCTGCAACTGCCATCCCGAGGGTTGCGAGAATCAATACGTTCGATGCCGGCCCAAGTGCAATCGCGACCAGGATTGAAACGGCGCCGACTGCGAGGGCCGCGATCCGCGCCACGAGCACGCTTTCGCCGGATTTCCTTTCCACGCCGCGATGCACCACATTCGTCCAGAAATCATGGGCGAAGGAAGTCGATGCGCTGATCATCAGCCCCGCCACCACCGCGAGAATGGTGGCGAACGCGACCGCTGACACAATCGCCAGGAATACATTTCCTCCCACGGCTTGTGCCAGCATCGGTCCTGCCATGTTCGTTCCACCGTGAGTCACGATGTAATCGGGGCCAAGCAGAATCGCCGCACCGAAGCCGAGAACGGAGGTCATCACGTAGAAGCTGCCAATCAAAATCATGGCCCACACCACGCTGTTGCGCGCAGTTTTGGCATCAGGAACCGTATAGAACTTCACGAGAATGTGAGGCAGGCCTGCGGTTCCGAAGGCGAAGATCAGGCTGAGCGAAATCAAATCCAGAGGACCGTGCGGGAGTTTGTAATGCAATCCGGGTTGCAGGAAATCACTGACGACCGGCTGTCCGTGCTGCTGATGCGTGATCTGACTGGCGGCGGCAAAGAACTCGATAAGACGAAAATGAAAGTGCCGCAGCACTAACAGCGTCAGGATGAGAGTGCAGGCTGACAGCAGCATGGCCTTGATGATCTGGACCCACGTTGTCGCCAACATGCCACCGAAAATCACGTAGACCATCATCAGAATTCCTACTCCGATAACGGCAACGTTGTAACTGATCCCCGAGTCACCCAGCAGGAGCGTGACGAGTGCACCTCCGCCCACCATCTGCGCAATCATGTAGAACGTGGCCACTGTCAACGTGCTCAGGGCGGCCAAAGCGCGCACGGGACGCGGCCGGAGCCGGTATGCCAGCACATCGCCCATCGTGTACTTCCCGGTGTTGCGCAGCGGCTCCGCAACGACCAGTAAGATCGTCACGAAGGCCACGAAACCGCCAACGGAATACAGAAATCCGTCGAGGCCTTGCAGCGCGATTAACCCGATGAGCCCGAGAAACGACGCCGCGCTCATGAAATCTCCGGCCACGGCAAATCCGTTTTGCCAAGCGGTGATTTGCCGACCCGCTGCAAAATACGCGCTCGCACCGCGCGAACGCTTTGCGGCCCAGTAAGTGATTCCTAGTGTGCTCGCCACGAAGAGCAAGAACACTGCGAGCGAAATCGACACTCAGCTGTCTCCTTGCGGCTCGTCTTTGGATGATGCGACGTGCGCGAGAATGTCTCTGGTCAGCGCGTCAAACCTCGACGAAGCCAGCAGGTAGAGACCCGCAATGACCCATCCCACAACAAACTGTGAGAGCGCGAACAGATAGCCCACGGTTACAGTTCCAATCACTCGCGTGGATGCCAGCTTGGGCGCATACCCCACCACTAGAGCCAGGGCGAAGTAGTAGACGAAAAAGAAAACAAATGCGGGAACGATGAACGTCTTCTTGATCTGAAGCAGATCTTTAAACTGCGCGCTGCCGGCAATGTGATCCCATTGATTCTGATCGGATGGCGGAGCGCTTTCCGCTCTTTTGTTCATCGGCAGATGCTCTCGTTACAATTCTTGTATCGGCTCTAGAACGGGTAGTGGCGCGGAGTAGTCTGAATTGTGATCCAACGCAATTCTGTGAACTCGTTAACCGCGGCCTTTCCTCCAAAACGACCGTAGCCGCTGGCCTTCACACCTCCGAACGGCATCTGCGCCTCGTCGTGTACGGTCGGTCCGTTGACGTGGCACATTCCAGAGTCGATACGCTTTGCAACTTCCACAGCACGGGCGATGTCGCGGCCGAATACCGCGGACGAAAGTCCGTACTCGGTGTCGTTGGCCAGTCGGATCGCTTCATCCACGGTCTTGAAGCGAGTGATGGAGACCGAGGGTCCAAAGGACTCTTCGCGGAACATCTGCATCTCGGGAGTCACGTGGTCGACGATCACGGCGGGCATGATCGTGCCTTGTGGATTCCCGCTGAGAAGAACTTTCGCGCCGCGAGACACAGCATCCTTCACGAGAGCCTGCACTCGATCTACGGTAGGCATACCCACGACAGCACCGAACACCACATCACCTTTTCGCGGGTCGCCGCATGGCAGCGCCTTCACCCTGGCGACGAACTTCTGTGCGAAGGCGTCCGCCACCTTTTCGTCAACGATGATGCGTTCCGTGGACATGCAGATCTGGCCCTGGTTCATGAATGCTCCAAAGGCAGCGGCATCCACGGCAGCGTCGAGGTCGGCGTCGTCGAGAATGATGAGAGGAGCTTTGCCGCCCAGTTCGAGGAGAATCGGCTTCAGATGTTTCGCCGCACTTACGGCAAGAATCTTTCCCACACGCGTGGAGCCGGTGAAGTTGATGCGGCGCACGGCGCGATGGGCAATCAGGGCTTCGACAATCGTGGAAGCGGCGGCGGCATCGTGCGTCAGGACGTTGACCACTCCCTGGCCCAGCCCAGCCTCGCGGAGAACCGTTCCAATCAGGCGATGCGTCGCGGGACAGACTTCCGATGCCTTCAGAACGACTGTATTTCCGCAGGCGAGTGGCACGGCAATGGCACGCACACCCAGAATGACGGGAGCGTTCCAGGGCGCGATTCCGAGGACAACGCCCACTGGTTGCCGAACGGAGAACGCCAGGCTTCCCGGAATCTCGGAGGGGATGACCTCGCCTGAAACTTGCGTGGTCATCGAGGCTGCTTCGCGCAGCATTTGGGCCGCGAGGTAAACATTGAAGCCGGCCCATCCGGCAGTAGAGCCGATCTCGTCCATCATGACGGAAATAAACTCGGGTGTGCGGGCTTCGAGCAAGTCGGCGGCACGCAAGAGTTTTTTGCGCCGTTCGTGAGGACCGAGTGCGGACCAGGCGGGGAAGGCCTCCGCGGCGGCCTCCGCGGCTGCGATCGCATCGTCGGCCCCAGCGGCGGCGGCACGCGTCGCAACTTCACCTGAGATCGGGTTTTGCCGGACAAAGGTTGCCGCACCGATTGCGGCGGTGTCACGATCACCGATGAGAAGTTGTACTTCCGTCATGACCGCCTCCTCTGGTTCAAATTGGTTCCGAGGTTCGCCGTCCATCGCTGTGAAAACGGCGAGACTCCACCGGTTGCCGCTGAACCGAACATTGGGTTGAGCAAGATCATGGATCGAGCAAGACCGTCGAGATCGTTACAATCCCAAGTCGAAGAATACCGTTTCGTCCGGTCCCTGCAAGACAACATTCCATTCCAGTGCACCGGGACCGCCAGCCGCCTTCTTCGCGATCAAAGTCGAACGCCGCGCCGGTTCCACCAGGTTGAGGATTGGGTCGTTTGCGTTTCGGGGATCGTTGGGGAAATACATCCTGGTGACCAGTCGCCGCAACACTCCGCGCATGAACACCGACAAGACCAGATGCGGTGCCTGTTCTTTCCCCTTCGGGCCGGGCACCGGTCCGGGTTTGATCGTGGCAAAGCGGAACACTCCTTGGGCGGTCGTCGGTACGCGGCCGTATCCTTTGAACCCAGGCTCCAGCGGCTTGTCCTGTGTGTCTTCCGGGTGCGCATATTTCCCGTGGGCATTAGCCTGCCAGATTTCCACGACTGCATCCGGGATCGGAGCTCCATCACCGTCGATGACCCGACCTTGAATGCTGACGCGCTCGCCGGAGACGCCTTCGCCAACCATGTTGTCACGGTTCAGCCACTGGAGACCAATCTTGAAATACGGTCCAACCGTCTGCGAAGTGGTTGCCTGCAAACTCATTTATTCCTCCATCGGAGTGGCTTCGCGTCCCCGCAAGACGAGATCGAAGCGGTAGCCCAGCGCGTGTTCCGGCATGGTCGTTTCCCAGTCGAACGCGGAGATCAGCCGGTTGCGCGCTTTCTCATCCGCCGTGCAGTTGAAGATCGGATCAAACGGAATCAGCGGATCGCCGGGAAAGTACATCTGGGTCACCAGGCGCGTGGCAAAGGCCGGACCGAACACAGAAAAGTGAATGTGCGCCGGCCGCCAGGCGTTGTAGTGGTTACGCCACGGATATTCGCCCGGCCGAATCGTGACAAAGCGATAACGCCCCTCAGCGTCGGTGAGGGCTTGCCCGCAGCCGGTGAAGTTCGGGTCCAGCGGCGCCTTATGTTGATCGACTTCGTGCAGGTATCGGCCCGCCGCATTCGCCTGCCAGATTTCCACCAGCGTGTTCGCCAGAGGACGACTGTTTTCGTCGAGCACGCGTCCGCTCACGATGATGCGCTCGCCAAGCGGCTCTCCATGGTGTCCATGCGTCAAATCGGTGGCCTTGGGCGTTACGATTTCTGGTCCGAATGATGGCCCCGTGACCTCAGACAAGGTATAGGGAATTGGCACCTGCGGTTTCGTGGGCGCACGCTTGATCGAGGACGCGTACGGCGGATGCAGATGAAGCGGTTGGGTTCCGGGATACGGCGCGCGATAGCCTGCGACGCGTTTCATGGTTGTTTTGTCCTTGTCGCCGTTCTTGAATTCACAGACTCTATGCAAGCGAAAAGTCTGTGTCAAGCCCGATTATCGCCATTGCGTCCGTTTATCGACCAGTGATAGCATGCCGGGTTTTGGGGGAGGGGCATGAGCACCGGCCGTACGCGCAGCACACCCAAGCGACGCCCGAAGCGTCGGGAAGAGGATCATCGGGAAGCGGCACCTCGCGATGCAGACTCGCGTTTGACCCCGGCGGCTCGCATCGAGAGCCTTGCCGGAGATCCCAGCTTCATGACGTCCCTGGCACGTGGCCTCACGGTGATCGAAGCATTTTCCGGGAACCGCCATCGGCCGACCACAGCTGTGCTCAGCGCCCAGACCGGTCTATCTCGGGCTGCCGTGCGCCGCTGTCTCTATACGCTGAAGAGACTTGGATTCGTCGATAGCGACGACGAACGCCACTTCTATCTTCGTCCCAGTGTGCTCTCCCTCGGGTACTCTTACCTTTACTCCACTCCCTTGGCGAATGCCACTCAGCCGGTGCTGGAACGAGTGAGCCGCCTCTTGCGTGAGTCCTGTTCCATCGCCACGCTGGAGGGCGACGATATCGTTTATGTCGCGCGATCGCCGGTCACCCGGATCATGTCGGTGGACTTGCGCATTGGCAGTCGCTTGCCCGCCTTCTGCACCTCGATGGGGCGTGTCTTGCTGGCCAATACCACCCCAGAAAAGCTGCGTGTCTACATTGCGCGTCTTACACTGAAGCGTTATACCGATCGGACAATTGTCTCGAAGGAGAAGTTGCTGCGCTCGCTGCAGACGGTAAAACGTGCGGGATACGCCATTGTGGATCAGGAGTTGGAAATCGGACTGCTTTCCATTGCTGTGCCAGTTTGGGATTCATCAGGGACCGTCGTTGCTGCACTCAATGCCAGCACTCATGCCCAGCGAGTTTCCAGGCAAGATGTGCAAACCAGGTTTCTGCCTGCTCTGCTTGCAACCGCCCAGGAGTTGTCCCTGCTACTTGCTCCGGGCGTCGGCGCGCGCAGTTTCGTGCCCCCTGCGGCGCACTAGGACCCGGCTCTGCAGTTTTCGAGGAGTGGTTGTTTTCGCGAGGGAACGATGATGAGCGAACTGGTTGAGCTTTCGAATCATGACGGTGTTGGGGTCATCACGGTGGAGAACCCTCCCGTCAACGCATTAAGTTCCATGGTGCTGAACCTGCTCGAAAGATGTCTGCTGGCGGGCGAGAAAGATCCTGCAATCCAGGCGCTGGTTCTAATTGGAGGTGGTCGCACGTTCATCGCTGGGGCCGATATCAATGAGTTTCTCGAAGTGCTCGCGGGCCGGCGTGCGCTCGCCGATCTGCATCCATTCCTGGCGCGGATGGAGGACTGCTCGAAGCCGATCGTGGCCGCGATTCATGGCAGCGCCCTCGGCGGAGGCCTGGAACTAGCCATGGCGGCACACTACCGCGTAGCCACTTCGGACGCGCAGGTTGGCCAACCGGAAACTCGCCTTGGTATCATTCCGGGCGCCGGAGGGACACAGCGCCTGCCGCGTTTGGTGGGCGTAGTGAAAGCGGCGGAAATGTGCGCTCTGGGTTCGCCGCTGAAGGCGTCCGCCGCATTCGAATTGGGTATCCTTGACGAGATCATTACCGGAGATTTGCTCGCGGGCGCGATTGCGTTCGCAAAAAAGAAGGCGCGCCAAGGTGCCCAGCATCCTAAAACGCGAGAGCGCAACGACAAGCTCGGGTCTGCCGAAAGCAATGCCTCGGCACTGGCAGCACTTCGCGGTGAAGTCCGGAAGAGCCGGAAGAATCTGAACGCGCCGTTGGCCGCCGTCGATGCTGTCGAAGCGGCAGCGCTGCTGCCGTTTGACGAAGGTTGCCGTAACGAGCGCAAGATCTTCGACCAATGTCTATTCTCGCTCGAAGCGAGAGCCTTGATTCACGCTTTTTTCGCCGAGCGCGCCGTCACCAAGATTCCAGGACTCCAAAAGGCAGCGCCGGTTGCGTCCGTCCAGCAAGCCGCCATCGTTGGCGCGGGCACCATGGGAGCCGGAATCGCCATGTGTTTCGCAAATGCGGGTATCCCCGTGCGACTCACGGACCAAGACCCGTCAGCGCTCGAACGGGGCATGAAAAATATCCGGCAGAACTATGACAATTCCGTGAAGCGCGGCCGGATTAGCGCCGAGGTCAGCGAACACCGACAGGGGCTGATTCGTCCGCAACCG
Source organism: Terriglobia bacterium (assembly GCA_020073525.1). Lineage (GTDB taxonomy): Bacteria > Acidobacteriota > Terriglobia > Terriglobales > Acidobacteriaceae > Acidiflorens. The sequence goes on from JAIQFA010000033.1 coordinate 47,639, forward strand.
GACCATGACGGTTTCGAGAACGCTGACATCATCGTAGAAGCGGTGTTTGAAAACCTGGCTTTGAAGAAGCAGATTTTCGCCGCGTTCGATGCGGTCGCAAAGGCGGGCTGCGTTCTCGCTTCGAACACTTCCACACTCAGCATCGACGAGATCGCTCTGGCCGTGTCGCGCCCGGCGCGAGTTGTCGGTCTTCACTTCTTCAGCCCCGCAAATGTGATGCGCCTCGTCGAAGTGGTCCGCGGCCAGGCGACCGGTTCGGATGTGATTGCCAGTTCCATGGCACTGGCCAAGAGGCTGGGGAAAGTCGGCGTGCTCGTAGGAAATTGTTTTGGCTTCGTAGGCAATCGCATGATGTTTCCCTATATGCGCGAGGCGCAATTCCTGGTCGAAGAAGGCGCAACTCCGGAACAGGTGGATGCCGTATTGACAGACTTTGGCATGGCGATGGGAATCTTTGCCGTCGATGACATGGCCGGCATCGACGTAGCTTGGCGCGTTCGCCAGGAATTCCGGCACCTGGAACAGCCCGGCGTGCGAAAACCTCTCGTGGCCGACCAACTGTACGCAATGAACCGCCTGGGGCAGAAGACGGGCAAAGGCTGGTACCGCTACGGCGAGGACCGCAAACCGGTTCCAGACCCTGAAGTTCATTCCCTCATCGAAGAGACTGCGCGGAAGGCAGGTATCCCCCGCCGCAGGATCAGCAACGAGGAAATCATTGAGCGCACGATCTTCGCCATGATCAACGAAGGGGTGCGCATTCTGGACGAAGGCTACGCACTGCGCGCGGGCGATATTGACACCATCTACCTCAACGGATACGGATTCCCGAATTATCGCGGCGGTCCCATGTGGTATGCCGACACCGTCGGACTGCGCACGATTTCAACCCGCATCAAGGAGTACCAGCGAGCACACGGAAAACTTTGGGAGCCCGCGGCTCTGCTAGAGCGGCTAATCGCGGAAGGCAGAACCCTGAGTTCATGGGACGAGCAGAAACAATGATCGCGCGTCAGTCCGGGAATGGCGCCCCGGTTTTCACGATACGAATCATGTGGTCGGTGAAGTTGTAGTGCATGTCCTGAACTTCATACTTCGGCATGTGGCAAGTCGCGCATTTTTCCGTGCCCACCGTGCAAGCGGCCCCGGGGTGGTCGGTCGTGGGCTGAGAACCATTCTTCATGTGACAACTCAGGCAGCGCCGGTCATAAGCGGCGATATCCTTATCCAACGGGCGATGCGGATTGTGGCAGGCAACGCAAGTGATGCGGGCATCCCCGTTTCCCCAGCAGCGGCTTTTTTCCAGGCGATACGGCACTGCGAGCACCGTTGAGACGCCGACCTCTTCGGTCAGCATTACGTCCCACCAGGTGCGGTGACATGATCCGCAGAAGTCCACCGACTCCACTGGGGTGAGTTGTTGCGGATTGAAGATGAGACTCTCGGCGCCGTCAGCGGCGGATTTTTCCGCATTGACATGCTTTGCGCCGGGACCATGGCAGGCTTCGCAGGTAACGGACGGAATCAGATGGCTGGGATCCAATCTGCCTTCCGTCATCGCCGCCGTGTTGTGGCAGGTGAAACAGCCTTCGGCGGTCTGCTTTTCGAGGGGCCGGCCCGCTCCTTTTCTTAGAGGCTGGCGCAATTTAGCAGGCAAGGGCACGAGGTCGATTGCGGGAGTCTGGGCGAATCCCGGCAATCCATCAAAGTATGAGAACACGCTCAAGTGCAAAGCGCCATTCTTCTCGAACACATAACTCTGGCCGATCTTCTCGGTGCCGAATGCCCACCCGAGCGGCTCGGTGATGGACTGTGTTCCGGCATTCAGGCTATATGAGAAGTTTTCTCCCGAGCGCTGCAGTTGATAGTGGAAAGGTCCGACGTCA
>JAIQFA010000155.1 GCA_020073525.1 Terriglobia bacterium
GTGAGGGCGAAAAATTCAGCGGGCCCGAAACGAAGGGCGAACTTCGCCAGCGCCGGGGCGAAGGCCATCAGGAGGACGACGGCTGCGGTGCCGGCAATGAAAGAGCCGATGGCCGCCACCGACAGGGCGGCACCGGCCCGCCCCTTGAGGGCCATCTGGTAGCCGTCCCCCGCGGTAGAGCGCGAACAGCTCTTCCGTGGTGACGAGAATCTTTTCCTGGTTGAGCAGTCCCGTGGGCAGGCCCGCCTGGCGCGAAATCGTCGACAAGGGAAGGCCGAGTTCTTCGAGCTTGCGAGGAAGAGTGCTGGAAACTCTGAACCGGTTGGTCATAACTCTCTTGAAAGAATAACGCTGAAATTTGCGAGCGCCGGGAGACGATGCTTCCGGCGCCGCTTTTTAGACCGCATGTTTTACCTGTACATCGGATCCGCTTCTACTTCAGCGATGACATATCGATGACGAAACGATACTTCACGTCGCTTTTTAACAGGCGTTCGAAAGCTTCGTTGACCTGTTGAATCCGGATGCGTTCGATGTCAGCAGTGATGCCATGCTCGGCGCAGAAATCCAGCATCTCCTGCGTCTCGCGAATGCCACCAATGATCGACCCGGCCAATTGGCGCCGCTTGAAGAGAAGGCCGAAAGCTCCGAGGGGCAGCGGAGTTGGGGGCGCGCCCACCATCGTGAGGGTCCCATCCCGTTTGAGCAGGTCGATGTAGGCGTTCAAGTCATGCTGCGCAGACACGGTGTCGAGGATGAAGTCGAAGCTGGCGAGGTGTTTTTGCATCTCCGCCGGATTCTTCGAGATGACCACTTCATGGGCGCCAAGCCGTAGCGCATCGGACGTCTTGTTTGCGGAGGTCGTGAACAATACGACATTGGCACCGAAAGCGTTGGCGAATTTCACCGCCATGTGGCCAAGGCCGCCGAGTCCCACGACTCCGACCTTTTGTCCTTTCTTGACATTCCAGTGCCGCAAGGGCGAATAGGTGGTGATGCCCGCACAGAGCAAAGGCGCGGTGGCGGCAAGATCGAGCCGCGGAGATACTCGCAACGCAAAATTCTCGTTGACCACGATGCTGTCAGCGTAGCCGCCGTAGGTGACGCCTCCGAGGTGCTTGTCCTCGGAGTTGTAGGTGAAGGTCGCGACCTTGTCGCAAAACTGCTCATTTCCTTCCCGGCAACTGGGGCAAACGCCGCACGAATCCACCATGCAGCCCACGGCCGCGATATCACCCTCTTTGAACTTTTTGACCGCGCTGCCCGCTTTCACCACGCGGCCGACGATTTCGTGGCCCGGCACGCAGGGGTAAACCGTGGGCATGGCGCTCACCCATTCGTTGCGGACCTGGTGCAAATCAGAGTGGCAAACCCCGCAATAGAGAATCTCGATCTGCACATCCTCGGGACGCGGGGCGCGACGCTGGATCGAGCTCGGCGCCATTCCCGAAGTTGCGCTGCGAGCTGAATAAACTTTTGCCGGATAGGTTTTCTGGGTGGACTGTTTTTCGTCCTGCGTAGCGATCGCCAACGTTGCTTCGTTCATATGGGGTACTTCTCCTTGAATTTGTAGCCTACTCCAAGGACTCTAACCGGGCACGCCCGCGAGCGCACTAGCAGGGCGCGCCAATGTACTTGCAAAACGCGCCACGATCTCTGGCGCAGCCCCTGAAGGGGCTTTGATTTGAAGGATTGAGCGGCATCGCTGAAGCGACGCCCTGATACGAACCTTTCGGGCTTTTTCGCCGTGGGAGGCGTGCTAGCATTTGGCTGGAACCCTCAGGCCCCCTCATGAATCGCCGACCTACTGCGAATGCGAAATTCCCTCCGCGATTTGCGGTGCTGCCGGCGTTCCTTGTTTTGTCGATCCTTGTCGCTCCGAAATTCGCCTTTTCCAAGGACGAGCCGAAGTGGCTGGAAGTGCACACCGCGCATTTTTCGGTGATTACCGACGCGGGTGAAAAGCGCGGGCGGGAAGTGGCGTTGCGGATGGAGCAGATGCGGGCGGTGTTTGGACAACTGCTGATGAGGGACAAGTTAAAAATGCCGGTGCCGATCACGGTGATCGCGCTCAAGACTGACAAGCAGTACGGCATGAGTGCCCCTGGAAAACAGAGCCAGGCGGCGGGATTTTATGTGCCGGGGTGGGATCGGATTTTTATCGTTCTGAATCTTTTTGAAAACGATCCATGGCGGGCGGTGGCGCATCCGCTGGCGCACTATCTTCTGAATTTCAACTATCCGCCGTCGCAGGGCTGGTTTGACGAAGGGCTGGCGGAATACTTTGGATCGATCCAACTGGGCAAGGGAGTGGACATCGGAGGCGATCCGGAACTGGCGCCGGAATGGCACGAGGATATCTTCGATGAGCAAATGCGGCGCGATCCGAAAGTTCCGCAATCGCTGACGCAGTTGCTCAGTTCTCCGGTATGGCTGTCGATGGTGGACCTGTTCTCCATGAAGCATGACGGCTCGGGAACGCGCGAGGGCACCCACCGCACTCTTTATTATGCGCAGTCGTGGATGGTCGTCCATTATCTGATCAACAAGAACAAGATGCCGGAGGTGGGAACCTATTTTGACCTGGTGCTGAACCAGAAGGTGCCCGTGGATAAGGCGATGGTGCAGGCGTTCGATTTGACGCCGGAGCAGATGGAAGAGGCGGTGAAGACCTATTTCAAATCGCTGAGCGGTCTGGGCATTGCGCTCGACCAGGCGAAGAAACCGGTGGCGGAGCCGGTGGATGTTCAGCAGCCGGATCATCTGAAAATTCCATTTGACGCGGACGAGATCGGCATGGCGATCAGCGCAATCAAGGATGAAGACGCGAGAGCGGTGATCGGCGATGTCATGGCGCGGGTTCCGGAGCATCATGATCAGGCCGTGCACGATTTGCAGCAGTTGACGGCGGATCCAAAAGACAATGAGGCGGCGCATCGTGCGCTGGCACGAGACGATATTCGGCTAAAGAAGTTCGACGCGGCCGCCGACGAACTGGAGAAGGCTACTGACCTGAATCCACGCGATCCCTGGATCTGGTACTACCGCTCGGCGCTGAAGTATCAGCAGTCGCAAGCGACGCGGCAGGAGATGCAGGGCCTGGCGAACATGATGCAGGATCTGCGAGCGGTTGTGGATTGGTATCCGGAGCTGGCGGACGCTTACAACATGCTGGGCATGGCGCGGGTGGAGGGTGGCGGAATCAACTCGGCGCTGGAGGCGCAACGGCAGGCCATCGCGCTCGCCCCGCGGAATGTGGAGTACCAGTTCAACCTCGGGCAGATTTATGTTGCGGGGAAGAAGTGGGACGCTGCACGGGAAGTGTTTACGCGACTGAAGGCGGGGCCGGATCGGGTGGCGGCAGCGGCGGCAAAGCAGCAATTGGATGATTTAGAGACGCTGCAGAAGTATGGAGTGCGTCCGCAACGAGCAGGCGCGAATGCTGCGCCGGCGGGCGCGGCCAGCACTCCCGGAGCTGGGGGCAGTAAGCCTGCGGCGGCCGCGAATTCAACACAAGAGGAAGATGAAGATGCGGATGCCGCGCCGAAACCGCCGGCGCCCAAACCGGGGACGACCGGGCCGATGCAATTCCTCAAGGGCAAGATCGTGAGCAGTGACTGCTCAAAAGCTCCCGAGGCCACGGTCACGATCTTGAGCGGAATGACGACATACAAGCTGCATGCTTCGGATTACAAATCGTTGCTGGTGATTGGCGAGGACCAGTTCTCCTGCGAGTGGAAGAACCGGCTGGTGTCGGTGAACTACCGGGCGGTGGGGAAGAATCAGGGGGAACTGGTTTCGATCGAAGTGCGGTGAGTCATAGTGGAGAGACGGGCGTCTCGCCCGTCCAGCCGGGCGGGGACGCCCGGCTCTCCACCGCTTCTAGTGTGATCGCTCGCCGAACCGCGCTACCGTTCCTTTTGGGCCGGCAGCCCATCCTCGGGCGGCGGCAAAGGTGACGGCATTCAAATTGAGCGCGTCCATGTGCGTCCAGTGCACGCCCGCGTCGTGGCTGATGTCGGTACCATTCGTTCCGACTGCCACAAAATCCCTGCCAGAAAGAAATGCAACCGCTGAGCGATAACCGCCGGGTTGCTGGTCGGCGAGGTGCCAGGTTGCGCCGGAATCCGTGGAATAGATCGCGACCTTGTTTGTTCTCGCTGGTTCCCGGTAATCACCTCCGACGGCTACGAGGGAGCGGCCATGGCAGGCAACGCTGAAAATCCCGCTCGAGGCGTTGCCGCTGGCCATGGGCGTCTCGGCCGCAGTCCACGAGCGTCTGCGATCGGCGGAGTGAAAGACGCGGGCGGCAGGGCCTCCGGTGCCGAAGAAGATGTCTTTGTTGCCGCAGAGTGCGATGGAAGTTCCGCTGGCGGCGAATGCGCCTTCCGTCGGAAGCGCTGCCGGCATCTTGTCGTGCGGCAGTTCTTTCCAATGCTCGCCGTCACTGGTGGTCAAGATCAGAAACTTGCCCTCGACTGGATCGCTTAGCGCGAAGCAGTGTGTCCTGGAATCGCAGGCGAGCGCGTCGAGGAAGAATCCGGCGCGTTTGTCGGTGTACTGCAGCGTCCATGATCTGCCACCGTCAACGGTTTTGTAGATCCGCGATTTCTCGCCATCGCCGCTCGACATCACGTAGGCCGTTGTTTCGCCGAAGGACTCGATGTCGCGGAAGTCGAGATCAGCTACGCCTTCGACCTTGAGTTGTTTCCAAGATTTGCCATCGTCGAGCGAGCGCAAAATGATTCCTTTCGTGCCCGAGACCCACATTGCATATTTTCCGGAGTGCGTTTTACTGACGCTGACGCCGCGCAAGTTGCTGTCGAAACCGGTGCTCTGGATCGGCGAGGTCTGCGTCGAAGCGGAGAGGCCGAAGAATGGTACGAGGACGAAAAGCAGCTTGAGTGCGCGCACCGGCAAATTGTAGAGCACTCGCGACTGTAGCGCCGCCGTCACGCCCGCCGCGCGCGAGACGCGCTCGGGACAGCCGGCAAGATGCCGGCGCTACGTTCCAATGAGGTCACTTCTTTCGTGTGGGCGGGCGGCGCGTGAAGTTTCGGTTTCTGACCAGGGTCGAGAGAACGATAGAAGTCGACGTGGTGCCGAAGGGCGTGAGTTTGTCGATCAGGCGTTCCAAATGCTGCACGGATTCTACGGCAACCTTGAGCGTGAACGAGTCGGCGCCGGTGCCGCGATGGCATTCGAGGACTTCGGGCATGTAGAGAACGGCTTGAGCGACGCGTGCGAAGACGTCGCCCACAACACTGATGCGGATAAAGGCGGCGATGGGGAGCCCGATCTTCGCCGGGTTGACCTCGGCGCGAAAGCCGGTGATGATGCCGGCGTCTTCCATCTTGCGCACGCGTTCGGCTACGGCAGGAAGGGTCAGGCCGACGCGGCGTCCGAGTTCCGCAAATGATATGCGGCTGTCCTGTTGCAGCTCCTCCAGAATATGCCAGCCGATCTTGTCCAGTACCGAACTATCGAAAGCCATATCGCCATTGTACTTTAGAAAGTATGGCACAAGTATCACCGAACTTAACCTGTCGTATTTACGAATTCTTCACTTCCGCGAACAATAGTTTCGGTGCAACTCAGCTTTAGGAGTCAACCGAATGTCATTCGAAAACATCCAATGGACATGGATGAACGGCGAATTTGTGCCATGGGCAGAGAGCACGGTGCCGCTTTCGACGCACGCTCTGCATTACGGAACGGGAGTGTTCGAAGGCATTCGCAGCTATCTCGTGGATGGCGAGCCGGCGATCTTTCGCCTCGACGCCCATCTCGACCGCTTTTACAAATCGGCGGCGGTCTATGGACTGCGCATACCTTTCAGTCCGACGCAGCTGACGGAAGCGATCTGCGGATTGATTCGGCGCAACGGGCTGACCGAATCCTACATCCGGCCGATTGCGTATATGGGAGCGGAAACGCTGGGCATTCGCGCGCAGTGTTCGACGGACACGGCGATCCTCGCCTGGCCGCAGATGGTGCACGTCAGCGAACAAAGCCGGCGGCGTGGCGCTCGTCTGACCGTGTCTCCTTATCGGAAATTTGATGCGCGCATGATGCCGACCACCGCCAAGGCTTGCGGCCAGTACCTGAATTCGCGTCTGGCTACGATGGAGGCGTCGCGCCGCGGTTACGACGAGGCGTTGTTGCTCAACATCGATGGAAATGTCGCGGAAGCTGCGGTTGCGAACATTTTCCTGGTGAATGGCCGGACCCTGCACACCAACGACGACAAGTCGTCGATCCTGATGGGAATCACTCGTGACTCGATCCTGCAGTTGGCAGTAGCGGAAGGGTTTCGGGTGGAAGTCGGCACGATCACGGTGGACGATCTGCGCCAAGCCGATGAAGTGTTTTTGTGCGGCACGGCATGTGAGATTGTGCCGGTCGCGGAACTCGATGGCAGCAAGATCGGACGAACGTCGCCGGGTCCGGTTACCGAACAGATTTGCAGAGCCTTCGATCTCGCGAAGACCGGAACATCTCTGGAGTGGCGGCATTGGCTGCACCCTGTGGCAGAAATGCAGGTGGCAGGTCTCAGGTGTTAGGGAAACTTTGATTAAGGTGCGGCGACAACCCTGAACCACAGGGTACACAGGGGTGCACGGAGGCAACCCGGGACGGATCAGCCACTCCTTAAGAGATCAGGCTCCGATCTTCTTCGATGCGCCTGTCGACACTCGTTCACGCTGCCCTTAACCGATCCTCGGCACATAATCCCAGACCGCCCAGGACCTAGATAGAATCTGATGTGTGGGGAACGCATGGAAAATCCACTGAAGCTGAAACGCATTCATCACGTCGAATTCTGGGTGGGCAACGCCCGGCAGGCAGCCTATTTCTATCGCAAGGGGTTCGGCTTTTCGCAGGTTGCCTACAGCGGACTGGAAACGGGCCAGCGTCAGCGTGCTTCTTATGTAATGAGTCAGGGCAAAGCAAATTTTGTTCTGACCACACCCATGACGCCCGACGATGCCGCCGCCGAGCACATTCGAAAGCATGGCGATGGCGTGCGCGATATTGCGCTGGAAGTCGCCGATGCCGATCAGGCTTTTGAGGAAGCCGTTCGTCGCGGTGCTCTGCCGGCCGAGGAACCGCACGACGTAAAGGATGGACACGGCACGATTCGCCGGGCTGCGGTCCACACTTATGGCGACACGATCCACTCGCTGATCTCTTATAAGGATTACAAGGGACCGTTTCTTCCCGGGTACATGGCGGCGCCGCTGGCCGGGGACGACTGCGGCATTCTGCGCATCGATCACATCGTGGGGAATGTGGAACTCGGCAAAATGCAGTACTGGGCCGATTACTACACGCGCGTCTTCGGGTTCCATCGTTACATTACGTTCGACGACAAGGATATTTCGACCGAGTACAGCGCGTTGATGAGCATCGTCATGTCCGACGATTCGCACTCGGTGAAATTTCCCATCAACGAGCCGGCCAGGGCCCGCAACAAGAGCCAGATCCAGGAATACATCGAAGCCTACGGAGGCCCCGGGGCGCAGCACATCGCGCTGCAGTGCAAAGATGTCCTGTACACCGTGGCAAAACTGCAACGGAACGGGCTCGATTTCCTTCGCGTTCCCGACACTTACTATGACGCGCTGCCGGCGCGAGTCGGGCCGGTGGAAGAACCGGTGTCAGAGTTGCGCTCGCTCGGTATACTTGTGGACCGCGACGAGGAAGGCTACCTGCTGCAGATTTTCTCGAAGCCGGTGGAAGATCGGCCGACCGTGTTCTTTGAAGTGATCCAACGCAAGGGCAGCCGCGGATTTGGCAAAGGGAATTTCAAGGCTTTGTTTGAATCGATCGAGATGGAACAGGCGCGACGAGGAAATCTGTAGGCGATGGCGAACGCAAAAGCGGCGAATCGAAAAACGACTGGCGCGAAATCGACGAACACAAGCGCGAAAATGCCCGCGAAGCCCGAGTTGCGCTACCAGTCGGGGTTCGGCAACGAGTTCGCGAGCGAAGCGGTGGAAGGCGTACTGCCTCGCGGGCAGAATTCTCCGCAGAAAGTCGCGCATGGGTTGTACACGGAACAATTGAGCGGCACGGCATTCACCGCGCCGCGTACGGTCAATCGCCGGACGTGGTTTTACCGGATGCGGCCCTCGGTGGCGCACAAGCCGTTTGAACCGCTTGCGCCGCGAAGCTTGCGCAGCGCCCCGTTCGACGAGGTTCCGACACCTCCGAACCAGTTGCGCTGGGCTCCGATTCCGATTCCAGCTTCCTCGCAGCCGACCGATTTCGTCGACGGTCTGATCACGATGGCCGGTAACGGCAACACGCACACCCATGCAGGCGTTGCGATTCATATCTACGTCGCTAACACCTCGATGACGGACCGCTTTTTCTACAACGCCGACGGAGAGATGTTGATTGTCCCGCAGACAGGGCGACTGCTGCTGCGCACAGAGATGGGCGTCCTCGACGCCGGTCCTGGCGAGATTGCAGTCATTCAGCGAGGGATTCGTTTTCGCGTCGAGCTTCTGGACAAAGAAGCGCGCGGGTACATCTGCGAGAACTATGGCGCGCTACTTCGTCTTCCGGATCTGGGGCCGATTGGCGCGAACGGCCTGGCGAATCCACGTGATTTCCTGGCTCCGGTGGCGGCGTTCGAAGATCGCGAAGGCGATTTCAGAATCGTGACCAAATTTCAGGGAAGACTGTGGGCGGCGGCCATCGACCACTCGCCGCTCAACGTTGTCGCATGGCATGGGAACTACGTGCCTTACAAGTACGACTTGGCGAATTTCAATTGCATTAATACGGTGAGCTTCGACCATCCGGATCCATCGATTTACACGGTGCTGACTTCGCCCTCGGAGATTCCGGGAACCGCTAATGTGGACTTCGTGATTTTTCCGCCGCGATGGATGGTGGCTGAGCATACCTTTCGTCCGCCGTGGTTCCATCGCAACTTCATGAACGAGTTCATGGGACTAGTTCGCGGGGAATATGACGCCAAGGCGGAAGGATTCGTCCCGGGCGGCGCCAGCCTGCACAATTGCATGGCCGGCCACGGGCCGGATACGGAAACATTTGAGAAGGCCACCAAGGCCGAACTGAAGCCGGTCTATCAAGGCGATACGTTGGCGTTCATGTTCGAGACTCGATTTGTGTGCCAGCCGACGAAGTTTGCGCTGGAAACTTCGCAACTCGATCATCAATATTTCGAGTGCTGGCAGGGGTTGCGGAAGAAGTTCACGATCTGAGTTTTGAATTGTCAACTTGAGCGAAGGACCTGGTTTTGTGGCGGTGCACGGGACAGCAGGTCCTTCGCTTCGCTCAGGATGACAACGATTAGATGAGCGATGAGTTTGCAGACCGCACAGACAATACGAAATGGCGCGGAGGTGGTCGACTCGATTAGCGTTCTACTGCGCGACTTGATCGACTATGCGGGGTTATTTCCTCCGGCATCGTTGTCGATGGC
>JAIQFA010000156.1 GCA_020073525.1 Terriglobia bacterium
ATTGCCGAAAGCCATCGAGATGTAAACGACGGTATCGAGCCCGGCTTCGTCGGCCTTCTTCTCGATCTTTTCCAGTTCCTCGATCGCGTCTTCGAGAGTCTGCCGTTGATTGTTCTGCAGAAATGTTGGCGAGATTGAGTACGGGAACCCCAGGGTGCGCACCTTTTCGGTCGCGATCGCTCGCTCCGCGCCTTTTTCGTTCACCACGATGCCGATGATTTCTACATCGTCGGGCGGGTCGAGTTCTTTCAGAACCTCTTCGGAGTCGGCCATCTGGGGGACGGCGTTGGGAGAGACGAAGCTGACAGCGTCGATGTGCTTGAAGCCGGCGGAGATCAGGGCTTGAAGATAGTTGGTCTTCAGGTCGGCAGGGATCTGCCCCTTGAGGCCTTGCCAGGCATCGCGGGGGCATTCGATCAACTTGATGGCTTCAGACATGTTCACCACGGAGACACGGAGGCACGGAGAATACCAAACACTTCATAAAACCTTCCTGACCATTCCGCCCCTTACCAGCGTTGCGACGTTGAAGTTGATGATGATGCCGACGCGCTTACGAGTTAGCTTGAGATACGTGAGCAATTGCGCGTCGTGGACCGCCAGGAGGTGCTCCAAGCATTTTAGTTCGAGAATGACTTCATCTTGAACGATGATGTCCAACCGATACCCGCAGTCCAGCTTCACACCTTTGTATTCGACTGGCAGCGGCACCTGGCGTTGAAAAGCGAGTCCGCGCAAGCTGAATTCGCGGCACAAACACTCTTCATAAGCAGATTCGAGAAGGCCCGGACCAAGGGCGCGATGCACTTCGATTGCGGCTCCAATAATCTTCTCGGTAAGATCTTCATGAAGAAGTTTACTCCGTGCCTCCGTGGTAAATCATGTTTGTAAGACTCCCACCTTAAACTCGGGCACATCCGGGTTCAACGATGCGGCTTCCAACGCCTGCGTGATTGCATGGCGCGTCTCCATCGGGTCGATGATCTTGTCGATCCACAGGCGCGCTGCGCCGTAGCGGGGGTCGGTCTGCTCTTCGTAGGTTTTCTTGGTTGAATCGAAGAGTTCTTTCTTCTCTTCGTCGCTCAACTTCTTGCCGCTGCGTTCCAGTTGCTTCACCTTGATTTCTACTAGTGTGCCGGCAGCGGCATCTCCGCTCATGACTGCATATTTCGCGGTGGGCCATGCGAAGACGAAGCGTGGATCGAAGGCTTTGCCGCACATGGCGTAGTGTCCGGCGCCGAACGAGCCACCGACGATTACGGCAATTTTGGGCACTACGGAGTTCGATACCGCATTCACCATTTTCGCTCCCGCCTTGATGATGCCACTCCACTCCGCATCGCGGCCTACCATGAATCCGTTTACGTCGTGGAAGAAGATGAGCGGAATCAGGTTCTGATTGCAGTCCATGATGAAGCGGGCGGCCTTTTCGGCGGACTCGGTGTAGATGACGCCACCGAACTCGACGCGCTTGTGACCTTCATGATCAGTCTGATGCGCGTGGAGTTTCTGGTTGGCCACGATGCCTACGGCGAACCCTCCGATGCGGGCGTAGCCACAGATCAGGGTTTTGCCGTATTCGGGCTTGTACTCGTCGAAGCGGCTTTCATCCACAATGCGCGCAAGAATCTCTTTCATATCGTAGGGGCGCGCGGGCGAGGCGTCGTAGGCGCCGTAGATTTCTTCGGCTGACATGGCCGGATCAATCGGCTGTTTGCGATCCCAGAGCGACTGCCGTCGGTATCCCCACTTTTCGATCAGCGAGCGGATGCGGACGAGGCAGGCTTCATCATTGGGCTCGCGAAAATCGACGGTGCCACTGATGGTCGAGTGCATGGCCGCGCCGCCCAGTTCTTCGGCGGAAACTTTCTGCCCGATGGCGGCTTGCACCAGCGCCGGACCCGCGAGGAACAGGCCGCTGCCGTCGGTCATGAGAACGTGGTCACACATCACGGGGAGATATCCGCCGCCGGCCACGCACATGCCCATGATGGCGGCAATCTGCGGGATGCCCATGGCCGACATGACCGCGTTGTTGCGGAAGACGCGGCCGAAATCGTCGGTATCGGGAAAAACATCTTCCTGCAGGGGGAGAAACACTCCGGCGGAATCGACGAGGTAGATGGTCGGAATGCGATTTTCAATGGCGATGTTTTGGGCGCGGATCACTTTCTTCGAGGTCATGGGGAAGAAGGCGCCGGCTTTGACGGTGGCGTCGTTCACGATGAGCATGACCATGCGGGTCTGGATGCGGGCGAGTCCGGTAATGACGCCGGCGGCGGGAGCGCCGCCCCATTCTTCGTACATTTTGTGCGCGGCGTAGAGGCCGAGTTCGAAAAAAGAACCGGGATCGGCGAGGAGGTTGATGCGCTCGCGAGCGGTGAGGCGCCCTTTGGCGTGCTGGCTTTCGATGGCTTTCGGGCCTCCACCTTCGCGGATTTTTTCCTCTTCGTTGCGGACCTCGGCGACGAGGTCGGCAAGCGACCGCATATTGGATTCAAAGCGAAGAGAACTGGCGTCAACCTTGGTGTGGATGACATTGCTGATGTTTAGAGACGTGGAGTCAGTATGCTCGCTCATGAGGGCTGGGTTCGAAACCACCTGCGAAACTACTTACTATACCAGCGCGGCGCAGGGGCGGGCGCATCAACGGACTGATGGAGATGGGAACCGCGGCGTGCAGAAGTGGTGGGTGCGAGCGAGGGGCGAAGGCTACAATCTACAAAATGTTGCGGAAGCTTGGATCCCGGCCAGACTGGCAAATCGCGCTTGCGGTAACCGCTGCATTGCGCGTGTTTTATTCGGCGATGGCAGCGGCGTTCTTGCTGATTCTGCATCCGGATCCAGTGCTGATTCAGAGCAATCAGCTCACCGAAGCTTTGCCGCCGCCCCACGGTTTGCACTATGCGTGGCTCGGAATTTGGGAGCGATTCGATACTCTCTGGTTCCTGCGTATCGCGGAGCACGGTTACGACCGGCCCATGGCAGTGATTTTTTATCCGCTATATCCGGCAGCAATTCGGCTGGTAAGCGGGTTGATGCCTGTGACCGTAGCGGCGCTTCTGGTCTCAACCGTGGCGGCTTTTTTTTCATTCTGGGGACTATTGCGCCTCGCGGAGGGCGAATTATCGGAGGTGGGAAAACTCCGCGCGCTGCTGCTCGTGTGCGTGTGGCCGGCCGGTTTTGTTCTGTTCGCCGGCTACGCGGATTCGTTAACACTGGCGCTGGTGCTATGGGCCGTCGTCTTTGGGCGTGAAGGTCGCTGGGAAGCAGCGGCCGCATGCGGGCTGCTGGCGGGAGTGGCGCGACCTACGGGCGTCGTGGTTTTCATTCCCCTGGTGGTGATGGCGGTACGCAGCCGGCAAGCCCGGTCGCTGGTGGTGGCTCTCACACCTCTCGGGTTGATCAGCTATTGGAGTTGGCTGCGGTGGTCCGGACGGCCTTCGGTCATCGAAGCGTACCGGCTCTATCAAGGCATGACGATGGTCCCGCCGTGGAGGGGTCTGGCAGAGGCTCTGCGCTTGATCGTGACCGGGCACGATACTCTGCTGGCGATCAAGCTGGGGCTTGTGATCCTGGTGACTGTGACCAGCTTGCGGCGCGAAGTACGGATCGAGGACAAAGCATTTTCGCTGGCCCTGGTTCTGCAGATGCTGATGTACTCGGGGCGTCCGCTGCTGGGGGCGATGCGATATGTGCTCATAGTCTATCCGGCGTTCCTGATCTGGGGAGCGTCCGCCGAGCGCTCGAGTAGCAAGCGACTCGGCTTCTGTGTCACGGCTCTCGCCCTGCTGAACTTGACGTGGATGTGGGCATTTCTCAGCTGGTCGCTGGTGCTGTAGCTAGTACCCGCGGGTGACGCCGGGCTGCGGCGACGGGGTCGTCGGCAATTGCGTCCACTAATCCGATTGCCAGCGCTCGGGTAGCGGATACTTTTTCCGCCGCGATAAAGAGCTCCAGTGCCCTTCCCTTCCCGATCAGGCGCGGCAAACGTTGTGTGCCTCCCCACCCGGTCATGAGACCTAGCGCGGCGCCGCGATGTCCGAAGACGGCGTGGGGCGATGCAATGCGATGGTGACAGGCGAGCGCGAGATCCAGGCCTCCGCCCATGCAGTGGCCTTCGATCGCGGCGATGACTGGGGCGGAATAGCCGGCGATGGAGTTCATCAGGGTTTGACCCATAGCAGAAAACTCGTAGGCTTCGGGGCCGGTCAGTGCGGCGATTTCGTTCAGGTCGGCGCCGACAGAGAAAAATTTGCGATTGCCCGCGATGATCAGTGGAGAGATTTGCTTGCTCCGTTCACTTTTCAGCTCTTCCAGGGCGACGGTCAGCGCGAGCACGCAGGCACGGGTTAGGCGGTTGGTGCCGTCAGGCGAAGCGAGGCGCAGGATGCGCGCTTGGGCGTCGGATTCGACTTGGAAGAAGGGAGATGACACAGGAACATGATGCATCATTGAGCGGCAGGAAGGCCGGTTCTTCGCGGTAGCCGAGAAGAAGCAGGTCCTTCACTGCGCTCAGGATGACAAAATTATTGAGTTAGATCGCCGACTAAACGGCTGGCACGCTGTGTGGCTTCACGTGCTCGCGGATGAATTTCACGATATCGTCCATCGGGGTGCCGGGCTGGAAGATCGCGGCTACGCCGATTTTCTTGAGGCCCTCGATGTCCTGATCGGGGATAATGCCTCCGACCAGCACCAGCACGTCGTCCATCTTGTTTTGCTTCAGAAGGTCCATTACCCGCGGAACAATCGCGTTGTGCGCGCCCGAGAGAATCGAGAGCCCGATGACTTGGACGTCTTCCTGGAGCGAGGCGTTAACGACCATCTCCGGCGTCTGGCGCAGGCCAGTGTAGATAACCTCCATGCCGGCATCGCGGAGAGCGCGCGCAATCACTTTAGCGCCGCGGTCGTGGCCGTCTAGGCCGGGCTTTGCTACCAGGACGCGGATTTTAGACTCCGTGGACACCGAGAACATTTAACCACAGGGAAGTGGAATTGCAGAGGGCTAATTTGCAGAAAACCTGCTTACATTTTGACTTTTCAAAGGGTGGGAACAACGGACGGATGCACTGCGATAATTTCGCCGTAGCGGCTAGTGAAGAGTCGTGCCTGCGGCAGCCAATTTAGCCAGAGCCGTATCAACGAGCGTGTGTTGTGGATCGGACCTCCTGGCCATGCGAAGCAGGATGTTCGTGTCAACTAAACACGAGGAGGTAGCCATCTAGTCATGATCTTGGTAGATCCATTCGCGAGAGATGGTTTCTGGCAACGGGGGAATCTTGTCGGAAAACTGGGCTAAAGAGTCAAGCCAGACGCGAATCTGCTCCGGCGTTTGCAGCCGCCTGGTTCCCGATGCAACCGCCGCAGCTTGCTGAGCCAAGAGTTCTTCGACGTACGCTTCCAGCGGCACACCGCGGGCTTGCGCTCGAGTAGCCAGTTCCTCGGGGACATTTACCCTGATCTCCATGATCCAAACTTTAGCATGAAGAAACAAACGTTGGGCACCCACTTCCCACTGAAGAGAGCTAGGGTTTCACCCCCAACTGCCAGAACAGGAACGAATACATATCGGTGCTCTCTTCGATCTGTTTCGTCACTGGCTTACCCTGGCCGTGTCCAGCCTTGGTTTCGATGCGCAGAAGGATCGGCCGGTCCTTGCTGGCGCCGTTCTTGGCCTCGGCTTGCATGAGCGCGGCCATCTTCTTGGCGTGCATGGGATCGACGCGCGTATCGGTGTCGCCTGTCATAAAGAGGATGGCGGGATACTCTTGGCCCGCCTTCACATGATGATAGGGCGAGTAGGCATAGAGCCATTCGAACTGTTTGGCGTCATCGGCGGAACCGTATTCCGGAATCCAGAGTTTCGCGATCTGGAAGTTCTGATAGCGCAACATGTCGAGAAGCGGGACAGCGCACACTACGGCGCGGAACAGGTCCGGCCGCTGCGTGATCATCGCGCCCATCAGCAGGCCGCCGTTGGAGCCGCCTTGAATGGCAAGATGATCTCTATCGGTGTATTTCTGCGAGATCAGATATTCACCGGCTGCGATGAAGTCATCGAACACGTTCTGTTTTTTCTCCAGCATGCCGGCGCGATGCCAGTCTTCGCCAAACTCGGAACCGCCGCGCAGGTTCGCGACCGCGTAGATGCCGCCGTGCTCCATCCAGAGATACATGCTGCGGTTGAAAGTGGGCTTCAGCGAGATGTTAAAACCCCCGTAGCCGGTCAGGAGAGTCGGGTTCTTGCCGTTCTTTTCGATTCCCTTCTTGCTGACGACAAACATCGGAACCTTCGTGCCGTCCTTCGACGTATACCAAACCTGCTGGACGTCGTACGCGGATGGGTCGATAGAGGGTGCGTCAACTTTGGCCCAGAGCACGCTGTTCACGTCGGTTAAATCCACGCGGTAGATCGAGGGTGGCACGGTGAAGGACTGGAATCCGAAAAAGATTTCGTTGCGGTCATAGCGACCGGCAGCGGTAAAAACATCTCCAATGGCAGGCAGCGGAACGTCGGCGAGTTTCTTGCCGTCGAGGCTGAACAGCTTCAGTTCGGAAGTCGCGTTGTGTTCGTACTGCGCCAGGAGTTTGCCGCCAGTCACGCTCGCGTCCTGCAACACGGCGTCCGACTGCGGAATGAGTTCCTTCCAGTTCTCGCGCTTGGCGTTGGTCGCATCGGCGACAAAAACGCGATAGTGGGGCGCGTCCTCGTTGGTGGTGATGTAGAGTTTGCCCTGAAAGAACTCGGCACCGTAAAGGAAATCCTTGCCGGTGGTGATTTCGAGCGAAGCATCTTTCGACCGGAGGTCCTTCAAATACATCTCCGTCTTGGTCCAGCCCTCGCCGACATCAATCAGCAGCCAGCGGTCGTCTTCAGAGAGAGTGACCTGGGGAATATCCTGCGGATTGCGGCCTTCTCCGAAGATATAAGGATCCTTGGCGGGATCGCTTCCAATCTGGTGGAAGAAAACTTTGACGTGGTACACCTCTTCTCCCGCCGGGACTTCGCCTTTTTTGGGATGGCGCGTGTAGTAGAAAGCGGAACTGTCCTTCATCCAAGCCACGCTGGCGAAGCGCGTGCGCTCGATGGTATCCGGTAGCACTTTGCCGGTCGCGCTCTCGACGATACGGAGGGTGCTCTCTTCCGATCCACTGGCGGACGTCCCGTAGGCAACGTACTTGCCGTCTTCGGACGCGTACCACCAGTCGAGCGCGACGGTGCCGTCGGCGGACATCTTGTTCACGTCCACGAGAACCCGGTCCTCGCCGTGGAGTGCCTCACGCACATAAAGGATGGGCTGGTTTTGATTGCCCTCGCGGCGAGTATGGAAGTAATACTTGCCGCCCATTGCTGGAGCCCCAACGGTTCCAATCTCCAGCAATTGCGAGAGGCGGGCATTGATCTTGTCGCGTCCCGGCAGCGGGTCAAGGATGGAGCGCGTGTAGCTGAGTTCCTGCTCGACGTAGAGCTTGGTGTCGGCATCGTTCGGATTTTCCAGGTAGCGATAGCGATCGACGATCTTGTGACCCTGGACCGTGTCCTCGACGGGAGCAACCTTGGCTTTCGGAGGACCGGAAGGAACAGAGGCATCCCCGGCACGGGAATCGTCAGCAATGGCCAATGCAACCACACCGACGAGAAGCATCAGAAAACCAGTCAACAAACGCGAACCTCCCAGCATAAACACCTCACTCCTGTTGTGGACGAAACGCCGAAGAATAGGTTAGCAGAAGCGGGGATATACGGATGCGTATGACCAGAGGCCGGGAATGCCCGCGTAGTCTTTTGCCAGGACTTGAAGTAGGACGCGAGTGGCCGGCGTGCGAGTTTCCAATCAGGGGCGGCCTCTGATATCATTTCACTGACAGTTGAAGTACGCGTCCAGCGTGCTCTCACTCCTCAGTAGCTCAATGGCAGAGCATCCGGCTGTTAACCGGAGGGTTGTAGGTTCGAGTCCTACCTGAGGAGCCATTTTTTCAGCCACTTGCGCTGGACCCTCCTGAAGTTTCAGCAACATTCTCCTGCCGAACCGCCAGAATGGCCCGAGGTCGGGCCGCCGAAAAGAACCCGGATGGGGATGGCACAGGATTCTTCGATGTGCTGGAAGACGATGAAGGATCGGTGAACCAGACGCGGTAAGTTTCCCTCAGTTTCCGAGCCCGGTCAGGTCTATGCGTTTCGCAATGTGATCCTTGATCCAGTGGCTGTCCCACCATTCCTTCGGGTCGATCTGTACGCCATCGAGCTGCATGGCGAAATGGATGTGGTCGCCTCCGGCCATTCCCGTCTGGCCGCTCGTGCCCATCACTTGGCCTCGTTTCACCATGTCGCCTTCGTGCACACTAATCTGGCTCAGGTGGCCGTAGATCGTCTGTAGCCCGTAACCATGGTCTACTACGATGCAATTCCCGTAGATGCCGAGCGGAGCCGCATATACGACCCGGCCGTCATTCGACGCCTCCACGCCTACATGCTGCGTCACCGCGAGATCATATCCAAGGTGCACCTGCTGATCGATCTTGTTCCCTTTGTAAATGTAATTCCGCGTGTCGGCAAAGCTCGCTTCCGCCTGGGAATGAGACTGCCGTATGAAAGGCTGCGACCAAAGGAACCTGTCCGCCGTATTAAGGCGCAGATCCGAAAGTATCTTGTTGTTGGCCCGCCGCATTTCGCTATTGATCTTCACAAAACGTGAAACGAGATCGCCCGAGCCATTCGGGTCAAGCTCGCCGACTACTTTCTGAATGAAAGCATCGCTCACCTGCAAGTCGTGTACGGTGTACTTGGGCTGCTCCTTCTTGGGAAACTGGAACGCGATCGGGCTGGTCACGTCGTTCCCCGCGCCATTGGAGGCGTAAACCAGCGGGACGGTGCTGGGCGGCATATTCCAGGCAAAGGCGAAGAGCGAAAAGAATCCAGGTTTGCCCCCGGGCATAGGCCAGGCCCGAAACGTCTGATCGCCGACACGCACTCCCGCTTCTGTCCAAGTACCGGAGACATTGAAGGTCGCCAGATCAGCCATGCCCAGGTATAGGTAGTGTTGGTCTGAATCGACACTGACGATGGGCGGTTTCGTCACCACGGTCACCTCGCGCTCCAAACTGGCTGTCTTCCGAAGCAAACCGTTCGAGGTAGCCTCAAAGATCAATTTTGCCTTGCCATCCTGGAGCTGGGGAGTGGTGTTGCTGCCGACCGTAAAGTTCCATGTGCCCTCCGTCACGCCTGAAGGCTGCGCTGCCTCCCAGACGCTATACCGGGCACCGATCTTCCGCCACGGTGGCACGCTGGACAAGTTCATCGGCGACGCGATCATGGCGCTGTGGGGCGCACCGCTCTCCATGGAGGACGACGCCGATAAGGCGATGGCCGCGGCGATCG
>JAIQFA010000034.1 GCA_020073525.1 Terriglobia bacterium
GGCCTAGCTATGGCGGTGGACGATGGAGTGGTGGCGCCGGTGATTCCGAACGCGAACCAGGCCGCACTGGGCGAGATCGCGGTGCAGCGCCGCGATCTGGCGGGGCGGGCGCGCGGCGGCAAACTGCGTCCGTCCGACCTGTCTGGCGGCACATTCACGATCAGCAATCTCGGCATGTTCGGCGTGGACGCATTCACCGCGATCATCATTCCGCCCCAGGCCGCGATTCTTGCAGTCGGAGCCATCGCCGACCGGGTCGTGCCGGTTGATGGTAAACCCGGCGTCCGTCCCATGATGACCTTGACACTTTCATGCGATCATCGGGTCGTAGATGGCGCACGCGCAGCGGAGTTCATGCGGGACTTGGTCGAGGCGATCTCTAGCCCGCACAAATGGCTAGCGTGATCGCGAGACCTTGATCTGAAGGCGACGAGCACTCCTGTAGAGACGGGGCTTGCCCCGTCTCTCCTCTCCCCGACGTGTTCGCTTGACGATCAAGAGAAGACTCCAATACATTCAAAAGCCGGGATCATACCGCCCTTTTACGTTCCCGGCGAGGACTCATAAAGCATGACGATCAAGAAAAATGCGGTTCGCAAAACAGCGCTTCGCCAGAAAGCCCAGCTCATGTCGGGCTCGGAGATCGAGCGCACACTGGTGCGTTTGGCTCACGAGATCCTCGAAAAGAACGGTGGCGTCGAGGGCTTGGGACTAGTCGGCATCCGCCGACGGGGGGTTCCCATCGCCGAACGTCTGGGCAAAATGATTCAGCAAGTCGAAAAGAAGAAAGTTCCCGTCGGCACGCTGGATATCACTTTCTATCGGGATGATCTTTCCACCCTGGGACCCAAACCCGTAGTCCAGGATGGCGAGATTGGATTTTCCATCGAGGGGAAGAAGATCGTGCTAATCGACGACGTGTTATATACCGGCCGCACCACTCGCGCCGCCCTCGACGCCCTGTTTTCGCACGGACGCCCGAGCCTGGTGCAGTTGCTGGTGCTGATCGATCGCGGCCATCGCGAATTGCCGGTGGAGGCCACGTTCATCGGCCGAACCGTGCAAACGACCGACAATGAAGTGATTGAGGTCAAGTTGACCGAGACCGACGAAGCGGAAAAAGTCTTGTTGATGGAACGCTGACGGGCGGAGCCGGGCTTCAACCCTGCATGCGCAAAGCACCTCAAAAGGCTAGTGGCTCATCAGTTCCACAAACAATTTCTCAAACTTCTGCACATCCACTTCGGTCTGGACTTCGGCAGGGTGCAACTGCGGCGGCGGAGTCAGGCGATCTTTCCACTTCGCGGTGTCCACCGCTCGTGGCCCGCTGTAGGGCTGAAAGAATTGTGGAACCTGCTGCAACGGCTTCCACACCACCGTGTGGCCATATTTCGGACCATGCGTGATATCCACATCCAGATACATGGTCTCCGATTTCTTGATCACCGACGGATCGATGAGCGACGCTACCAGCAACTCATCCCACATCATCGACCACATGGTGGTACCGGCCTGCGGTTGCTGATCGAGGTAGACCTGCTTCACATGACTCGCCAGCGGGCCGCCGCCGTCCACAATCCGCTTCATTAATGCTGCGCTCGACCAGACTTGCTCGCCCGCCTCAAACGGTGTCAACACGATGCGTTTCCATGGCTGGCGCAGCACAATCGCTGCCGCCTCCGGATCCCACCACCAGTTCAACTCCGGGCCTCCGCCGCTGCTTCCGCCCATGATGTAGATCGCTTTCACCAAAGGGACGATTTCATGATCCATCGAAACCGCGAGCGCAATATTGGTGAGCGGACCTGCGCAATACAGCACTACCTCACCGGGGTTTCCGCGAATGGTATCGACAATGAAGTCGGCCGCCCGGCCCGCCCGCACCTTAATCTTTGGATAGCCGCCCGGGGGCGCCCATGTTTCCTTGGGATCGGGCGCATCCGGATTAAACGAGCCATGCCATCCCAAATACGAACCGTAAACTTTCTCGCGTGCTTCCTGTTCGCGCTGTGAATTGAGCAGCGGCAACTCCGCTCCCTTGATGACCGGCACGTCGGTGCGCTTGGTAATCTCCGTACCCCAGAGCGCGAAAACCGTGGCTGGTTCCACATACTGGTCTCCGCTGACCGTGGTGATGCCGAGCAAGTCGACCTGTGGCGCCCGCAGCAGCATCAACAGTGCCAGAAAGTTGGTACCTGCCGGACCGGCGCTATCTTGATCGGCAATCACTTTAATTTTCTGGAAGGAAGAAGTTGTGCTCTGCGACAGTCCAACCGTGGAGAAGATTGTCCACACCACAACGGCAGCTGCGAATCGTTTCATAGATAGATTTACAGATTGCTGAAAAGTCGAGGTTCAGCATCCAGCCCCGAAAGGGGCGTTTGATTTCGAACGAGCTGCGGTATCGCTGAAGCGATACCCTGATACGAAGTCGGCCTTTCAGCGAACTTTTCAGGCGCCGATTATGTGCCGAGGTTATCCGCAGCTGGCTAGGCCTTCGTTCTCGCCGCCCACTCCGCATCGTAGCGCGCCCTGTCATAAAAGGACTTCTGCGTACCCACGCCCAAGGTCGAGAGCCCGGCATATAAATTGGCGCGCTTCACTGCTTCGCGTTCGGTTAGCCCTTCTCCCAGGAACGTGGCGAAACTTCCAATGAACGCGTCGCCCGCGCCCGTGCTGTCGACGCTCTTCATCGGAAACGCCGGCACGTGCTCCATGCCTTCTTTTCCCGCCAGCAGCGAGCCGTTGGCGCCCAACGTGATCAGGACGCGCCGAATGCCGCCATTCAAGAGCTTCTCGGCACACCGCTTCGCGTCGTCCACATTGCGCACTGGCTGCCCGGTAATTGTCTCGGCTTCGCTTTCGTTTGGCACAAAATAGTCCAGCTCCGCAATCGCCTTCACATCGATCGGCTGCGCCGGCGCCGGATTCAGAATGCAACGAATGCCGTTTTTCCGCGCAAACTTGATGGTGTAGTACACGGTCTCCAGCGGGATCTCGAACTGGAGAACGATACAGTCGGCGCTCTTCAGGGTATCCGCCGCGGCATCCACGTCGGCAGGCTTGAGTGTGTCATTCGCGCCTTTGACGACGATGATCCGGTTCTGCCCGGAAGGATCGACGAAGATCGGCGCCACTCCGCTGGACACACCGCTCACCTGCCGCACATGCGTGGCGTCGATGCCCAGCTTTTCGAAGTTCTTGATGGTTGACGGGCCGAACAAGTCGTCCCCGACGCGTGCCACCATGAAGACGTCCGATCCACAGAGTCGGGCAGCAACCGCCTGGTTCGCGCCCTTCCCGCCGAATCCCAAATCAAATTTCTGGCCAAAAATCGTTTCGCCCGGCTTCGGAAACTGGTCGGAGAACGTGGTCAGATCAACATTGGCACTGCCTACAACCGCGATGCGAGGACGCTTTGACATAGTTTTTCTCGTTGCAGCCGGCACGTTCAAACAGCGCGTGCGAGTTTGAAGTGAGGAAGGCAGAGTGTAGTCAGCCGGTCATTGCCTGTCAACCAATGTCCGAGCAAAAAGATAACCACAGAGGGCACAGGGGAACACAGAGGTCTGCGGATTTCCCTGTGTGCCTCTGTGCCCTCTGTGCCCTCTGTGGTTATTGTTCTTTTTTTCAGTGCACTTTCATTCATCTGGCATCCACAGACGCCATTGGGTATTCTCTTGACGATGGCCACCGTCTCCTTGAGCGAACTGCTGGGCTCGACCGTTTATGACGCCTCCGGCGTTGCCTGCGGACGGGTGCGCGAGGTGGCCCTCGCCCCGCAGGAGGATCGCTCCCGAGTTTCGCTGCTGATCGTCAAGACGCCTGCGGGAAACCGCATGTTGCCCTTGACCTCTGTTTCCGCGATCAATGGCGGCATTCGCGCCTCCACGGCCTCTGCCGACTGGACCTCGGCCGATGGCTCCGAAGGACTCTTACTGCTCAGTCGGGACTTGCTCGATCAGCAGGTGATTGACGTACACGGCCGCAAGGTGGTGCGCGTCAATGACGTGGATTTTCACCACGACAGCGCGCAGAATCGCTCGGTTTTGCGAGTTGGCGGTGTGGATGTCGGCGCGCGGGGGGCCATTCGCCGACTCCTCAAGGGCATGGTTCCGGCGGTTGTCCTTCGAGCCCTGCTTCTGCGGGTCCCGCCCCGGGAAATCCCCTGGGACTTCGTGGATATCATTGAGACCGATCCTGCCCGGCGCGTCAAGCTGAAGATCTCGCACGACCGGTTGGCCAAGCTGCATCCGGCTGACATTGCCGATATTGTGGAGGATCTGGCTCCCGATGAGCGCGAGGCGGTGTTCGAGACGCTCGACGAGAACGTGGCCGCCGGAGCACTGGAAGAACTGGAGCCCAAAGTCCAGAAAGCAGTCGTGGAATCGCTCGATTCCGACCGGGTCGCCGACATTGTCGAGGAAATGGAACCCGACGCGGCTGCCGACCTTCTGGCCGACCTGTCCGACGAGCGGACCGAGGAAATCCTGGTGCAGATGCAGCCCGAGGAACGCCAGGAAGTCTCCGACCTGCTCGAGTTCAAAGAGAATACGGCCGCCGGCCGCATGACCACCGAATATATTGCTCTGCCAGTGACGGCCACCGCCAACGACGCGATCGAGGCCATGCGTACCTTCGAAGGCCGCATGGAAAATATGAGCACCATCTACCTGACGGATTCTCGCGGGACCCTGGCTGGCTCGGTGCCGCTGGTAAAGATCGTTCTGTCGCCCTCCACGACTCCGCTCTTGGCTCTCGCTCAGGAGCCCCTCATTTCCTGCCTCGAGGACGCGAAAGAGAAGGAGTTCGTTGAACTCTTTGACAAGTACAACCTGCTGACCCTCCCAGTGATCGACGAACGCAACCAACTCACCGGGGTGATTACACCCGATGACGTGATCGCGATGTTGCGCGCCAAGCTGTAGTTGCTAGTCGGTTGTGTGGGGACGGGCGCCCTCGCCCGTCCAGGCCGAGCGTAAGCTCGGCTGCTGCCTGCTGCTCGTACAAAAGTTTCCCGCTTGTGCAGATTCGTCTATCCAGATAACGCGTTCTGCATTTATTCTGAACCGTCTGTTTTGCCAATTTGACCGCCCCCGTGGCCTGGCGCATGAAATTTCTGAGAAGTTGGAAGATCCGGATCCTGCTGTTTTTTGCCGTCGTAGGGCCGGGCTTCATCACGGCGAATGTCGACAACGATGCTGGCGGTATCTTTACCTATTCCGGCGCCGGCGCGCAGTTCGGCTACACGCTGTTGTGGACCATGATCCCCATTACAGTCGCTCTGATCGTGGTGCAAGAGATGTGCGCCCGCATGGGGGCGGTTACCGGAAAAGGGCTGAGCGATCTGATCCGGGAAGAATTTGGTTTGCGGATCACGTTCCTCATGATGATCGGCATTCTGATTACAAATTTCGGCAACGTGATCGCCGAGTTTGCCGGCATTGCGGGAAGCATGGAGCTGTTCGGGGTCTCAAAATATTATTCGGTGCCCATCTGCGCCGTGATTGTCTGGCTGATTGTTGTCAAAGGGCAGTACAAAAGCGTTGAAAAAGTGTTTCTGGCGGCTTCGTTTTTCTATATCACGTACATATTTGCGGGCGTGCTGGCCAAGCCTGCGTGGATTGAGGCAGCGACAGCAACCGTGAAGCCTCCGCACCTGGCGGCCTTCAGGCAGGATTCTTACCTCTACATGGTGATCGGCGTGGTCGGTACTACGATCGCGCCATGGATGCAGTTCTATCTGCAGTCGTCAGTTGTGGAAAAGGGAGTCACTCGACGCCAGTACAAAACGTCGAAGCTCGACGTAATTGTGGGGTGCATCTTCACCGATGTGGTTGCATGGTTCATCATTGTGGCCTGCGCGGCAACTCTCTACCTGCACGGTAACCATGACATCCGGGACGCTGCCGACGCCGCTCAGTCGCTTCGTCCTCTGGCGGGCGACTGGGCGTACATCCTATTTGCCCTGGGCTTGTTCAACGCGTCGCTGTTTGCAGCTTCGATTCTGCCGTTGTCGACGGCCTATACCGTCTGCGAGGGATTAGGTTTCGAATCGGGAGTGGGACGCAAGTTTTCCGAAGCCCCCGCGTTCTACTGGCTTTATACCGCGCTCATCGTAGCCGGGGGAGCCGTTATTCTCATCCCCCGGATTCCGTTGGTGAAGATCACCGTTTTCTCGCAAGTGGTCAACGGCGCAGTGCTGCCCTTCGTGCTGATCTTCATGTTGTTGCTGATTAATAAGAAAGAGTTGATGGGCGAATACGTAAACAAGCCCACTTTCAACATTATTGCCTGGGCAACCACCGTGATTATGATTGGGTTAACGGTGCTGCTGGTGTACGGGACCATGCACGGCGGAGCAGGGTAGTTCAGAAGCGGTTAACCGCAGAGATCGCCGAGTCCGCAGAGAATAACGAGGTTTTTGTTCTGAATTCCTCTGCGCGCTCTGCGATCTCTGTGGTTAGATGGGTGCTCAAATGATTTTTCCCGCCGCCAGTTCTTTTACCAGCCCCAAATCGGCCTCGAGGAAATCCAGGCCCAGCAATTCCTTCCGCGTCACCCAGCGGATTTCGCGAAAAATCCGGTTCTCGATCTCACCTTCGTACTTGCGCACTTCGAAGAATCGGAGTTCCACGGATCCGCCGCCCGGGTACTGATGAACGATGCGGGCGACCTCCACGCCGATTTCGGCCACGATCCCCAATTCTTCTTCCAACTCCCGGCGCATGGCATCGCGAGGCTGTTCGCCTTCTTCGATTTTGCCTCCCGGAAATTCCCATTTGAGCGGCATGGGCTGGTGCCGTGTCCTCTGGCAGGCGAGGATGAGGTCATCTTTGACGATCAGCGCGGCTACGACTCGTTTCATGAGACAGCTGCTACCTTCTGGCTATAAGCTCCTAGCTCTGTTTGGCATCGCTACTGCTTGCAGCTCGAAGCTTTGCTACAAATCGGTTTTGAAAGGGCGCGGCTTCAGCCGTGCCGTTGAGGCCTGTGGGCTTTGGCCCCTGAGGGCCGGAAGCTAGAAGCCAGCAGCTATCCCTCCAAGCGCTTGCCCACCAGCTGGGCACAGTATTCGACCAGTGCGCGGTCTTGGACAGTGAATGCCGCGGAGAAGTGACTGTCAATATCCAGTTCGCCCACGACTTTGCCATGTACGAAGACCGGGACGACGATCTCCGACTTCGTCTCCAGCGAGCACGCAAGATATCGCGGATCACTGTTCACATCATCCACAACCACCGTCTTGCCCGACGACGCAGCTGCGCCGCAGATGCCCTCGTTCAAAGGGATGCGAGTGTGAGGCGTCATTGCGCCCTGATAGTGTCCGAGGACCAGCATAGGCGGATCGGCTCCAGGTTCCAGCATGTAGAAGCCCACCCAGTTGTACTTCAGCATCTGTTTGTTCAGCAGAAGCGTGATCCCTTTCATCAGTTGATCGGCGGTGCGCGCCTCGGAATTCACGCGGTCAAGTTCTTTGCGAACCTCGTCGATCCTATAAGGATTCAATGTGGCCATGAATTTATCCTAAACTATGCCGTTGCCTTTCATCGTTGCTGTACCACTTGCGACCGCGGTACTTGCGTAATCGATCGGAGACCCCTCTGGGGACCGAATACCGCGGGATGAATTGCTCCCGCCAGCGCGTGCAACCCCGCAACCAGTGTGGGGGCGGGGGTATTCAAGAGTTCGTCGGAGATGCAGTAAACCTGTGAATTGCGTACTGCCGTGGTGCCCGACCATCCTCTCTCGGTAGCGATCTTACCCAAGGGCACGCGATCGCCAGCGCCACACCAGGCCGCGATGATGACTTCAGGGTTTCGCTGCGCGACCTCTTCCGGGGAGCATTGCATGCCGGTCTTGCCCAGGAATTCACCACCGGCCGCATGCACCAGTTCCGCGACCCACGGCTGCGATGAAATGATGGGCTTGCCCCATTCTTCGCAGAAGACGCGCCTTCTGGGAAGACTTGCGGTCTCACGCCGCACGTTCTCAATGGCCTCCCGCATGCCGGAAATCACCTTTGCGCCCCGCGCACTGGCGTCGACGGCGCCGGAGATCAGCGCGATATCCATGTAGATATCGTCCAGTGTGCGCGGGGCGAGGCCGAGGAAGCGGATTCCTGCCTTGAGGATTTCCGTGACTGCTGCGTCCTGGTAGGGAACGGCGGCAATCACGAGATCAGGTTTAGCAGCTAGGATTTCGCTGGCTTTCGAAGTCCATGAGTCGGCGATGATCCGTCGATTGCCGTCTTGCACTTCTGGAACCACGTCGGTGCAGTATTTGGTGCAGGCCACAACGCGATCTAATTCTCCCACGCTGGCCAGGATGACGGTGGCGCTGGGTTGCAGGCAAGCGATCCGCCGGGGGCTGTGCGAGTCGGGCATGCGTCCATTGTAGGCGACAGTAATAGCGGACCGTCGTATGGATTCGTATCAGGGCACACCTTCAGGTGTGCCACAAACGCTTCAGGATGAATCCACCTTCAGGCGCTGGTTTTTGGAACTCCAGTTTCGCCACATGCTGATAGTGGTGTCGGCACATTACAATCGCTCTGTGTATTCCGCCGAACTGCTGGATCATTTTGAGAACCCGCGAAATCCGGGTGAAGTTGCGGCCCCCGACGCTGCCGCGCGCTTGGAAAACCCCGTCTGCGGAGACATTCTCGAACTTATGCTCAAACTGAAGGGGAAGCACATCGCCGACATTCGTTTTCGTGCCAAGGGCTGTGTTCCGGCGATGGCCTGCGGGTCGGCGATCACAGAGTTGGCGAAAGGCAAGAGCGTGGAGCAGGCTCGACAGATCAGCAGGGAAGAGTTGCTGCAGAAAGTGGGCGGCGTTCCCGAGGCTTCCAGCCACGCCTGCCAGTTGGCCATTGATACTTTGAAGCAGGCGCTGCGGGGGCTGTGACGATTTCTGGTAGAGACGCGGCAAGCCCCGTCTCTACGCAGAAAGAACACACCTACTCGTGGTTCGCCTGTGGCTGATACACCATCCATCCGTTTGCGATGGCGATCTCTTTCAGATCCGGATTTGGATTGATCGCGAATGCATGCCTCGAAATGGCAAGCATGTCGCGGTCCCAAATTGCGTTGCCAAACGCACAATCGGGCGAAGATTTGAGCACCGATCGAATCGCTTCCGGCTTGCCCGGGCCGCTCGGCACTCGAACAAGCCGGTCCGTGATCATGCCATCCTCGACTGCCGTTTCGGCGGCCAGGATGCGATTATGCGGGATGCCGAAGCTTCGCATGCCGGAACGGATGATCCACTGGTTCGAAGAAGAGACCGCCCAGACGTCGCATCCCGATGCGCGCAGATGCTGCACCAGTTCGCGCATTTCCGGGAAAATATTACGACCGATGGCTTCGGGAAAGTAGGCGTCGCAAGCCTGCTGCACAACCTCTTCCGGCAGTCCTCGGTGCATAGTAACCATTTCTCCGCACATGACGTCTTCGGAGACCTTGCCCGCTTTGTAATCCGCATATCGCGCACGGGCCCAGCGCACGACCTCTTCCGACACCAAGCCTTCTTTAAGTTCCCAGGAGAAGAATCCTTCCCCGGCGTCCCCGGACCAGAGCGTCCCGTCGCAGTCAAACGTGGCAACGAGCGGTTTAAGGGTGAGTACACCTTCGACAAATTTGGTTTGAGCAGCTGTAAGGAGCGTCATGAAGGATTGGGCCTTGGCAGGGATTAACTGGAGTGCAGCAGCGGTGGTGGCAAAGCGGCATACTGCTCCGGAGTATCCACGTTGAGCGCCACCAACGGATCGCCCACCGGAACATACTCGATCTGACTTTGGTGCGCGTGTTCGACCTCGCGCGCATTCGATGTCTCGGGGGCTCTTAGAAACGCTTCCAGCATCTCGCGGCCCGCCAGAATTGGATGTCCATGTTTTCCCTGGTATTCGGGGATGACCGCCCACTTTCTTTGTGCGATGACCCGTTCAAACGCGGATTCGAGCGTCTCCAGCGTTTCTGCCTGGACCGGCGGCCGGTCAACGAGCGTAATCATCGCGGCATCGCGGCCCCGTTTCAGAACCTCCCGCAGCCCAATCCGCAACGAACTGAACTGCCCGCGCGTTGGATCGGGATTTACCACGAGAGACGCCCCATTCGCATAGACCACCGGAGCCACAGCGGCTTCATTGTTTCCGACTACGACCAGCACCTCGTCCACGTGGGAAAAGAAGAGGTGTATGGCAGAGGATAGGAATGTGTCCGCCAACGCCGCCGGAGGCCACGGCAGCAGTGCCTTATCGCGTCCCATGCGGGAGGACTCACCCGCCGCAAGAATCACTCCGCAAAAAGCCAACGTTCGCCCCATGAGGGCACGATAACAAACTGCCACCACTCTGCCAAGGACGCGGGTCACGGAGATGGGGCTAACCGCCCGGCGCCTAAAGGCGCATTCATGAGACAGTTCTGTGGCATCGCTAAAGCTAAAGCGATGCCCTGATACGGACCGTTGATCAGCTAAAGGTTGGGAGTTTGACCAGATCGTCGTGGGGGACGCGCTCCACCGGATTTCCAGCCTTGCGCCAGGCACGCAGGCCGCCAGCGATAACGTACACCTTGAATCCAAGTTCCTGTAGTTGATGCGCCACCCGGGCGCTCGTGGCTTCGCGTTGTCAAGTGCAGTAGAGATAAATCTCTTGATCCTTGGGCAGGCTCTTGATTTCTTCGACCAAATTGTTCGGTTCAATGCGAATCGATCCGGCGATGCGTTCGGAGTCGGCATCGTAATAGCCGTGGCTGCGGACATCGGCGATCAGCATGTTATGAGCAGCCTCGGAAGTCAGTTTTCGGGCGAGTTCCTCGGCCGGTATACGAGGAATCACGTCGAGCAGCCGGTACTTGCGGTAAACCCAAATGCGATAGCCCACGTAGACGACAAGCCCGATGCCGAAGATGACCTCGGCGGCAAAGCCAGCGGAGCGCAAGCCGCGCATAATGGCACGTAGCGCGTCGCTGAAGAGGTATCCCGCAAGGGCATACGCGCCCACGTAGAAAATCGCCCCGAGGGAATCGAATTGCAGAAAATCCCCCAGTCCCATTTTCATGCTTCCGGCGAGGGGCGGAGACATGGTGTTGATGCCCGGGATGAACTTGGCAAACAGCAGCGTCTGCTTGCCGCGCCGGTAAAAATATTCCGCAGAGCGCAGAATGCAAGTTTCCGGATTCGCCGAAAGCCGGCAGAGAAGGCCCAGCAGCGCCCACCCGCTAAATCTGCCCATGAAATAGAGGAGGACATCGCCAGCGACCATCGCCACGACGCCCACGCCGAGCACGAAGTAGAGATGCAGATCTCCGTAGGCAGTGACCGCGCCGGCGGTCAGGATGGCGAGGGCGGCAGGCAAGGGAAGTCCGACGGCCTCCGCGAAGCACACTACCGCCAAAAACAGGTAGCCATGGTGCGAAATGGATGAGAGCAGGTCGTTCATCGCGAAAACGGGCTTGTTTAGTATAGCAATTGCGCTGCAAGGCTACTCGGGTTGCCTTTTTGGTGAAAAGAACTCCTGATAAAGTGATATGAGTTCAGGAGGAATCTTTGTCAGTCCAGAGCCGTCGTTACATCAATCTCCCGAATCGTCCCGCCGGCCTTCCTTTCAGCGATGCCGTGTTGGTGGGCGATACTCTGTACATCTCCGGACGGATTGGCCTCGACCCGGCAACCGGAGAGGCGCCCGCGAGTATCGATGCCGAAATCGATCTTTTATTCGAGGGCTTCCAGGCCGTTCTTCGCGAAGCCGGCATGACGATGGACGATGTTGTGTGGGTGCAGGTCTATTCGCCCGACGTTTCTTTGTGGCAACGGTTCAACGCCGCCTACGTGAAGCTATTCTCGCGCGAATTTCCAGCCCGCGCGTTTCTAGGATCGGGAACGCTTCTGTTGAAGGGCCGTTTTGAGATGCTGGGGATTGCGGTGAAGGGCTAGCAGATAATCCGCTGACCTTACGATGGAAAAGTTTGGCTAATCGCTAAATGCTACTTCTCTCGCGCCACCACAAACTCCGGCGCCCACAAGAGTGCCCGCTTGATCTCCGAGTCCGGGAATGTGCAGATAGCTTGGCGTGCCGACTCTGCGTACCGGGCAGCCTCTTTCGAAGCGAATTCTAGAGAACCGTAGCGGTTCAGGATATCCAGGATATTGGCATGGGTGACGCCATTGAACGCGCGGTCGTGCAGGATGGTTTCGATCTGATGGCGCTCGGCGGCAGTGCAGCGCTCCAGGGCATGAATCACGGCCATGGTGGCTTTGCCTTCGCGCAGGTCGCTGGCGACGGGCTTGCCCAGAACACTTTCTGAAGCTGTAAGGTCGAGCACATCGTCCACGATCTGGAAAGCTAACCCAAGCTGACGCCCGTATTGGCCAAGGCGCTCCTCCTCCTGATCGGTGGCGCCGCCCAGGATCGCCCCGACTCGCATGCACACCGAGAACAGGCACGCCGTTTTGCGATAGATCAGATCGAGGTGCTCCTGAAGAGAGATCAGCTTGCCGAGTTTCTCCATCTGGAGCAGTTCGCCTTCCACCATCTGCTGCGTCAGCTCGATCAGCACATCGAGGATGCGGAAATTGCGCTCCTGCACAGCGATTCTGAATGCCTGCATGTAGAGCCAATCCCCGGCCAGAACGCACATCGAATTGCCCCACTGCGTGTTGGCGGCGGGACGTCCGCGGCGGATTTGCGCTTCGTCAATGATGTCGTCGTGGACGAGCGTCGCCGTGTGGATGATCTCGACAACGGAAGCGAGCTTTACCGCGCCCTCGCCCTTGTACCCGAGGAGCTTGGCGGAAAGCAGCAACAACGCCGGTCGGAGCCGCTTGCCGCCGCCAGCGCGCAGGTACTCGCCGATCTCGGTGATCGCTGCGACATTGGAGACCGTGTCGCGCCCGAATTGTTCCTCAATCGCGACAATGTCGTCACGCAGAAGATCAAAGATTTCTTTCCCGTTGATGGACGTCGTGGTACCCAATTTCCTCAATTGCTCCGGTAATTCGTGAACTGCAGATCGATGCCAAAGTCCTGCTGCTTAACCATCGCGATGATTTCCTGGAGCGCATCGCGATCCTTACCGCTGATCCGCACCACATCGCCCTGGATGGAAGCTTGTGCTTTCTTCTTCGAATTCTTGACCAGCTTCACGATCTCCCGTGCCTTTTCAATCGGGATCCCCTGCTGCAGGGTAATCTTCTGTTTCACCGTGCCTCCGGCGGATGGCTCCAGCGCGCCGTAAGTCAACCCTTTCAAGGGAACTCCGCGTTTGACCAGTTTCGCCTGGAAGACGTCATTGACCGCCTTCATCTTGAACTCATCGGCGGAGTGCAGCAAGATCGCGTCGGTTCCTTCCATCGCGATCTGGGACTTCGAGTCCTTGAGATCAAAGCGAGTGCTGACTTCCTTCATCGCCTGCTGGATGGCGTTGGCAACTTCCGCGAGATCGATTTTGCTGACGATATCGAAACTGTTATCGGGCATGGAATGTCACCGTCAAAGTCGTTGTCTAGTCTACGACGGCCTTATGAATGTATAGATTGTCATGCTGGGGCTTGCTGGCTCGCAAGCGCAAATTTCCACGGATCGCTCACCCCAAACATGTACACATGAGGGTAACAGAAGAGGCATTCTCTGCGTAGGCCAGCACCGATAGTGTGCCAGCACCGATAGTGAGGCGTCGTCGGGAACACACGACCAAACCCAACACAAGTTTGTCATCCTGAGCAAGGCGAAGGACCTGCTGTCATGTGCAGTCAAAAGAAAGCAGGTCCTTCGCCTTGCTCAGGATGACAAGCCTGTGGGCGCTGCCGTTTCCTGCGCGAGCCCAAAGAACCTGTAGAAATTCTGTGCGGTTCGGGAGCCAATTTCTTCCGCCGACAAGTTGCGCAGTTCGCCGATCTGTCGGGCCACTTCCTTCACATAGGCTGGTTCGTTGCGCTGGCCGCGATGCGGAATCGGTGCCAGGTAGGGCGAGTCGGTTTCAATCAGCATGCGGTCGAGCGGGACGAGTTGCGCTGCATCGCGGATCGGTTGGGCTTTGGGAAAAGTGATGTTGCCAGCAAAGGAAATCATGAAGCCAAGGTCCAGCGCGCGGCGCGCATGGTCGACGCTTCCGGTGAAGCAGTGTAGAATGCCGCCTAAACCGCTGGGATGCCAATGCTCGGTGATCATCGCGAGGCAGTCGTCCCAAGCGTTCTCGCTATTGTCGGAGGGGCGGCAGTGAATGATGATGGGCAACTTCGCCGCTTGTGCCAGCTCCATTTGCCTGCGGAACACCGTCTTCTGAACTTCTCGCGGTGAGTGGTCGTAAAAATAATCGAGGCCGATTTCTCCCCAGGCAATTATCTTGGGATGCTGAGCCCATCGCAGCATTTGGGCATCCGCGGCTTCGTTGGCAAAGCTTGCTTCGTGGGGATGAATTCCGACGCTCGTCCATATTCGCGGATAGTCCGGTTTCCCATCGTATTTCTGCGCCAACCGGATTCCGCAGTCCGCGGTCTCCGGCCCGTCGCCGTTGCCGATTGCGAGATAAGCTTCGATGCCATTCTGCTTCGCCCGCGCCAGTACGTCGTCACGATCGCTGTCGTAGCGTTTGCCTTCCAGATGCGCGTGAGAGTCGATAAACATTGGTCGTGTTGAAGATTATGTGAAGACTGTGTGGGGACGGGCGCCTCGCCCGTCCAGCCGAGCGAAGCTCGGCAACTATTTCAGACGCGTGCCCAACGGCACATCTTCCAGAAAGCTGGCCAACACGGGTTTGCCGCCCTCAGGCGAAGCCGCCACGATCATGCCATTCGATTCCAGTCCGCGCAGCTTGCGAGGTGCGAGGTTCGCGACGATCACGACCTTGCGCCCAATCAACGTTTCGGGTTCATAAGCTTCAGCGATGCCGGCCACCAGTTGGCGCACTTCGGTTCCGAGATCGACCTCCAGGCGCAACAATTTGTCAGCGCCCTTGACGCGCTCAGCGGTTTTCACCTGTGCCACACGCAATTCGACTTTCGCGAAGTCGTCGATGCTGATCTTGCCGTCAGGAATCGCGGCCGATGCTTTAGGCGCGGCCGGAGGCCGAGCTTCGCTCGGGGGGACGGGCGAGGCGTCCGTCCCCACACTGGCAGTGCCACCGATTTTCTGTTCTTCCATTTTCTGCATCCTCTCGACTGCCGATTTATCTGCACGCGGAAACACAGCTTGCACCTCGCCCAACTTGGTGCCGAGGTGGAGCTGTCCCCACTGCAACTGTGTCAGGTCAAATGTCTTGATGTCTCCCAGGCCCATCTGCACCCAGATCTTCGCGGTGGCCGTGGGCATCACTGGGTGCGCGAGCGCGGTTACAATCCGCAAAGCTTCCGCGCTGGTGTAAAGCACGGTAGCCAGACGCGCACGGCTCTCTTCATCCTTTTTCTCGTCGAGAGCCCAAGGCTCATTCTCCACGATGTATTTGTCCACGGCGCTGACCAGGCCCCACGCGATTTCGAGCGCCCGCGAGAACTGGTACTCGTCAAATAACGTGCCGAAATCAGCGACCGCCTTCTTTGCCGCATCTTCAATCGCTTGATCCGCCGCAGTGTGCGCTGCGTGCGAAGGATAAGGCACTTCGCCCTTGAAATAGCGCGTGATCATCGTTAGCGTGCGGCTGGCGAGGTTGCCCAGTCCGTTTGCCAGATCGGAGTTATAGCGCTGTACCAGCGCATCGAAACTGAACGATCCGTCCTGTCCAAAGACGACTTCGCGCAGCAGGAAGTATCGCAGCGCGTCCGTGCCAAGCACATCCACGATGGTTTCCGCTCGCACAATATTTCCACGCGACTTCGACATCTTGCTTTCTTCAAACAGCAGCCAGCCATGCGCCGTGATGCCCTTGGGCAACGGCAACCCAGCGGCGAGCAGAAATGCCGGCCAGTAGACGCAATGGAAACGCACAATCTCTTTGCCGATCATGTGCACGTCCGCGGGCCAGTACTTGTTGAATTTGCTTGCGTCGGCCGAGCCATAACCGAGCGCCGTGATGTAATTCGCCAGTGCGTCGAGCCAGACGTATACCACGTGCTTGGGATCGTCGGGTACGGGTATGCCCCAGGAAAACGTCGAGCGGCTGATGGAAAGATCGCGCAGGCCGCCGCGTACGAATGAGAGCACTTCATTCCGCCGTGTTTCGGGACGAATGAAATCCGGCTGCTCGGTATAGAGGCGGATCAACTGCTCCTGAAACGCCGACAGCTTGAAGTAATAGTTCTCTTCGTGGACAGTTTCAGTTGGGCGCTCGCAGAGCGGACAGGGCGCGCCCGGACCGACCGCATCCACGTAAAGCTCATCGAACACGCAGTATTGACCGGAGTAGGTTCCTTTGTAGATATATCCGTTGTCGCGAATCTTCCGCCATAACGCCTGCACCCCCTGTTTGTGCCGCTCGGAAGTGGTGCGGATGAAATCGTCGTAGCTCAGACCCATCCGGTCCCAGAGCGCACGGAATTGAGCCGAAACCTCGTCGGTGAACTGCTGCGGAGTCTTGCCGGCCGCCTGGGCGGCACGCTCGATCTTCTGGCCGTGCTCGTCGGTGCCAGTCAGGAACCATGTGTCGTCGCCGAGCATCCGATGCCGACGGGCGATCGTGTCGCAGGCAATCGTGGTGTAGGCATGCCCGATATGCGGACGCGCATTGACGTAGTAGATCGGAGTCGTGATATAGAACTTCTTGCTCATGATTTTCGATTTCGGTCCAAATTTCCCGTAGAGACACGGCTTACCGCGTCTCCGACAGTGCGGCGCTCCTTGAGACGGGGTAAGCCCCGTCTCTACACGACGCGCAGGGTCAAGCTTTTCGTTCGCCGCGAAGATACTGCTGAATTGCTTCCTGCATCACGGTGCGGAGCGGCACATGCTGCGCCTCTGCCAGGGTTCGACAGTCTTCGTACTCCGGCGCATAGTTGGAGACGCTGCCATTCATATTGGCGATCTTGATCCGCACGGGGCCCCATGTCGTATCCACAGTTTCCCAGCGACGCGAGAGCGTTAGCCGATGTTCCTCGCGACGGCGCACTCCCAGAGTTGTAGTCTCGGCAAAGATCGTCTTGGTCAGGCGATTCGCATCTTCCGTCTTCGTCAGCACCGTCAGCAACGCTCCGGGGCGGCTCTTCTTCATTTGCACCGGAACGCTGAACACATCGAGCGCTCCCTCGGCCAGCAACCGCTCCATCGCATAGGCCAGCACTTGCGGGCTCAGGTCGTCGAGATTCGCTTCGAGTACCGTGATTCGCTCATTCGATGCACTCGGTGACGTACTCGCACCATCCGCCCGCGACGCTTCTCCAATTGTCAGCCGCAGCAAGTTCGGGTGCTCCGAAAATTCTCGCGTTCCCGCGCCATATCCCTCCTTCTCAATCTTCATCGAGGGAAACGCTGCGAAGCGACTGTTTAGCGTCCTGACGATAGCCGCGCCCGTGGGCGTCACCAGTTCGACCTGCGGCCCTGACGAATACACGGGCGCGTCCCGCAGCAATTTCAGCGTCGCCGGCGCCGGCACGGGAAGCGTTCCATGCGCGCACTTGACTGCGCCGCCGCCCACGTTTAGCGGCGAACATACCCATTCGTCGACCGCGAGAGATTCGGCTCCAACGGCGGCGCAAACGATATCAACCATGGCATCGACGGCGCCGACTTCGTGAAAATGGACGTGTTCAACGGACGTCGCGTGAATTTCGGCTTCGGCCTCTCCGAGCGCCTCGAAGATGCGGATCGCGGTCTTCTTCGCGCCGCTGCTGATTGCTGCCTTCTGGATAATTCCGCGAATTTCGGTGAGGCCGCGCCCGTGTCCGTGGTTGTGGTCAGTTTGTGTGGTGACGGGGCTTTGTCCCGTGAGCGGGGTGGAGTCCCCCTGCGACACGGTCTCGGCGTGATGGTGATCGTGATGATCGTGCGAGTGGTTGTGAGAGTGACCATGACTATGTTCCTGCCGCTCCCAGAAAACCTCCCGGGGTAGATCTTTTTCCCCATTGGCGTAAACATCGACTTTGGTGGCCGAGATTCCGCCCCGCGTCACCCGTGAAATCTCCAGCCGCGCCCCGATATCGAGCGCCGCGACTGTGTCTTCCAGTAGCTTTGGAGACACCCCAGCATCCACCAGAGCGCCGAGGAACATGTCGCCGCTGATGCCGGAATAGCAGTCGAGGTAGGCTATGCGCATAAAGTCAAAAGCTTGAACCACAGAGGACACAGGGGGTCACAGAAGAAGTCTAGAACACGCGCCCCCTGTGCACCTCCGTGTCCTCTGTGGTTAGGATTTTCGTCGACGCCGCATCAAACGTTCATGATAGGGAACCCCGCCACCTCCGTCAAACCCGCGCCCTTCGCGAGTTTGTTAGAATCACTGTTCCTTCAATAGGTTAGAGGGCATCCTTGTATCGATATCTGGAACGCCGGCTGGTCCAACATTTGCGCGAGCTTCTGCGCCGTACCTACGACCTGGAAACCGTAAACATCGTGGTCGAGCAGCCGCCGAGAATTGAATTCGGCGAGTACGCGCTGCCGCTCGCCTTCGAACTCGCCCGGAAATTGCGCAAAGCTCCGCGCAAGATTGCCGAAGAAATCGTCGCTGGAGTCGGTATGATTCCCGGCTTTGAGAAGTTCGAGGTGGCTGGCGGCGGATATATCAACGTCCGCGTGAATCGCGCCCAGTTAGCCACGGCGCTGGCCGCCGATCAAATTCCCGATGCGGAGATCCCGCCTGGCAAGGTGCTGGTCGAGCATTCCAGCATCAATCCGAACAAGGCTGCCCACATCGGACATCTGCGCAATGCCATTCTCGGCGATACCTTCGTGCGCCTGCTGCGTTTTGCGGGCAGGGAAGTGGACGTCCAGAACTACATCGACAACACCGGTGTGCAGGTCGCTGACGTGGTAGTCGGATTCCTGCATATCGAGAAGAAGTCCCAAGCTGAGATCGAAGCGCTCGCTGCGGCGCCTCGGTTTGACTATGTATGTTGGGACCTCTATGCCCGCGTCTCCCGTTGGTATGAAGAGGGCAAGGCAAACCTGCAGGCGCGCTCTGCGACCTTGCACGCGATTGAGGCAGGAAACAACGAGACCGCAGCGATTGCGGACTTGATTTCGATTGCCGTGCTCAAGCGCCATCTTGAAACCATGGAGCGGCTCGACATCGAGTATGACTTCCTGCCTCGCGAGAGCGAAATACTACACCTCCATTTCTGGGATGCGGCATTCACTAAGCTCAAGGAGTCCGGCGTCCTTGCCTACGAGAACGACGGCAAGAACAAGGGCTGTTGGGTTATGCGGCGCGCGGGAACGTCAAAACCTTTAACCACGGGGGGCACAGAGGACACGGAGGAAAAGATCACTGAGGAAGATCAGAAGGTCATCGTC
This sequence comes from Terriglobia bacterium, assembly GCA_020073525.1. Lineage (GTDB taxonomy): Bacteria > Acidobacteriota > Terriglobia > Terriglobales > Acidobacteriaceae > Acidiflorens. The sequence continues at coordinate 19,379 of JAIQFA010000034.1, forward strand.
CGCTCCAATGGAACGGTCGGTTACGTCGGCAAAGACATTGCCTACCACATGTGGAAATTTGGCCTGCTCAGCCGCGATTTCGGATATCGCAAATTCTTTCGCTACCCCAATTCCCACGACTGCTGGATTTCAACCACCTCCGGCGAGAAAGATCATCCTCACTTCGGCGATGTGGCCGAGATCTATAACGTGATCGATGCGCGCCAGTCCGAAGCGCAGAACACCGTGATCGAAGCTTTGCGCGGACTAGGGCACGATGAAGCCGCCGACCGCTACACACACTTCTCTTACGAGATGGTCGCGCTGACTCCGCGCTGCGCTGCCGAACTCGGCTATCAACTGAGCGACGAAGATAAGGGAAGGTCGTGGATCGAGGTCTCCGGACGCAAGGGCTTCGGCGTGAAGGCCGACGATCTTCTGGATGCGCTCATTGCTTCAGCTGGCAAGGAAGTGGACGCGCGTCACCCTGAATTGAGTGAAGCCGAACGCGCCGGCATTGCTACGCAAGTCGCCATCGGCGCTCTGCGCTACTTCATGCTGAAGTTCACAAAGCCTTCGGTAATCGCTTTCGATTTCAAGGACGCCCTGAGTTTCGAGGGAGACACGGGCCCCTACGCGCAATACGCCGTCGTTCGTGCGTCCAATATTTTTCGCAAGGGCGGATTCGACCCCGAGAGTTTCTGTAGAGACGCGTCTCGCCGCGTCTCCTTATGCACGAGCAACGCCGCTGCCAGTGGAGACGAGGCAAGCCTCGTCTCTACGGAGGATTTGGCAAAGTACCTCAATGGCGAATCCGGCAATGACATTTGGGAACTCTGGCTCGCGGCCGCGAAAACGTCGTACATCGTGGGTCAGTGCATCGCGACCACGGAACCCGCTTATCTTGCCAAGCATGCCTTCCAACTCGCGCAACTTTTCAACACTTTCTATCACCTCTATCCCATCCTCAGCGAAGCGGACGACAGTCGGAAGAAGTTCCTGCTGACAACTGCGGCAGTGGTTCGCCGCGAACTCATCCGCGTCCTGGCGGCCATGGGGATTACTGTCCCTCCGGTAATGTGAGCCAGCGGTCCACACCTTACAACTCCGGCGCTTCAGGTGGCATCCCTCTTAGTAGGGAAGGGTGTTTGTAGCGAGTCGGCGGCAACATCGCCGATGGGGGTTATGCATATGCGAAAGGTCATTCTTGTAGCGGTCATTTTACTTCTGGCACTCACCGTATTAACGACAGCCGCCGCGGCCGGAAACCCTCCGCAATTACCGCGCACTCTGTCGAACGCGCGCTTCGTGTACGTAACTGCCTACGATGGCGATCAATTCGATTCCCGGTTGTTACCGGAAGACCGCGCCGCGATTGCTCACGTTCAGGATGGAATCGAGAAGTGGGGCAAACTCATAGTGGTGTATCGGCCCGAGGATGCCGACGTCATTCTGGCCGTGCAGTCTCGTCCGTCAGAGGATGTGTTGGCGGTGTACGACGCGCACAGCGGTGATTGGCGCAGCGGGGCTTCGTCGACCTATCTTTGGCGAGTGATGGCGCGGGGCGGGCTGCAAAAAGGCGAGGTGCCGTTGCTCTCACAGTTTCAGAAAGCTTGGGACAACATTACGAACTGAGGCTGGCACAATCCTTTTCCGCATTCCCGGTGGAGAGTTCAAGATACTCGTTTTGCGTCTAGTGCCAGCAGCCGCCCGGCGTCTATAATCCCCTAATTGTCAAAAGACACCGTATAAAATTTCTACGGTTCATAGCGTGATTGCTCGGGCCGCGGCTTAGTGTGTTTCCCACAGTCCGTTTGTAAGTTATTGATATATAGTAACTTATTCATGTATTTTCAGCCTGGCAAATGGCATCCCCCGTGCACTAAGAAGGGTGGGTCAAGTGGCTGGCTTTCGCCAAGACCCGGACAAGCATCCAATACAGAGCAATTTTTTGGGCAAGGAGCCCCTCAACCTATATGAATCGCATCTCGTTGACCCTAATGCTGGCGGCGACCATGATCGCGTCGATCGGATGTACAACCAAGAATTATGTCCGTCAACAGACCACGCCGCTGATTAACAAGACCAATGAACTCGACGACCTGAACGCGAAGAACTCACGAGAGATCAAAGACGTCGACCAGCGCGCGCAAGCCGGAATTCAGGCCGTGCAGGCCAAGGCTGCGGAAGTGGACCAGAAGGCTCTGGCTGCGGGAAGCGACGCTGACAAGGCCCAGCTGTCGGCGAACAGCGCAACCCAGCGCGTCGACGCTCTGACCAACGCGGTCGTCAACCTCGACAACTATCGTCCGGTGGTGGAGACGGCGGTACATTTTGGATTTAACAAAGACAATTTGACGAAAGACGCCAAGGAAGCCATCGATCAGCTGGCCGCCAGCGTCGCCACTACCAAGGGATACATCATCACCGTGGAAGGCGCGACTGACTCCGTCGGCAGTTCTGAGTACAACTACGATTTGAGCCAGCGCCGCGCCAATGCAGTGATCCAGTACCTGGCGGCGGAGAAGAGCGTTCCCGCTTATAAGATTTATCTGATCGGGCTGGGCAAGGATAAGCCGGTCGAGAGCAACAAAACTCGCGACGGCCGCGCCAAGAACCGCCGCGTGGACATCCGGCTGATGACCAACACTGGTGCCGGAGCGGCTCCGGCGCAGACGCCGAGCAGTTCGTCACCGACGGCGAGCACGGCTCCGCCGTCCCTATAACTTTCCCCTCCTCCCCGGAGGTTTTTGCTAAACCAGGCCGTCCCACAAGTGGGCGGCCTGTTTTTGGGGGTGCGTTGCTTGTGTGGGGACGGGCGCCTCGCCCGTCCATGCCGAGCGAAGCTCGGTCAGTTGCGCTCGTTCCCTCGACATTATTGAAGCAGTACAATAGACGTGTGCGTAACCGATTCCTGATTTGTTTTCTAGCCCTGGTGACGGCTTTTACGCTGGCTCAGAGTCCTCCGGATAAGACTGCATCGGACAAGGCTGCCGAGCGCAATCGCGAGGCCCAGGAAAGCTCCAGCCACGACACGAGAATCGATATCAGGCCGCCCAAGGACGACGCCAAGAACCATCCTGCGAGCAAGGATGCCGTCGCAGATCTGGAGGCCGATGCCGTCCCTGACACTATCACCGACGGTGTGCAGGAGTTTCATCCCTGGAACCCGATGAAGGCGCTGAAGGACATTGAGGTCGGCGACTATTACTTCAAGCGCAAGAACTATAAAGCCGCGCTCGATCGCTACAAGGAAGCCCTCTACTACAAAGACAATGACGCCATCGCCAGCTTTCGTCTCGCCGTGTGCCAGGAAAAGCTCGGAGACAAGACCGAGGCGAAGAAATATTACGAGCAGTATTTGAAGATTCTGCCGGATGGCCCGTTCGCCAAGGATGCGCACGTTTCGCTGGACCGGCTTGCGAAAGTGCAATAAGCGCTATGCGCCGCGAACTTCTCCATTCTGGTTCGCTCGCCGCCCGAAGCAACCTACTTTTCTACCCTGGAAAACTCCCCGGTCGATGCGTTCACGGCCACACGTAGCTTGGCGGTATCGCGATCCGTCCCGTAGATCACGTGCCACAGGAGAGTGTTCTCCTGCCGGTTCCAGTCCAGCACGTAATAAACGGGCGTGTCGGGTTCCTTCTCCAGCAACTTGTCTCCGCCGTGCTCCTGCGCGATGGCAAAGGCCTTATCCGTATCCGTCTTGAGAAACTGGACGTTGAAAATCTGGGTGCTGGAATTTGTCGGGCTGTAGGTGTCTTCAACGCCGTGGGAAACGTCGCCGGCTGACCAGGTATAGGGTCGGGTCGCGTGCTGGGATGGCGAGGCAAATCCGGTGCGCCACTCTGCTGCTTTGCCATCCCTGCTCTTGGCGGTGGACGATTCTGCCCGATAGGGTTGAGCATCCTGCGCCCAGCCCCGGGCGGAGATGTAGCATTTGTAGAATGCACTGCTGCCGGTGATGGCCTCGGGAGCCTTGGGCTGAGCCGTCTCTGCCGGTTTGCTCGGTTCCGAAGAGCACCCGGACAACATTCCTGCTGCTAAAATTGCGGCAAATAGTTTTGTCATTGACGATTTCCTGATCAGGCAGTTAGTAATAGCGTGCTGCAATCCATGTTTGATTGTTTTCGCGATCATTGTACTGAACCAGCGCCATGAATTCCTATCTCGAACGTTTGCGGCAGGAACTCGAAGATGCAACAGCACGTGCCAGCGCCAGCGACTTGGAAGAGGCTCCTTCGGGCAAGTGGAGCCCCGCCCAGATACTCGAACACCTCTTCCTTACCTACCAGGGCACCAACCGCGGAATTGCCAAATGCCTCGAGCAGAGTGCGCCGTTGGCTACACGCGCCACGCTGAAAGATCGCATGGCCACTCTGCTGGTGATAAATTTCGGCTACATCCCGGAAGGCCGCAAGGCCCCGGAACGTGCCACGCCGCGCGGTATGCCGCCGGAAGAAGTACGGCAAGCGCTGGCGCCCGAGTTGCAAAAGATGAGTTCGGGCCTGGACGACTGCGAACGCAAATTTGGTTCCCGGACAAAAATCATGGATCACCCATTTCTGGGACCCTTAACGGCCAATGAGTGGCGCAAGTTCCACTGGGTCCACGGGCGGCATCATGCGCGCCAGATTCGCGAGCGGATGGGTAAATCCTGATGCCGCGGCGGTGAAGAAGCTCGACCTGTGATGTTTCCTACTTGTCCTTGCCGTTATCTTTGTCGGCCATCCCCGCTTTGCGCGCCTGCTCCTGCAGTTCGTCGAGTTCCTGCCGGGCGGCATCGAGCGCTTTCTGTTTTCCCTCGATATCGCTCTTGTACTGCGTGTCTTCTTTATCCCACTGGGCGGCGTTGCGCAAACGGTTACCGGCATCGCCATACATCGCGGCCGCGCGCAAACGGTATTCACGCTGATCGAGATCGAGTTCGTGGTTCAGGGCAGCGATTTTCTCTTTTTGCGTGCCGAGCTTTGTCTTCCACTCCTCTGCCGCCTTCCGGCGTTCGGCAGCGGCCGCAACGGGATCGACGGCAGCTGTCGTTGCAGCGGGTGCTGGGTTCTCACTTCCTGTCTCTGGCGCGGAATTCGCGTCACCCGTGGGCGGCGGTCCTACCACACTCAATTGTTGGCCGGTAGGAAGATTATCGTTATCGTAATGGCGGCTGGCCGCACTCGGCCCGGTTTTGTTCTTACGCGCAGCGCGTGCGTAGTCCCCGAGGGATTGAGCAGCAGCGCCACTGACCCCTAGCAGGAGAAGCGTTACGATGGCCATTTGTTTCGTGTACTTCATGTGATCATCCTTTCGCAAGCCCGCGATTCTTACCGCGCCTTGCCATCGCTGATATATCAAGAACTCGTAGTGGCAGCCCGGGCGCCGCCCAGGAAACTGCCAATCGTCCGGTCCAGTTGCGCCGCTTCGCGGGCAATGCCGTCGGCGAGCTGCCGTCCCAGTTCTGCGTCCCGGCTGCACGCCAGTTGCTGCGCATATCCTGCGATCGTCGTCAGGGAATTGCGGAGTTCCAACGCTAATTCGGAAGAAATCTCTTGCCGCATTTTTTGATCGTGCCGGATGCGTTCGATGTCGGTTTTGTCGGTGAGCACCAGAGCCGTGCCCATGAGACTCGCGTCGTCCGCCAGGACCGGAGAGGCCGCCAATTCGAGTATCCGGCTTTCTCCCTCCCGCGTGAAGTAGTTCAGCACGAGCCCCCGGACTGCGGCCCTTCCGGACAGAGCAGGAGCGAGAGCCTGTTCGACGCTGGTGGGTTGCGCAGCTGCGCCGGACTCGTCGCTGTGCGGCCGCAGCGTCGCTGTGCGAAAAAGGTCGGAGGCCTGAAGCCCCACCGGCGAGGCGAATCCGAGCAGCTTGCGTGCCGCCGTGTTCGCTTGCCGCACCAGCCCGCTGGTATTGAAGAACAGAACGCCGCAGGAAAGGTTCGAGAGTATGGTCGAGCTAAGCGTGTCGGACGCTTTAGCTTTTCTGCGCTCTGAGAGTTGCTGCGCCGCGAGTTCGTGTTTCTGCTGTTTCAGTTGCTGAATGACAGCGTGATAGGCGTGCACCGGCAAACCTTCCGCCGCCCACGGCGCCTGATTCAGGGAATCCTGATCGGCTACGAGGCTTTTTCGCATGCGTCGAATCAGGAACAGGCCGAGAGCAAAAGCGGCGATGCCGACGAAAAGAAGAAGGCCCGCCCGCATCGCCAATGGGTTTAACAGCAGCCTCACAGCGCCCTCCAGTACCAGTGCAGCACCTGGTTTCCAAACAGGAACGACAAGAGCGCCATGCCGCCGAGAAACACGCCAAACGGCATCTCGTAATAGCGGAGCGCCAGGCGCGCCGAATGCCAAGCCCGTCGCCGGGCGTCCGTCGAGGTTGTACCGCGTGCCTGGATCCGGCGTATCCGCTTTATCCAGACGGCGAGAACCGTGCTCAATCCAAAAAGCGAGCCCGTCAGAGACGCGGCAAATATAGTTAACACCGTGAGCTTGGTTCCCAGGAACGCTCCGATCAACGCCATTAGCTTGACGTCGCCGAATCCCATCCCTTCAACTCCACGAGCTCTCAGGTAAAGGGCTGCCACGCCATAGAGAAACGAAGCGCCCACCGCCGCTCCTAGCAGAGAGTCGGACAGCGACCACCAGCGCCACGAGATCTCGCCGCGCATTGCCGGCGACACCATCCCCGGAATGATTCGCGAAGCCAGGTCATTCACCGGAACCACCAGGCTGAACAAGATCCCCAGCGCCAACCCCGGCAGAGTCATCGCGTCGGGAAGAAGCTTGGTTTCTGCATCCGTAAAGACCAGCCCCAGCAGCAGGAAACCAAGGACAGCGCATTTCAGCGCAGCCAGCGTCAAACCAAAATGGCTGTAACAGCCGAGAAAAAGCAGACCGGTGAGAAGTTCGATCACAAGGTAGCGTGGAGAGATCGGCTGTTTACAGGAGCGGCACTTTCCCCGAAGAATCAGCCAGCTCAGCACGGGCAGATTGTGGTAGAGCGGAATCATGTCGCCGCAGTGCGGACACGCGGAGCGCGGGGCTACGACGGACTTGCCGCGCGGCAACCTGTAGATACACACGTTCAGGAAGCTGCCCCAGCACAGCCCAAAAGCGAAGGTCGCAACTGCAAGAAAAGATTCCACGTTGGCTAAGTGCCCAGTCTGCTTGGATTTAAATGATTATAAGCGGGGTGTGGCAGGGCAATCTAAGTACGAAGGTCACTGTACTTCTGACGCCCGCAACTTATTGGGAGGAAAGAGGGAAGGCCGGATCACGCCACCCGGAAGATTTCGTGCTGCCGGGGCAAGAAGATCGAGAACACCGTTCCGGTAGCGCGCCCGTCTGACCGGCTCCGCACCCGAATTGATCCGCCGTGTTTCTGCACGATGCCCCGCGAGACCCATAATCCGAGTCCGGTCCCGGTGTCCTTCTTCGTTGTGAAGAACGGTTCGAAGATTTGGCGGAGATGGTCGCGTGGAATTCCGCTGCCGTTGTCGGCCACCGTGATGCGGACGCCCTCCCGGCCATCAAACCAGCTGCGGCCCGTGGCCACGCGAACTTCCAAGGAACCTCCGTCCGCCATGGCATCCACCGCGTTCACCACAAGGTTGGCCAGCAACTGCCGCAACTCGCCCGAATACCCGCTGATCTGGCAAGTGCCGCGGTAGCGTCGGTTCACGCGGATCTTTCGGCCTTCCAGCTTGCGGGAATACAGCTGCAGAATCTCGTCCATGATGACGGCAGGATCCATAACACCGGGAGTCTTGGCGTCGCGGACAAATCCCAAAGTCTGTTGCGCCAACAGTGCCACCCGGCCCACCTCTTGCTCCGCCTGGGTCAGATACTCCCCGGCATGGCTGGCATCATGGCGCGCCAGGTAAAGCAAATTGACGACGGCCTCGAGCGGATTGTTGATCTCGTGCGCAATCGAAGCGGCCAACCTGCCCGCAGTGGCGAGTTTTTCACTGCGCCGCATAGCCTCTTCGGATTGTTTCTCGGTAGATAGATCGCGCGCGATGGCCGACGCGCCCACGATCACGCCGCGCGCATTGCGCAGCGATGACACCGACAGCAGGACCGGCCAGCGGGTGCCGTCCTTGCGTATGCGCTCGGTCCGGTAGGAGGCTACGTGTCCGCCGCGGTTGAGTACCTCGCGGTTGTGTTCGACTTCGTCGCGTCGTTCCGGCGGTGCCAGTTGCGCTATGTTCAACCCAACCGCCTCCTCGGCGGTGTAGCCATAGAGCTGTTCGGCGGCACGGTTCCAGCTGGTAATGGTGCCGTCTGGATCGGTGCTGTAAATCCCGTCCGAGGAGTCCTCCACGATTGCGGCCATCTCGCGGGTGGAGCGATCCGCCCGCATCTCCGCCAGCGTTTTCTGACGGGCCATACTTCCAGCGAACATCGAAATTGCGAGGAAAGACAACAGCCGCTCGAGTTCCGTACTGGATCGGATTGCGAAGCCGAATTGGGGTGCAACGTCGAAGAAATTCAGGCAAGCGGTTGACACGAGCGAGCAGAAAACGGCGGGGCCAAAGCCGAGGAAACGAGCCGTAAAAAGCACAGCCGCGAGCAAGAGTGCGAAAAGATGGCGGTGCAACGCGCCGGGAAGGGTCCACAGACTAAGTGCCACCCACACCGCCAGTGCAGCACCCCCATATTGCACCAGCGCCGAATACCGATTCCGCGCGATCCAACTCTTCAGATTGGCCCCAATTCCAGACATTTCTCGAAACGTCCCCGGCTCCGGTACTAGCGGGCTCGAACTAGGACGGTTAAGAGCGCTTTCCGTGTCCTGCAAAACTCTAGCAGCAGCATGGGCGCACGGCAACCGTCGCGATCATCAAAGGGTAGAGACGCGGCTGGCCGCGTCCCCACTCGAAGAGAAAAGTTATTGCGCTACTGCTGCGGAGTATCCAACTTCCGGCGGCCCGCGTCGGGGCCGTGGTCAGGTAGAGTCACCGTCAATGGTGAGGTCAAGGTGAAACTCAACACAGTTTCCGAGGGAAGCACAATCTGTTGGCCCTTGGTTGCAGCCTGCACGCCGCCACCGAGGCCGCCGCCTGCCGCCGCTCCGATGCCTGCGCCCTTTCCGCCGCCAGCGATGCCACCGATGATGGCCCCAATCGCAGCACCCGCTCCCACCTTCTTCGCGGTGTTGGTTGTTCGATTACTCCCTTGGCGCCGGTATGGGTCCGCCTGGATCCCGTAAGACCTGCCACTCAGCGTGATCGCGTCTAGTTGCAGAACCAGCAAAGATTGTCCGGCAAATTTCCCCGCACTCTTCACGTCCACGATGTGTCCCTTCACGTCGTAGCCCGAGGGAACCGCGTCCCCATCCGTCGGCAAAGGTGAGTCCAGCGTTGCCCGGAAAGTTTGCCCAGGCTGCGCTTTTTCCGAATCAATAGGATCGAGCAACCGGATTGCCACGGACGTTCCCGAGGGCACTGTCACTTTTGTCGGAGCCAGAGGTGGAGGTGGCGGCGCCGGTGCCGCTGCCGCCTGTGCGATCGGAGCGGGAGCAGGATTCGGGTTCGCCATGGCGTTGTCTGCCGCTGCTGGCGGAGGAGTGTTAGCCGCCATTTCGTTCGAGTTTCGCTCCGCGCGACGACGCGGGGTGCTCGGGCGAGGCTTGGGGGAGGGCTTTTCGGGTGCTGGTGCCGTCTGGGCTATCGGGTCAGCAGCGCCAGTCGCCGGCGCCGCCGCAGTCTGCAGATTGTTCACCACTTGTTTGATTCCCGGGATTGCCGAGGCGTAGCGGGCCGCCGCTGCCCGCTGGGTCTCATTGTCGACCGTTCCCGACAGAGTCACCACTCCGCCCGAAGTCTGGACCGTAATCGCCTTGCCCTGCAGGCCGGAATCCTCATTGAGTTTCGACTGAATCTGGCTGGTCGCCTGGCCGTCATCAGGGGCCTTAGTGCATGCCATGCCGATGGCCAGCATGCTGGCCATCAAAATTACGGACAGACTTCTACCGTTCATGAATTTCATAATCTCTCCCAAGCAATGAAAGATAACTCCATCTAGTTTAGATGCACGTGAGTCTCCGTTGCGAAAGGAAAATCGGAGTGAAAAAATGGCGCAGAGCCGCGCTTTCCGTTCACGAGGGCCGCGCGGTGCATGGGTCGCCAAGGCCCTGAGGCCGGGGCTGACGGACACAGTCCGGTCGCGTTTCAGGCGTTGGAATTTTCAGTCCTGGTGGAGAAATTTGTAATCGAGGATCGAGGCCGCCAGCGCGAAAGCGTCGTCGACATTTTCCACCGCGTCCTTGGTCCGAATCAGCCTGCCCTGGCAAAGTACATTGCTGTTCTTTTGCCCAGAGATTTCTTCGGGCATCTCGAAGATCAGTTCCACCAGCGCGTTCGCCGGCAGTTGCTGTGGGCCGTGAAACAGAACGCCAGACTGGCTGATGTTCTGGATCTTGCCCTCGTACCAGGTGCTGAGATTTTTGCCGCGGTATCGCAGGGGAATACTCGAGCGCAGGCGCCGTGCCCGGGGCATCCAGGTCGGTTGCTTTTGACCGGAGCGTCGCCGGACGGTGGTAGTGTCCGCCACCGGGTCATCGACCTTGTTTCCGCGGCGCATGGTCTTCCAGTCATACTGGTACGCGGTCGCGCACAGCAGGCAGACCTGGTAGTACTCTCCACTAGCCGCGCGGCGCGGCCAGGAAAACTCGTGTGAACAGCGTCCCAGCATCAGAACATCCATGAGTTTTTGCGGCATGATGACGAACAATGCCCCCTACAAATCGAACCTCTTCATCTTCCGACGGCTGGGCGATTCTGAATAGGTTACTTTCGTGTATTGCCTTGTAAGCCTTATGCTTTTCCATATGTCTCGGACCGAACCGTCGCGCATGGGCTTCGTACTCGCCGGAGGCAAGAGTTCCCGCATGGGCGAGGATAAGGCTTTTCTGGAATTTGGTGGCCAAGCTCTGCTCAATCGCGCGCTCACTGCAATGGGCGCGGTCTGCGATAGCGTATCCATCGTCGGCGATCCCTCCACGTTTGCGAAATACGGAGCAGTGGTGCCAGATATTTTTCGTGGATGTGGTCCGCTCGCCGGCATTCATGCCGCGCTCGTCAACTCCGCCGCTGAATTGAATCTCATGCTCGCCGTGGACATGCCCTTCGTTTCCAGCAAGCTTCTCGCATTTCTGTTCGCGGCGGCCGAAACGAGTGGTGCCATCGTCACCGTGCCGCGCGTGGGCAATGGCCTACAGCCGCTCTGCGCGATTTATCGCCGCGAGTTCTCCGCTGCCGCCGAGGAGGCTTTGCGAACAGGGAAGTACAAGATTGATGCGGTCTTTTCCAACCTGTCCATCCGGGTGACCGAAGAAAGTGAGTTGGCAGCGGCTGGATTTTCCGAGCAAATGTTTTTCAACGTTAACACCCCGCAGGACCGCCTCGCCGCCGAAGGCCCTTGAGCCGCACCGCCATCTCATGCCATGCTGATAGCCATGGCCGCTGGCGCGACACTATCTCCCTATATCGAGTTCAAGGATGTCTCCAAGGCATTTGGGGACCGCGTCGTTCTCCAAAACGTCAATTTCGAAGTATTACCGGGCGAGATGGTCTGCATTCTCGGCCGCAGCGGTGTCGGAAAATCAGTGGCGCTTCACAACATCATGGGCTTCCTGAAGCCGGATTCCGGACGGGTCATTGTCGCCTGTCAGGACATCACCGACTACAACGAGGTCCAACTCGAAGAGATCCGCAAGAAAGTCACTATGGTGTTCCAGAACGGCGCGCTCTTTGATTCGCTATCGGTTGGCGAAAACGTTGCCTTTCCCTTGCGCGAAAAAGGAGAGCTTTCCGAAGAGCAGATTTACCAGGTCGTCGATGGCTTGCTCGAAATGGTTGGTGTCAAGGAGATGCGCGATCTGTTGCCTTCGGACCTTTCCACCGGCATGAAACGTTCCGTCGCGATTGCGAGAGCGCTGTCCGCCCAGCCGGAGTGCGTGCTCTATGACGAACCCACAACTATGGTCGATCCCCTAATGGGGAACCTGCTCGGGGATCTCATTGCCCGGCTTAAACTGCAATTGCACCTGACCTCGGTCGTAGTTACGCACGACATGCGCTTGGCCAAGAAACTGGCCGACCGCGTCGTCTTCCTTTACGAAGGCCGCGCGATTTTTTTCGGTCCCTACAAGGACATGGAAAGATCGACCGAGCCCATCATTCATGAGTTTCTGGAACTGGATGAACTGAAACTGGAAGCCTAGAGATCGTGGAGAGCCGGGCGTCCCCGCCCGGCTGGACGGGCGAGACGCCCGTCCCTCCATCGCGCAAGTCGTGCAGTTCGCCTCAGTACTGCCAATTTACATTGACGAACCCCACACCGCTGGTGGGCACGGTGTAGGTGTGATTGCTGCCGTTCTCCCAGGTAACAGTTCCGTCGGAAGCAATCTTGATGAACTTGAACTGGATCGCCGCACCGGCGGGCGCCGACACATTCAAGAACCAATTCGGATAGTTGGGATCAAGCATCGGTCCAATCGCCGTGTCCCAGGTTGTTCCCCAATTTCCCAGTTCTACGGTGCTGCCGGTCAGGAAAATGTAGTCCCCGGGATTCGTGGGAGTGGCATTGTTGACGGTGAACGTGACTGGGATCAGCTTGGCAGTAAGTACGGTGAACTGAATCGTGTTGGCCGCCGTTCCACCGGAATTCTTGAGGGTAACGTTATAGATTCCATTGGTGATGTTCGGCACCGTGAATGTCACCGAAGTGCTCGACCAGCTATTGATGGTTGCGGCGGTCGTGCCTACCAGCACGGTTCCGGTGCTGGTTCCGAAACCCTTGCCGGCGACGGTCACCTTGACGCCGGACTGTCCGAGCGTTGGCCCAATGGAACCGACCTGCGGGGTGCTTGCCGTGCTGGTGAATTGCCAGACAGCCACCGAATGTGCGGGCATTGTGAAAGTGGAGACGGGGTTGTTTCCGCCCGATCCAGTCATCACGGTGATCGATGGTCCACTCATCAGGCCGCTGAGATAATCTGAATAGTTGGCCGCAGGCAGAGCCGTGTTCAAGCCTGAGATGGGATAAGTGGTTGAGTCGTTTTTGTTGATGGCAACGAGCACGACATCGTTAAAGAACTTACGTTCAAAAATATATACGTCATTGTTCATCCATCGCTGCTGGTAAGAGCCATAGCCGAGCGCGTCATTGCTGCCACCGCGAAGCCCGCCAAGCTTGTTGATCACCTGGTAGAGCGTGGTCGTGGTGAGAAACGAGGTCATGGCGTTCCGGTTGTAAGGATCGCCGCCGCCGTTGGTGTCGTTGTGCAGGTACTGCTCGTCGCCGTAGTAGACGACGGGTATGCCGCGGCCGGCCAGCACATAAGCCTGAGCTTCGATCAGACGGTTGGTATTGTTATTGACGCTGAGCAAGCGAGGAACGTCGTGGCTGTCGACAAAGGTGACGAGATCGTTTTGCCAGGTAAAATTAGAATTTTCCGAATTTACCACGTTATCAAGTTCCGAGAAATTGTTGTTACTGGCAAAGACGTCGCGTACGGCTTGGTTCACGTTGAAATCGAGAACCGAAATGCCGCTTTTGTTTGCGAACTTGTAGGAGTCGTGATAAAGAGCGTCGCCCCAATTCTGATACCACTCGCCGAAGAAGAAGCTCGGGCCGGAGGTGAAAGCCGCATTCGACATGCTGTATTCCCACCCCCAGGTGACGTGCTTCACGGCGTCAATGCGAAAAGCGTCGGCTCCGTGCGACTGAAGTTGCTGGATCGCCGCCTTGAGGTAGGCATCGACGGTTGAGTTCTCCTGGTTGAGATCGCACAGACCTTCGAGGGTGTAGTACTCGACCTGGTAGCGATCCTGAAAGCCGCTGCCGGAAATATCGGGGTTATGGTGAAAGATGCCGCCGGGATCGTTGTTGCACGCGGCGACGAATGTGCCATTGTCGTAGAGAGAGCCGAATTCGCCTGCATTGTCTGGGTTGCTGTGGTTGGGAGCAAAGTCGACGATCACTTTGATGCCGGCGGCGTGAGCTGCGGTGGTCAGATTGCTGAAGGCCGTCCAGTCATTGGCGGCGCTGCCGAAATGCTCCTCAATGCGCTTGAAATCCCGCGCGCCGTATCCGTGGTAGGAGGAAGTGGGATTGCCGCCACTGTCGGGAATGTTGAGATTGAGATTATCGACCGGAGGCGAGATCCAAACGGCAGTGACTCCCAGTCCCTGCAAGTAGCTTAGTTTCTGTTGGATCCCGGCAAGATCTCCGCCCCAGTAGAGACGCCAGTTGGTCTTCGTCGCATCGAAAAGGCCGGCGCTCTGGGCGGGATTATCGTTGCTCGTATCGCCGTTAACGAAACGGTCGGTCACGATCTGATAAATGACTTGTTTCTTGAAGTCCTGGGCGAAGGTAAAGGCAGTCAGAAGCACGACGTTGACCAGGCACAGCAGGGCATAACGAGAAAAGGTTCTGACTGAAAAAGGGGAGCGATTCATGAACTGCCTCCTTAGGTCTTACCAGCAGTTGCCCCGGCGCAGAGGGAGACTTGGCTGGAACGGAGGCACGGTAGTATTGAATCGTCAGGGCAGGAAGTGTCACTAGGTGTGAAACCAGTTACAAAACTGAAGTATCAGTGGTGCAGCTAGATAGCACGCCTCGTTACTCCGTGTTACATACAGGAAAGCTGGCCTGGGGCTTGATGCAGCCTGAGACTTCGACAACGCCTAGAATCCCTGTTCGACCAATTCCGCCACGGTGAGGGGGTTCTGCGCCGGCTCGCCCTTCATCATCTTCTCGACATACTTCGCGATCAGATCGGCTTCCAGGTTCACCGGGTCTCCCGGCTTTAGCGATCCGAGATTGGTCATCTCGACCGTATGCGGAATGATAGCGATCGTGCACCGGTTCCGTTCAAGCTTGGCGACCGTAAGGCTGATGCCCTCGATCGAGATCGATCCCTTGAATACCGTGTACTTCTCAATCGCGGACGGGATTTCGATATGCAGCCACCAGTTCTCAGAATCTGCGATGCGCTCGAACTCGATCAGTTTGCCCACGCCATCCACGTGGCCTTGCACGATGTGGCCATCGAAGCGCCCATTCGCTTTCATCGGCAACTCCAGGTTCACGAGGGCGCCCTCGTGCATCCGTGAGAACGAAGTCCGCACCCACGTCTCCGGCGCCAGGTCGGCGCAAAACGACTTGGGTTTGATGTCAAGCGCCGTCAGGCAAACGCCGCTGACCGCGATGCTGTGGCCCGTTCCCAATTCTTTCGGTGTAGTCGCAGCCTCAACCGTGATGCGGCGGTTCTCGCCACGCTGCTCGATCTTTACGACCTTACCCACTTCTTCGATAATTCCGGTAAACATAAGATATGCAGCTCCTTCGAAAGAAAAACGCACATCCAACAAGAACTCAAACCTGTCCAGAGTACGGGTCGCGGAGATAACCTTCCAGCGCGAAATCTTCGCCAAAGCGGTGCAACTCGAAGCGCTGCACGCACTGTGCTCTCCCATGCAAGCTTTCACCGGCGATGAAGGGAACTGCGCCCTCGCCAAAAATCTTCGGCGCGTAGTAGAGAAACACCTTGTCCACTTCGCCGGAGGTCAGGGCGGCTCCGTTGACCAGTGCTCCACCTTCGATCAGCAGGCTGGTGATCTCCAGTTTGCCCATGCTCTCGGCAATCGCCGCGAAGTCGGGCCGTCCATCCGCGGTGGCCGATATCTGCTGCACACGAATTCCTTTCGCTTCGAGCGCCTGCCGTGTCTGCTCCTCCGCAGTGGAGCACAAGACCAAGACATCCTGCTCAGCGGTCTGGATCACTCGCGATTTGAGCGGAATACGCAAATAAGAATCCAGGATCACGCGCAGCAGTTTGCGCCTTCGCGGCAGGCCGCTGCGGTCGGTCAGCAGGGGATCGTCCGCCATCACCGTTCCCACTCCGGCCAGGATCGCGTCACTCTGATGGCGCAGTTGCTGCACATGTGCGCGCGCCACCTCGCCCGTAATCCAGTGATATCCGCTGCGTGCGCCCTCTGAGGCGGGCGTGGCCGAGCCCGGCTCGGTGCCGGGTTTGGTGGCGTCGGCAATTTTGCCGTCGAGGGTCATCGCCGATTTCAGCGTGACCAGCGGCTTGCCGCGAAGGATGTACTTGGCAAAGCTCTCATTCAGCTTCTTGGCTTCCGGCTGGAATAGGCCGACCTCGACTTTAATTCCCGAGGCCCGAAGCTTGGCAAATCCTTTTCCCGCCACTTGAGGATTCGGATCCTCCATGGAACACACTACACGGCTAATTCCCGCGGCGATCACGGCATCCGTACACGGCCCGGTCCTGCCCTGATGCGAGCATGGTTCCAGATTCAGGTAGAGAGTTGCGCCTCGTGCCGTAGGGCCAGCCTGCTCCAGCGCGAGAACCTCGGCATGCTTTATGCCCTCATAGATATGTGTGCCCGCCCCAACTTCGCGCCCCGACGCGTCCACCACAACCGCGCCGACAGCCGGATTCGGCGACACCAGGCCAACCCCCACCCGCGCCAAGTCCAGCGCCCGCCGCATGCGTTGTTCGTCGGCCGACGCTTCCTTCATTCCTCATCCAGTTCTGCCACCGCAGCCCCACTTCTCCCCTGCGGCGGACGGCGTAAGGGAGCAGTGACATAGGCATAGGGATCTTCCGGTTCGGGCTTCGGTCGGAACAGCAACTTCAGTCGCGCCAGTAGTCTTCGCAGGTAAGAAAGCGAGTTGAACTTTAGCTGTTGCATTGTCCGCCCTCCGTTGAGGTGGCTAATGGACGGGCGGGGCGCCCGTCCCTCCACATAATGCTACGCAAACAGCGATTCCACAAAATCCTTGGGATCAAATGGCAGCAGATCTCCAGCCTTCTCCCCGACGCCTACATACCGCACCGGCAGTCTCAACTCCCGCGAGATTGCGACCACCACGCCGCCTTTGGCCGTGCCGTCAAGCTTGGTCAGCACGATTCCGGTGACTCCTGCTGATTGCGTGAACTGCCGCGCCTGTTGCAATCCATTCTGTCCGGTCGTGGCATCCATGACCAGCAAAGTCTCGTGCGGCGCGCCCGGCACGAAGCGCTGCGCCGTGCGCTTCATTTTTTCAAGTTCAAGCATCAGGTTTTGCTTGGTATGCAGGCGCCCGGCAGTATCCACAATCACGTAGTCGATCTTGTGCGCGGTTGCCGCCTGGAGCGCGTCAAACATCACCGCCGCCGGATCGCCCCCAGCTTTTGTCTTGATCACTTCCGTTCCCGTGCGCTGTCCCCAAATCTCGAGTTGCTCGATCGCCGCCGCGCGGAACGTATCCGCCGCGCACATCAGCACTGTCTTTCCCTGCGACCGAAACACCTGCGCCAGTTTCCCGATCGTCGTTGTCTTGCCGGCACCGTTTACGCCCACCACCATGATGACTTCCGGCGTGCCGTTCACCTTGGTCACGGGCTGCGCGCCAGTCGACGTTAGAATCGCCAGCAATTCCTCTTTCAGCAGCCGCTTGAGCTCATTCACATCCTTGATCTGCTTCCGGTCGGCTTTGTCGCGCAGCTTCTCCAGAACTTCATGGGTGGTGGTTGTGCCGAGGTCGGCGCCAATCAGCGTGGCTTCGAGATCGTCCAGCGTGGAGCGGTCGATCTCCTTGCCGATGGAAACGACGTCTTCGATGCGCTCGGCCAGGTTCTCGCGCGTGCGCGAGACGGCCTCCTTCATGCGCTCAATAAAACTGGGTTTCTGCTCTTCGTCCAGACTGCCAAAAAGAGTTTGAATCATGAGGTATCCGCCCCCTGATTATATAGGCGGGAAGGGAACGCAGGTTTTCGGGGAACGGATTACGTGCGCGTGGTTTCAATCGTGACGGGATCAGCGGTGTGCGATGGCGTCGGAGCGGGCGCAGGCGTTTCCAGCGGGATCATCTGCGTCAGCGATTTCTGAATACGAATATCTCCTCGATAAAACACTGCCATGATCGCGGACACGGCGTTCGGATCAAGCCGCTGTCCCGAGAGGTTCTGAATGATTTTTAGAGCCTCCACTGGATCGTGCGCCTTCTGGTAAGGACGGTTGGTGGTGAGAGCGTCAAAAGTGTCCGCGACCGCAATCACGCGCGCCAGCAGCGGAATCTCGTCGCCTTTCAGTCCGTAAGGGTATCCGCGTCCATTCAGCGCCTCGTGGTGGAGTTCGATTCCGGGCAGCATCTCTCGCAACTGCGGCACCGGACGCAGGATGTTCGCGCCCTTGGTGGTGTGCGTCTTCATGATCTCGAATTCTTCCGGAGTCAGAGCGCCCGGTTTTTTTAGAATACGGTCCTCGATGCCGATCTTGCCGACATCGTGGAGTTGCGCCGAGATGCGCAGGATTTCCAGAAATCCCGGATCCAGCCCCATCTCTTTCGCGATCATCAGCGAGTATTTCGTGACCCGGTCGGAATGGCCGCGTGTGTATGGATCTTTTTCGTCGACCGCGCCAGCCAGCATCTGGATCGACCCCATGAAAAGGTTTTTGTTTTCATCGGCGGCGCGCTTCAGGTCTTCAACGAACTGTTCTAGTTCTTCCGACATCGTGTTGAACGTTGTCGCCAGTTCGCCGATCTCGGTGCGCGTTTTCAGGTGTACGCGCTGGGAAAAATCGCCGCGCGCAATCGCCTGGCTGGACTGTGCCAGTACTTGCAGGGGGCTGGTAATCCGCCGCGCCGAAAAGATACTCAGGCCCACACTGGCAAACACCGCCAGCCACGCCAGCAGGCGTCCCGTGCGCTGCATTTCGTAGATACCGCGATACGCATCTTCCCGCGGCTTCTGCACCACTACCGCCCACTCCAGCGAGGTCACCGGACTGTACGTTCCCAGCATCTCGACGGCTTCTTTCCCGTCGTGAATCGTGAATTCGCGGGTCGCCGCCAGCTGCGCCTTCGAGCCTTCGCCCACAAAGCTGCGGACGATATCGAAGTGGGTCATATCCTGTCCGGTAGCATATTGGGTGGTCGCCGCCGCTACCAACCTTCCCTGGCTATCCACGACGTACGGCATCAATCCGCTCATGCTCACCTGCTGGAGCCGGCGAATCAGGTAATCCATATCGACCACCGACCCGATCATCCCCAGAAACCGTTTGTCGTACATGATCGGTGAACTAACCAACATGACCGTGCGCGCCGATTTTCCGCTGCCCACCATCAAGGGCTGGCCGCTGTAGACGCGCCCTTCACGGGCCGCCTGATAGGCTCGTTCCAGTTCCCGCTGCAAGAAAGCATCCGGCTCAATACGTCCGGCCGAAACGCCTTTGGCATCGGCATTGAGCAGCGTGGCGTAAGCAATGTCGTTCGAAGACGAAACAAAATTCTCGACCATGGCCCGCAGTTCAGGCGTCAGAAGTGTCTGGGCACTCAGGTCGTTTCCGCTCGCGTTGGCCAGCATCATCACCTGAATTGACGACGATAAGTTGGCCAGCATCATGCGCAGCGTTTCCTGATGCTGAGAAATGTCGTCGGCCAGCGAGCGCGTGACGGTGTTCTGCAGCAGCATTTCGTTGGTCTTGAGGCGCTCCCGGTTCATGGTCTCGATCTGCGCCGAGTAGAAATACATCGGAAGGACACTAATCGCCAGCAGCACGCCAAGGATGACGTACAGGAGCGGAATGCGCGCGGGAATTGGAAGGTTCAATGGCAAAAGGCAGTCCTGTCGGCCCAAGCGCGGGGGTGCGCGGGTCCGTGCTGCTTTATTTTAATTTGGTTCGCGGTAGTGATCTCAGGTGCTCAAAGTACAGCTGTCCGTTACCGAAGTACCGCACCGCTGGTCACGGCAAGTCTTGATGGCCGAACGATCTGGGCGAAGCCCGATAGCAAACGGCTCCCCTAGTTCGTTTCCAGAGCGATGTTATGATCCAACCGTGAAACGTATTTCGTCTTTGGACGGCCTCCGCGCCGATGGTTCGAGCACGATAGCGGCCTGAGAGCCCCGGAATATTTTGCACATCACCGGCAACCGCAGTGGACAAGCCGTTCTATAATTAGGACAGTCGGTCCGGGGTGCTGCATGCGGTCCTTCCACGTTTCCTGTATTGGTTTTCGGCTCTTGGCGGTACTCCTGATTCTCTCCTCGTTGGCGCTCGCCGAGAATGCACCGCCCCCGAGGATTTCCACGCAAACCCGCGAAGAAATCATCCACGCCTTCAACGAAGACCTGGTCTATATCCGCACGAATTTTCCGATGGGTAAGACCGGCTTGAAACTCAAGAACGGAACCCTAAGCCCGAGTGGCCCCGAACTGCAGCACCTGATGGCGCTCTGGGGGCCGGCCGCAAAACCAGGCGACCGGGCTCGCATCTCCGACGTCATCATCAAAGACGACCACATCCGCTTTGAGATCAACGGCGGTCCCGTCAAGAAGCAGAAGTGGTACCAGCACATCCAGATTCAGGGGGCGAGTTCGTCGGTGCCAATTGCGCCCTCCGATTCTTCCGCGAATGCCCGCGGCTCTTTCGTGGATCTCTACTTTGACAAATATGTTCCGGAGATGACCGGGCCGGAACTGAAGCAGTTGCTGCGTCCGGTGTTTGACTTTGATGCCAAGTCGCCGGTCGAGGCGTATCTGGAAACGGTCACTCCTCAGATCAAAGAAGCGATCAAAAGTCACCACGTGCTCGTGGGAATGAACCGGGAGATGGTGATCTATGCCAAAGGACGTGCCCCAAAGAAAGTGCGTGAACATGCGGACGATGTCGAGTACGAAGAATGGATCTACGGCGAGCCTCCGCAGGACGTGGATTTCGTGCGCTTTGTTGGTGATGAAGTCGTGCGTGTCGAGACCATGAAGGTGGACGGGCAGAAAGTTGTTCATGTCGATAAAGAAGTGGATCTGGGCGCGCCTACCGTGGCCAAGAAAGAGGAAGAGCGCCCAGCCAAAAAAGCCCCTACGCTGCGGCGTCCCGGAGAAGAGATGCCAGATTCTGATCCGGCCAACCCTAACCCCAACCGGCCGGTCGGCGCGCCGCCACCATCCGATCCCGGGAAAGACCCAGGTCCCAACTGGGCTAGGGCTTATTGAACCATTGAGCGATTGCGGCATTGGATCATCGAAATTTAAAGGCTCATGGGTCTAAGACTTTCAATGCCTCAATAGTTCAAGCCGCTCGCATCAAGAGAGTCACGTCGCTCGTCCCTCCACCATTAGCGAGTTCTGGTCTCGACCTTTTACACTATGACTGTGAAGATTGCCCTGGGCCAGATCAACCCTACGGTAGGGGACTTCTCTGGCAACGCCGCCAAGATCATCCAGTTCGCCCTCCAGGCGCGGAATGCTGGCGCCGGCCTGATTCTTTTTCCGGAACTCGCGATTTCGGGTTACCCGCCGCGCGACCTGGTCGAGAGCCCGTCGTTCGTGGCGCGCTGTCGCACGACTCTCGAAAGGATCGCCGCGGAAGCGGCGGGCATCGCCGTGATCTGCGGGACGGTAACCCCAGCCGAAGCGGACTCCGGCAAGAAAGTGATGAACTCCGCAGCCCTTCTGCGCGAAGGGCGCATCGATTTCATCCAGTCGAAGATGCTGTTGCCCACCTACGACGTTTTTGATGAGATGCGCAACTTTGCGCCCGCCACGAGCCAACAACTGTTCAGCATTTGCGGCAACCAGATAGCGTTGACCATCTGCGAGGACGCCTGGAACGACAAACGCTTCTGGAACCGGCGACTCTATGGCATCGATCCGGTGGAAGAACTGGTCAAAGCCGGCGGGAACTTCGTGCTCAACATTTCCGCGTCACCGTTTTGGCTGGGAAAGCGCGAGCTGCGGCGGGACATGCTGGCCTCCATTGCCCGGAATCAGAAGGTCCCGGTGGCCATGGTGAACCAGGTTGGCGGCAACGACAGCCTGGTGTTTGACGGTTCGAGCCTGGTAATTGCACCCGACGGACAGGTTATTGCGCAAGGGAAGTCGTTCGAGGAAGATCTGATCTATTTCGACTCCGAGAAACTCACCGGGGACATGCATCCGCAGGTCGAGGGGGAAGAAGCGAGTGCGTACGAAGCCCTGGTACTGGGCACGCGAGACTACGTCTATAAATGCGGCTTCCAGCGAGCGATCATCGGGCTCAGTGGGGGGATCGATTCCGCGCTCACTGCGTCGATCGCAGTGGATGCGCTCGGCTCGGAAAACGTTATCGGTGTCGGCATGCCCGGCCCGTACTCGTCGCAAGGGTCGATTGACGATGCGCGCGAACTGGCGAATAACCTCGAGATTCGCTTCGAACTGCTCTCGATCAACGCAATCTACCAAGCAGCGTGCCAGACGCTGGCGCCCGTGTTTACCGGACTGCCGC
Source organism: Terriglobia bacterium (assembly GCA_020073525.1). GTDB lineage: Bacteria > Acidobacteriota > Terriglobia > Terriglobales > Acidobacteriaceae > Acidiflorens. The sequence goes on from JAIQFA010000034.1 coordinate 41,637, forward strand.
CCGACGTTACCGAAGAAAATATTCAGTCCCGCGCCCGCGGATTGCTGCTGATGGCCATGTCGAACAAGTTCGGTGCGCTGGTGCTGTCGACTGGTAACAAAAGTGAATTGGCAGTCGGTTATTGCACTCTCTACGGCGACATGGTGGGAGGGCTGGCCGTTATCTCGGATGTGCCGAAGACGCTGGTGTACCAGTTGAGCGCTTACGTGAATTCGCGACGCAAAGTAATTCCGGAGGCGACGATCAAGAAACCGCCGTCGGCGGAATTACGCGCGGATCAGAAGGATTCGGATTCACTCCCACCCTATGACGTGCTCGATCCAATTCTGGAAGACTTTGTGGAGGAGTCGTACTCCGCCGAACAGATTGCGCGGGTCCACAATTTCGATCCGGACTTGGTGCGGCGCGTGATCCGGATGGTCGAGCGCAGCGAGTACAAGCGGCAACAGGCGGCCCCCGGAATCAAGATCTCCGCCAAAGCATTCGGTTATGGGCGAAGATTCCCAATCGCAGCCAAGGCCGAGGTCTAGGAAACGCAGGACTGAGTTGCAGTTTCGTCTTTGTGGATTCAAATCAGGGCATCGCTTCAGCGATGCCGCAAGCGTGAAATCCGAAGCCCCTCCAGGGGTTGGGCACGGGTTTCCCAGTTTCCCGCAACCAGTCGGACCGCCCGGTAGTGAGTCAATTTGCGAAACCGCTAACCACGAAGGCCACGAAGTTACACGAAGGATACGCCTGAAACCAAAACCTCTGTGATACTTCGTGTCCTTGGTGGTTCAGGGTTTTGCGGGTCTCATCGCGAAACTGACCCATTACCGACCGCCCTTCGGAAATGACAACTTGGCTGGTTTTTGTAACAATCAAACTCCAACCTATGACATTCATGCATCGCACCTTGTTCGCGGCCCTACTGTTGTCTGGCGTCATTGTCGCTCAAACCAAACCCGCTCCCGCAGCGAAGCCGCCAACTAAACCAGCAGCCGCTACGGCCGCCGAAGCAGGCACAACGGTCCTCCCCACCGAGGACACGGTCAACTCGTTTCTGTTCCAGATGTTCGGCTATGACGCCACCATCACCTGGAAAGTGACTGAGATTCGCCCCTCGCAAGTGGCGGGACTGGCCGACGTTTCGGTTGTCATCACCAACCCGCAAGGCTCGAACCTGAATAAGTTGCTGGTCAGTTCCGACGGAAAGCATGCAATTTCGGGGGACATCCTGCCCTTCGGTGCCAAGCCATTTGAGGACGCTCGCGCCAAGCTGGAGAAAGGCGTGAACGGCCCCGCGAAGGGACCGGCCAAAGCCTCAGTAACGATTGTCGAGTTCAGCGATATGCAGTGCCCACACTGCCAGAAAGCCGCGCCCGTGATCGAGCAGTTGCTGGCGCAGGAACCGGAGGCGCGTTTTGTTTTCCAGAATTTCCCGCTGCCAGCGCATAACTGGGCGGAGAGAGCGGCCGGCTTTGTCGATTGTGTGGGTCGCGCTTCGAATGATGCCGTCTGGAAATTCATCCAGAAGACATTTGACGAGCAGACAAACATCACCGAGGCCAATCTCGATGAAAAGCTAAAGGCCATCGCGACAACATCGGGTGTGAATGGGGACGAGATCGTTGCCTGTGCAGCCAAGCCGGATACCAAGGCCAGGGTCGATGCCTCGGTTGCGTTGGGAAAGTCAGTGGACGTGACAGGAACGCCTGCTTTGTTCATCAATGGACGCAATGTGCCCGGTGGGGCGCCACTCGAACTGCTGAAGAAAATTGTGGACTTCCAGGCAAGCCAAAAATAGATCGGGCCATCGGGTCATCTGAAACCCTTAAACTCTGGTGAACGCCAGCAAAAACCTTTAACCACGGGGTACACGGGGGACACATGAAGTCACCGCGGGATTTCGGATGACCGATTTACTTGCTCAGCCAGATTTCCTGCGCTTCGGTGCGCCCCGGGCTGCGGACCACGTACGGCGTGATCAGGATCAGCAGTTCATCTTCCTCGTCCTGATTTGAATTCTGCGACGTAAGTACGCCAAATCCAGGAATCCTGGAAACCGCGGGCAGACCGCTCAGGCTCTTTTGATCGGTCTTGGTGATCATTCCCGCCACGACTGCCGGTTCACCTTCCTTGAGCAGGATTCCACCTTTGAACTCGCGATTCAAAATGTCGGGAATGCCGTTTTCGTTGGTGTTCCCCAAAGTGCGGAACTGCATTTCCAGTTCAAGCGCCACATCGGAATTGTTATGCACCAGCGGCTTTGCCTTGAGCGTAAGTCCGATGTCCTCATAACTGACTGACGGGAACGGCGCCGCGAACGACTGGTTCCCAATGACCTGCGAGATTGCCGAATTGTTGAAGACCGGCGCAAAGCTGGCGTTCAGGATGGGATAGCGCGATCCGAGCTTGAAGGTTGCGTCCTTCTCCTGGGAAGCGCGCAACTGCACGTGTTCGAGGGAGCGGACCGAACTTTCATTCATCGAAAGCGCCGCAGATAACTGATCGAGACTCAGCCCCATCAAAGTGAGGCCGCCGCCGAAAGTCGCCAGCGGCTGGCTGAAAATCGAATTTTGTTGGCCTTGTAACTGGGCAAGAAGGGCTGCGATACTCTGATTGCCCGCCTGATTAATCCCGCCAGAAGCAATCAATTGGTTGATCAGGTCCTGGATGTTTTGTCCGCCAAGAGCGGTGAGAGCGGCCGCTGGGATATTAAAAAGATTGAAATTATTCGGAACGTGCAGCCCGATGTTCCGGGTGTAAGTGTGGCTCACCTGGAAGACCTGCAGATCGAGCATCACTTCCGGACGGGGACTGTTGAGCTGTCCAAGAAACTGGGTAGCGGCTTCCAGTGTCGCCCGCGGCCCGCGGATCGTGATCGTGCTCGAGGCGGCGTTAAGACTCACGAACTTGAATTCAAATAACGTCCGCAACGAGTTCATCAACTCGTTCAATTCCTGTGCCGGGTTGCCACCTGGGATGTAGAACGAGCGCAGGCCCATGCGGTCGTAGACGCGGTGGTTGTCGGGCGTATCCGGGCAAGCGAAAAGAACAGTGTCTTCCAGTGCAAAAGTGAAGCTCTTGGTGACTGCCGAGGCCGCCTGTATGGCGGTTCCGAAATCGACATTCTCCATCTCGAATTTCACCCGGCGGCTGGGGAAGTTGTCGTCGAACAGCACTGTCAGCCCGTAGCTTGCAGCGACCGCCGTGAGCAGGCCGCGCGAATCGCCGCGGTAGTGGAAGTCGTGGCGGCCGTCGATCGGTTTCGGGGTAAGTGCATCGGCGCTGGCGACCAGTTGCGGGGCGGCTGCGGTACGCACCGGCACCGGCCCCAGCGCGTCGCTGATGCGCTGCTGGGCGAATTCGTTCTGGGGATCGAGGTTCAGCGCCGTTCGAAACTCCGCCAGCGCTTCCAATTGCCGGCCGGCGCGTAGTTCGCTGTTGCCGCGTTCCAGATGGATCCCGGCCAGATGTTGCCGCGTGATCTCCCGAGCCGTCAGGTACTCCACGTTTTGGGGAACGAGGCGGGACGCCTCCTCAAATTCGTAAAATGCCTGGTCGAGGTTCTGAGCTTTCTCGAGTTTGAGGCCGCGTGCGAAGGCGTGGCGGGCGGCTTTCAAATCTTTGACGGGACCGCGGCAGGCGGGCGCGCCTCCGGAATCAGAGCACAGCGCTGGCGCAGCGATCGGAGGGTCCGCGGCCAGACACACTCCCGCGAACAACAAACAGATTCCCGCTGGCAGCCATCGCATATGGTTACTATAGAATGCCGGGCTGCCGGTGTCTTGCAAGAGAAATACTCAGAAGGGAACTACGGTCGTAACGAGCGAAAGGACGGGTTTCCAGCGGCGGGGAAACTCGCCAGCGCTCCTAATTTTGGGTGGCGCAGCGCTTCAAGCTCTCCGCTCCATCATGCCAAAACCGGACGTGCTGGGGGCCTTTGCCCGGCTCTCCACAAACACCGGCCCGGCCCTAGGCTTTGCTTTCGCTTCTTGTCCGCATGGCTTTCACGAGTTCGGGCAACTTCGTATAGGCGGCGCAGCACTTCAACCACAACCGGTGATCGATGGCGGGAGCGCCGCTGACCATGGCTCCGGGGGGAACGTCGTGCGGGATGCCGCTTTGGGCGATGGCGATGGCTCCGTCGCCGATTTTGACGTGGCCGGAAACGCCTACCTGTCCGGCGAGAATCACGTTGTTGCCTACGTCGGTGGTGCCGGCCAGGCCTACCTGGGCGCAGAGCAGTGTGTCGTGGCCGATGGTGCAACTGTGGCCGATGTGGACCATGTTGTCGAGTTTTGCGCCACGACCGATGCGTGTCTCGCCGATGCTGGCGCGGTCGATGCAAGCGTTGGCCTGGATCTCGGCGTCGCTTTCGATGGCGACGTTCCCCGACTGGACGATTTTGTGCCAGCGGCCCACGTCGTCCTTGGCGAAGCCAAAACCATCGGAGCCTACCACGGCGCCGTTCTGGAGTAAGACGTTGTCTCCGAGTTGGCAAAATTCACGCACCACGGCGTGGGCGTGGGCGAAGAAATTGTTGCCAATCTTTACGCCGCGATAGACGACGACGTGGGCCAGCAGAACTGCGTTGTCTCCGATTACGGCGTCTTCGTCGATCACGACGTACGGGCCGAGGTGCGCATTCTTGCCGAGCTTAGCTGCCGAATGAACAATCGCGGTCGGATGGATTCCGGGAGCATAGCGCGGCGGCTGGTAGAAAAGTTCGATGGCCTTCGCCCAGGCGAGATACGGATTCTTGCTGCGCAGCATTCCCGTGGATAGGGCGGGAAAATTCTCGGCGACGATGACCGCCGAAGCCTTGGTGGTCTTCGCGGCGGCGTTGTACTTGGGGTTGGACACGAACGTGAGCTGGCCGGGAGCAGCATGTTCGATGCCAGCCACTGCGGTGATGTCAGTGTCGGGCGATGCGTTTTCGAGGCGGGCGTCGAGGGCGGCGGCGATGTCAGATAGTTTCATGGCGATGTCTCGGAGAATTGTAGCAATCAGGTCTCAGGTTTTAGGTGTCAGGTCGCAGGAAAAGCAAGGTCAACCCATTACGCCGTGAATCCGAGAGTGCTCTTCCTGAGACCAGAGACCTAACACCTGAGACCTACTTACTGCTCGAACAGCGTGACCTGCCGCGTATCGGGCTGGCCACCGCGGCGGCGACGGTTTGCCGCACCGATGACCGCGAGCACTGTTACCGACGTCAACGCTGAACGGGGTACGAATATACGCTGCGTGTTCGAGCGCAGGTCGGGAGGGTTCAGCAGGAATCCTTCGGGAGGATTTTGCGTGAGGTCGTTGGGCAGGATGCCTTCAATCACATCGTTGTCTTTGAACCTCAGGCGGACCCAGAGGCCTTCGGTCCGCGGGCGGGTGGTGAAGGTCTTGCGAACCATCAAGTCGGCATCGGAAAACTCGCGGACAAAGTAGACCGTCTTGATGTCTTGCAGGTCAATGGCGACGACGTTGCCGGAAGTGTTGAGCAACTCCAGTTTGCCATCCACCACAAAGTCGGCGGGCGCGACGAAGCCGCTGACCGAGTCCCGGTCATGTTTCCGCACGATGACTTTCTTGTGGGTCGAGGACATGGGGCTAGCGACGCTTGCCAACTCGCACACCAAAGCCCGCGCGTGATCGGGCAGTGCGCGGCGGCGATGGAAGCTTCACATGCGATTCTCGCACTTTCCCGGTGAATCTGGACAGTTTGTCCCTTCACAGTAGCCAAACTGTAAACCTTGTGTTATTTTCTTGTGTTTACTGAATTGGGATTGTGCGGTATAAGTCTAACATCTAGAAGTACTTAGATTCCGCAGGCGAACAACTCGTCATTTAGCAGCGGTTCCCTGTGGAAATCTTGTGAATAACGCCCCGGTCCAGCCACCGCAAGGCGACTAGGAAGGCATGGCCGATTACATATACACGCTAGAAACCCGGCTCTCGCCGGATCAACAAAAGGGAGTCGCCCTCGTCCTAGACGCTGCCAAAGCGGCGGGGATGAATCTATACCTCACCGGCGGCGCCATCCGCGACATCATTACCGGTTTCCCGATCCGCGATCTGGATTTCACCGTCCAGGGCAATGCGCTCAAGTTGCAGAAAGATCTGGAGCGCGCGGGAGCGGTGATCGGCGATGCCGACGACGAGACCCGGACTTTGTTGCTGACACTGCCCGGCGGCGTGCGGGCAGAGATTGCCATGGCGCGCTCCGAGCGCTATGAGAAGCAGGGCAAACCTCCGCTGATGGCTCCGGCCACGATTATTGAAGATCTTCGCCGCCGCGATTTCACCGTAAATGCGATGGCCTTGTCGCTGAACGAAGGATCGCGCGGGCTCTTGATGGATCCGTTCAACGGCGTCGCCGACATCGAAGCCAAAGTGATTCGCGTATTGCACAACTACGCGTTTCTCGAAGATCCGTCGCGGATGATCCGCGCCACACGCTTTACCACACGCTTCCACTGGCCGCTTGAGGAGCGGACCCAGGCACGTTACCAATCGGGAAAAGAAAATAACTACATCGAGTACATCCGCAACTCGAGCATCGGATACGAGATCGAGCAGCTGGCGTACGAGGACGACGCGCTCGGCGTTCTGAAGGCGTACGAAAAAGAGGGGTGGCTGAAAGTCCTGAACGCGCACTGGAACACGGCCAAGGCAGACACAGCCGGACTGGGCGCGTTGATGAAGACCCGGCAGCAAATGAATGAGCTCGGGTATACGCCGGAGGTTGCGCCCGCGGCACCGTGCAGCGCTGATCGAGGCGCGAGAAGCGTTCGGCGTACGCCGCGT
>JAIQFA010000157.1 GCA_020073525.1 Terriglobia bacterium
GACTCGCGATCCATCACATGACACCAGTGACACCAGACCGCCCCTATATCCAAAAGCATCGGCTTGTTGGCCAGTCGAGCCGCCGCAAAAGCTCCCTCCCCAAACTCATGCCACTGGATGGGCTGATGCATCGCCGAGCGAAGATAGGAAGAGGAAGCTTGGGCGAGGGAATTCTGAGAGGAGTCAGACATCCCGTAAGTGTACTGCCGGAGGGACCCGGGGCCTACCGTCCCGCCACTTCATCCAGTCGCGCTAACGTATCCGGGTACCGGCGCACGAGAAGCACAAGCGCTGCGGCCTGAGGATTCGGTTTCGCGCGGCCCTGTTCCCACTTCTCCAGCGTCCTTTCGTTAATCCGCAGCTTGCGTGCGAAGACCGCCCGTGAGCAGCGCAGTTTTTTTCGCGTGTCCCGGATGAGCTTGGAGTCCACTTTTGGCAGCGGCGCCACCTCGATTTTGTAACTCCGCAGCGTGATCTTGCCCTCGCGATGATTCTTCATCGCCGCCACGCCTTCCATCAGTTCACCGAAAATGTCTCTCTTGGCCATTACTGTAGCCTCCTTCGCCTGCGCGGTCGGGAAACCCGGTTGATCGCACGCTCCGCCAATTCCTTTTCAATCGAAGCTTTCAGAGCTTTCTTCTGCTCGGTTGTCAAATCCGCAGCCTCATTCTTGTCGTAGAGCGTCATCAGCCAGATCTGATGATCTGACGGAAAGTGGTAGTAGATAATCCGCAGCCCACCTCTACGGCTCTTGCCACGCCTCACGTCCGCCCAGCGCATCTTTCGGAACCCGCCAGTTCCTGGCATTAGGTTTCCCAGTTCCGGATTGGCTCCGAGCCTGGCCTGGAGTTCTCTGTAGTCATCATCGTTCAGATAGCCGGATAGGCGACGCGTAAAAGCCGGCGCTTCAATGAACTCCATACGCTGAAATACGCTATTACAGTATGGAGAGAACTGTACGCCAGTCGCGTATAGTTGTCAAACAAGGATTATGTGACGCGCAAACGTTGGCGCGTACAAAACAACTATGACGCCGCCAGCTTATTCGCCATGGAGCAATAAATCTCCACCGCTTCCACCACTTGCGCCTTCTCCACAAACTCGCCCTCCGTGTGAGCCACGTGAATTGAGCCCGGACCCAGCAGCAGCGGTTCACCCCAATTTGTCAGCGACGGGATATCGGTGGTGAACGCCGCAACCATCGTTGGTAGGCCATCGAGCGTGCGCAGACGCATGAATGGAGCTTCGCGCGTGAACTCGACCTCCGCCAACTTGCCGACGGCTTCGACAATTTCACGTCGCAGCGCATCGGAAGGACCGACCAGCCGGTAAAACAACTCAGCCCGCGCGAAGTCGGAAATTATGTTGCGTGCTCGCCCGCCCTCGATCATTCCCACATTTTTCGTGCATGGCCCCGTATCTTCGTTTTCTGGCAACTTCATTGCGTGCAGGCGGTGGAGCGCTTCGACCAGCTTGTCGATCGCCGATTCCCCCAGTTCCGGATATGCCGAATGCGCCATCTTTCCGCGCGCCGTCAAGACCACATGCAGGGACCCCTTGCTCGCGAGAGCCAATCGGTTCTCCGTTGGCTCGCCATTGATCATGTAGCGCGCGCCCATCGGCTGCTGATTCGCCACCTGCGCGCCGATCGAGTCGCGCTCCTCACCTACCAGAAACAGCAGTCCGACGAAAACGCCCGCCGCGCGCAGCTTTTCCGCCGCCAGAATCTGGGCCGCAATGATCCCTTTGGCGTCGCACGCGCCGCGTCCGTAAATGCGGCCATGATCTTCGGACGATGCAATGAACGGTGGCACCGTGTCCATGTGCGTGGAGAAAAAAATCTCCGGAGGAGCATGTCCCGGCCAGGAAGCGATCACGTTGGCGCGCGCGCCTTCGACCAGCATTTTCCGAGCTTCAAACCCGCGCCGCCGCAGCTCATCGCAAAGAAAATCGCCAACCGCGCTTTCATTCGGAGTAACGGATTCGATATCGATCAGCCGGCGGGTAAGCGCAAACAGGTCCATGCAGGAGAAGAGTAACAGTCGTCGGTCGCTGGTCGCTAGTCGCTGGCGGGCAGATTCTCTGCAATACTAGCGATGAACAGCGAACGACCAACGACCGACGACTAAAGACCAAAAAGCCCGTGCTGCCTGAAACTGCCACTATCCGCTCGCTCTTCCTCCCCGGCCCCGCCGGACGTCTGGAAGCTCTACTCAACGCCGGATCGCCCAACGCGACACACGCCGCGCTGGTGTGCCATCCGCATCCGCTCTACGGCGGAACGCTGCACAACAAGGTCGTCTTCCACGCCATGAAAGCGCTCAACAGCTTCGGATTCCCCGTGCTCCGCTTCAATTTTCGCGGCACCGGCCTGAGCGAAGGCGAGCACGCCAGCGGGGTCGACGAGGTCGAAGACGTGCGTGCCGCGCTCGATTGGCTCGAACAGGAATTCACGCTGCCGGTGATCTTCGCTGGTTTCTCATTTGGCGCTGCCGTCGGATTGCGTGCCGCCTATGCCGACGACCGCGTCCGCGCGCTGATTGCCCTCGGCCTGCCCGCGGTCCCGGTCGAAGGCCGCGTTTACGATTACGAATTCCTGCGCGCGTGTACCAAGCCAAAACTTTTCGTCAGTGGATCGCGCGATCAGTTCGGTCCCGCCGGAAGAGTTGAGGCGCTCGTCAACACGTTCGCCGATCCGAAGAAGCTGGTCCGCATCGAAGCTGGAGACCACTTTTTCGAAGGAAGGCTCAAGGAGATGCGAGTAGAAATCGAGAACTGGGTACGCGAAATCGTGCCCGCACAAACCGCCGGCGACTGAGGTGAACAGCGAAGAGCGAACGACCAACGACCAACGACGAACGACCAACGACTTTTCTATAATCCCCACGATGCCCGATCTCTCTCCCGAGCGCGATCAGCAATTCCGCCACATGCGCGACGCCGCTCGTGAGATCTTCACCACCGCGCTCAAGAATGCTTCCATCGAAAGCGCCTTCGCCCGCAACGTACACTGCGAGCGCCGCGTCCTGCGTATCGGGGAAGACCTGCACGATCTCGATTCCTACAATCGCATTTTCGTAGTCTCGATCGGCAAAGCCGCGCACACCATGGCCGCCGCTCTTGAGGCCCAGGTCGGCTGCAGCCTTGAAGGTATCGTTGCGTCCTCGGTCGAGCCCGCAAGTCAGGTCCGAGGCTTCCGTTATTTTCGCGGCGGACACCCCACGCCCACCGCCGAATCCATGCAGGCAGCAGCGGCCATTCTGAAATCGCTCGATTCCATGGACTCCGCTTCGCTAGCCATCTTTATGATTTCCGGCGGCGGCTCTTCCATCGTCGAAAAGCCGATCGACGACGAAATCTCCCTGTCTGATCTCGCCGCGACTTATCAGGCGCTCGTCCACTCCGGCGCGCCTATCGCCGAGATCAACGCCATCCGCAAACACCTCTCCGCCGTCAAAGGCGGACGTCTCGCCCAAGCCGCCTACCCCGCCCAACAGGTTTCGATTCTCGTTTCCGATGTGCCCGACGCCACGCCTGACGCGCTTGCCTCCGGCCCCACCATGCCCGATTCCACTTCCATCCACGACTGCGAACGCATCGCCGCCCGCTACAACCTCATCGAGCAGTTGCCCAAATCCGTGGCTGATCTTTTCCGCCAACACGCCCTCGACGAGACCCCGAAGTCCGACGACCCCGCTTTCGTCCGCGCGCGCTGGTGGACGGTGCTCTCCAACAAAGTGGCGATTGACGAAGCCGCCGCAGCCGCCACCCGTGCCGGCTTCGCCGTCGAAGTCGATAACTCCTGCGACGACTGGCCCTACGACAAAGCCGCCAGCTACCTGCTCAACCGCCTACGCGATCTGCGCAGCAAAGTCTCGCGCGTCTGCCTGATTTCGGGCGGAGAAGTGACGGTGACCGTCCGCAACGGCGGAACCGGCGGGCGCAATCAGCAGTTCGCCCTCGCCTGCGCCGCCCAAGTATCAGGACACAACATTACCGTGCTGAGCGCTGGCACCGACGGCATAGACGGCAACAGCCCGGCTGCCGGAGCCGTAGTCGATGGCCGCACCCTCGCCCGTGCCGGAGGTGCCGAAGCCCTGCGCCAGGCCCTATCCAGCTTCAATGCCTATCCTCTGTTCGATGCGCTAGGCGATGCCGTCATCACCGGACCTACCGGAAATAACCTGCGCGACCTGCGCATCCTGCTGGCCTACTAACTCACGCGCAACTTTATTAGAAGTTGTGGGTTCTATCTAGAGATTGCCTGTTCGATCGATGGAGGTTTGGATGATGATATGGGCGACCAGTGTACATGCGTACATGGCCTATCGGGTGCCCGTAAATTCCTGTAAATCATGCCGCAACCGGCAGCGTAAGGGGTTCGGCGTGCATCCAATCCTTTAAACCCAATACTATCCCGGAGGTATCGCTTGAAACGAACATTACGTATTGCCATCCTCTTGACGTTTGCCTGCGCTTCCCTGGCAGCCTTCTCGAATCTCGCGCAAGCCCAGAAAATTGACGTTGCTTTCGGCATCAGCACGGTCGATGCCCCAGGGGCCAGTACGGCCGACAGCAATCACTCACCCGTCTCACTGACCGGCGGTACTTATCCCGGCTTTAGCGGCGATGTGCTCTTCTGGCACAATCTCGGCATTGGCGGCGAAGTCTACTGGAAAGCGACGCAAAGCGACAATTACCTCGGTTCCGGTTTCAACTACCGCCCGCTGTTTTACGATATCAACGCCGTCTATGCGCCCAAAATCGCGAGCCACACCTACCTCGAACTGGTGGGCGGCATCGGAGCGCTCAGCACTCGCTTCTACACAGGAACCGTTTGCGGACCCTTCAGTTGCACCAATTATCAGTCTAGCAACCACTTTGACGCAGATTTCGGCGCGGGCATCAAGTTTTATCCTTCGGGCGGTTTCTTCATCCGCCCCGAGGCGCGCGTGTACCTGGTCAACAACAATATCGACTTCAGTTCGCCGCACGCGACCCGCTACGGCCTGTCCATCGGCTATACCTTCGGAGGACACTAGCACTGGAAACCGCCTAATCTGACTTTGTCGTCTTGAGCGAAGCGGAGGACTTGTTATTTGCCGAATCCTGGCAAATGGTGGGTCCTCCACTTTGCAAATTTCTTCTCCCGCCCCCACTCGCCAGTGGCCCGTATCCCCGTCCCGCATTATGATAGAGCTATGAATTTTGGCTTCTCAGGCGAGATGTTCTTCATCTTTTTCCTGGCGCTGATTCTTTTCGGCCCCAAGAAGATGCCGGAGATCGGACGCCAGGTCGCGCGCTTCATCAATGAATTCCGGCGCGCCTCCAACGAATTCCGCTCGCAGATCGAGTCCGAAATTAATTCCTTGGAGACCAGCGCCGGCCTCCCCCGGCAGCAGATCCTGCCGCCGCTTCAGGCCCCGCTCGGGTCGCTGGCCAACCGCATCTTCAACCCGCCGTCCGCCGAAAAGCGCCAAGCTGCGGAATCTGCTGCGGCCGATACGGCGGCCGTCGCGTCTGCTACGGTCGAACGTGTCGCCGCCGAAACCACCGCTGCTGTAGAGACGGGGCTTGCCCCGTCTCCCGCGCCCGCTCCGAAAGTAGCGCCTGATGCCTGAGCTGGCCGCCTCGTCACCCGTGAACGACGCTAAGGAGCAAATGCCCACCATGGGCTTCCTCGATCATCTCGAGGAACTCCGCAAGCGCATCGTCTATTCCATCATCGCCATCGCTGTCGGTTTCTTTGCCTGTTGGGGGTACGCCGAGAACATTTACCAGGTCATGCAGCGTCCGGTCATGGACGCACTCGCACGGAATGGCCTTTCGGCAAAACTTGTCTACCTCAATCCCACCGAACCTTTCAATCTGTATCTCAAAGTCGGCGCCATGGCCGGCCTGTTCGTCGCCTCGCCCTTCGTGCTTTACCAGCTCTGGTGCTTCATTTCGCCTGGGCTCTATCGCCACGAGAAGCGCTATGTCATGCCCTTCGTGCTTTCGACTGCGGCGCTCTTCCTGGCCGGCGGATACTTCGGCTACAAACTGGTCCTCCCCCAGGCGCTGGTGTTTTTGATCGGCTACGGCAAAGACTTCCAGCCGATGATCACGCTCAACGAATACAGTTCTCTGTTCCTGACGATCATCGTCGGACTGGGCGTAATTTTCGAAATGCCCATCCTGGTATTTTTCCTCGCGCTGATGGGCATCGTCAGCGCCGGCTGGATGTGGCGCAACCTCCGCTATTCCATCCTGGTCATCTTCATCATCGCCGCTATCATCACACCCACTACTGACATCCTGAACATGTGCATCTTCGCCGCGCCCATGGTGGCGTTGTACGTCCTGAGCATAGGAATCGCCTGGCTCGTGCATCCCGATCAGCGGAAGAAGCGCGCGGAGAAGAACTCTTAACCACAGAGGACCCAGAGGAAAGCATGAAACCACCAAGGACACTAAGGATCACGAAGGAAAATGCTGCAACGGACCTTCGTGATCCTTCGTGTCCTTTGTGGTTAAGTTTTTGTTCCAGGCTACTGCTAACTATGACGCTAGCAAGCACAATAGCCTGCACCAAAGCCCCCACCGTCAGCGCTGCCCCAACTTCCGAGGTTCTCGCGACGTCCGCAGCGCCGCAACCCTGGGCGCCCGACAACGCCCCGCTCCCGCACATCGATGCCAAACGTGCCTTCCAGTACACCCACGAGGTTACTGCTTTCGGTCCCCGCTATATAGGCAGCGAGAATCACAAGAAACTTGAACGCTACATTCTTGATCACCTCAAAGGCGATCAGGTCGAAGACGACGCTTTCATCGCTGACACCCCGGAAGGGAAGTTTCCCGTCCGCAACATTCTCGCGAAATTTCCCGGCACAAAAGACGGCATCATCGTCATCTTCGGCCACTACGACACCAACTACCCACTGCGCAACACGGGATACGTCGGCGCCAATGACGGCGGATCTTCCACCGCGATCCTGCTTGAATACGCCAACCAGTTGCGCGGTGGGTTGCGTGACAAAAAGCGCGATGGCTACAGCGTCTGGCTAGTCTGGACTGACGGCGAGGAAGCGATCAAGACCTGGACCGACACCGACAGCGTGTACGGCGCCCGTCATCTCGCCGAGAAATGGGAAAAGGACGGCACGATAAAAAGGATCAAGGCGCTCCTGGTCATGGATATGATCGGCGATGCCGACCTCAACATCGACCGCAATACGAACGGCGCGCCTTGGCTGCTCGATCTGATTTACGCTGCCGCCGAGCGCCAAGGCTGCCAGTCCCACTTCTATGCCCGTCAGGGTCCCATCGAAGATGATCACATGCCCTTCGTCAAACGTGGAGTTCCCACCGCCGACGTGATCGACCTCGATTACGGCTACAACAACGTCTTCCACCACACCCCGCAAGACACCATGGACAAGCTCAGCCCCAAGAGTCTGCAAATCGTGGGCGATACCGTCCTCGAAACCGTCCACATGCTCGATCAGCGCTAGAACTGCGAATGGTAGCGCCGGCATCTTGCCGGCTGTCCTGAGGGCGTCTCGCCCTCAGCGCTGCGATCGAGGACGCCCGCCGGACAGCCGCCGGGGACGGCGGCGCTACTTGGCGAGGATTTGGCCCTGCTAAAATATTTTCAGCGCCCGTGGGGGTGACTCTGATCGGCGTAACGCCGTGAGCAGTGCGGGGAATTCTCTTGCTTCAACAACTATGTTTTGCGGTCTTTCTGTTCGCGTCCATCATTCTAGCCAGCGCGCAAGCGCCCAGCGCTCCGGGCAAGCCGCTTCCGCCCGGCCCCATGCAGGCCAAGGTTAAGGCCGCCTGCACGTCCTGCCATAACACCACGCGTATCACCGAGCAGCACCTCACGCGCCAGCAATGGTCTGAGCAATTTGAAAAGATGGAAGGACTCGGCGCCGTGATTCCCGACGCCGATCGCGACGCCATGTTGACTTACCTGACCAAGAATTTCGGTCCAACCAAAGGTGGAGCGGCAAAGGCAGGAAAGAAACCCGCAGCCGAATAGTTGTTTGTGTGGGGACAGGTTTGTGTGGGGACGGGCGCCTCGCCCGTCCAAGCCGAGCAAAGCTCGGCAGCTGCCGCGGACACTATATCGAAATCGGGCAAAAGCAAAGCGCTGCCGACCCAACGCGCGAAGTGGCCATTACGACAGCGCCGCCCATGACCTCGCTCAAACTAGCTCCAGCATGAGCGAAGCACCGCCACAATTAAAGTGATTGTTTAGATACTAGAAAGTTACCGCTCACTCTCCGCGCTCTCGGCGCCCTCCGCGGTTGCATGCTTTTCCGGACGAAGCTGCGGAAACAGAATCACATCCCGAATCGTGTGCGAGTCGGTGAGCAGCATCGCCAGTCGATCTACTCCGAGCCCTACGCCGCCCGCCGGAGGCATGCCGTAACTCAGCGCGTTGATGTAGTTCTCATCCATCTGGTGAGCCTCGTCGTCGCCGCGCTCGCGTTCTTTTAGTTGCGCCTCGAATCGCTGCCGCTGATCTTCCGGATCATTCAGTTCGCTGAAGCCGTTGGAAATCTCCATCTGCCCGGCAAACATCTCAAAGCGCTCGGTCCAGTCGGGCTCATCGGGCTTCTGTTTGGACAATGGCGATACGGCAGTAGGGAACTCATAAATGATCGTCGGCTGCATCAAGTGCTCTTCGGCAATTGCTTCAAATAGGTGGGCAATGGCCTTGCCGATATTGCTGCTTGCTTCTAGTTCTCGCGCAATGTGGCTGAAGGTTGCTCGTAGGACAGTAAAATGCGCTCGTATCTTCCGTACTTCCTCGCCCAGAGTGGGATCGGGTTGGTCGCTCCATGCCTGCTGAAGCAAACCCGCAGCGTCTTTAAGACGACGAGCGAATCCATCAACACTGGCAAACTCTGTCAAACTCGGGCTGTTCCCCGCTTCCTTGGGCCAGAAGTGCACGATCGCTTCCCGCATAGTCATCCGACGCCAGTTCGAGTGCGACCAGTCAATCTCGTGCTCGCCCCACTTCGTCTTCATCCCGCCGGTCACGTCTTT
>JAIQFA010000158.1 GCA_020073525.1 Terriglobia bacterium
CCATCGTATCGGCCGTGCACTACGCTTTCCTGGTACAGCACCGCCTGCACGAACATGCAGCGCCGGCCGGACTGAAGCCGTAGAGGAAGTAGTAGAGTCGCGGCTCGCCGCGTTTCCGGTGGCACCCGTCTTCAATCAGTCCGGGACGATACAAAGAGCGAGCAGGGAACGACGAGCAGACGGCTATCTCCCCAAGGCAACTGGGAGTGCAAGTGCGGCCACCTGAAGGGCCTGCACCACCTGCGCACGACTTGCAAGAACTGCGGATCGACGGTGATCACAGACCCGTTTCATCCGGGCGATGTTCTCTGCCACAAGTGCGGAACCTACAACGCGAACACCCCGGACTTCTGTAACAAATGCGGCGACCCGGTTGGATTGCAGCTGAAGTATGACGTAGCGGAATGCGAAGAGCGCGGCATGACCTACTCCGCGCCGCTCAAAGTCACAATGCGGCTCACTATCTGGGACAAGGATGAAGCGGGCAACCGCTCCATCCGCGACATCAAGGAGCAGGAAGTTTTCTTCGGCGACGTACCGCTGATGACGCAGAACGGCACCTTCATCATCAATGGAACCGAGCGCGTCATCGTCAGCCAGTTGCACCGCTCCCCGGGCGTGTTCTTCGAGACGGCGGCCAATCGCACGTACTTCCTGGGAAAGATTATTCCCTACCGCGGTTCGTGGGTTGAGTTCGAGTACGACCAGAAAAACGTTCTCTACGTACGGATCGACCGCAAGCGCAAATTCCTGGGTACGATTTTCCTGCGCGCCCTTGGCCTGCGATCCGGCGAAGACATTCTGAAGACGTTCTACACGACCGATCGCCTGGTAGTCCGCGACAAGAAGCTGTTCTGGACGCTTGACCCGGCGAGTGAGAAGCCGACGAACCTGCTGGGCATGAAGCTGGCGCACAGCATTAAGTCGAAGTCTGGCGATGAAGTGGCGCACTCCGGCCGCAAGATCACTCCCGCGACGCTGAAGGAAATTCAGAAAGCGAAGATCAGCGAAATCGAAGTCGACATGACCGACCTCGAAGGCGCGTGGGCGGCGAGCGACATCGTCGATACCACGACCGGCGAAGTGTTGCTCGAAGCAAACTCGGAAATCACCGCCGACAAAGTAGCCAAGATTCTGGAATCGGGTGTCGTCGAACTCAGCGTGTTCTTCCCCGAGCGCGACGACGTGGGCACGGTGATCAGCCAGACCCTGCGCCGCGATTCGGTCACTACGCCGTCCGAAGCGCTGATCGAGATTTACCGCAAGCTGCGGCCGGGAGATCCGCCGACGCTCGATACGGCGACGGCATTGTTCCAGGGCATGTTCTTCGATCCGCGCAAGTATGACTTCTCGCGCGTGGGCCGGCTGAAGTTCAACATCAAGTTGTTCGAAAACCAGGAAGCAACCAGCCTGGAGCAGCGGACGCTCGACCCCAACGATTTCTACGCGACGATCAAGTATCTGCTGAAACTGCGCAAGAACATCGGCGCGGTGGACGACATCGATCACTTGGGCAATCGCCGAGTGCGAGCGGTTGGCGAGTTGCTGGAAAACCAGTTCCGCATTGGCTTGGTTCGCATGGAACGCGCGATCAAGGAAAAGATGAGCGTGTACCAGGAAATGTCGACGGCCATGCCGCATGACCTGGTCAACGCGAAGCCGGTGATGGCCGCAATCCGCGAGTTCTTTGGATCGTCGCAGCTGTCGCAGTTCATGGACCAGACGAACCCGCTGTCGGAAATTACACACAAGCGGCGTCTGTCGGCCCTTGGGCCGGGTGGCTTGTCTCGAGAGCGCGCTGGATTCGAGGTCCGCGACGTCCACCCGACGCACTACGGACGCATCTGCCCGATTGAAACGCCGGAAGGTCCAAACATCGGTCTGATCTCATCGTTGAGTTGCTTTGCGCGGATCAACGACTACGGCTTCATCGAATCACCCTACCGAAAGGTGAAGAATTCCCGCGTGGTCGACTACGTCATCGTCGTCAACGCCGGCGACAGCACCTTCAAGGTCGGAGACTACGCCGAGAAGAGCGAGATGGAGAAGGTCAACGCCGACCTCAAAGAGCGGCGCAAGAAGCCGGTCGAGGTCGAGCCATTCTCCTTCTATCTGTCCGCGTGGGAAGAAGACCGTCACACCATCGCCCAGGCCAACATCGAGCTGGACGACAAGGGCCGCATCGCCGGCGAACTGGTGAACGCTCGCAAGGCGGGCAACTTCGTGCTCGTTAACCGCGACGAAGTCGACTACGTCGACGTCAGCCCGAAGCAACTCGTCTCGGTCGCCGCATCGCTCGTTCCCTTCCTGGAGCACGACGACGCGAACCGCGCATTGATGGGCGCGAACATGCAACGTCAGTCGGTGCCGCTGCTCCGTGCCCAGGCTCCAATTGTCGGAACCGGCATGGAAGGCGTTACCGCGCGCGATTCGGGCGCGGTCGTGCTGGCACGCCGTAACGGAATCATCGATTCGGTCGATTCCGAACGTATCATTGTGCGCGTCGAAGGCGAGCATCATCCGATGCAGCTTTCGCGTGAAGTAGGCAGCGACATTTATCAGCTCACCAAGTTCAAGCGTTCGAACCAGAACACCTGCATCAACCAGAAGCCGATCGTGAAGAAAGGCCAGCGGGTGGTGAAGGGGCAAGTAATCGCCGACGGTCCGTGCACCGACTTTGGCGAGTTGGCTCTCGGACGCAACGTGCTGGTCGCGTTCATGCCGTGGCGCGGCTACAACTTCGAAGACGCGATTCTGGTGTCGGAAAAGATGGTGAAAGAGGATTACTACACCTCCGTTCACATCGAAGAGTTCGAACTCGAAGCGCGCGACACGAAGCTCGGTCCCGAGGAAGTCACGCGTGACATTCCAAACGTGAGTGAATCCACACTGCGAAACCTGGACGAAGCGGGCGTGATCCGCATCGGCGCCGGCATCAAGCAGGGCGACATCATCGTCGGCAAGGTTACGCCGAAGGGTGAAACGCAGCTCACGCCGGAAGAAAAACTGCTGCGCGCGATTTTCGGCGAAAAAGCCGGCGACGTGCGCGACGCTTCGCTCTACTGCCCGCCGGGAATCGAAGGAATCGTAGTCGACGTGAAGATTTTCTCGCGCAAAGGTCAGGAAAAGGACGAGCGCGCCAAGGCGATCGAAGGGAACCAGATTGCGAAACTCGAAAAGAACCTTTCGGACGAAATCCGAATTCTGACCGACGAGCGCCTGAAGCGCCTGGAAGGCTTGCTGGGTGGCAAGGAAGTGCAAGCCGACCTGCACGACGAGCGCACCAACAAGCGGTTGCTGACCAAGGACACGATTCTCGACCGCGACGCGATCGAGCGCATCTCCACCCGCAACCTGAAGCGGATCAAGTATGCCGACAAGGATCCGCGGGTCAATGAGCAGATCGACGAGATCGAGGAAATGACCTCGCGCCAGATCGACGTGCTCAAGAAGATCGTCAACGAAAAGAAAGACAAGCTGACCAAGGGCGATGAACTGCCGCCGGGCGTGATCAAACTCGTCAAGGTTTACATTGCGATGAAGCGCAAGCTGAGCGTCGGCGACAAGATGGCCGGACGCCACGGGAACAAAGGCGTGATCGCACGCATTCTGCCCGAAGAGGATATGCCGTACCTCGAGGACGGAACGCCGGTAGAAATCGTCCTGAACCCGCTCGGAGTACCCAGCCGTATGAACGTGGGACAGATTCTTGAAACCCACCTCGGATGGGCAGGTCATGAACTGGGGCTGAAGATCGGGGAGTTGCTGAAGCAGAATACTCGCTCGGAAGCGATTCGCCGTGATCTGAAGGCGTTGTTCAAGGACACCGTGCTGGCGGACACCATCGGCGATATGAGCGAAGACGAACTCGAAGCCGTGGCCCCCACATTGAAGAAGGGCGTGTTCATGGGCTCGGCCGTGTTCGACGGCGCCCGCGAGACGGAAATCAAGGCCTTGCTGACCAGCGCTGGCCTGCCCACGTCGGGCAAGACCACGCTGCGCGACGGCATGACCGGCGAGGTGTTCGAACTGCCGGTCACGGTCGGCTACATCTACATGTTGAAGCTGTCGCACTTGGTGGACGACAAGATTCACGCGCGTTCCATCGGGCCGTACTCGCTCATCACCCAGCAGCCGCTGGGCGGCAAAGCGCAGTTCGGAGGCCAGCGTTTCGGAGAAATGGAAGTCTGGGCTCTGGAAGCGTACGGCGCGGCGTTCATCCTGCAAGAGTTGCTAACTGCGAAGTCAGACGATGTCTACGGACGCACGAAAATCTACGAGGCCATCGTCAAAGGCGAGGCCGCGATGGAGCCGGGCGTTCCCGAGTCGTTCAACGTGCTGATTCGCGAATTGCAGGCACTCTGCCTGGATGTCGAATTGATCAAGGCCACGGAGAAGAAGCCGGTGGCCGTAGCCGCAGACTAAGGGCAGTTCCCGGTTCTCAGTTCCCAGTTCTCAGTGGTGGAGAGCTGAGTAGGGCTTGGAGCCGGGAGATACCCAATAGGTTTTGTGCAATTGGCCAACGCGGCACCCGCTCTCAGCGCCGCGGATATGGCAACGATCTCAACCCGGTTTTCACTGAGAACTGAGAACCGGGAACTGAGAACTGAAGTTGAGAGCCGCGCGCGGCGGCGCAACAGCCGAGGAAAGCGGAGGAACATGTTTCGTTCGAGCCCGTTCGATATGGCAAATCCGGTAGCTGACTTTGATGCAATCCGCATCAGCTTGGCGTCCCCGGAAAAAATCCGGAGCTGGTCGCATGGTGAAGTGACCAAGCCGGAAACCATCAACTATCGCACCTTCAAGCCGGAGCGCGACGGCTTGTTCTGCGCTCGCATCTTCGGCCCGGTCACTGACTGGGAGTGTCTCTGCGGCAAGTACAAGCGCATGAAGCATCGCGGAGTGATTTGCGACAAGTGCGGCGTAGAAGTTACTTTGTCCAAGGTCCGGCGCGAACGACTCGGCCATATCGAGCTCGCGTCGCCGTGTTCCCACGTGTGGTTCTTCAAGGGACTGCCTAGCCGCATCGGGCATCTCCTCGACATTTCTCTGCGCGATCTCGAAGCGATTCTCTACTTCGAAGCCTATGTGGTCGTTGATCCGGGCGATTCCCCGGTAAAAGAGCGCGAAGTCATCAAGGACGAAGCGAAGTACCGCGAACTTGACCAGCAATACCGTCCCGCCGGCTTCAAGGCCATGATGGGCGCGGAAGCGATCAAAGAACTTCTGAAACGCATTGAGGTCGAGTCGCTTTCCGGCGAACTGCGCGAGAAGATGAAGCACGAAACCTCGCTGCAGAAGCGCCTGAAGTACGCCAAGCGGCTGAAAGTGGTCGAGGCCTTCCGCAGAAGCGGCAACAAGCCGCAGTGGATGATCCTGGACGTGCTGCCGGTGATTCCACCCGAGCTGCGCCCCCTGGTTCCACTGGATGGTGGACGTTTCGCCACCTCTGATTTGAATGACCTCTATCGCCGCGTCATCAACCGCAACAACCGGTTGAAGAAGCTGATGGACCTGCACGCTCCCGAGGTCATCGTGCGCAACGAAAAGCGCATGTTGCAGGAAGCGGTCGACGCCCTGTTCGACAACGGACGCCGTGGACGCGTTCTGCGCGGTGCCAACAACCGCCCGCTGAAGTCGCTCTCCGACACGCTGAAAGGCAAGCAGGGACGTTTCCGCCAGAACCTGCTCGGCAAGCGCGTGGACTACTCCGGACGTTCGGTGATCGTCGTTGGTCCCGAACTGAAGCTGCACCAGTGCGGATTGCCGAAAAAGATGGCGCTCGAGTTGTTCAAGCCCTTCATCTATCACCGTCTCGAACAGACGGGAAACTGCACCACCATCAAGCAGGCAAAAGAAATGGTGGAGCAGCAGGAACCGATCGTTTGGGACATCCTGGAAGAGGTCATCAAAGACCATCCGGTCATGTTGAACCGCGCCCCGACGCTCCATCGCCTGGGTATTCAGGCGTTTGAGCCGGTGCTGGTGGAAGGCAAGGCCATCAAGATTCACCCGCTCGTTTGTACAGCGTTCAACGCCGACTTCGACGGCGACCAGATGGCAGTGCACATTCCGCTGTCGCCGGAAGCGCAGGTCGAAGCCAGCGTTCTGATGTTGTCTTCGCACAACATCCTGTCGCCGGCGTCAGGCCAGCCCATCACCGTGCCCACGCAGGACATGGTGCTCGGTCTCTATTACCTGACCAAAGCGAAACCGGGTGCGAAGGGTGAAGGCCGTTCGTTCGCCAACATTGATGAAGTCGTGATCGCGCTCGAAATGGGCGAGGTGGAAACGCTCACCCCGATTCGTCTGCGCTACACGGGCGAGGTCATCGATCTCACCCAGGCGTACGACGATCAGGACGTGAACCATACGGAGCCCGTGCATGTCACGCGCGAGTTCCTCAACACCACCGTTGGCCGCGCGATTCTGAACGACCATTTGCCGAAGACTGTGCCCGGTGTCAACGTGGCTATGCCGTACATCAACGGCCTGCTCAAGAAGAAGGGCATCGGCCAGTTGGTTAACTACTGCTATCTGCGGTTTGGCCTCGAAGTTACCGTCAAGATGCTGGATGAGATCAAATCGCTCGGTTTTAAATATGCCACGCGCGCCGGCTTGTCGATCGGCATCGATGACATGGTCATCCCCGACAACAAGAAGACCCTGGTGAAAGACGCCGACAAACTGGTGATCGCAGTTCAGCAACAATACCTGGACGGAGCCATCACCAACGGCGAACGCTACAACAAGGTCATCGAAATCTGGTCGGCCATTACAGAAAAAGTTGCCGATGAAATGTTTGGCCAGATGCAGAAGCGGGATAAAGAAGGCCAGCTCAACCCGATTTACGTCATGGCCGACTCCGGCGCCCGCGGATCGAAACAGCAGATTCGTCAGCTCTCCGGAATGCGCGGACTGATGGCAAAGCCGACGGGTGAAATTATCGAGACGCCGATCACGGCGAACTTCCGTGAAGGTCTGACGGTGCTCGAATACTTCATCTCGACGCACGGCGCCCGTAAGGGATTGGCCGATACGGCGTTGAAGACCGCCGACTCGGGCTATCTGACGCGCCGTCTGGTCGACGTCGCGCAAGACGTGATCATCAGCGAATACGACTGCGGTACTGTGGACGGGATTTTCGTCTCCGGTATCGTCGAAGCCGGCGAGATCATCGAGCCGTTGCGCGACCGCATCGTGGGCCGCGTGTCGCTCGAGAAGATCAAGGATTACGAAGGCCAGGTCGTGGTCGACATCAACCAGGAGATCACCGAAGATCTGGCGGGCGCAATTCAGGCTGCCGGTATCGAGCGGGTGAAGATCCGCTCCGTGCTCACCTGCGAGTCGAAGCGCGGTGTTTGCGTCATGTGCTACGGACGCAATCTCGCATCCGGACGTCTCGTCGAACTCGGCGAGGCTACTGGCGTGATCGCAGCGCAGTCCATCGGCGAACCTGGAACGCAGCTCACCATGCGTACCTTCCACATCGGAGGTACGGCGTCGCGAGTTTCGGAACAGTCACGTCTCGATGCCAAGAGCGCTGGCACCGTACGCTTCATCAACCTCCAGACTGTGAAGTCGAAGACTGGTGACTTGGTAGTCATGAATCGCCAGGGCTCGATTGCGGTCGTGGACGAAAAAGGCCGCGAACGCGAGCGCTACGCCGTCGTTTACGGCGCCAAAGTGAAAGTCACGGAAGGCGGTCCGGTTGCGCTCGGCGAAGCACTTGTCGAGTGGGATCCGTACACCTTCGCGATCCTCACCGAAATTGGCGGCACGGCACAGTTCAAAGACTTGCAGGAAGGCATCACCTTGCACGAGGAAGTCGATGAAGTCACCGGCCTCTCGCGTCACGTCGTGGCGGATTCGCCCGATGAAAAGCGTCAGCCGGCCATCGTCATCAAGGGCAAGGCGAGCAAGCGCTACCTGATGCCTTCGCGAGCTCACCTCATGGTGCAGGACGGAGACACGGTGTTCCCCGGCGACGTGCTGGCCAAGATCCCGCGCGAGACAACGAAGACCAAGGACATCACGGGTGGTCTGCCGCGCGTGGTCGAATTGTTCGAAGCCCGCAAGCCGCGCGAAACCGCCGTCATCAGCGAAATCGATGGCGTGGTGCGCTTCGGCGAAGTGGCCAAGGGACAACGCAAACTCTACGTGGCAGCCGACAACGGCACGGAAAAGGAATATTCCGTTCCGCGCGGCGTTCACATCAACGTGCAGGAAGGCGAGCGCGTCAAGGCCGGCGAACCGCTCATGGACGGCCCGCTCAACCCGCACGACATTCTGGCCGTGCTTGGTGAAAAAGAGCTGCAGTCTTACCTGGTGAACGAAATCCAGGAAGTCTACCGGCTGCAGGGCGTGAACATTTCGGATAAGCACATCGAAGTGATCGTCCGCCAGATGATGCGCTGGGTGAAAGTCGAAGATGTGGGCGACACCCAGTTCCTCCTCGAACAGCAAGTGGATAAGTTCCGCTTCCACGAGGAGAACGAGCGCGCGATCGCGAATGGTGGCAAACCAGCCACCGGGCGTCCGTTGCTGCTTGGTATCACCAAGGCGTCGCTCTCCACCGACTCGTTCATCTCCGCCGCCTCCTTCCAGGAGACCACGCGCGTGCTGACCGAAGCTTCGATTCAGGGAGCGGTCGATCATCTGCGCGGCCTGAAGGAGAACGTCATCGTGGGCCGCTTGATTCCCGCCGGCACCGGTATGGAGTACTACCGGAACGTGCGTCTCTCTCCAGAGATGGAAGAGGCCGCCAGCAAGGTGCAGGAAGAAGTCTCGCAAGCCTACGAGGATGCCGAGCGCGCCCTCGAGCTTATGCGCCACGAAGGCGAGACCGAAGAACTGGCAGCGGAATGAAGTGGGACAAATCCAGGAGGGGCGACGCGAGTCGCCCCTCGCTTTCTTGAATGACGTTGTCTTGACGCCATGTCTTTAGCACTGGAGCCACAGCGCCTGACCGGGCC
>JAIQFA010000035.1 GCA_020073525.1 Terriglobia bacterium
AAGCCGCGTCTCTACAGAAGAGACTATAAACAGATAGCGGAGTTGTCCCTCGTAGCGCCTCAGGAGCGAATATAGCGGTTCGGAGGCCGTGAGGTGCACCTGGGCTTCGAGGCCCGTGCCAATCAGTTTGTTGTTGCGCGCCTCTTCGAGAGCCTTCAGTACGTCGTCGCGGACGGAGCGCAGCGTGTTCCAGTCATCATCGGTTTTGGACTTGGAGCTGCCTTCCGCGGTTATTTCAGCCGGGGAAGGGAACAACGCGAGGTGCACGCTCTCTTCGCGGCCTGCGGTCTGCGGGAGGTATTGCCAGATTTCCTCGCAGGTAAAGCTCATGATCGGCGCGAGCAGACGGACCAGCGCTTCGCCGATGCGCCAGACCGCGGTCTGTGCACTGCGACGGCCCTGCGATTTCGGCGCTGAAATGTAGAGCCGGTCCTTGAGCACATCGAAGTAGAAGGCGCTCAAGTCGACGATGCAGAAATGGTTCACCCGGTGATAGATCCTGTGGAAGGCGAACTCGTCGTATCCATTGCGAACGTCAGCCGCAAAAGAGCACGTCTGCCGCAGCATGTACTGGTCAAGTTCTTCCATCTTCTCGAACGGCACCGCATCTTTCACCGGATCGAAATCGTAAAGATTGCTCAAGATGTAGCGGAAGGTATTGCGAATTTTCTTGTAGTTTTCGCCTACCCGCTGCATCAGCGCTTCGGAGCCCACGACGTCTTCGCGGAAATCAACGGATGCAGTCCAGAAGCGTACGATTTCTCCGCCGAGGCGGCTGGCGATATCCACCGGATCGACGTCGTTACCGCGCGACTTCGACATGGCCTGGCCTTTTTCGTCGAGCGTCCAACCGGGCGTGACGACGCCGCGATAGGGCGGGCTGGCGTGAGTGCCCATGGCGCAGAGCAGGGAAGACTGGAACCATCCGCGGTACTGATCGCCACCTTCAAGGTAGAGATCGGATGGCCACGGATAGCTGGGCTCATCTGCGACTAATGCGAGATAGCTCGTTCCAGATTCCAGCCAAACGTCAAAGATGTCTGTTTCCTTTTCGAACTTCGTGCCACCGCAATGCGGACACTTTGTTCCGGCGGGAACGATGGTGTCAGGTTCGGAAGTAAACCAGGAATCGGCGCCGGCGCGCGCGAAGAGTTCGACGACCTTGCGATTGATGGCATGGTCGTTGAGCGGCTTGCCGCAGCTCTCGCACAGAAAGACGGCGATCGGCACTCCCCAGACGCGCTGGCGCGAAATGCACCAGTCGGGCCGGGTTTGAATCATGTTCGAAAGCCGTTCTTCACCCCACGCCGGATCCCATTTGACATTCTTGATTTCGCTGAGCGTGCGCGAGCGTAGCGTGTCGTCTTTCCCCTTGCCGCCGGGCATGGGCGTTTCCATCGAGATAAACCACTGCTCGGTGGCGCGGAAGATCACGGGATTATGGCAGCGCCAGCAATGCGGATACGAGTGCTGGGTCTTTTCGGTGTGCAGCAGTGCGCCGCGGCTCTTGACCAAGTCGATGATGGGCTGATTGGCGTCCCAGACGCGCTTGCCGTCGTACTCAGGCAGGCCGTTGCGCAGGATACCTTTTTCGTCCACGTTGCTGGTGGCGTCGAGGCCATACTTCACGCCGGTGACGAAATCTTCCGCGCCGTGCGAAGGGGCGGTGTGGACCACGCCGGTGCCAGTGTCCATGGTGACGTAGTCGGCGAGCACGCCGAGAACTTTGCGGTCGAGGAACGGGTGCTGGAAGTTGAGGCGCTCGAGTTTGCGTCCGGGGAAGTGGGCGAGTTCACGCGGGTTGGCGAGGCCACATTTTTCGGCGGCATCTTTCGCCAACTTTGAAGCGACGATGTAGACCTCACCACCGGATTCGAGAGCAACGTATTCTTCGTCAGGATGAAAAGCGACGGCCATGGAAGCGGGTAGCGTCCATGGAGTCGTGGTCCAGATGATGGTGGAAAGTTTCTTGCCGGCAAGGGCGGCATCGATAGTCGCCGGATCGTCGAGCAGCGCGTACTTCACCCAGACCGTTGAGCTGGTGTGATCCTCGTATTCGACCTCGGCTTCCGCGAGCGCGGTCTCGTCGTGCATGCACCAGTACACGGCGCGCAGGCCCTTGTAGACGAACTCATTCTCGTAGAAAGAGAAGAAAGTGGAGAGCACCACCGACTCATATTGCGGAGTCATGGTGGCATACGGTTTGTCGAAGCGCCCGAAGACGCCAATGCGCTTGAACTGCTGCCGCTGCAGGTCGAGGAATTTCTCCGCGTACTTGCGGCATTCGGCGCGGACATCGGTCGGACGCATCTGGAGCTTCTTGCCGCCGAGTTCCTTGTCGACCTTGATTTCGATGGGCAGGCCGTGGCAATCCCAGCCTGGTACGTAGGGCGCGTCGAAACCAGACATGGTTTTGGACTTGACGATGAAGTCCTTGAGGCACTTGTTCATGGCCGTGCCCAGGTGGATCGGTCCGCTGGTGTAAGGCGGTCCGTCGTGGAGGATGTAGGTGGACGCCCCCTTGCGCACCTCGCGGATGCGCTCGTAGATGCGCTGCTCCTCCCACCGAGCCAGTATTTTGGGCTCGTTTTGGGGCAGGCCTGCCTTCATGGGGAAGCCGGTTTTGGGCAAATTGATGGTCGATTTCAGGTCCATCGGCACTCGTTAGGTTCTCCCAACTGATTGAATCTTTTCATTATATAGGGAACGCGGAAGGACACGTCTGTTGGGGCAGCCGCACCCCGGTCGGAATTCAAAAAGTACTGTTTCGTGTCCAGAAAAAGCGTGTACAATTTTCAGCAGGTCGAACCCTGCACGCATCTAATTGACTGGGAAACATCGGGCCGGGTAGGTTCGCCCGTCTCACAGACGAATTTTTTACGGGCGTTGCGGAGCGCTCACGCATCTAAATGAGCGTCCCGGTACCGTAAAAGCATTATTGCTTGAGAAACTATGGCAGAATTTGAAGCACCACAGAATCCGCTGGGTCCAGAACCCGAACTGCATCTGCTCCTGACCAACCAGACTCTGGATGAGCCACTGTGGAAATCCCTGTTCCGCAACATTGACGACTTCTTCTTTCCCAAGAAACTTCCTCCGCTGGTCCTGACCTCGAAGCCCGTTCCGGTGCGCGACATCTGGGGTTTCTACAATTACAAGGGACGCGGCGCGGCCGGCTCGACCGTCATCCACATTCTGGCTCTGGCGCTCATCATCGCAGCCACCTACCTGGGAAGGAAGATTGTTGAGGTTGCCAAGCCGAAAGAAACCGTCCTGCTGATCGCACCCGACGACCTGCCTGTCTTGGAGCCCTCGAAGAGTCGAAGCGGCGGCGGTGGTGGTGGCGGCGATCGCGACAAACTGCAAGCATCGCCGGGACGTTTACCCAAGCAGTCCATGCAGCAGCTCACTCCGCCCATGGCGGTAGTGCGCAACCTGCATCCTCTGCTCGAAGTGCCGCCGACCATCGTGGTTCCGCCTCAGGTTCACCTGCAGCAGCCCAACATGCCCGATTTGGGCGACCCGATGTCGCATCTGCCGTCTGTGCCCTCGAATGGAACTGGCTCCGGCGGCGGTATCGGTTCCGGTAGCGGCGGTGGCGTTGGTTCAGGCGAAGGTCCTGGTTTCGGTCCTGGTCGCGGCGGAGGCACTGGCGGCGGCGTGTTCCACGTTGGCGGCGGAGTCTCGGCTCCCAAGAAGATTTATGATCCCGACCCGGAGTATTCCGAAGAAGCCCGGAAGGCAAAATATCAGGGGACGTGCGTTCTGTACGTGATCGTGGGGTCAGATGGCCGGCCGCGCGACATCCGCGTATCCCGAACCCTAGGCTTGGGACTGGATGAAAAAGCGATCGAAGCCGTGAAGTCCTGGCGCTTCGAGCCTGCGTTGAAGGATGGCAAGCCGGTCGCGGTAGCGATTAACATCGAAGTCGATTTTCGATTGTATTGAACCTGCAGAGAAAATTTTGGGAGCCCAGAAGGCGGCCGCGCAAGCGGCCGTTTTTGTTTTCAGCGAAGGAAACGACCGAGCGGGCAGCCGCGAAGCGGCGGTACAGGAAAGCCCGGCACGTTAATGCCGTCAGGTCAGATGTGGAATGAGGCGAGGCCGCTTCAGCGGACGGCACTTCTATCGTCTATTCCTTCAAGTCCACGTGCAGCACATTTTCTACAGGAAGGCCCAGGAATCGCGTTCCCATTCTTCTGAATTTATCCGCGGAATCGGTCGCAAAGAACTTGAGCCCGGGGACGCCTCTCCGCTTGCTTGTGTCGGAGAGCGGCTCGATCTGCAACTGGCGCGCCACGTCATGCGCCGTCGACTCGGCCGAGTCCACGATGGCGACGTGCTCCGGCACCACTCGCCGCAACAGTGGCTTGATCAGCGGGTAGTGGGTGCAGCCAAGGACCAGCACGTCGGCATCCTGCGCTTCGTCCGAAAAAGCTTCCGCCAGGTAAATCTTCGCCACCTGCTCGGTTACCGGATGTTCCACCCAACCCTCTTCGACCAGGGGCACAAACAGAGGACACGCCTTCTCGCGCACCGCGACGCTGCGCATTTCGAGCGCCTGGCGGTAGGCATGGCTGCTGATGGTCGCATCCGTGCCGATGACGACCACTTTTCGCTTCCGGGTAGCAGCCACCGCGGCGTCCGCTCCCGGTTCGATGACACCGATCACTTCCACTGCCGCCGCCGCTTTGATTTCGGGCAGCGCCAGTGCCGTGGCGGTGTTGCAGGCGATCACGAGCAATTCCGCTCCGTGATCCTGTAAATAGCGCACCGCGCCGACCGCGTAGTGCGCGACCGTGGCCGCCGACTTCGATCCATAGGGCAGGCGGGCGGTGTCGCCGAAGTAGAGATAGTCGGCATCGGGAACCTGGCCGATCAGCGCCTGCAGCACGGTGAGGCCGCCTACGCCTGAGTCAAAGACGCCGATCTTCGGCCGACGTGAATTGGGCACAGTGATCAGATTTCAACCTTCCGCCGTGGTCGGACCGATGACCGACCGGACTGCGGAAATGCGATTTGCCGGAAACCCTCCCTGGCGGGCATGCTCGCGAACCGCTTCTTCGTTGGGGGCAATGTAGATACAGTAGATTTTGTCGTCGGTGACGAAGCTTTCAAGCCACTGAACCTGCGGACCGATTTTCTGGAGAACGCCGCAGGACTTCTGCGAAATGGCCTGGAGTTCCTGTTGCGTCAACTTGCCGGCGTTGGGAATCTCGCGCTCGATGACATATTTTGGCATGGTGCGCTCCTGTCTGTTTGGAGTTTTGACTGCTGTGACTGCGAAGCCGGATTCTAGCACCGCCGGAACTCAGCCGACACCGCAAAGCGTTTCTATCTCAATGCGCTAACTTTTGTAGGCGCCGAGTCTACATCTTGAAACGAGAATGCGATTGAAACATTCGGATACTCCTTCCCGCCGATTTCCACATACGGATAGACAAAATAGTTCAGCGGCGGACCGTCCTGGGCGGGGGCGAGTTTCAGGTCGCGCCCTTGCGTGAACTGAACCCGGTTCACATCGTGTGCCCCAAAAAAGTAATCGTGTTTCTCCTGATGCTTCCAGGCCTCCGAAATATCGACCGGGACCCACCCCGTCGAATCCAGGTAGAACTCCGCCCAGCAGTGGTATCCGGGAATCTCGGCGGAATGTTTATCGGCCGGAAGCGGGAAGCCGATCTGAAAGCGAGCTGGAATCTTCTCCGCCCGCGCCATCGAAATGAAAACGGAGTGGAAATCGGTGCAGTTGCCATGCTTCGAATCGCAGGCCCACAGCGTGTCGCCGTGCCCCCAGCCGCTGCCGTTTTTGTCATATTTCATGGTGCGAAAAACGTATTCGTAGATGTCCTTCGCCCTTTCGAGGGGAGTGGTGGCACCCTTTGTTTCCTGCTCGGCCAATTGCGCAGGAACTCCGGTCACCGGCACCAGCCGGTCCGGCTCAAGAAAGCGCGCCAACTCGACGTGCGGCACTTTCGCAGACGGCGTGCCAGGAAGCGGTTTCCCGTTCACCAGCACCACGTGCTCCCTCCGCACGACGTCGTAGTCCACAGAGAACTTGTACTCGCTCTTCTCGGCTTTCGCGGTTTCGGCGTACAGAACTTCGTTCCCGTATTCCGGTTGGGGAACCTGCTTCAGTGGCAAGTCGCTGCTTTTGGAAGTAACTTTCACATCCTGGAAAGCGTCGGAGTGGGCCAAGGGAATCTACACTCGCACGTGCTCGCCGGGGCTGACATTTTTCACGGTAAATGCATAGTGGAAAACGAAGTGGCGCTCGTTCTGGGCAAGAGCGGGCAACGACGACAATACGAGCAACAGGGGAAGCAGAGATCGACGCAGCATGACGCATCCTTTCGACGATGGATCGCTGGTTGAGAAGCGGCTACTGAGGAACAGGGAAACGGCCGACGGACGTTTTAGGTGGGACTAGCGTCAGGTGAAACCGCGGCCAGAGAGTCGAGGCGTGCACCGCATAGTTCCGCAGTCTGCCTGTTAAAGCGGCGTCCTGTCAAATCCAGCAGTACGATCAACCACCAAGGACACGAAGTAGCACTAAGGAAGCTCTTAGAGAATCAACCTTAGTGGACCTTCGTGTCCTTGGTGGTTGATGCGCAACCTTGATCTCGTGCAGTTGCTTGACCCATCCACCGCCCGTTATCCTTCTGGCCATGCCCAGCACTCTTGTCGAATGCGTTCCTAATTTTTCGGAAGGCCGCGATAAGGCCAAAGTCGATGCCATTGTCGAAGCCATGAAGATTCCCGGCGTCTATCTTCTTGACCGGGAGATGGATTCCGACCACAACCGCTGCGTGATCACCCTGGTCGGCGAGCGCGAAGCGATCCAGGAAGCGGCCATTCGCGGGGTAGGGAAGGCTGCCGAGTTGATCGATCTCACCAAGCATCAGGGGGCTCACCCCCGCATGGGCGCTGCCGATGTAGTGCCCTTTATCCCCATTGACGGCGTCACCATCGAAGACTGTGTCGCTATGGCGCGCCACGTCGGAGCCGAGATCGCGAAGCGTTTCCAGATTCCGGTCTATCTTTACGAAGCCGCCGCGGCCACGCCCGAACGGCAGAACCTGGAAAATATTCGTCGCGGCCAGTTCGAAGGCATCCGCGCCGACATTGCGACGAATCCCGCGCGCAAGCCCGATTTCGGCGAGCCCCGTGTGCATCCGACCGCAGGCGCTACGGTGGTCGGTGCCCGCAAATTTCTGGTGGCCTACAACGTCTTCCTGAATACGCCCGACGTCGACATCGCCAAGAAGATCGCGAAGGCCGTGCGCTTTTCGAGCGGCGGTCTGCGCTACGTCAAGGGAGCCGGATTTCTGGTGCGCGGCATGGCTCAGGTTTCGATGAACCTGACCGACTTCGAGCAGACCCCCGTGCACCGTGCCTTCGAATTCGTGAAACGCGAAGCGGCGCGATATGGCGTGATCCCCGTATCAAGCGAGATCGTGGGCTTGGTTCCAAAGAAGGCGCTCGAGCAAGCGGCGGAATGGTTTTTGCAGGTCGAAAACTTCGATTCCTCGCTCATCCTAGAAAACCGCCTGACCGCAGTAATGGGCGGCAAGATGGCTGTTGGCGGCTTGCGCGCCGGAGTCGAGCCCTTCATCGAACAACTGGCCGCTCCTACCGCGACTCCCGGAGGCGGGAGTGCCGCCGCCGCTAGCGGAGCCATGGCCGCCGGACTCGCGAACATGGTGGCATCCATGTCGCGTGGCAAGAAGGCGTATGTGCAGTATGAAAGCCAGCTCAGCGAAGCGATCGCCCGTCTCAGCCAGCTTCGCGAAGAACTCAAAGCCGCCATCGACGCTGACGCCGAGTCCTACAACCTTGTCATGAAAGCCTATAAGTCGGCGAAGGAGTCGGCCGATGGGGACGCTGCGATCAGCGCTGCTCTCAAACAGGCAACGAGCATTCCGTTGGGCGTCGCGGAAAGAGTAGTCGAGGTGGCGAAGATCGCCGCCAATCTGAAGCCGATCACCAACTCGAACATGAAGTCCGATCTGACGACCGCGATCGCGCTGGCAAAAGCTGCCCTCGAAGGCGCGCTCGCGAATGTCGAGATCAACCTCGATTCGCTGAAGGACGAGGCGTTCGTCAACGACACTCGGAAGCGCGCGGCGGCGCTGAAACGGTGAAGATATGGGTGGACTCTCGGCATGATTCAGAGAAAAGCATCTGGCGTGGCAGACTGTTGTTCTAACGGTCGTTCTGTTGTGCGGGTTGACGGGTTGCCTCAAATGGCGAGACGACGAGTTCAGCCCGAGGCAGCCGGACAAAGTGCTGTTCGAGCGGGGCATGTCTGCAGTGGAGGACGGCCGCTTTGATGTTGTGCGTATGACTCTTCAGACGCTCATCAACACCTATCCAGATTCCGAGTACGCCGACAAAGCGAAACTAGTATTGGAGGATCTGCCAATCGCGAAGTGCGGCGAGACATGGCTGACTCCTCCGCAGTGCGACCGGGGACTTACGCCGCCGCCATCCACGAACTGAGCCGTATTTTTCGCGCAAATGACCCCGATTCCCGCGTTCTAAGACCATGCCGGCAGGACGCACTTTAGTTACGGTACCACCCCGCACATTAGGGACTAAAATAGGTTAGAACACTGAAAGACTGCCAGAGATCACCAACGTCCGCTTTGCGGCTTGCATCTAAGCTGGCATACCTTTTTGAGGACTTCGTTTTGAGGAATTCTATGAAGAATTTGTGTATTGCGGTTTTACTTCTGTGCGCAACAGCAGCCTTCGCCATGCCCATCGCCTCGTCGGCGCGTGCCATGGTGCCTTCTGAAATTCAGCAACTGATCGGCGTCGACTACCGGGCGCTCAAAGATTCTCCGACGGCGATGGCTCTCAAACAACAGGTCCTGCCCGACAACCTGAAGGAACTTGAGACGGCTCTGAAGGGCATTGGCATTGATGCCGAGCACGATCTCGACCAGCTCAACTTCGCTTCCTTCCGTACCGAGAAGAAGGGCATTCAAACTATCGGTGTAGCGGCTGGATCATTCTCTGCCAAGGCTGTTCTCAAGAAGATGAAGCTCAAGAAGATTGCCGGCACCAAGTACGGCACGTCTCTCATTTACCCCATGGACAATGGTCTGGTGATGACATTCCTGGATGACAACACGCTGGCCTTCGGCACGCCGGCCTCGTTGCACAGCGCGCTTGACACGCGCGACGGCAAGCGCCCCTCGCTCGATTCCAATCCGCAAATGGCCGAACAGATGGCGGCTGTCGATGGTGCCCCCGTGTGGAGCATCCTCGATCAGAAGGGAACCCAGGCCATGATGTATTCGGCGCTGGGCGATGCCGCCAAGGTTGCCGACTACGAGACCCTGAAGAAGCGCATTCTGGCTTCTCGCTACACCATGAACTTCCAGAGCGGAGTGAATTTCGATCTCAGCGTGCTCACGTCCGACTCGATGACTGCTGCAACGCTCTCTACGATCGTCAAGGGCGGCATGCTCTACAAGAAGATGAATGCCACCCCGGCTGAGAAGACAGCCCTGGATGCGACCACGGTAGATTCCGACAGCGCAAATCTGCAGCTCCACTTCAAGAGCGACGACCAGAAGTTCCAGGCGTTGATGCACTCGCCGCTGTTCGCCGCTGTCTCGCACTAACGCTTCGTAGAATTCGAAGCAGGAATAGCGTCCCGGAAAGTTTCTCCGGGACGTTTTTTTGCGGTGAGCCGTTTCGTGTGGGGACGGGCGCCCCGCCCGTCCAAGCCGAGCGAAGCTCGGCAGGCTCTCACACAATCTCCGAATTCGCTATAAGATGCCAGTCATGCTCAACGTGCGTCTTGTTTGCAGACGTCTTCTACCCCTGATGTTCGCGGCGTTCATTTTCGGATCTACGATCGACCAACCGCTGCTAGCGGAGGACAAGCCTGGTTCTCTCGAAACGCTGGCCAGTGACTTCTGGCAGTGGCGCGCCCGCTACCAGCCGTTTTCAACGGACGACATACCGCGCATCGAGCGTCCCATGGCGGGCCCACGGGATTGGTCCGCTGCTTCGATTGCGAAGCAGAAAACGGCTCTGGTTGATTTCGAAAAGCAGTGGAAACAGATCGACCCGACGGGTTGGAGCGTGGCGCGGCAAGTCGATTACCGGTTGATCGGCTCGGCGATCGCGCGGGTGCGCTGGGAGCTGGACGTCAATCTTCGGTGGAAGCGCGATCCGTCGTTCTATCTCGATCAGACGCTCACTGCGCTGCTCGAAGCGCTACTGCAGCCTCCGCCGTTCGATGCATTGCGGAGCCGCGAGATTGTGGACCGCATGGAAAACATTCCTAAGATTATCGAGGACGGGAAGGCAAACCTCCGCGCGGTTCGGCCCTTTGCGGCATTGGCCATCGGAGAGCTTCAGCAGATTCGACCGGAACTAGAGCGAGTGGAGCGCGAGGTCTCGCCCCTGCTTCATGACAGCACTTCGGCGAATGACAGGCTGGCCACGGAATTTAAATCGGCGACGGAGAAAGCCATTCTTGCGTTGGAATCGTATCGGACATGGTTGCAAGCGCGCCTCGACACGATGCCTGAAAATGCGGCCGTCGGGCGGGAGAACTACGAATTCTTTCTCCACAAAGTTGCGCTTCTTCCGTGTAACCCCGAACAACTGCTGTCCATCAGTCGTCAGGAATGGGCCCGCTCGCTGGCCTTCGAGCAATACGAAAAGCAGCGGAATCAGGGACTGCCCGAGCTCAAGCTGGCGGGCAATCTGCAAGAGGAGATCGACCGGGTAAAGCGGGACGAGCTCGCCGTCCGAAAATTTCTTGAAGACAAGGGCATTCTCACTGTGCCCTCCGAAGTTCGGCACTACACTCTCAGGCCCATGCCGGGTTATCTCGACGCGCTCTCGGATTTTGGAGAAATGGATGACTTTACTGGCCCGTCAAGGTTGAATGACGATGGCGTGCGCTGGGGCAGCCCGCCGTCGCTCCAACTGGGATATTTTTGGCTGGCGATGGCCAAGGATCCGCGGCCGGAAATTACGCACGAGGGCGTGCCGGGACATTATTTTCAGATGAGTCTGTCGTGGCGGCATCCCGATCTGATTCGGCGCCACTACTACGATTCGGGAGCAAACGAAGGAATCGGCTTTTATGCCGAAGAAATGATGCTGCAGGCGGGGCTCTTTGATGACAGCCCGCGCAGCCGTGAAATCATCTACAACTTCATGCGCTTGCGTGCCTTACGAGTGGAAGTGGATGTAAAGCTTGCACTCGGGTCGTTTACTATGGCGCAGGCCGCCGACTACCTTGCGCAACACGTCCCCATGGATAAGAAGTCGGCGGAGGCAGAAGCGGCGCTCTTTGCTACCACTCCCGGACAAGCCATCAGCTACCAGATCGGAAAGAGCCAGATCCTGCATTTTCTCGCCGATGCCAGGCTGGCGCAGGGCGACAAGTTCAGCTTGCGCGCGTTTCACGATTTCCTGTGGACCAACGGCAACGTGCCAATTGCTTTACAACAGTGGGAGTACCTCGGGAAAGACGACGACCTGCAGATCATCGATAATAGAAACGATAATAGAAACTAAAGAGTAGAGGCCTTAAACGATCTTTCAGGAGGCGGCAGGTTCAAGAAATGGTTGATGCCAAGCGGACGCTGGAGGACAGCACCGATCTTATGCGGCGCAGCTTCGTCGAGCGATTTGGCGGGTCGCCACGCATTTACCGGGCTCCGGGACGAGTCAACTTGATCGGCGAACACACTGACTACAACGATGGATTCGTGATGCCCGCGGCCATCGGTTTCCATACTCGGATCGCGATCGCTCCTCGCTCGGACCGGAAGCTCGTCGTTTACTCCGAAAATTACTCAGACCAGGTCGAGTTCGATCTCGATCATCTGCCAGCCAAGTGCGCCGGGCATTGGAGCGACTACGTGGTTGGTGTTGTAAAAATGCTGGTGCATGCAGGTAAGGAACTGCGAGGGGCACACCTGTTAGTAGATGGGAATGTGCCCCAGGGTGCGGGACTGAGTTCGTCCGCTTCGATTGAAGTCGCCGTCGGGTATGCTCTTCTCGATCTGGCCAACCCTGCGATTGAAGGAGAAAGTCTCGACCGAACGAAGCTGGCCTTGCTGTGCCAGCGGGCGGAAAACGAGTTTGTCGGCGCGCGCTGCGGGATCATGGATCAATTTGTTTCGAGCCACGGAGAACGCGGGAAGGCGCTGCTGCTCGATTGCCGTTCTCTCAAATACCGGCAGTTGCCGCTGCCCGACGGTGTGGCCCTAGCGGTCTGTAACACCATGGTCAAACACAGCATCGCCCAGGGGGAGTACAACCAGCGGCGGGCCGAATGCGAAGCCGGTGTGCGCGGCCTGTCCAAGCATTTGCCGAACGCGCGAGCCTTGCGGGATGTGACGCCGGAGGCGCTGGAGGCCTATGGGGAGGAATTGCCGGACGTGGTCCGGCGGCGCTGCCGCCACGTGATTGGGGAAAACGCGCGTGTTCTTCAGGCAGCGTCGGCTCTAGAAATCGGGGACTTGGCGGCGTTCGGAAAGCTGATGCGGGAGTCTCATCGAAGCCTGCGAGATGATTTTGAGGTGAGCTGCGCTGAACTCGATTTGATGGTGGAACTCGCCGAGCAGGTGGAGGGTGTTTATGGGACGCGAATGACGGGAGGCGGTTTCGGCGGCTGCACAATCACGCTGGTTCGGGCTGACTGCGTCGAAGCGTTTCAGCAGACAGTGCGGCAAGGCTATGAGCGTGGGACCGGCTGCAGACCGGAGATCTACGTCTGCTCCGCCGCGGATGGGGTAGGCCGGGTGGCTTGAAAGCCGCCTGAGAAAAGGGAGTGAATGAAGGTTCTAGTCACGGGGGGAGCGGGCTACATCGGCAGCGTGGTTGCCGATGAACTCTTGCAGGCAGGACACCAGGTTGTCGCCTTCGATAACCTGAGTCGCGGCCATCGCCAGGCAGTGCCGAAAAACGCTGAGCTGGTCGTGGGCGACTTGGCGGACCGCGCTGGTCTTGACCAGTTACTGCGGTCGCGCGCGATTGATGCCGTCATGCATTTTGCGGCGCTGATCGAGGCGGGCGAGTCGATGAAGGCTCCGCAAGAATTCTTTCGCAACAACACTGCCAATGCGCTGACCCTGCTCGAGGCGATGCTCGCCGCGGGAGTAAAGCGTTTTGTGTTCTCGTCGACGGCCGCATTGTTCGGGAACCCCGAGCGCACCCCGATTGAGGAGGACGATCGCCTTCAGCCCACCAACGCCTATGGTGAATCGAAGCTGCTGGTGGAGCGCATGCTGACATGGTTCCATCAGATTCATGGTCTTGGCTATGCCAGCCTGCGATATTTCAATGCTGCCGGTGCGTCCCGTCCCGACAAGGGTGAGGCGCACCAGCCCGAGACCCACCTGATCCCCCGGATCCTGCAAGTGGCACTCGGACGAACCAAACACGTCAATATCTTCGGCACCGACTACTCCACGCCGGATGGTACTTGCGTTCGCGACTACATACACGTCAGCGACTTGGCGCATGCGCACCTGCTGGCGCTGCATGCGCTGGAAAATTCTCCCAAGAACTCCAGCCCGCTGATCTACAACCTGGGCAATGGGCAAGGCTTCAGCGTGCGCCAGGTGGTCGAAGTGGCGCGCAACGTCACGGGCCATCCGATTCCCGTGATTGAATCGCCGCGACGGCCGGGAGATCCAGCGGTGTTAATCGCCAGCTCGGAAAAAATTCGGCGCGACCTGGGCTGGCAACCGAGATTTGGAGATTTGAAGTCGATTGTGGAGAGCGCGTGGCAGTGGCATCGCGCTTATCCCAATGGATACCCGGATTAATGGCATACAAAATTCAACCCATGAACTTTTCTGAACTGGCATCGCAGCCGCATCGCCGCTTCAATCCCCTGACCCGCGAATGGGTGCTGGTGTCGCCGCATCGCGCCCAGAGGCCGTGGCAGGGACAGGTGGAAAGCGTTCCGCCGGAAGCGGCAGCACAGTACGATCCAAATTGTTACCTCTGCCCCGGCAATGCTCGAGCGGGAGGAATGACCAACCCCGCCTACACCGAGACATTTGTCTTTGACAATGATTTCGCGGCGCTGAAGCCGGATACGC
This sequence comes from Terriglobia bacterium, assembly GCA_020073525.1. Taxonomy (GTDB): domain Bacteria; phylum Acidobacteriota; class Terriglobia; order Terriglobales; family Acidobacteriaceae; genus Acidiflorens. The sequence continues at coordinate 14,091 of JAIQFA010000035.1, forward strand.
CTGCCGGCGAAGTTCAGGAGAAGGGACTGCTAGTGGCTCGAAGCGAAGCGGGACGGTGCCGGGTCGTCTGTTTCTCGCCCCGTCATGATCTTACGATGGCGCGGATGAGCGTCGCCGAAATACGACATGTTGTCGATACCTGGGTGCGAGAGTTCTCGGCACTCGCGCGCGATCCGAACATCCAGTCGGTGCAGATCTTCGAGAATCGCGGCGCGATGATGGGATGCAGTAATCCCCACCCGCACGGACAGATCTGGGCGAACCAATCTCTTCCCAATGAACTGGCGAAGGAACTGGCCGCGTTCGCCGACTACCGGCAATTGCACGGCACGACTCTGTTGAACGATTACCTCGACCTTGAACTGAAGAAACAAGAACGATTGGTGTGCGCCAACAAGCATTTTGTTTTGCTGGTGCCGTTCTGGGCGGTCTGGCCGTTTGAGACTCTGCTGGTTAGCCGGAGATGCGTTTCGGCTCTCGACGAGCTGCATGACGAGGAGCGCACCGCCTTGGCCGAAATTCTTCGCCAAGCCACGGTTCGTTACGACAATTTATTTCGCACGTCGTTTCCTTACACCATGGGTTTCCATCAACGGCCAACCGATGGCGCTGAATATCCGGAATTCCACCTGCACGCGCATTTCTATCCGCCCCTGCTGCGCTCGGCAACGATCAAGAAATTCATGGTGGGTTACGAGATGTTGGGCATGCCGCAGCGGGACATTACCCCGGAAACGGCCGCACAGTGGTTGCGGGAAGTTCCGGCACAGCATTATCTGGATCTGCCGTTGCCCCCGATTTCTGCGCGTTAAGTCTCACAGAAACAGTCGCCTACAGAGGCTGTTGGCAACATCAAACGACAGGACCCAAACATTTTGATACTTCGGATTCAAAGTTTGCATCGAAGCTGGTACCGAAGTTTATTGACCTCGGGAGTGGTTCAACCTACTATGCAGACTATGTCGATGCAAAGTCTCTGCGCGATGTGCATGTGCGCTTGTTGTTGTTGTGCATGTGTGTGCCCTGGCGCGGGGAGGTTGCCGACTTAAAAGTTTTCTTTAGAAACCGGCACTTATAACCCACCGCCAGATAAACCTGGCGGTGGTTTTTTTGTTTTAGGGGACAAACAGGCGATGGCGAACACAGCAACAGAAACCAAGGCACAGAGAGTCGAACGTCTCAAACGCGCCAAGAATCCATGGGACGGGCTGGAAGAAATCCGGCGCTTCGCGCGCGAAGGATTCGAGTCCATTCCGCCAGAGTGGATCGGGACCTACTTTCGTTGGTGGGGCGTTTACACGCAGGGGGATGGAGCTGGCGTCACTGGCGGCAAAGGCGGGGAAGGCAAGGCTCTCCAACGCTTCATGGTGAGAATCCGCATTCCCAACGGTCTGTTGCGTGCCGAGCAGCTGCGAACCATTGCCGATCTTACCCGTCGCCATGCCAACGGAATTGCCGATATCACCGTGCGCCAGAATATTCAGTTGCACTGGGTCACGATCGAGGCGCTTCCGGAACTGCTCGAAGCGCTCGCACACGTGGGCTTGAATACGACCAGCGCCTGCGGCGATGTTACGCGAAATGTTACCGGCTGCCCGGTCGCGGGAGTCGATGCCGACGAGATTTGCGATGCTTCGTCTCTGGTGCTCGAAGCCTCGCGAATGCTCGCGGGCAATGCCGATTTCTACAACCTTCCCCGTAAATTCAAGATCTCGATCACCGGTTGCCGCGTGTGGTGCCCGTACCCGGAGATCAACGATGTGGGGTTGACCGCGACTACGCGTGTGCTACGCGGGACACCTGAAGTCGGATTCTCACTGCGCGTTGCGGGAGGTCTTTCTGCCGAACCTTACCTGGGAGCGCGATTGAATGCGTTTGTCCGCTGGCACCAAGTGCTGCCTGCCATTCGAGGGATTGCCGAACTGTTTCGCGACTCGGAGGTGTTACGCGAACATCGCGAGCGGGCGCGGCTGAAGTTTCTCTTCCTGCGGCATGGCTGGACGGCGGAGAGTTTTATTGACGAACTGCAGCGGCGGGTTGGATTTGCATTTGACCCTGCTGTCGAGGAACAGCCGCCAGCCGACGTTTATCGCGACCACGTGGGAATTCATCCGCAAAAGCAGCCGGGCTATTGCTACGTAGGGGCCGCGGTTCTCCGCGGACGAATTACCGCCGAGCAAATGCACGCTGCCGCCGATTTGGCCGAGCGTTTTGCGTCCGGCGAACTGCGCACAACCAACATGCAGAACCTGCTGGTCGTCAATGTTCCCCGTCTGAATGCTGAAGACCTTGCCAAGGGATTGGACGGGATTGGATTGAAAGTTGGCGGCTCGCCCTTCTTTCGCGGCACGGTCGCGTGCAGCGGCACGGAATTTTGCAAGCTGGCGATCACCGAGACGAAGAGCTTTTCCCGCTGGCTGGTGGAAGAACTGGAAGAGCGCCTGCCTGGCTTCGATCAGCACCTGAAGTTGCACGTGACTGGATGCCCGAATAGTTGCGGACAGCATTGGATTGCTGACATTGGCATTGATGGCAAGAAGATGAAAATCGACGGCCGCCTCGTCGATGCCTACTACTTCTGCCTGGGCGGAGCGCTCGGTTTGCATCAGGCGACGGCACGGCCCGTGGGATATCGCTGTCCTGCAACCGAGGTTCCGGAGGCGATTGAAAGATTGCTCCGGCAATATCTCGCAGCTCGCGCACCGGGCGAGAACCTGCGCCAGTTCTTTTCCCGGCATACCGACACGGAGTTGCGGGAATTTCTGGCGGGCGCACCGGTGGATGCGGTTGCTCGTAATTTCCCGCCCGTGGGAGTGACGGAAACCGGAAGCTTAGCGCAAATAGCTGGAGGAGATGGTGACTAATCTGTTCCCAATGTTCATGAAGTTGACGGGTAAGAAGTGCCTAGTCGTGGGTGCGGGAAAAGTCGGCGAACCCAAGATCGGTGGGCTCATCGACACCGGCGCGCGCATTCACGTGGTTGCGATCGAAGCGAGCGACGCTGTTCGCGAATGGGCGCGCGCAGGGAAGATCGACCTGGAACTGCGAGCGTTCTCGCCGCACGACCTTGACGGAAAGTTTCTAGCGGTGGTCGCAACGGCTTCCGAGAGCCTGAATCGTCTGATTTATCGAGAGGCGCAGCAACGCAAGGTTCTGTGCAACGTGGTGGATGTTCCTGAGCTTTGCGATTTCTTCTATCCCTCTGTGGTGCGGCGCGGCGACCTGCAGATTGCAATTTCAACCGCTGGGCAGAGTCCATCGCTGGCGCAGAAACTTCGACAGCAATTGGAAAAGCAGTTTGGAGAGGGGTACGCGCAGTGGGTTGCGGAACTCGGCGAAACCCGGCGACTCATTCTGGCCAGCGATCTCGATAAGGAACGCAAGTTGGAGTTGCTGCACTCATTGGCGAGCAGGGAAGCGTTCGAAGCGGCTCTGAAGGAAATTCCAGAATTGACGGCAAGACGATGAGCACGGAAAAGCGAGGGAGCATGAAGGGGAAAGTTTATCTGGTAGGCGCAGGGCCGGGCGATCCGGAGTTGCTGACGTTGAAGGCGCTCCGCCTGCTGCGAACTGCTGAGGCCGTGTTGCACGACGACCTGGTTTCTCCCGAGATACTGAAGCTGATTCCGGCGACGGCGCAGATTCACAATGTGGGCAAGCGATGCGGGAAAAAGAGAATTCTTCAGGGCGAGATCAACTACCTGATGGTCGCGTTGGCTGGTTCCGGGCTGCGCGTTGTCCGGCTGAAGGGGGGCGATCCGCTGATTTTTGGACGCGCCGGGGAAGAGCTCGAATTCCTCCGCGCAAACAGCATTCCTTTCGAGATCGTACCTGGCGTGACCTCGGCCATGGGTGCGGCGGCAACGGCACAGATTCCGCTGACGCATCGAAGGGCGTCTGACGCGCTTGTGCTCATCACCGCCCATCGGGCTTCTGAAAAAAACGCTACGGATTGGAGCAAGTTTGTCAGCAGTGGAGCGACGCTGGTGATTTATATGCCGGGACAGAACTATTCGGATATTGCGAAGCGGCTGACTTCGGCCGGGCTGTCAGCCGACACACCCTGTGCCGTCATTTCGCGTGCCACCACCAAACATCAGCGGACGCATCGCACGACCGTCCTGGATTTGCATCGCGCGCCGCAACTCGCCTCCCCGACACTGCTGATCGTTGGCGAGGTCGTGCGCTTGACCGATCCCGCCGTCCTAGTGGAGGGGTTTGCGACGCCAGAGCTGTCGCCCGGCAAGGACAGCCGGCTTCCGGTGGCACTTTTCAACGACATTCCTAGCAGCAGTGCTGTGGGCACAGATGAGGGGCCGATTTCGTGAAAGACAAGATCGCAGAAGTGCAGATGACCGCAGAGAGTTGGAACCCGCAGAGGGTGCTGAGCTGGGCATTTGAAACCTTCGGCAACGATGTTGCCATCTCGTCGGCGTTTGGCGCCGAAGGTATGGTGCTGATCGATATGGCCTCCCGGATCCGCAAGGACTTCCGCCTGTTCACGATTGACACCGAATTTCTGTTTCCCGAAACGTACAACCTGATGGATCAGATTGAACAGAAGTATGAGATCAAGATCGAGAGAGTCTTTGCGCTACTCTCGCCCGAGGAGCAGGAGCGAGTTCACGGTGCGGCGCTATGGACGCGCGATCCCGACCAGTGCTGCAACCTGCGAAAGATTGAGCCGCTGCGGCGCAAGTTAAGCGAGCTCAGTGCTTGGATTACCAGCATCCGGCGCGATCAAACTTCGTTCCGCAGGAGTGCCGGCAAGGTCGAGTGGGATGCCAAATTTGGGCTGGTAAAAATCAATCCAATCGCCGACTGGACCTCGAAACAAGTCTGGCGGTATCTCATGGAGCACGGCGTGCCCTACAACGCGCTGCATGATCAAAATTATCCGAGCATTGGTTGCACGCATTGCACGCGTGCCATCCGGCCCGGCGAGGATCCTCGAGCCGGACGCTGGCCCGGCATGAGCAAAACCGAGTGCGGGCTGCACGTCATCGAGCCACTGCAGCCATCGCCGGGAGTGGATGCATAGCGGCCTCTGCTTCGCCGCGATCGCCAGTTCCAATTGTTTCTGTCCGGTGAGTGGCACTTATCTCTGATAGGATCACATGTCTCAACTCTTGCGACCGCGTGATGTTGCTGCGCGTGTCCTGCCAATCCGGAAACGCGTGCGGCGACAGAGATGATCAGACCACCATGATTCTTGCCGGAGATATTGGCGGCACAAAGTCGAATCTTGGATTGTTTGTCCAGCGGGGAAACACGCTGCATGGTGTCTTCCAGCGCCGTCTTGCAACCCGCGACTATGCCGGGTTCGAGGATCTGATCGAAGTTTTTCTTCAGCAAGCCAGAACAGAAGATAAGAATGTGAATCGCACAGCGATTGAAGCCGCTGGTTTCGGGGTGGCAGGCGTTGTAACTGGCGGCCGGCACTATTCTGAAAATCTGCCTTGGATTCTCGACGTTTCGGATCTCGCTCGAGGCTTGAAACTCAAGAACATACAATTGCTGAACGACCTGGCTGCCACGGCGTTGAGTCTCAATCGGTTGTCCTCGGCTGACTTGGTAATCCTCAATCCTGGGACACCTGTAACTAACGCGACGCAAGGCGTGATTGCGGCGGGAACCGGGCTGGGAGAGGCCCTTCTGTTCTGGAATGGCAACAAATATCAGGTGGCGCCCGCTGAAGGAGGAATGGCGGACTTTGCGCCACGAACCGAGCGGGAAATTCAACTGCTCGAGCATTTGCGAAAGCAGTTACCTCATGTATGTTGCGAGGAGATTGTCTCAGGCCGCGGTTTTCGTCGGATTCACGAATTCCTGAACCCGTCGGTGCGGCACGAATCGTTCGAATCTCCCGGCGCCAATGCAGCGGGTGAGATCACGCAGCTGGGGCTGGCAAAATCCTGTGCCGTTTGTGCTGAGACGCTGGACTTCTGGACGGAAATATTTGCTGGAGTAACCGGCAATTTTGCTCTACAAACCATGGCGCTTGGCGGCGTCTTTATTGCGGGGGGCATCGCGGTAAAAATCCTGCCCAAACTTCAAGGTGATACCTTCTTTAAGTCTTTCTGTGGCGTGGGGAAACTTGCGCCGGTGCTGGCGCGTGTCCCAATAGCGGTCGTTGTGAATGAGGATGCGCCGATGTTGGGGGCTGCGTATGAAGCGCTGAGCCACTCGCAGCCCTAAGTTGGTTGCTCCGTGAAACCCTGTGTACCCTGTGGTTGAAAAAGATCTCGAACCACAGGGTACACAGAGGTACACGGGGGTAAGATCGGTTTCTTGAGGTCGAAGGGGTTGGCTACGCAATGAGCGACGAAAAAGCTGGCTACAATCGTTTCCTCCTGCTGGTCGCAGGTCTGGGCGGATTGCTGTACGGCGTGGATGTTGGAATCATTGCCGGGGCTTTGCCTTATCTGCAGGCCACCTCCGGGTTCAACGCGGGTCAACTTTCTAACGTCGTTGCCGCCGTGCTCCTCGGCAGCGTGATTTCGACCCTGTTTGCGGGCGCTTTGGCAGATTGGATCGGGCGCAAGCCGCTGATGATGCTCAGCGGACTGCTGTTTGTTTTCAGCATTCCAACGATTGCGCTCGCGCATGGTTACGGGCCGTTGGTCCTTGGCCGCCTCTTGCAAGGCATCAGTGCCGGACTGATCGGCGTGGTGGTCCCGCTCTATCTGGCGGAATGTCTCGCGGCATCGAGCCGTGGTAAGGGAACGGGAATTTTCCAATGGCTGCTGACGCTTGGTATCGTGACTGCGGCTATTGTCGGCATGTACTTCAGCTTTCGCGTGGAAGAGGTATCTAAGCTGGGCGATCCCGCCAGACTCTTTGCCTTCAAAGATACGGCTTGGCGCAGCATTTTCTGGGTTTCGCTGCCACCCGGCATTTTGTTTGTGATCGGCAGCCTCATGGTGTCCGAGTCTCCACGTTGGTTGTTTCGGCGCGGGAAAAGAGATGCCGCATACGCCGCGCTCTTGCGCTCGCGCGCCACTGAGCAAGCGGACACCGAGCTGGCGGAAATGGAGCAGGCGGCTGCGGCTGAGAAAGCCAAGAATTCAACTGGAGCGCAGACTCGGGAATCGCTTCTGCGTCGCAAGTACGTGATCCCGTTTGTTCTGGCCTGCGTCATTCTTGCCTGTAATCAGGCGACCGGCATCAACTCCATCATCGGCTACAACACGAACATTCTGCTGCAAAGCGGACTGTCCGATGTCCAGGCACATTGGGGTTACGTTCTCTTCACGATCGTAAATTTCCTGATGACCATCGGCGGCGTTTTGCTGGTAGACCGCAAGGGACGCAAGTTCCTGCTGTCGGTTGGCAGTGCCGGCATTATTGTTTCGCTCCTCTGCACCGGCATGCTATTTCGTCGGACGGAGAGCTTCCGTGTCGATTCTCGCGACGTGGTTCAGTCCATGGTCGGCACCGCTCAGAAGGTTACGTTGCAGTACGACGAGAACACGGCAAATACGCTCCTTGCTGCGGAGGGGGGCGCCGGTGATGCGATTCGCAAGCGAGCCACGTCGCTGGTTGTCATCTATTCGTATGGAGACTTTCGCGCCGCGACGAAGGTTGCGCGCTCTGACGACAAGGCCGCCGCCCCAATTGAGATTACGCGGGAAAGCTGCGTGCCTCCTAATAAAGTCGTCGCGTTTTTTTCGAATCCGTTCAGCGATCTTGAGGCCGCGCGCAACGCGCCCTTACATATTGACAATGCACTGATTACTCCGGTGCCGACCGCTCACAATGGCTGGCTGGTGGCTATTACACTCTTCGTTTTCATGGCGTTTTTCGCCATCGGTCCGGGAGTATGCGTGTGGCTGGCGCTATCGGAGTTGATGCCAACCCGGATTCGCTCCAACGGCATGAGCATTGCGCTTCTGATCAACCAGGCGGTCTCAACAACGATTGCCGCCATGTTCCTGCCGACCGTCGGCAAGCATGGTTACTCGACGATGTTTTTTGGCTTTGCCGCCTGCACGGTGATCTACTTCATCACCGCCGCAGTCTTCCTGCCGGAAACGAAAGGGAAGACTCTGGAAGAAATCGAAGCGCATTTTGAGGGGGCGGCGAGAAAAGTTCTGCCAACTGCGTGAGCCGTGCAATGTGCCAATTGCGGAGCGTTTTTTCTACAGACGATTCTTCAGAATGCGTTCTATGTCCCTGTGGCCGTGAAGAATCGAAACAACTTGCAACGGCCTCGTCTCCGGTCGGTAGACGATAAGGTATGAGTAGACCGGAAAGAACTTCACCATTTCATTCGTCAAATCGCGTCCAGGCGGTCTTCCGGAATTCCTTCGCCCCGATCGAGTTGCTCAATCCCTCGACGAATCTTTGCGTTGTTCGCTTCCCGGTTTTCCAAAAGCCAGCGATCTTGTTCCTCTTGAGTTTCAAGCAGGCGGAGCAACACCTCCTCGACACTGCTGGAACCGGTTGCTTGGATCTGCCTCTGGATTCTTGCTTGAAGGGCTGCGTCGCGGATCTCGATGTTCATCCCTAGTCCTGCATCCGGTAGTTCCGCCCTCTTCGCATCCTAGCTGACGGGCCAGAAATGTCAACATTAGGTTCAGCCGTTTGCCAATACGTGCTGCAGTCCCTTGACAGCTTTCATGTACTGGGCGCGTTCAAAGGCTCCGGGATCGGGGCAACGGAGTTGGCTCATGCTGCCTTGCATCTGTTTCACAGATTCGTATTCGTGATCTTCCATCCACTGCCGAACGCCTTCCTCTACATGACGAAGGTGCCCGATGCCATGGCGCAATAGCGCAGAGCACAGCATGGTCACGTCGGCGCCAACCATGAGCAACTTGATTACGTCCTCGGGGGCATACACGCCGCTGGTAGCCGCCAGGTTGGCCCGGACGTGGCCGTAGAGAATGCCGATCCAAGTCAGGGGGAGTCGTAGCTCCTGCGGGCTGCTGAGCAGCACGCTCGGTTTGATTTCCAATTCTTCCAGGTCGATATCGGGTTGGTAAAAGCGGTTGAATAGCACCAGGCCGTCTGTGCCAAGTTGGTCGAGCCTCTTCGCCATATTCGCGAAATTGCTGAAAAACGGGCTGAGCTTGGCCGCTACCGGAATATGGACCGAAATCTTCACTTCCCGGAGAATGTCGGCATAGATCCTCTCTATCTCGGAGCCAAGGATCTCAGTGTTGGTCGGCAAGAAGTAGATGTTGCACTCGATGGCATCGGCTCCAGCCTGCTCGACCTGCTTGGCGTACCTGGCCCACCCGCCCAGCGTTGTTCCGTTAAGGCTGGCGATAATCGGAACGTCGACCGCGTCTTTGGCTTTGCGAATGTGATTGAGATAGCCCTCGGGTCCAACGTGGAACTCGCTGGATTGGGGAAAGTAAGAAATCGATTCGGGAGAACTTTCCGTGCCGACGTTGAGATAGTGCTCAAACTCGACGCCTTCCTGACGCAGCTGCTCCTCGAAGAGGGAATAGAGCACGACAGCCGAAGCGCCGGCATCTTCGAGGGCACGGATTCCGCCGATCTCCTGGGAGAGCGGGGATGCGGAGGCAACCAACGGCGTGCGCAACTGCAGGCCAAGATACTTCGTGTTTAGATCCATGATGTTCCCTTCCTATGGTGTGTCCTGTCGGCCGTGATCGCTATTTCTTGGTTTCTGCTGGTACCGGCGAATCGGTGCGCGTCGCGGCCGGAGCGGAGACGGGCTCTGACTTGCGTTGCGCCAGATATTCGTACAGGTGATAGCGAGTCTCAGCGTCTTGCTGCGCCTGTACCCACAACCGCTTCGCATCGTCCGGTTTGCTCTTAAGCAGCATCTTGAAGCGCGTCTGCTGCTGCAGATAGTCTTTGACTTTGCGCGTGGGAGTGCGGGAATCGAGCATCAAAGGATTCTCGCCCGCGAGAGTGCGCTCCGGATTGTAGCGATAGAGCAGCCACTGGCCCGACTCGACCGCAACTTTCTGGTCCGTCATGGCGGTTGTCATGTTGATGCCGTGCGCGATGCAATGCGAGTAAGCAATGATCAGGCTGGGTCCGTCATAGGCTTCCGCTTCCAGGAACGCCTTGAGCGTGTGCTCATCCTTCGCCCCCATGGCGACGCTGGCTACGTAAACATTGCCGTAGCTCATGGCCATCAGCCCAAGGTCTTTCTTGGGACCCGGTTTTCCGCCGGCGGCAAATTTTGCGACGGCGCCCCGTGGCGTGGACTTCGACGCTTGGCCGCCGGTGTTGGAGTAAACCTCGGTGTCGAGCACTAACAGGTTCACGTTGCGGCCGGTCGACAACACATGGTCCAGACCGCCGTAACCGATGTCATACGCCCAGCCGTCGCCGCCGACGATCCACACGCTCTTCTTCACCAGCATGTCAGCGACGGCCAGCAGTTGCTTGGCTTCCGGTGTATTGAGACCCTTCAACTTCTCCTTTAACAGTTCGACTCGTTGCCGTTGTTCGAAAATATCTGCTTCGTCCCGCTGCGTCTTGTTCAGCAGGGCTGTAGCAAGTTCATCTCCGATCGACCCCGCTAGACGGAGCACTAGTTCTCGGGCGTATTCGGTCTGCTTGTCAATGGAGAGCCTGAATCCCAGGCCGAACTCAGCGTTGTCTTCAAACAGGGAATTCGACCAAGCCGGTCCGCGGCCGTCCGCATTCTTGGCCCAAGGCGTTGTTGGCAGGTTGCCGCCGTAGATTGACGAGCACCCGGTCGCGTTGGCAATGACCGACCGATCTCCGAAGAGCTGCGAAACCAGCTTCAGATAGGGCGTCTCGCCGCATCCGGAACAGGCGCCCGAAAACTCAAACAGCGGCTCCTGTATCTGTTGCTGGCGGATGTTGGTGGTTTTGATCTTGCGACGGTCCAGCTCGGGAATCTTGAGGAAGAAGTCCCAGTTTTCCCGCTCCGGCGCGCGCAGCGGCGGCTGGGGAACCATGTTGATCGCTTTAAGCCGCGTCTCAGCCTTATTCTTGACCGGGCAGACATCGACGCAGATGCCACAACCAGTGCAGTCTTCCGGCGCAACCTGGATGGTGTACTTCAGACCCTGCCATTCCTTGTCGCGCACCTCGGTGGATTTGAATGTTGCGGGCGCACCGCCCAGTTCCTTGGAGTCGTAGACCTTGATCCGAAGTACGGCGTGTGGGCAGACCATGGCGCACTTGCCACACTGAATACAGATCTTCGTATCCCACTCAGGGATCTCCAGCGCGATGTTGCGCTTCTCCCATTTCGCGGTGCCGGTAGGGAAGGTGCCATCGACGGAGAAGGCGCTGACTGGAATATCGTCGCCGTGGCCGGCGTAAATCACGCTGAGCACGTCGCGCTCGAACTTGGGCGCGCCGGAAGCGAACGCGGCTGGCATTTCGGTATGACTCGTGACTTTCTCGGGCACCGTGACTTCGAACATGTGGGCCAGAGTTTCATCCACGGCGCGCAGGTTCTGCTGTACGACCTCGTCACCCTTCTTGCCGTACGTGTAGCGGATGGACTCGCGAATGGCTTCAATCGCTTGTTCGCGCGGCAGGACCTTGGAGATGGCGAAGAAGCAGGTCTGCAGAATGGTATTCATACGCGAGCCCATGCCCGTCTCGCGAGCCACCTGGTAAGCGTCAATAATGAAGAAGCGAGCTTTCTTGGCGATCAACTGCGTCTGGACTTCGCGCGGCAGGTGATTCCAAACTTCGTCCTTATTGAAAGGACTGTTGAGCAGGAAAACGCCGCCCGGCACCAGGGTGCCGAGCATGTCGTAGCGCTCGAGGAAAATCCATTGGTGGCAGGCCACGAAATTGGCCTTGGAAATCAGGTAGCTGGAGCGGATCGGCTGCGGTCCGAAGCGCAAATGTGAAACCGTCATCGCCCCCGACTTTTTGGAGTCGTAAACGAAGTATCCCTGACCGTAATTGCCTGTGTTTTCGCCGATGATCTTGATCGAGTTCTTGTTGGCGCCCACCGTGCCGTCCGCACCCAACCCGTAGAACATGGCCCGCACAACGCTGTCGGGCTCGATGGAAAAATCCGTATCGTAATCGAGACTGGTGTGGCCCACGTCATCGTGAATGCCGATGGTGAAGTGATCCTTCGGCTTTGCCTCTGACAGGTTGTCGTAAACCGCTTTCACCATCGCGGGGGTAAATTCTTTTGAGGAGAGACCGTAACGTCCACCTACGGTTTCCGGCGCGGCTTTTAGCGTCCCATAGCCCAGCTTGATTCCTTCCTGAATCGCACTAACAACATCAAGATAGAGTGGCTCTCTGCCGGCACCTGCTTCTTTAGTGCGATCAAGCACTGCAATCTGACGCACGGTTGCGGGGAGCGCCTCGAGGAAGCGCTGGACGGAGAACGGGCGGTACAGACGGACTTTCAGCAAACCAACTTTTTCGCCGTTTCGGTTCAGGTGGTCCACCGTCTCGTGCGCGGTCTCGGCACCGGAGCCCATCATGACGATCACGCGCTCAGCATCGGGCGCGCCTACATAGTCGAACAGGTGATAAGAACGCCCTACGACCTCCGTGAACTTATCCATGACCGTCTGCACCTTATCCGGGCAGGCGTCGTAGTAGGGATTACAGGCTTCCCGTGCCTGAAAATAGACGTCAGGATTCTGCGCCGTACCACGCAACACGGGATGATCGGGGGAAAGCGCCCGCTGGCGGTGCTCGATGACGCGATCCATGTTGATGAGGGCGCGCATGTCATCTTCGGTCAGCATCTCGATCTTGTTGACTTCGTGCGAAGTGCGAAAGCCGTCAAAGAAGTGCAGGAACGGGATCCGAGTCTCAAGTGTGGCCGCATGGGCAATCAGAGCGAGGTCCATCGCCTCCTGAACCGAGTTCGACGAGAGCATGGCGAAGCCAGTGGTTCGGCAGAACATCACATCCGAGTGGTCGCCGAAGATCGAGAGCGCGTGGGTAGCAACGGTGCGCGCGCTGACGTGAAATGCCGTAGGCGTAAGTTCGCCTGCGATCTTGTTCATGTTGGGGATCATCAGCAGCAGGCCTTGCGACGCCGTGAAGGTCGTCGACAAGGCTCCGGTCTGGAGCGCGCCATGAACCGCTCCGGCGGCGCCGCCCTCGCTTTGCATCTCGATCACGTGGGGTACGGTACCCCAGACATTCGGTACACCTTCCGAAGCCCATTGATCGGCCCATTCGCCCATGTTTGACGATGGCGTGATGGGATAAATCGCGATGACTTCATTGAGGCGGTACGCGACATTGGCGACGGCCTCGTTGCCGTCCATGGTCTTGAACTTACGCTTCATGACATCCCCTTCTGGACTTCTCTGGAGCCCCTGCCGTTCTGAGGGAACGGACACATAAAGCATGCCGGATCAAGGTGATATTGTCGGGAACGTGGCGCACACGGGCGTGTGATCGGGGTCACAAAGAGGAAAAAAGAGGAAATTGGAGAAGTTCGATTTCTTACCAGGTCTAATATCCGGAATTGCTCACAGTTCCAGGAAAGCCTGCACCGAACTGAGATCTTCGCCAGCGCGAACCCGAAAGCCAATGCGCTTCATGATGACCTGCATCGCTATGTTGTCAGGCAACATTTCCGCGTGGACTTCGCTTAATTTCTCATCCCGGGCAATCTGGACGACACGGCGCAGTAACTCGTATCCCAAGCCCAGATTTTGATATTGATCTGAGACCAGCACGGCGACTTCGGCTTCATTCTTGCCGTGAAGTTTATTAATTCGTCCAACGGCCATGATCTGGCGTTCACCTGTGTCGGGATCGGTGCGCTCGGCGACCAGGGCCATTTCGCGATCGTAGTCGCCGAAACAGATCCGCAGCAGCCGCTCATGGGCGATGCGGCGGCTCAGGCTGAGGGTGCAGAAGTAGCGCAAATAGACGCTGCGATCGGAGAGTGTCTCATGAAACTTCACCAGCAGCGGTTCGTCTTCCGGGCGGATGGGACGGATCGTAACCGGTTTTCCGTTCTTCATGGTCCAGTTGGAAACATACTGCAGGGGATAGGGACGGATGGCCGGCTTGGGCAACTGCTCGGGGGTGACCTCGGTCCCGTGCAACACGATTCTGGCATCGAGGGCGAGCAGGCGCTCCGGAGAAGCGAGCAGCGGATTGATGTCAATTTCCTTGATCCAGCGCTGTTCGAGCACGAGCTGACTGAAGCGGACTAACAGCTGCTCCAGAGCCGCCATGTCGACCGGTTTGCGCCCGCGGACACCTTTCAGCGCGGTGAAAATTCGAGTCTGCTCCATCATTCTCTGCGCGAGCGTGGTGTTCAGTGGTGGAAGCGCCAGGGCGCGGTCGCGATAGACTTCGACCAACTGGCCTCCGGAACCGAACAGGATGACGGGTCCAAACTGTGGATCCACGCTGCTGCCGATGATTAGTTCGTAGCCATCGAACTGCACCATGGGCTGCACCGTCACGCCGGAGAATTGGTCAGCGCCGGCCTTTTCCGTGACGGAAGACTTGATGGCGCGATAGGCAGAGCGGACCGCTGTTGCATCCTGCAAGTTCAGTTTGACTCCGCCAACATCCGTCTTGTGCGTGATGGTTTCGGAAAGGACTTTCAGCACAACCGGGAAGCCAAATTGCGCGGCGATGGTCGCCGCATCGTCTTCGCTGGCCGCGGAGCGCGTCTCGTTCGTAGGAATGCCGTAGAGCGACAGTAGCCGCTTCGATTCCAATTCAGTGAGCAGAACGCGCCCGTTCTTTCGTGCATTCTGAATGATCTGCTCGACCTGTCGGCGGGATGCGCTCTCCATCTCAGACTGGTCAGCCAGCGTCGGAGTCTCGTAGAGTCCGCGCAGGTTGTAGGTGTAGCGCCACATATAGGTGAAAGCCCGCGCGGCAGTGTCGGGATAGGGAAAGGTTGGAATGCCCCCCGCATTCAGGGCAGCCTCGCCGGCGGCAACGCTGTTGCCTCCCATCCAGCTGGCAAGCACGGGCTTGCCTCCTTTGGCATAAGCTTTCATGCGCTCCGCAACCTGCAAAGGATCCGCCATGGCTTGCGGAACAAGGATGACCAGGAGCCCATCGCTGTTCGCGTCCTGGGAAGCAATTTCGAGGGCGCGAGCAAAGCGTTCGGAGTCAGTATCGGCGAGAACATCAATGGGATTGCCATGACTCCAGTGGGCTGGGAGGAACTCATCCAGCCGCTGCACAGTCTCTGGGGAAAGCTCGGCCAGCTCTCCGCCATTGGCCACCAGTGAGTCCGTGGCCAAGACCGCGGGACCGCCGGCATTGGTCAGGATCGTAAGCCGCGGGCCCTTGGGACGGGGCTGCTTACTGAGCACTTCCGCCATATAGAACAGATCCGCAATGTTGTGTACCCGCAGAACTCCGGAACGGCGGAAGGCTGCATCCAGCACTTCGTCGCTGCCCGCGAGCGCGCCAGTGTGCGATGCCGCGGCGCGTGCGGCCGCTTCTGAGCGGCCGGCTTTGATCACGATGATCGGCTTGGTGAGGGCGACTTCACGGGCCGCGGAGAGGAATGACCGCGCATTTCCCACGGATTCCATGTAGATCAGGATGCTCTTGGTGTGCGGGTCGTCGCCAAAGTAGTAGATCAAATCACCCCAACCCACATCCAGCATCGAACCGGTAGAAACGATGGCGCTGAATCCTACTTGTTCGCGGGCGCTCCAGTCGAGGATCGCGACCTGAAGCGCTCCACTCTGACTCAAGAACGCGACATTACCAGCCTTCGGTGGTTCTTTTACGAAAGTGGCATTCAGCCCGATCGCCGGGTTCATAATGCCCAGGCAGTTGGGACCCATCAGGCGAATGGAACTGCGCCGTACGTGCTCTTGAATCTGTTGTTCGAGGGCAGCGCCTTCCGCGCCGCGTTCCCGGAATCCGGCAGAAATCACGATCGCGGACCCGACGCCGGCATCCACGCACTCTCCAATGATCTGCGGGACGGTTGCCGCCGGGGTGGCAACGATTGCCAAGTCCACCCGACCGGGAATGTCACGGATGCTCCCGTAGGTTTTGAGCCCGAGCACCTCCGGATGCTTGGCGTTGACGGCATACACTTTTCCGTGAAATCCGCCGTGCAGCAGGTTTTCGAGAACTGCCCGGCCTACGGTGGCGGGGCGACTGGTCGCTCCGATGACCGCCACAGACTTGGGAGCGAACATCGCGTCCAGTCCATACATTTCCCGGGATGTCGATTTCTCTTCGTGCGGCGATCGTTGCAGGAGGTCAGCCTCGGTCGAACTCATAAAAATCCCTCATCCCTCAATCTTGCCACGGCGGAAAGCCGCCGCCTCGGTGAAACCTCACGGGTGAATGTACAGGGCTGGTTAACATCCCAAGGCTTCAGTTTTCGCGATGACCCTCAACCGCGAACTGTGAGCACGGGACAGATAGCGTGGGCCACAATATGCTGTGCCGTCGTGTGCGCCAGGTGGGTCACCGCACTTACTGCTCCGTGCGGATGCAAACCCATGACGATCAAGTCTACTCCGTTGGCGCTGGAGAACTGCAGAATTCGCTCCGCCGGAAGACCGAACTGAACGAAGTAATCCGGATGACACCACAGGTCAGTATCCCGCGGGACCAATTCCTGCAACTGGCGGAACAGCAAGTCTGAAGTGGATTCGGAACTTGCCGCCCCCGGAAGAGGCCGCTGCAGCACGTGCAGCAACGAAAGCCGCGCCTGGTGTTCGTGAGCAATAGAAACGGCGTAAGAAGCAGCCGCCGAGGACTCCTCACCGAAATCGGTAGCCAGAAGAATCTGATTGAACTCGGACACGCTCTTTTTCTGGTTCACGACATTGGGTCCTACCGTCAGAACTGGGCAAGAAGCCTGGCGGAAGATCTTTTCGGCGATGGAGCCCATCAGCAGCTTGCGGGTGCCGGTACGGCCGTGACTGCCAACCACGATCAGATCAATATCATGCTCGGCGACCATGCGGCGGAGCACGTCCCAGACATCGCCGATGCCAGAGAGTGCCTGGTGAGGCACGCCGCGCAGTTGTTCCTCAAGACGCGCCACTGCCTCTTCTTGCAACTCCTCTTCCTGTTGCATATGAGCGGGCCAGACTTCGGGCGCAACGAAAAGGTAGTCATCCGAGGAAAGGACGTGGGCGCCGTATAACCGCGCCCCATACTGATGGGCGATGGCCAGAGCATAGGGAAGGGCGGCATTGGAATGCGGAGAGAAATCGGTGGCAAACAAAATATTGCTGATCGCGATTCGCTTGCCGGCTGCCAGAGTTTTCATAGAGCGCCTCCACGATCTCCGTCGATATTCGACCTCCCGCCGCGGACTATCCCACTTCCGCCTTATCGCTGCCGCTAATTCCTAGGCAGCGATGTGGTACCCGCTACCTCGAGCGTCCGCCATGCACCGTCAGCACGGGGCAGGCGGCTTGGGTCAATATATGGGCCGTAGTGCTGGCTAGGTGTGTGGCAAGGTCCAGCTTGCCATGCACCGGGTGCACACCGAGAACGATCAAATCTGCAGCCTGCTCTTTCGCGATTTCCAGAATTCGCTCCGCGGGCGGGGCAAACTGCCGGCCGAACTCGAGCACGCTTTCCGCATGGCACCAGGGCTCGGCGTCCGGTGGCACGAGTTCGTTGAGACGGCGCATCAGCGACGCCTTGACGTACTCCAGGTCCACGATGCTTGCCGCCGGTTGTTCAACCACGTGCAGCACTACTAACCGCGCTTCGTCTTCCTCGGCCAGGGACACGGCATAGGGCAACGCGGCCAGGGAGTCGTTACTAAAATCGGTTGCGAAAACAATGTGCTGAAAGTGAATCTCACCATCCGGCTTGCTGGCCACGTGCGGTCCCACGCTCAGGACCGGACAATCTGCGCGCCGGAGCACTTCCTCGGCGACGGAGCCGAGAAATAGCTTGCCGACACCCGCGCGGCCGTGAGTGCCCACCACGAGCAAATCGATATCTCGTTCTGCGATGATCCTAGAGAGTGCATCTGCGATGTGGCCTCGCGGCGTCAGCACTTCATGAGGAAATCCCTGGAACTGTTTCTCCAATTGCTCAAGATACGCTTGCGTCTTTTTGCCTTCTTCTTCGATCAACGCCGGCCAACTTTCCGGCGACATCATTGCCATTTCTGCCTTGGTCGGCATGACGTGGGCCGCAAGTAACTTTGCCTCATAGCGGCGCGTGACCGCCAGGGCGTACGGCAGCGCCGCATTCGAGCATGCGGAAAAGTCGGTGGCGAATAAGATGTTCTTGAGGGCGATTCGCTTACCAGCTTCGACGGTGTGCACAAGGCACCTCCAGAGAAATGCTTCTAAGGAGACAGCCAGCGCTTTCCCGGTGCTGATCGTCTCCGTGACGACCACGTCATGCAGCAGCTCTGGCGAGCACGACAACCATTTGCCGGTTCGGGCTTTATCGGGAACCCCCTTCTTTGCCGGCAACTGGCAGAGCATGGCTGCTTTCCACCCCTGCTTCACGCACTTGCACGATTGGTTCAAATTTCTGCTTGGCCGATAGTGCGCGCGACACCAGGCACAGCCCCTCGGCTTTGTGTAAAAGCTTGATGGCCCGAGCCTGTTCCTCTGGTTGTGAAATCGTCAAGTTCGCGCGAATGATGATTTCGGTGAAGTTGTAGCCTGAGTCTGCCTTTCGGATGTCCCCATCCACTTCCACCTGCAGGTCGGTGTACTCAAACTTCGAATTTTCCGCGACTGCCCGAAAAGTAGTCGTATAGCAACTGGCAACCGCGCAAAGCAGCAAGTCCTCCGGGGTCCACCTCCCGTCCAAGCCGCCGAAAGCCGGCGGCGAAGTGAAATGGATCGCGTTGGGAGCGGAACTGGACTTGGCAATGCCGGTGCGCCCAGAGGCCCACCAGGCGACGACTCGAAACCGATGCACTTCTTCCATGGTCTTGTCACCCTTCCTTGTCTCCGCATTTGAAAATTACGCGGTTATCAAGCCTCAGTAAGAAAGTTGGAAATTTACGGTGATCGTGGTTTCCACTTCCACCGGTTCGCCATTTAGCAGGAATGGGCGGTAACGCCACTTCTTGACGGCCTCGATCGCTGCCGGTACCAGCATCGGGTGTCCGCTCACCAAGACAAGGTTCTGGATCTCGCCCGTCTTCGAGATAATGGCGGTGAGCTGGACTTGACCCTGCACCCGAGCCCCGACCGCAAGTGTCGGATACTTCGGTTCAATCTTCCGGATTAATCGCCCCTCAGTCACACCCTGCGAGACCCGGATACGTTTTGTCGGCACGGGAGCTACCAGCTTTGGTACGGCCGCGGGGGTCGGAGTGGAGCTGAGAATCCCGCCAATGACCCCACCCAGCTGGCCTCCGGGAATGCCGCCCGGAACTCCCCCGGGAACTCCGCCACCCGACAGGTCCGGTGGCGGCGCCTCTTCCTCCCGAATCATCCGCACGGTTTGCGGAATCCGCCCTGGAGTCCGCAAGCGCCCGTTCAGGATGTCACTCTCCACCACTCGCACGACTTTGGCCGCAGCTACCGATGCCGGCGGCGGCGGAGGCGGTGGGGGTGGAGGAGCCATCAAGAAGGTCAGCAGTTGCTGTTGCGGGAGAACATCCGTGTACATCAGCGGTACGATCAGGAGGACTCCCAACAGCAAGCATTGAACAACGAACGACAGTGCCGCCGATAGGGTACGTCGTCGTCGTTGCACGCTGCTTGTTTCCAGCAGAATGTCGCTAAACAACCCGTCGATCTGGACTTGCGGGACGGCGGTCACCTCTGGCCGCGGGCGCCCCTCCCCCACTGGTTTTTTAACCTCCGGCTTTCTGATTTCGGTTACGGTGCTCATGGGAGACCTCCGTCTGCACAGCTTCACTACACTCCCGTGCATATAGATTTTCGTCGCATCCAGGCTCTGGCGACCATGTTTGACGTCACGGCATTTCGTGATCCTGATCACCGCGGGATCGGTGATACAATTTGAGCTGAAAGCTTTGCCGAATGCGGGCTCCCTACGGGCTGAACATCCTCGACAACTGCCTTACCTGCCCAACGCGGGAGGAGCACCTGTTCTGCAATCTCCCACCCGCCGCCGTGCAGAGATTGAACGAGATCCGATCCACTGCGGTCTACCCGAAATCCGCCATGCTATTCATTGAGGGACAGCAGCCGCGCGGCGTGTTTGTGCTTTGCACGGGAAAAGCGAAGCTTTCAACATCTTCGGCGGAAGGCAGGACCGTCATTACCAAAATCTCGGAAGCGGGCGATGTTCTTGGCCTTAGTGCTACGATTTCCAATCGGCCTTACGAAGTCACCGCCGAGATGATCGAACCGGGCCAGGCAAATTTCATTACTCGCGATGCCTTGCTGCATTTTCTGCGGGAGTATGGAGAAGTGGCCCTGCGAGTGGCAGAGCAGTTAAGCCGCAACTATTACTCGGCCTACGAGGGAATCCGCACCCTGGGACTGAGTAACTCCCCATCCGAGAGATTCGCGAAATTATTGCTGGGATGGTTGCATGGCACGAGCAATGGTGACCCGTTGCAGGTGAAGCTGACGCTGACTCACGAGGAAATCGCCGAAATTATCGGCACGACGCGGGAGACTGTCAGCCGCCTGTTCTCGCAGTTCAAGAAGAAACAAATCGTGCAATTGAAGGGTGCGACCCTAACCATCCGCAACAAGGCTGCGCTGGAAAAGATGGTTAACTCCTGAGTAGCGGGGCTTCCTGGTCTGCGCTTGCATGATTCCGTGCGCCCTAGTCGGCACACGCTCGTTGGTGTTTTCCTTCGATCCTCCGAATTTCCCGTTGTAGCCAGTTGCGCAATGCTTCTACCATTTCTTCAGGCGTGCCGGTGCGGTAGAGGGAATCGACCGTCTGCCCTTTGTCGTTCAGAGGAATGAATCGGCAAGGTATGTCGCGCTCGCGGTGTTCCGGTGGGACCAGTTGCATCAGCAGGCATTCGCTGCAGGGATGCGGCCGATTGGACTGCTTAAAGTTCAGGCAGCTCGGAGAATCTTCGAAAATGTATGGGGCGCGCCACGGCGCATGGGGCGAGCGAGCATACCCACCCTCTTCCAGGAATTGCAGCTGGAACCGCAGGGTTTCGAGAATGTCGCGATCGTTATGTGACATGGCATCCACTCAGGCCCACACGTCCAGCAGTGACCGTACTATTCGATCTTGCAAGACGAAGTGACCTGGAACACGGTTGACAGTGATCTCTGGCACAGGGTCGAGTTAAGCGAGAAACGGGGCCGGCCGCGGCAACCATGAATAGTCATTCCTGCGAACAGAGTTGTTCCTGGGGAAGCTCTTGCAGCACGCGTTCCACGACGGTCGCCAGAGCGGCCTTGGCAGCCTGACCCACATGGGTTCCGGCCTTGACGTTTTGTGCTTCAATTCCGTAGACGATCAACTGGCGGGGCAACTGTTGCAAGACTCGGCTCAGCTCGACCGCTTCCGGCAGACTGAAGGTGTGAGTGGAATGTCGAAACATTGCCGCGGGCAAAGGGCGGGAGGTAGCATCAAAACGGCTTACCGTCCCGGGCGCCGCGCCCGAGCGCATGGCGTCAATCACGATTACGCAGTCCGCGTCCTTCCACAATTCCATCAGCCCGGCGCCTTCTCCCGTGTGTTCGATGACCGAACAGTGCTCCGACACTTGCTCGCGAATGCGCCGCGCTGCGATCAAGCCTACAGCGTCATCGCTGCGGTCGGCGTTGCCGATTCCAATCACCAGATTCGACCTTAACACCGGTTCCTTCTCCATAGATTCGCTTGTGGAATCCATTGGCCAGGGTCGCATTTAGCCGCGATCGATCTCTATCTTGAGAAAATGGGTAGCGCACGAAATACACGGATCGTAGTTGCGCACCGCCTGCTCGCAACGCCAGCGGAGTTCTTTCTCCGGAAGGCTCAGGAACCTGGGGACAAAGTGCTCCAGATCCTGCTCGATGATCTTCTGATTTTGCGAGGTCGGAGGCACGATCTTGGCGTCGAGGATGGTGCCCGCTTCGTCGATACGGTAGCAGTGGTGCAGAATGCCCCGGGGCGCTTCAGTACAGCCATATCCCGTGGCCGCGTGCGGATGAATGTCGACCGCTGGTTTCTCCGGCGGCTCGTACTGCTCGATAATCCGCAATGCTTCGTCGCAGGCGTACACGATTTCCACGCTGCGGACGATGATGCTCTTGAAGGGGTTCCGGCACACCGGCCCAAGCCCCGCTTCCCGCGCCGCCTCCTGTGCCAGGGGAGACAGCCGGTCAAAGTTCAAGCTGTAGCGAGCCAGCGGCCCGACAAAGTACGCGCCGTGCTGCTTGAACACCGAGTGCAGCGCATTGGAGTGTTGCACATGTTCCTCGGCGAAGTGAGCCTCGTACTCCCCGATCGGGATATCCAATCCGCTATTAGAAACCAGCCGCCCCTCGTTGAAGGGATATTCATCGGGATGACGCAAAGCGACAAAGATGTAATCCCGCTCAAAGTCCGGAAAGGGCAGGCCAGCCACAAAACGCACCGTTTCCAGCGCCGCGTCCCGCGCCCATTTCAGGCGTTCTGCCAGCCCAGACATTGCGCTGCGTGCCGGCAATTTGTAGAAACCTCCAACGCGTACGTTGATCGGATGGATTTCTCTCCCGCCCAGTAGGGTGACGATCTGGTTTCCAACCTTCTTCAACTGCAAGGCGCGCTGGACGACCGCGGGATGGTCTTTGGCCAGTTGGATCGCGTCCTGATAGCCAAGAAAATCGGGCGCGTGCAGCATGTAGACATGGAGCGTGTGACTCTCGATCCACTCCCCGGAGTAGAGGAGACGCCGTAAGGCCCGCAATTGCCCGTCAACCTTGATGCCGAACGCGTCTTCCATCGCGTGGACCGCGCTCATCTGGTACGCGACCGGGCAGATGCCGCAGATTCGCGCCGTGATATCGGGGGCTTCGGCAAAGTTGCGCCCGCGCAACAGGGCCTCGAAAAAGCGCGGCGGCTCGTAGATCTTCAACTGTACGTCCTGCACCTGATCGCCCTTGAGCTTGACGTAAAGTCCACCCTCGCCCTCGACTCGAGCCAGGGTGTCAACCTTGATCGTTCTAGCCGGCTGCTTGCTCATGTCCGCTCGCTCTCCTCGCTCGTCTTGCGGAACTGCCAGGCCCAGGCATTGAAGCTGCGGAAGGCGCGTGTGATCTCCGCGCTGTTCTGGCCCAGGACGCGGAATTGGTTGCACAGTGATCCCGTGTTGGGGCTCTCCATGGGGCCGAAGCAGCCGTAGCAGGCCCGGTCAAAGCTCGGGCACAGCGCGCCACAACCGGCATGGGTTACCGGTCCCAGGCACGCGAGACCTTGCGCCACCGCAATGCAGACATTGCTCTTGCGTTTGCACTCCAGGCAGACACTGTAGGTCGGGACATTCGGTTTGCGCCCCGCCAGCGTGGCCGTGATCAGTTCGATCAGCTGGTACTTGTTGATAGGGCAGCCGCGCAGCTCGAAATCCACGGGCACATGTTCGGCCACAGGTGTGGAGAGTTTCAGCGTATTGATGAATTTCGGAGTCGCGTACACGATGCGGATAAATTCATCCACGTCCTTCCAGTTGCGCAGCGCCTGAATGCCTCCAGCCGTGGCGCAGGCCCCAATGGTGATCAGGGTCTTGCACTGCCGCCGGACTTCCTGGATCCGGTGCGCATCGTGATGGGTTGTGATCGATCCTTCCACGAATCCGATGTCATAGGGACCCTTGAGCATGGCACTGGAGGCTTCGGGAAAATAGGCAATGTCAAGGGCGCCCGCCACGGCCAGCAGTTCATCCTCGGCGTCGAGCAAACTGAGCTGGCAGCCATCGCAGGAAGCGAACTTGAAGACCGCGATTCGTGACTTGCGTTTGATTTTAGAGCTCATATCTTTCCAGTAGCGGCCGCATTCGGTCATAGCGAAAGATGGGGCCGTCCTTGCAAATGAAGTGCGGGCCATATTGACAGTGCCCGCAGAAACCGACGCCGCACTTCATGTTTCGTTCCATGGAGAGGTAGATACTTTCCCGGGTGAGTCCGTGCGTTTCCAGATCGCGACCGACAAACCGCATCATGATCTCGGGCCCGCAGGCGAAGGCCAGCGAGCGCGCCGGTTGCAGCCGCGCATTCTTGAACAGCGTCGTCACCACGCCCACATGACCGCGCCAGCTCAAACCGCCATAGTCAACCGTCACCAGCACCTGCGTATCGTCTTCCCGCGCCCATGCCGTGAGTTCCTTCCGATACAGCAGGTCCCGGGGACTGCGCGCGCCATAGAGAATCACCAGCCGGCCATATTTTTCACGGTTCCGGAGAACCTCGTAAATCACCGGACGCAGCGGCGCCAAACCAATTCCTCCCGCGATCACCACCACGTCCCGGCCCTGGGCCTCCTCCACCGGCCATCCCGTCCCAAACGGGCCTCGCACCCCGACCGCATCACCTACGTTGCGGCTCACGAGCGCATGAGTGGCCTGACCGACGGAGCGCACGGTATACACCAGCCGATCATGCTCAGCCGGATCGCCACTGATGGAAATGGGCAACTCGCCGACGCCAAACACCCACAACATGCTGAATTGTCCCGGCTGGAACCGGTTGGCGCCCGTTCCGTTCGACCGCTCGAGCGTCAGGGTAAAAGTATCGGCCGTCTCCCCGACTACTTGCCGCACCGAGTACGGCCGCGGGAGCATCGGATCGTTCATGATCCGCTCCGATTTGACTGCTGTGGCCATGGTCATCGCCCCACCGCGTACACGTCGAGCAACTGGAAGCGTGTCGCCTCGAGCCGCTGCTCCATGATCTGGGCAAAACGTTTCAACATCTCATAACCGAGGTCGTGGTTCTGTTCGCACTTCGTGCGCAGACACTTGCCGTCCAGCGCGATCGCGCGCACGGTCTCGATGGCGTGCGCGTGCAGCCTCCACTGGTAGGGGGGCAGCAACCATGACCAGCCCAGAACTTCTCCCTGGCCCAGCGTGGACAGTATGACCGGCTTGCGTTGGGGGGCGAAAATTTCCAATGCCACCTTGCCGGACCGGAGCAGGTAGAACTCGTTGGCTTCCTCGCCCTCCTTGAAGATGTAAGTGCCCGCGTCAAACCGCACGTTGGAGGCGCACCCCGTCAGCAGGTTGGTGTAATACGACTCGAGACCGGCGAAGAAGGAGTGTTCGGCGATGACGCGCTCAAGGCTTTCCATGGTTGCCTTTCTTCGAAGAGGCTGGCGATTCCCGGATGGCGCGAACCTCCTCGGTGATATCAATGCCCACCGGGCACCACGTGATGCAGCGGCCGCAGCCGACGCAACCGGAGGCGCCAAACTGGTCAATCCAGAAGGCCAGCTTGTGGGTCATCCATTGCCGGTACCGCGATTTGACGGAGCTGCGGATACTGCCCCCGTGAATGTAGGAAAAATTCTGTGTGAAACAGGAATCCCATTTGCGCCAGCGCTCGGCGTGCGTGCCGGTCACGTCGCTGACATCCTCCACGGTCGTGCAGAAGCAGGTTGGACAGACCATGGTGCAATTGGCGCAAGTGAGGCAACGTTGGGCGACGTTGTCCCACCGGGGATGATCGAAGCCCTCGTAGAGCAAGTCCCGAATGCCGGTCGTGTCCAGGCGGCGTTGAATCTGGGAAGTGGCGTGCTCGACGGCGGCCGCAGCTTCCTGACGCACCGTTTCCGTTGCCACGGATGGTTCGGGCGCCAAATCCGCCAGCACCTCAGCGCCTGCGTCGCTTCCTGCTTCGATTACAAATTCGTGCTTGCCGGGCCCGACCAACTCCGTGAGAACTAAATCGTAGCCTCCCCGCACCCGCGGCCCCGTGCCCATGGAAGTACAAAAACAAGTGGGCGCCGCTTGCGTGCAATTCACCGCCACGATGAAGACTCCCTGACGGCGCGCGGCATAGATGGGATCACGGTAGCGATCGCCCTGCAGAATGCGATCCTGCAACGTAATGGCGGCCAGTTCGCATGCCCGAACCCCCAGCAGCGCCCGCCGGGACGGAGCCGGCTCATTGTTCAGGATGCGAAAGGTTTGGCCGGTACGCTCCGCAGTCAGCAGACGGACTTCGGCGGGGTGCAGGTATTTCTTCCAGCTTTGTGGGCCGACCGTGTAACCAAACAACGCCTCATCGTTGCGGCGTCGCACGCGGTAGTGCCCGGCTTGTTGTTCATCGGTCCAGCCCACCGGGAAATCAGAGAGGCTCTTTACGACGTCATAAACGATAGCGCCATCGCGCAGCGTGGGTCCCAGTACCTCGTAACCCCTCTGGATCAACAAGTCCAGAAGACGCTGAAAATCCCGGCGTTCGAGTACGTATTGGCGGACTGCGTCCGGCATCAGAATCTCAGTTCTACGTTCCTGGGTGGCCTGCATCGCTCACCGATCCTCACCTGACTCCTGCTAGCTTGAGCTTAATCACTGCTTCTCTGCATTGACATGGCAACCGAGCCCTTCGTAAGCGGGCTCCAGTTCCACGCCGACACCTCTTCCCGAAACGAGACGTCGAACACGATTGTGTGAGCGAAGCGTGTGGCAGACGCGGCCCGGACAAGCCAGGGCAAGCCCCGCCGAGAACATGAGTCCAATGGAATTTGCGGGTTGAGGGGCAGCGTCGGAATGTGTACACGAGAGATCCTTTCTCCCGTTTCACCTTGGCCCGTGAATGCCCTCGGGTCAAGACTTTGGATGGATCGCGCGATCGCGCGGATCAATCCGCAATGTCAGTGTGTTGATCGAGAGCCAGTTCTTTCCTCAGCGTGTGTACCAACGATAGCGGAATCCGCAATTGTCTTATGTTGCCGGACCTGCGAGTAATGCCTTCGATGGCAAACCCATTGCCGTCCGGAACGGGATTCGAAACCAGATGTAACTCCTCTCCATACAGTTTGATGTGTTTCCCTCTCGCGAAACCAAGCTCTTGAAGCCTTTCACAAATAGCCTCTCGCTCACCACTCGAATTGTTCATGACAGCACGTGTGCGGATCGCTCCTTCGGGCTCTAACCGTGGCAGTAGAAACTACACGGATGGCTTCGCCGCCTCTGCCAGCGGGCGGTGCAGCCATTTTGTCTTTTCGCAGTATTCGTAAAGCTCTTCCCGGAACTTGGGATGCGCGATCTCGATCAGGGCTTTGGCCCGCTCCCGGATGGATTTTCCATGCAGGTAGGCCACGCCGTACTCCGTCACCACGTAGCGGATCAGGCCACGCGAGGTCACGACACCCGCTCCCGGGCTTAGCATCGGCACGATTCTTGAAATGGTGCCTTGCTTGGCGGTCGAGGAGATGGCAATGATCGGTTTGCCACCCTTGGAGCGTGACGCTCCGCGGATGAAATCCACCTGCCCCCCGATGCCGCTGTAGAACTGGGTTCCGACGGAATCGGAGCAAACCTGGCCCGTCATATCGATTTGCAGGGCCGAGTTGATGGCCACCATGTTGTCGTTGCGGGCAATGAATCCCGGATCATTCGTATAGGCCGTGGGATGGAACTCGAAGATGGGATTGTTGTCGACGAAGTCGAACAGCTGTTTCGACCCCAACGCGAAACCAAGTATGATTTTGCGTGGTTTGAAGTTTTTACGCGCGCCCGTGATGACTCCTGCCTCAATCAGAGGAATCACTCCATCGGATACCAGTTCGCTGTGTACCCCAAGATCTTTGCGATCGCTGAGGAAGGGAAGCACTGCGTCGGGAATCCCTCCAATTCCGGTCTGCAACACCGCTCCGTCTTCGATCAGCCCCGCTACGTTGCGTGCGATGGCCACGTGCAGGTCGGTCACGGGTGACTTCTTGGTGGCGCAGAGGGGCCGGGAGGATTCCACTACCACATTAATGTCGCTCACATGGATGAAGCTGTCGCCATAGGTTCGCGGCATCTGCCCGTTGACCTGCGCTACCACGTGCTTGGCACACTTGGCGGCCGTAAGCGTAGTGTCCACGCCCACGCCAAAGCTGCAAAAACCGTGCGAGTCCGGCGGAGATACCTCAATCAGCGCGACATCAATCGGCATGGCGCCGCTCTCGAAAAGTCCTTCAATCTCGCTGAGATAAATCGGCGTGTAGTCCGCCCGGCCTTCGTTGATGGCCTCGCGCACATTGCCGCCGATGAACATGGCGTTGTGCCGGAAATGTCCTTCCATCTCCCGCGCCACATAAGGTGCGCATCCCATGGTCATCATGTGGACGATTTCAACGTCGTGCACATAAGGACCGCGCCGCATCAGGGCTTCGACCAGGGTTTCCGGCTCGGCGCACCCCGGCTGGATATACACTCGCATTCCCGAATCGACGCAGCGCAGGGCTTCGTCTGCTGTTTTTACCTTCGTGGCGTATTCCATTTCCCAGGACATCGACATCTCTTGCTGTCTCCTTTATGCACTCTTGGACGAGGCGCTGGTTTCCCGGAGAACCTGGTTCGCGATCTCCAGTTCGTAGCCGACCGAAGCATAGTAAATGGCTCGATCAAAGAACTGCTCCAGTAACTGCAGCATTTCCAGTTCGCCGAACACTTCCACCGGGCGCTCCAGGACCGCTTCCTTTTTGACGAACTCCCACAGGTTCTCCTTGGTCATGACGATCACCCAGATCACCTCGCTCATCGGTACCCGCTGGGCAGCCCGGCGCGCCCCGATCTCGAGATAACGCTGCTCCAACTGGGACTCATCCTTGGCGATGAGCCACTCTCCCAAATGATGGTAGATCTCGTACACCCGGTCTTTCAGTTCCTCGCCGGGGACGTTTTGCTGGTAGTGTTCGGTCAAATCGGAGTCCTGGACTCGATCCAGGAGGCAGGTGGCGAGCGATTGGGAGTGGGTCTCGATCAACCGAACGAGCCGATACAACATCATCATGACATCCTCCGGTCCCCAGCTTAGCTCTTCAGTATCAACCTCCCAAGGATATGCAGCCATGACAGGCGCTACGTTCCCATGTGATGACGGTCACAGGCCACGAAGATCGCCGTGAACTATCGCCATGGCCCTTAAGGACTTGCGATATTTGTGGGTCAAGCTGGCGCTACCAGCTGAGGTACGCTCGGCACCTCCTGCCGGGGTCGACGCTATGCGTCTAGACGAGCCTCTGTCCGTTGCGGATTTGTGCGCGGAGGACGTGCTGAATGAGTTGGCAAGCCTTCTTGACCTCAGGCATCGCCAGCGAAAAATAGACCTGCTTGCCCTCGCGTCTTCTGACGACAACGCCCGCCGATCTGAGCACCATGGCGTGCTGGGAGAGGTTGGCTTTCGAGATTCCGAGTTCTTGTTGGATTTCAGCGGCTGACCAGTCGCGTTTGCCGAGGAGATCCAGGATGTGGAGACGAGTAGAGTTGGCGAAAGCTTTGCAGATCAGCACCTGTCGCTCAAGAATCTCGTTTTCCACGTCAAATCGCTTGCGATCTTTTTTCATCGTCGGTCCATCGTCACTAGGAATGAGCTGTTGTCGCGAAACTGCGGTGGTCACCATGTTATCTCCTAAGCGAGGCCTGCAACCGGGAAATCAGCGCGGAGCTCTATCTGTGCCCGGGTTGCTGTCGGGCTTCTCTTCCGTGGAGAGCGCATCGCTCTCTTCTTGGGCCCTCAGTTCTTCTCGCCACATCTGTTCTTGGACCTTAACCGCTCTCCACCACTTGAAATGGTGACGGTAAGCGTAAAGCTCGTCGACGGTCCCGGTAATCATGGAATAAAATGCCGGCTTTTCCTCGGGGAACACCGCTCCCATGTAGACGTGGATCATCAGACCCGACACAATCGTGCCCACGGCGAAAAAGTGCAGAATCATGGCCCAGGCCACCATGGCAGCACCGAACCAGTGGAACGTCATGGTGAGACCGGTGAGCATGATGAGTGGGATCATGGTGTACACGAGCAGGGCGAAAAGCTTCTGGCCGGCGTTGTAGACTCCCTGCGGCGGCAGAGGCTCTTTAGTTTGCCCCAGGAGCAACAGGGTGCGTACTTTGAGCCAGCGCAGGTCGTCCGCATCCAAACCGATTTCGTGTTGCAGCACTTCAATTCGAAGATAGTTGCGGAAGCCGAAGATTGCATACACAAGAAACACGGTGATCCAGGTCAAACCCACCGCCTCATGGAAGCGAAGCATGTTGGCCCGCGAGCCGAATATGCCTTCCATCGTTTGCAGGTACCACACAGGAGCGAAGCGGTAGTACGGAGAGACGATCAGCCCGGCCCCGGTGGCGAGTTCCAACAGCCAACTCGTGGCGTTGAACCAATGGAGAAGCACGATGGCGACGTGGTGCTTCTTGATCTGCCGTTGTGACATCGCCTCCGCTTGCTCACCGCTAAGCGGAGTCAGAACGGTCGGAATTGCGGATGCGCCCATACCTGCTCCTTACTCTTCAAACTGTTTTTCGCCGGTCGAAAGTTGCCGGAAGAAGGCAACCGCCTGGCCGAGGAACGTTGCACCGACTGCAAGATAGACGACTTTGTTCAGCAGGCTGCTCCAGATCTTTCCGGGGGCGATGGTCCGGGGCGGGCCAGGAGCAAAGCTTGCGAGCGCGAGTTCAGCGTGCTCCGGCTTGCCCGCGTAGTAAACGTTTGGGCCGATGGCAACCTTCGCAGTCTCCATGCGCTTCGCTCCGCTTCGGTACACTATGCGGAAGACCTCGCTGGACGAATCCTGCAGGTCTCCGAATACTTTCGCGTGTGCGGGACATGTAGTCACACATGCTGGCTGCAACCCCTGGCCCAGACGGCTGGCACAGAAATCGCATTTGTCCACCTTGCCGATTCCGGCGTTCACATAGCGTGCTCCGTACGGGCAAGCGGCAACACAGGAGCCACACCCGATACAAAGATCGCGATTCACGCGGACTATGCCATTCTGATCCTGATAGGTTGCACCGGTCGGACAGGCGGGAACACAAGTGGGCCGGTCGCAGTGGTTGCATTGCGACACATAAAATGACGTTGAGAGTTTCGGAAATTCGCCCACGGTTCCGGTTTGCCTAACTTTCGTCCGGCTGAAGCCGTTCGGAACATCCCATTCGGACTTGCAGGCGACGGTGCACGACTGGCAGCCTACGCACCGTTCCTGGTCGATCACCATCGCATAGCGTGGCATTTTCCTAGCTCCTGTCCGCCGGCAGCACTCGAACGAAGTTCACCCGCATTCCAGTCGCACCCATGATGGGATCGATGGACACGCGTGTGATCAGATCCGTGTCGGAAGCGCCCTTCTTGTACGCCTTGGTGAGTCCGCTGGCCCGCGTTCCGAAGCCGTGGACCATGTATGCACAGTCGTTGCGAATCCCTTCCGTCGCCCGCACCGCAATCGGCAGACACTGAGCGCCGTCCTGATTCTCCAAAATGACGACTTGCCCGTCCTTGATACTGAGCTTGGTAGCAACTCCGGCGTTGATCCATACCTGGTTTTCGGGCATCAAGTCGTCCAGCCATGAATTGTTCTGGGAGCGGGAAAACGAATGCATCGGGGCACGGCCGTAAATCAGCCGCAAGTATCCCGGCGGCGGTTGCTCGGGAGCCGTAAACTTCGGCAGGGGATCGAAGTTCAGATCCTTCAGGACGGACGACACCAGTTCGATTTGGCCACTCTGCGTGGGAAAGATTGGCCCGTCTTCTTCTTTGCGATCGTCAATGTAGGGATGGCCATCAAAGGACACTGCTCCCAGCGCCTTGAGCTCTGCCGCGTTGATGGCCAAGGGCGCCACCAGCCGTGCGAGATGCTCGTCGGGATCTTTCCACGGAAAGTAATCCGCAAGCCCCATCCGATTCGCCAGCTGCTTTGCGATCCACCAACCCGGTTTTGACTCATACAAGGGTTCGATCGCGGGTTGTCGAATTGCAACGTAGGGACGCTTTGACGTGGTAACGAATGCCGGAGGATCGTAGCGCTCCAAGTAAGTCGCTTCGGGAAGAATCAAGTCGGCGTAGTTGGTTTGCTCCACAGGCAAGACATCGACGACAGCCATGAATTCCAATTGCTCGATTGCTTTCAGCGTGTTCTGCCGCTGCGGGATGCTTTCGAGGATGTTCTGTCCATAGACAATCCAGCCCTTGATCGGATACGGACTGGCGTTCATTGTCGCCTGCACCAGGCCTTGGGTCAGGCCCTGCGACTCTTCGGTGGCCAAAGGATATTTGGTTCCTGCACCGTCGGCGCGTCCGCGCTCTGATTCCGGGAATGCTGGCAGAGGGATACGTCCTTGTTTCAGCTTGGTCGGCAGGAACATTCCTCCCTTGCGCCCATAGGCACCGAGTAAAACCGTCAGAATTGCCATGGCGCGGGCCCGCTGCGTGTCGTCTCCGTACCACGTCACATGCCTTCCGGGATGGATGGCCACGGCGGGTTTTGCGTCTGCCATCAAATGCGCGGTCTCACGAATCTGGGCGGCGGAAATCTCGGTGATTGACTCCGCCCACTCCGGCGTGAAGTCTCTAACATGAGCCTCGAGTTCCTTCATCCCGGTGGCGTACTGGTCGATGTATTCCTTGTCGTAGAGGTTCTCCGCGATGAGGACGTTGGCCCACGCCAGCAACAGCGCGATATCCGTTCCGGGCTTGATGGGCAGCCAGTGGTCTGCCTTCGAGGCTGCGGTGGAGAAGCGCGGATCTACCACGATTAACTTCGCGCCGCCCTGCAAGCCGGTGATGAAATTCGTGACCTGCGAGGTGAAGACGTTCTCCCCGATGTGGCTGCCGATCAAAACGATGGCTTTCGCTTCTTCCAGGTCCACAGGCTCGGGGGAGTTGACGGCCCGCCCGAAGGTGAGTTGATATCCGACATCGCGTGGGCCGCGGCACTGCGCGAATGCGGGTTCGGCGCTGTTCGGGGTCCCGTAGGCTTTCATCAGCGTGCCAAAGAATCCTGCGGCTACGCCATGCGGGAAAAAGGCGACGCTTTCCGCGCCATATTTCTTCTTCAAGTCGGTGAGACGAGTAGAGAGCAAGTCGAGCGCCTCGTCCCAGGAAGCTCGCCTGAACTTGCCCTCACCGCGCTTTCCGGTGCGAATCATTGGGTATTTCAGGCGATCAGGATCGTAAAGCAGTTGTGTCCCAGCATTGCCGCGGGCACAC
>JAIQFA010000159.1 GCA_020073525.1 Terriglobia bacterium
GTCGTGCAGGTTGCCGACCACCGCCATGGCGTTGATGCGTTTTGGGGTGCCGTTGCCATCGCCCAGTTTGCTGTGGCAGGCGGCGCAGACGATGTTGAACACCTCCTGACCGCGCTGGAGCAGCTCGGCATTGACCGGGAGGGGATTAAGCTCCACAAAGTTGGTCGTGCCCGCAATGCGGCCGGTGGTGACCGGCGTGTCCTGCCAGGGATAGACCAGCTTGTCGCCGACCCGGATCGGCTGGCTCCGCGCGATCGTTCCCGTCACCGGCAGGCGCGAGCTCATGCCGTCGTCGAAGAAGGCATTAGCTGTCTGGGGCCGCAGCTTGGGCTGCCGCTCCATGTCCGGGAAGATATACAACGGCGGCCGGCGGAAGTGGCTGCCGCGCAAGCCGAGGACGCCCACCGTGGCCAGCACGCATACGGCAAAGATAGCAAGGAAGTAGCGCATTATTCCTCCACCACCTCGATGTGCCGGCTGCCGCTCTCCTCCAGCAGCTTGCGGGCTTCGGCCTCTGAATACTTTGGATCGTCGCACTCGATCACCACGAAGAACTTGTCATGCGTTACCTGCGAGAACCGCTTGTTCTTCAGCAGCGGATGATGCAGCCGCGGCAGCCGGTTCAGGAACAGCATCCCCAGCACCGCGCCAAAGGCCCCCAGCAGAATCGTCAACTCAAAGCACGGCACGAAGGGGTAGAACGGACTGAACATCGGTTTGCCGCCAATGACGATTGGGTAGTCGTAGGCGTTCATATACCACACCATCAGCATCCCGCTGGTGTAGCCGGTGGCCCCGCCCAGGAACGAGAACCAGCCCACTTGCGAGTTCCGCAAGCCCATAGCGTTGTCCATCCCGTGGACCGGGAAGGGCGTAAACACGTCCCAGCGCGTGTAACCGGCGTCGCGCACCTTTTGCGCCGCGTGCAGGATGTCCGCCGCGGTGGCAAACTCCGCGATCATGCCGTAAGGTTTGGAGGTGCCGTTCATGGTCAGTGTCGCTTCACCCTGCACGGTGAAGGCCCCCCTTCCCTTTCGCCCCGCCCAGCGGATGGTGCGGGTCGGCCTGCGGAGTGACGCCTTTGACCTCCGTGGTGGCAATCAGCGGCAGGAACCGTATGAACAGCAGAAAACAAGTAAAGAACAGGCCGAAGGTGCCCACATAAGTACAGACGTCCACCCACGTCGGCTTGTAGTAGCCCCAATTGCCCGGCACGAAATCCTGGTAGAGCGAGCCCACCACAATCATAAAACGTTCAAACCACATGCCAATGTTGGCCAGAATGGAAACGACAAACACAGCGGCCAGGCTGTGGCGCACTTTCTTGAACCAGAAAAGCTGCGGCACGAGCGCATTGAACATCAGCATCGCCCAGCCGCCGTACCAGTATTGACCAAACAACCGGTGCCAGAACGTCCAGCGCTCGTACGGGTTGCCGCTGTACCAGGCAATGAAGTACTCCATGGCGTAGGCGTACCCGACAATCGAGCCGGTAGCTAGCGTCACCTTGCACATCAGATCTATATGCCGCATCGTCACGATCTCCTCCAGCTTGAGCAGCTTTCGCAACGGCACCATCAGCGTCAGCACCATGCCGAACCCGGAGTAAATGGCGCCAGCGACAAAGTATGGAGGAAAGATCGTCGTGTGCCATCCGGGAAGAACGGAGGTTGCAAAGTCCATACTCACGATGGAGTGCACTGATAGGACGAGGGGTGTTGCCAATCCCGCCAGCACGAGGCTGACCGTCTCATAGCGAGCCCAAGTCCGATGCGAGCCATTCCATCCCAGGCTGAAGAGTCGAAAGATAAGTTTCTTGATTCCATCCTTCGCTCGGTCGCGGAGCGTCGCTAAGTCGGGTATCATTCCCAGATACCAGAAGACTAGCGAGATGGTGAGATACGTACTGATCGCAAAGACGTCCCAGACGAGTGGCGATCTGAAATTGGGCCATAGGGGCCCACGCTGGTTCGGGTAGGGAAAGATGAAGAAGGCGTCCCATGGTCTTCCCAAGTGAATGGCCGGGAACAGACCCGCGCACATCACGGCAAAAATCGTCATGGCTTCGGCGGATCGGTTGATTGAAGTCCGCCACTGTTGCCGAAAGAGCAGCAGGATTGCTGAGATCAGAGTACCGGCGTGGCCAATGCCGATCCAAAAGACGAAGTTCGTTATATCGAAAGCCCAGCCGACGCTATTGTTCAGCCCCCAAACCCCAATCCCATTGGCGATCAGGTAGGTGACCATTCCTCCCAGGTTCAGCAAGGCCGCGAACGCCACGGAAAAACAAATCCACCAGCCTTTCCCGGGCCGCCCCTCCAGAGGCCGGGCAACGTCGTCGGTGATTTGATGAAGCGCAGGATTCCCATCGACCCAACTTGACGGAGCGAGTACCTCAACTCTTCTGGCCGGCAACAACCTAACTCGCCTTGGACTAGTGCTCATTCGGTTCCTCAAAGTTCCGTGTTAGTTCGGACCTTCTTGAGATAGCCAACATTGGGCCGCGTTCCCAATTCCTCCAGCACCTGGTAATAGCGCCGGCTTCGAAACAATTGCGAGACGCGACTGTCGGGATGTTTCAAATCGCCAAAGACGATCGCCTGCGTCGGGCAGGCCTGCTGG
Source organism: Terriglobia bacterium (assembly GCA_020073525.1). Classification (GTDB taxonomy): domain Bacteria; phylum Acidobacteriota; class Terriglobia; order Terriglobales; family Acidobacteriaceae; genus Acidiflorens. Next base: position 2,623 of record JAIQFA010000159.1, read on the forward strand.
CAGGCCGTTCTGATGTCTCCATCTACAAGGTCGCGCTTATCTTGCAGGGCGGTGTTCTTAGCCAGCTGAATTCTCTGTATACAAAGGCTGCACTTTTCCATCACACCGCGAGATCGCACGACGACATCGGGGTTCAGGACCATGCGGCCCACGGGGTTCGCCATGTTGAAGTCGAAGCGCGAGTTGCCCGTGTAGTTGTACCAATTGAATCGCCTTACTTTATAGGGACAGTTGTTGGCGCAGTAGCGCGTGCCGATGCACCGGTTGTAGACCTGCTGATTGATCCCCTCGGAGCTGGTGGTGGTGGCCAGTACCGGACAGACCGTCTCGCAGGGGGCATGTCCGCAATGCTGGCACATCATTGGTTGATGCACGCTGGAAGGGTTGTCGTCCGGGCCGCTGTAGTAACGGTCGATGCGGATCCAGTGCATACTCCGAATGCGCTGCACTTGATCTTTCCCTACCACCGGAATGTTGTTCTCAGCCTGGCAGGCCACCACGCAGGCGGAACATCCGGTGCACGCATTCAGATCGATGGCCATTCCCCACGAGTGCTCGCCTCGGAGCCGTTCAGTCCACAGCGTGGGCAGGGCTTCGCCGGAGCTCTCCTGAGAGTCCGCCTGAAGGTCGCGAAAAGTGGTTTCGAGAACAATCGGCCTCCCTTCCATGGAAAAGTGGGACTGCGTGCTCGCTACGCTCTCCTGCCTTCCGGTCTTCTCGAGGGCCACATTCGCCCCGGCATAGCGGCGAAATCCGCCGGAGATGGACGTGAGTGGAAATGCATTGACGCCCACACCTTGCCCCGCCTTGCCGACTTGCTCTCTTCCGTACCCCAAAGCCACCGAGATGGTTCGCTCGTGTTGTCCGGGTTGGAGCAGTACGGGAAGTTCGATCTTTGCCTTGTCGGCCTTGAGAGCGACGACATCTCCGTCGCTCAGGCCGAGTTTCCGGGCCAATTTGGGCGCCACCGCTGCAAAGTTCCCCCACGTGACTTTCGTGACCGGGTCGGGCAACTCCTGGAGCCAGGGATTGTTGGCGTGGCGGCCGTCACGCAAAGCTACGCTCTCGTAGAAATGGAGCTCGTAGCGATCGTCGGTCCGGGTCGAACGAGCGGCGTTGTAAGCATCGAGGATGCTACGGGCCGCGGCCTTCCAATCGCCGTGAAAGCTCGCAGCGTCGCTGGCGGAATTCGTGGGAAGGACTTGGACGCCCGCCTGGAGCGACTTGTCCCAGAACGTATCGAAACTCTGGTGCTCTTTCTGATGCGGGAACAGATTCCTCTGCCAGTAATCGCGCAGATACGTGTAGTGGTCGGAGTTGTTACCCAACCACTTGAGTAAGCTCTCCTGCGCGGCACGCGTCTGAAACAAGGGCGCAACTAACGGCTGGGCGAGGCTGAAAAAGGATTCCACCGGCTGAGCGTCGCCCCAGGCTTCCAGAAAGTGATGGTCGGGGCAATTGGCGTGGACGTGCGAACTGGTTTCGTCCCGCCTGTCCGAAAAGGAAATCGAGAGCGCAACCTTCTGCAGGCCGGCCATGAACCGTTCGGCATCAAAATAGTCATAGTCGGGGTTAGCGCCATATAGGATCAGCGTGTGGATCTCGCCACGGTTCATTTGATCGACGAGCTGAGCCATGGCAGAGTCGTCGCTACTCCGCTGCAGCGACGGGCGTGCCAAGTCCACGGTTTTTCCGATATTGCCCAGGAGAACGTTCAGAGCGTTCACGACGATCTGAACGGTCTTGTCCTGCACGCCGCTCACGACTAGGCCCTCGCCCCGATGGCGCCAGAGCTGGTCAGCCACGGCGTCCAACTTTTGGGGATCAGCAGCCAGCTGAGGATCTTCGGGCACGCCTGCGAGGCCGGCCTTTTGTGCGACGCGGTGAAGCAACGCAACCGCCACGACTCCCATATCCGAAGGTGCGACCGCGATTCGAGCATCCGCATTGCTACCGGTGACCGAGAAGCCCGACTCAAACTGGATATGAAGGGAGGGGCCACTCTGAGGATCGCGAATTCGTGCATACTGTCGCGCAAACTCCACCGGCGAAAGCCACGTTCCCAAAAAATCCGCTTCCAGGCCAACGATGACGCGAGCTTTGTCGAAAGCATAGTGTGGGAGAATGGCACGGCCGAAACTCTCGGCGTTCGCCGCGCGCAGCGCGCTCAATGAGACCGCGTCATAAACAACGTGACGGAAATTGGGATATCGTCGTCCCCACTCCGCCACGATTTCCAGGGTGGAAGGACTGGTGAGCGTCCCAGAGAGCAGCACAATCCGGCGGCCGCTCTGTTGCGCCTCGCGCAATGACTCGATGACCTGCTGATCCACCTCCCGCCACTTGACCGGCTGCCCCTTCCACAGCGGTCCGCGCAGTCGCTCGTTGTCATAAAGAGAAAGGACGGTAGCCTGGCCTGTGGCGCAGGTGCCACCACCGAATAGAGCGGATTGGTCGTTGCCCTCGATCTTGATGGGGCGGCCATCGCGCTGCTTCACGAGCAGGCTGCAAGCCGAGGGACAGCCGCCGCATGTCGTGGCATACCAATTCGAGACCCCAGGTACGTTCTGCTCGGAGCCCACCAACAGTGGAACCGCGTGTTGAACCGGAGCCCGGCACCCGGCAAGACTTCCCGCCGCAATCGTGAACCCCATGAGTGAAAGAAAATCGCGCCTCGTATCTTCAATCCGCGGGTCCGAAGGACTGGGAAGGCCTCCCGGGAACTCCCCCGAGCGCGGCGCACCGTGCTCCAGCTCTTCCACGGTTCTCCAATGAGTAGTAGGAGACGCGGGCTCACCGATCCGGACAAATTCCTTCGATGATCTCTTACAGGAATCTCTGCCGTGTTTAGCGCTTTCACTGTTTGGGTGCATTCGCCTGTCTCAGTAGTGACAACTCGTACAGTCCAGTCCAGCTACTGGAACAGCTCTTTGCGAGAAATTTTGCATCGCCCGCTGGAAGTCGGCCGTTGCCACATGCGCGTGTTCACGATGGCATTCGAGGCACCAGCCCATGGTCAGCGGCGCAACCTGCTGGACGCGATCCATCCGCTCCACCGGCCCGTGGCACTTTTGGCAGGCGACCTCGGACAGCACATGCTGGCTGTGATTGAAGTAAACGAAATCCGGAAGATTGTGCACCTTAATCCATTCGATGGGCCGCTGTTCTTGCACAGCTTCCTTGAGCTTTTCGATCTCCACCGTCTGCTTCTCAAGCAGGGTATGGCAATTCATACAGACGCTAGCCGGCGGAATTCCCGCATGCCGGCTGGTGCGAGCCGCATAGTGGCAATAGAGGCAAGGGACCTTGTTGTCGCCCGCGTGGATCCGGTGGGAGAAAGCGATCGGCTGACTGGGAGCATAGCCCTGATGGATCCCCACACGGGACAGCTCCCACCCAACTAACCCGCCCGCGAAGCCGAAGGCCGCAATGCCCAGCACTAAGAACCGAAGGCGCATGTCGAAGGTTCAGTCCTCCTCCGGCCATATCCAGGCTGACGGGTCGCTTCTTTTTAGAACCGGAACCAACGCTTTCCAGCTACGTTCGGCGGAAACAGAGATCGGCCGGAAGATAAAGGTCATCCACCGGCCGAGCCCAACAATCAAAGTCGGTGCCAGGCGGGTAAACGGAAGTACCGCCAGGGCGGCGAATGAGGAGAAGACGTGGAGTTGAACTAGAAATGGCATCTCCGCGGCGAGTCCAATGGCGGGATCGCCTCGAAGCAGCGATAGACCATAAGGCGTCAGGGTTAAGGCCCCCCAGGACGACCCCCAGCGGTAGATAGCCGCTGTGAGCAGGCCGGACAGAATCGCCACAAATAAGAGCGACAGAAAGACTCCGTCGCTCACTTGTCTCGCCAAGGATCCGGCATACCGTCCGAGGTGCCGACGCATGGTCATGGCCCAGCCTGCCAAGGCTGCAAGCCCGATCGCAAATGCCAAGCCCTCCAAGGTGTATAGCCGGGTTGGGTCGTTGTTCCAAAGTAAGATCCCTCGCGGGAACACCAATCCCGCAAGGTGGCCGAGAAGCAATAGTAGAAGGCTGATCCGCAATGGGCCGCCTCCGTATAACACCCCCCCGGCTTCCGATTTTCCGGAGCCGTCTGGAACAACTCCGCCGCGGGCAAACGCACGGCGAAGGCCGAACCCTGCAAGACAGATCGCCGTCGCCAGGTAGGGCCACAGCACAAAGAGAAACCCGGTTTTCATGGGTTGGCCCGCTTCCGGTCGGATTTGGCGGCGCCATTCTCCACAACCGCCGGGACAGGTGGCACGGGTATGGCGAGACCAGAAGCTTTCGCCAGATAGGCCTTCAGATCGAAGGATTCCTGTGGCGCCAGGTAGTCGTTGGTGAATGTCTCGGGCTCGCGAGCAAAACAGGGGTGCTTCAAGAAGTCAGTTAACGCTCTGTCCCGGTACTTCAGATAGGCGCCGGCGAGGTTCGGCCCTAAACTGCCATCCCTCGGATTGTCCCCATCTAGCGCGTGACAGGTGTGGCACGCGCGCCCGCCATACTTGAGATTCGCCCCGCCGTGGAATAACTGCCGGCCGGCCTCTATCTCGGTGGCGGTTGCGGTGATTGCATCCCGCTCATCTGGCTCTTTTTGAAGTGGGCCGGCCGCCGCAAAGTAGTCGAGTATGGCGGCGATCTGCTCCGCCGAGAGGTCTGACCAATCCGGCATTCGCTCTTGTTTGAAATCTCGAAAAAGCTTGGTTGCGGTGGGATCGCCCGACTGGATCACGCTCGAGGAAGACGACACGAACTTCAGTAACCAGTCTCGCTTACGTCGGTCGGTGACGCCCTTGAGATCCGGCCCCACCTTGATTCCCTTGCCATAGGTGTGGCACGCCGTGCAGCGTTTTCGGAAAATCAGCTTCGCCTCCGTCCGGTCGGATGTGCTGGCGCCAGATAGGATCGAACACCCGCCGACAGCTACTGTCAAGACTGCGATTCCGAAATAGCGAAGCCGGCTATTTCTAGCCCCCGCACAACTCGACGTGGGTCTTGGTTCCCGACTGCCCGCAAGGAGCGCACGGCCCCATTCACTTCCACTCCTCACTCTCATACCGATCGGCTCTTATTCGTCTTAGCTAGTCCAGGCTTAGTCTGAGGCCTTAGGTCAGTGCCACGATAGGTCCCGGCGTTCACCGCGGCCAGCGCTCATCCTCTATTGCTTTTTTCTGGAGATCGTCCGTTCATGTTGCACTCGTTGCAGAAATCAGTTGTTGTTCAGTAATAACCAAAAAATACTTCGACTTCAAGAGTTGTTTATGAACATTAGTGCTGTTTTTCGCAACTTTATAAACAAAATTACAGTACATCATTAATCGTTAATCATGACAGAGTGAGTAATTATGACCGCAGACACCATTGTGCCAGCGGCTTCGCCCAAGTCGAGTCGCTCGCGGGGGACCAATGAGCTGCGACCAGTGCCGCGAGATTAGAGCCACATGGCCGGGTTGATTGTCAGGCTGCTGTTTTAGCCGGGGAATCGAAAAGTAAGCATGGAGGCCATCGCTAATCTTTTTCTGTTGACACTTATTTCCAGAGATGTTATATGTTCCGAAAGCCGCTTAAGAGTAAGATTTGTGCGGGCTTTGTGCTGAACCGAATTGTGAGCTGATGCCTGGCGCCGGTGCTCTTGTATGGTATGGCACAAATTAATTTGAGGCAGCGTCGTGACCTCAGCAGTTCGGCCCGGGCCGGCCGCGAGATGGGCTCAAAAACGGAGCCCTTCCCCACCGCAGACTGGACTCACAGAGTAGTTGGCAACTAAGAGCTGGAAAGGACATAGGCATGAGAAGAGACATCGATATCGCGCTACGTTTAGTGAAGACCGCGACCGTCCTGGGCGGTGGCTTGATCCTCACCGGAACCAACCTGATGGCCTGTTTCCAACCACCGCCGACGTTACCCCCGCCGCAGTTCTTGCTGCTGTTTTGGACACTTGCACTGACGATTGCTCACTGAAGTGGAGAATTTGGAGCGGAAGTATAGTCAATTTCAGTGGACGGTCGTTCCGGTATTGAGGCGCTGCAGAATGCAATGTGGCTTGCCGTGACGCTTGGCCAAGCCAGTGTAATAGCCTCGCTTGTTCTTCGGAAAATCGCGGGTCAGTTCAAACTCTTTTGGATTTATCTAATTGGGAACGTACTGCGGGCGATGGCTCTGCGGTGGCTTGGAGGTGGGGTCGACAGCGTTGCATACCGGACCGTGTGGGTGGCTACCGAGCCCGTTGTGCTGGTGTT
>JAIQFA010000160.1 GCA_020073525.1 Terriglobia bacterium
GTTTCTGGTGGCGGCGTTCGAAATCTCTGTCCGAGGAAGACGTTACCCATCTCTCGGCTGGAACGTGGTGGAGTATCTTGCGCTGTTTCTAATTGTGATGCTTCACGAGTTTGGACACGCGCTGGCTTGCCGGCAAGTTGGTGGAACAGCCAACAAGATCATGTTGTGGCCCCTCGGTGGGGTGGCGTATGTGGATCCACCTCCGCGGCCTGGCGCCACACTGTGGAGCATAGCTGCAGGTCCGTTGGTGAACGTCCTACTCCTTCTGGTCCTGTCGGTGGCTGGCGTATTGGGCCGGTCGTTCGGATGGGCATCGGTCGCGCCCCACGCCTACGTGCTGCTTTGGGCTGTCTGGTTCATGAATCTGGGTCTGCTGATTTTCAACATGTTGCCCATCTATCCTTTGGATGGGGGCCAGATTCTTCAGTCCCTGCTCTGGTTTGTCCTGGGACGCGCCCGCAGCTTGAAGGTGGTTACAATCATCGGCTTGTTTGGCGCGGCCGGGCTCATTGTCCTTGCCTTATGGCTACATTCCGTCTGGATCGGAATCCTTTCGCTCTTCATCGTGATGAACTGCTGGGCAGGGTTGCAACACGCGCAAGTATTGTCGCGTTCAGGAGATTTGCAGCCTCGTTCGGGCGTTGCCATCAGGGCGGAATATACAGAAATCACCGACCCAAAGCTTCAGGCACGCGTCCGCGCTCGCTACGAGCGCGAGATAGCGTCTCTACAATCATTTGGCTTCCGCCATCTCGCCTATTGTCTCGAAGTGCTTCCTCCGTATTCTGCGATTTTGAGATTCCCACTAGTTCTTGCCATGTTCAATAAGGAGATTGTCGTCTTCCCGAGGCCTGCGCGTCTCGCGGTCGCCACCGTCCTTTTTGTCCACTCCGATCCGGCCTCAATTGCAGACTGCATGGGAATGGGTGTTAAGTTCCATACAGGTTTCTCTGACGGCGCCCTTTTGATCTCGTCTAGCTATCGCAGTCCACTTGTGCCAGCCCCCAACTCTCGGATAATCAAGAACGCACGTTGCCAGAGCGCAGAAGAAGCGTGGCTTGCTCACAAGAAACGAGCGGCAGAACTGGAAGCCGAGGGCATTGCCATTCATAGCTCCTGCTCATTCGGCGACTATGTCGAAATATCGAAGCGCAAGGAAGATGGCATGCTGCCGGAGGTTTAAGGGTGCAGCGTGGCGCAGGGCCGTTTGCGACTAGTGTATGGAACTACAATTCTGGTCGTTCGGACTGCCGATCGTGCATTGTTGTCGTGACATCGACATTGCACCAACGATCAGGTCATCCAGAGGCGGCTTGCCACCCTTTCGACTAGCAGAAAAGGTCGACAATTGTCTGCCTGGGCCAACCATTCTTCTCTACGTTCCACGATCTACCGAAGAGTCTCGCCAGATCCCGGTTTCTCGTTAGCGCTTTCTCGCAATAGTCGGCACCTTGGGCGACGTCCATTCGCTTACTTGTGCCCCTCCTCGCTTTGACTCCACACTGGGCCCAGGTCCGCTCTTTCCGTTCGTTCAGTGAGAAACGCGCCGCGCGAGCGACGAACGGAATCGGTGCTCCAAGAAGAACGGACTCGCAGAAACGGAGTTAGTTCATGAAAACCGCATTTTTGACCCGACTCTTTGTGGTTGCCTCCTTGCTCTCATTGTTTGCCTTCTCAGCAACCGAAAAACGCGAGCACAGCAAGCCGGTTGACGCAGCGCAATATGCTGGCTCCGACGCTTGCATGGCTTGCCACGAGGACGTTTACAAGAAGCAGTTCGAAGGCACACCCCATTTCCAGACGATCAAGAAAGATGGTCACGGATGTGAATCCTGCCACGGTCCAGGCGCCGAGCACGTCGCGGGTGGAGGCGACAAGACCAAGATCGTCCGCTTCGCCGATCTCTCGCGTTCTGAAGCGAGCAAGCGCTGTCTGGAGTGCCACGGCCAGGCCCACGCGCAGCGCAACTTTGGTTCGTCCGCGCATTCCGGCAACGATGTCGGCTGTCTCGATTGCCACAGCCCGCACCACGCCGAAGTCGAGCGTCAACTGCTGGTCAAGGCCCAGCCCGAACTTTGCTATGGCTGTCACGCCTCCGCGCGCGCCGACTTTGCCCGTCCCTACCGCCATCGTGTGAACGAGGGATTGCTCACCTGCAGCGATTGCCACAACGTGCATGGCACGTCGGCACTGCGCCAGGTGCGTGCCACTCCCGGAGGCGACGCCGTCTGCTACAAGTGCCACGCCGACAAGCAGGGGCCGTTCATTTACGAGCACGTGCCGGTGAAGACGGAAGGCTGCATGAGTTGCCATACACCGCACGGCTCGACCAATCCGCGTTTCCTGCGCGTGTCTCAGGTCAACCTGCTGTGTTTGCAGTGTCACAGCGCCCCCGCGCTCGGGTCCTCCGGGCCGGCCCATAACCAGTCCCAGAAATATCAGGCCTGCACCATGTGCCATCCGGCGATTCATGGCTCCAACTTGAACCTGGCATTCATGAAGTGAGGGGAAACCGATGGCGACGCGTTTTGATTCCAGAGCTCATGAACGGAGTGGTTCCTGCCGATTTTCTCTTTTACTGCGGAGGCTAGCCGTGATATCGAAATCAATATTTTGCGTGTCGATTCTGTTGTTGCTCTTGCCCGTAGCTTGGTCGCAGTCGAGCGGCGCCCCCGCATCTTCCTCCCCGGGAGAAGTCACCTTCGGCGGATATCGCATCCACCAGTCCATCGAGGCTGGTTACCGTGTTTCCGACGAAACGGGAAACGGCAGCATGTTCAATACCCTGGTCAACGAGCACGAAGGGCCGCGTCTGTTCGGGCAAACCTTCTCCATGCGCTCGGAGACCGCCGTCGGGCAGCCCTTCGACGATCTCTTCGTCAACAGCGTTGGATGGGGCGGCGATCCCAATAACTACCTGCGCATGCGCGTGAGCAAAAATGACTGGTATGACTTCCGCGCCACCTTCCGCCGCGACCAGGACTACTTCGACTTCAACCTGCTGGCCAATCCCCTGAACCCCGTCAGTTCGACCCCGGCCGTAGCGGTCGACAACTCTCCTCACCAGTTCGCTACACGGCGCCGCATGAGCGATGTCGATCTCACCTTGCTGCCGCATTCCTGGATCAGCTTCCGGCTCGGCTACTCGCGGAACAACATGACCGGTCCGTCCTATACCAGCATGCACGAAGGCACCGACGCCCAACTCCTTCAACTCTGGAACACGACCGCCAACAACTATCGCCTCGGAGTAGATTTCAAGCTGTTGAAGAACACCGTATTGAGCTATGACCAGTTCCTCAACTACTACAAGGGAGACACTGGCGACCAGCTGAACGCGCTTCCCTACGCCCTTGCCGGTGGCAAGGCGGTTGACTTGGGCCTGCCATTCAACACCGTTGCCACGCAGCCTTGCGCCACACCGCTGCTCGCGGGCGGTGATGTCAATCCGGCGTGCAACGGATACTTTGCCTATACGCGCTTTCAGGCATCGCGCAATTCGTTTCCCACCGAACAACTCAGTCTGCGCGGCAACTATTTCCACCGCCTGGAAGTGACCGGAAGCTTCAATTACAGCTCCGGCGACGTCCGGCTGCCCGTATACTCCGAATTCTTCGATGGCCTGACTACCCGCAGCCGCCTGCGAACCTCGCAGGAAGGCGGCTCTTCGATCGCGCACCGAATTAACACCGGCGCCGACGCGGGCGTCGTCCTTCGCGTGACCGATCGTCTCCGCGTTGTGGATACGTTCCGCTTCCTGAACTTCCGCCTTCCCGGCGTGCGCGACTACGCCATCGGCGCGCTGTTCGGCGCTACCTTGCTCTCCACCGCCAACGTTTTCGATCCGGCCACCTGTCCACCGCCCTACACGGCAGCCACCTGCCCGCAGCACAACTCCAGTTCGGGCGCGGATCTCACGACCGTTCACGACGTCAACTTCCTCAAACAGGACCTGAAGAGCAACACGACCGAGTTGCAGTACGACCTGACGCGCAAGATCTCCGGCCGTCTCGGCTACCGTTTCCAGCGCCGTACCATTTTTCAGTCCGTCAACGATCTGCAGGCTCTGACTTTTTACCCCGTGCTTCCGAACCGGGGAGCGTGCGCGGGCCTGCCGCTGGTGAACGGTGTTTGCACCACGACCGCCGCCTCCAGCAGCGCCGACACTGCCGAAATCAACGGTCATTCCCTGCTTGCTGGGATTTCGCTGCGCCCCTCGCGCGAGCTGCGCGCCAATTTCGATACCGAGCAGTTCTATGCCGATCATTCCTTCGCCCGCATCAGCCCGCGCAAGGAATCGCGTTACCGCATGTCCGGCACCTACACACCGGTCCGCTGGGCGGTATTGGGAGCGTCTGCCAACCTGCTCTCCAACTCCAACGAGGATGCGCTCACCAACTATCACGGCCATACCCGCAACTACGGCTTCAACGTTTCGGTGAACCCGCGAGCACGCTTCGGAGTCGACCTCGCTTACAACTACGCCGATGTCGTGCAGGCCGGGCTCATTTGCTTCAATGACACGCCGCCTACGGGCGTGGTCCTCCCCCTCGTCACCAATGCGAGCGACTGCAGCGGCCTTGATCCGGCCAACCCGCTGCTCACCGACAGCTACTATGAGAACAACACGCATTTCGGGACGGCCGCCGTCATGATCAAACCCGCGCCTCGCGTCACCACGCGCTTTGGCTACAGCATCACTAGCGTCGGTGGCAAAACGCCGCAGTTCAACATTCTGCAGCCACTCGGATCATTGGCCTACAACTATCACCAGCCCGTGGCCAGCGTCGATGTCGACATGGCGCGCAACTTTGGCTGGCACGCCGGTTGGAACTACTACCAGTACGGCGAGAAGGATTTCGTGGGGCCGACTTTGCCCCGTTACTTCCACGCCAACGACGTGACGCTATCCCTGAAATATGCTTTCTAGCGGACCAACGATTTTCCCGGAGCGGCGTGGAGAATGCCAACGTTAAGCCTTTAACAGTCAATAGTTTCCTGTCAGCCTCCCGGTTCGAAAGTGGTCTCGTCGCCCAGTTGCTGATGAATGCCTCGCCTCTCAACCACTCCGCTGTGACCCTGGCTCTTGCATTTGTTCTGCATTTGGAGCTACGTTTAAATTTGGAAAGGAGTGTGCCCAAGATCATGATCAACCTTCTCATCCACCACGAAGTCGCCGACTACACAGCCTGGAAAGCGGCGTTCGATGCCTCGTTCGACTGGCGGCATAAGAATGGCGAGTGCAGTTGCCGAATTTTCCGCAGCGCCGGAAATGTCAACGACGTCAACCTTTTCTTCGAATGGGAAAGTTTGGAAAAGGCGCGGGCATTCGTCGCCTCCGACGAACTCAAGGCGAAAATGGCGAGTGCGGGGGTCATGGGCGCTCCTCGAGTCGATTTCCTCACCGAGGTGCAGAGCGTCCGGCGTAGCGCTGCCGACTGAGTCCCCGGGTCAATTGGGGGTTGTCCACTACCGCATCGCCAGTTCTTGATCGGCACACGCCTGGCTGGGATTTCCTTTGGAAGCTGGGAATCGATTCCCGGCGGTTCGCATCCAAAGTGTTGAACCGGCAAACCAGACCTTCTGTCCTGGCGATTTCCTCCTCATTCTGGCTTGCCACCAAATCTGTTCTTTCAGGAGAGATTCATGCCTAAGAAACCCATCTCCGGCAATTCGAACAAAATTTCAGCGCAACCTCGCTACCACCAGTCAGCTCGCGAACTCCAGTCCTATGGCACCGTGACCAGCGTGATGCCCCTGCAATTGGAAGAACCCGTCCGGCTGGAAATGGCCGAGCAGCTCAATCAATTGCTCGCCGACACCATAACCCTGCGGGACCTCTACAAGAAGTCGCATTGGCAGGTCTCTGGAGCCACCTTCTACCAACTCCACCTTCTTTTCGACAAGCACTATGAAGAACAGAACGAGATCGTCGATACGATTGCGGAACGAATCCAGCTTCTGGGCGGAATCAGTATCGCGATGGCGGCCGACGTTGCCGAGTTGACCCGAATTCCGCGCCCACCCAAAGGACGCGAAGAGGTTCCCGTGCAATTGTCTCGCCTGCTCGACGCGCATCAAGTCGTCATCACCCATTGCCGCGAACTCGCCGAACTTGCCACCAAACTCGGCGACGCGGGCACCAACGATCTGGTGGTGAGTGATGTGCTTCGCCCCAGTGAGTTGCAGGTCTGGTTCCTGAGCGAACACCTCGTTGATGCGCCATTGGTGGAAGCCGTGCCCCTGAAGGAATCGGCATAGCGAGAGGCTGCGGAAAAATTCGATTTGTCCCTCGGTTTTGGGTGGCGCAGCGCTTCAGCGCTGCGGTGAGGGCGCTCTTTTGAATCCGGCTTTAGCCGCAGAGGTGACACCCTTGATGCGCGGCGACGAGTTCTCCGCAGCCTGTTTAACGCTGTAATTGCTGCAAAACAATGGCGGCTCCACATCGCTTAAAACCCGGTTCTGTATCAGGGCATCGCTTTAGCGATGCGGTAGGATGTGAGGACTCATATCCGATCATCGCAGTGGAACCAAGTTGCAATTCCCAGCCGCGAAGCGGCGCAAGAATGGAAAACAAGGTAGCCCCGGAGGGGCGGAAGAAGAGTTCTCACACAGACTTGTAAGCGCTGGGTGGACTGGAAGAAATGAGAAAGTCCCAGAGGGACAACACAGATTCTCGCGCACACTCTTTAGGCATACCGGCCTAGTGCCGCGCCGAAAGAATGTGCAGGATCTGCTGCAGTTCATGCCGTAAGTGCGCCACGCTCGCGGAAGGATTCACCGGAAACGGCAGCGCAGCCTGACTCCGATCTGACTTTATCTCTTCGCGCAGTTGCACTCGTGCGCCCGCGATCGTGAATCCGTCCTCATAAAGCAGCTTTTTGATCCGCACCACGGATTCCACATCGCGCTTGCGGTACATGCGCTGTCCGGTGCTGCTCTTTACCGGCTTGAGCTGCGGAAATTCCGTCTCCCAAAATCGAAGCACATAAGCCGGCAGGCGGCACAGGCTGGCGACCTCGCCGATCCGGAAATAGAGTTTGTCCGGAATGATGATTTCGCTGTTGCGGGGCTTCTTCGTTGTTTTCTTGCGGAGGCTCATGGAGGCCGTTTCCGTACTCCTGTATACGCGTTTCTAGCACGAGCCGCGCCGTTCGGACAACCCCCAAAAGTACCGATGGCTAACGTTAGGGAGTTTTGACTCCGGTGTCGGAGCGGACGCTTCTTGCCAGCCCCGCAACACTTACTCCGAACCCTGCGACCATCACTAAACCCAGAACCGCGAGTGTCGCACCCGAGACTCCGCCCTTGTGGAGGAACACGAACCAGCGATCCCATCCCAGCCCGAGCCGAGCCGGTTCGCTACTGCCCAGGTACTTCCACAAGAGATGAATCTGCCCACTCAAAGAGTAGCCCAGCCGGTAGGTCCAGTTGGCATCGTAGTAGCGCCCGCGCGGAACCTGGTCTTCCATGAAACTCGTGGCGAGCGAGACCGATTGGATAAGCGCTCCAAGCACAAGCAGCACCACAGCGATCTCTTTTGCCCGGGATGCTGCGCCTTCCGCAAGCATCGGCCCCAAAGCCAGGCACAGCAACATAATCGATGGGACCAGATACCTCGGACCCACGCAATATCCACCCTCCCACTGCGTATAGCGGGCGTAGAAAAAGAGATAGACCAGCGGAAACAGCATGGCCAGCGTCGCCGTACCACGCTCCAGTTTCCAAAGGCGCCTGAGTCCGGCCAGCGCCAAGATCACAGGAGGTGCAAAAACAAACACCGACTTTCCCGGAGACACCAGAAATCCGTAAAGCCCTAAGTAATCATTACCACTCCCAACGTTGCCTTCTTCATTATCCGCTTCAAGCTATTGTTTGCTCAGTTTAACTACGGCCGGCAAGGGATCCTCGATCTGACTCACAAGCGATTGTTCACGTTTCAGTCCCTGAAGAAGCTCTGTCTCGGCGCCGGATATAGGATCCTGCGCACGAAGGGAATACCAGCGCCCTTTCCTAAGGCCATCGGCCTGAACACCCTGAGTCGCTTCTTGCTGCGCCGCCGCTTGGGTGATTTCCAGGACTTCATGATCCACCGGAGTCAAGTTCAAATTTCCTCCCCAGGCCACTCTGAAGCCTTTAATGGAAGGATTTTTCACCGCCCCCAAAAATCCTTTTTTTTCTTCGGGCAAGGAAATTGGGCTGCGGTCATCTGGGCCGGATATGACCCCCAGTATCAAAGCGAGATCCCCGATGGTGCGAGCCATGGGCCCTTCGACGTTAAACGGGTCCCAACAGAGTTCATTCGGCACCGAGGGCACCCGGCCGGGGGAAGGTCGCAATCCCACCACACCGCAGAAGCTGGCAGGGATGCGGAGGGACCCTCCCAAATCATTCCCTTGGGCCAGGGGACCTAACCCGGCGGCAATGGCCGCCGCTGCCCCCCCGCTGGACCCGCCGCTGTTGAAATCCGGGTTCCAGGGGTTCCGGGTGATCCCAAACACTTTGTTGAAAGTAGACCCTCCAGCGGCAAATTCGGGGGTATTTGTCTTTCCCAAAATAATCGCTCCGGCCTTTTTCAGTCTTTCCACCACCAGGGCATCCTGGTCGGGAATAAAATTTTCGTATAACTTCGACCCAAAAGTGGTCCTGATTCCGGCCGTTAAAGTCACGTCTTTGATGGAGACTGGGACTCCATGGAGGGGGTTAACCGGGCCCTTTTTCATGATCGCTGTCTCAGCCTTTTTCGCCGCCTTCAAGGCTGATTCTGGAACAACGGTACAATAGGCATTAATGCTGGGATTCACCTTCTCGATCCGATGGAGAAAGGTCCGGACAACCTCAACGGGGGAGATGATCTTTTTCCGGAT
>JAIQFA010000161.1 GCA_020073525.1 Terriglobia bacterium
TCGTTTGTAATGAGCTACCTGCTGATCAGCGACCTCCAGGTTCTGAAAGACGGCGTGCTTACTCCGATGCCCCATGTCTGGTGGCAGCTTGCCATGATCATCAGCTGCGGTACACTGGCTGCAGTGCTCATCCCCGAGTTTACCAAGATATTTACAAGCTCCAAATCGAAGCACGTGCAAGAGATTGTGACCGCTTCCCGCGAGGGAGGCGCATCCCTTACCATACTTTCCGGTATCGTTTCCGGGAATTACAGCGCCTACTATATGGGCTTACTGATTGCCTTCATCCTGGGCATCGCGTACTTCGTCAGCCTTTTCATACCGGCTGAAGTCATCAACTATCCGTCGATTTTCGCTTTCGGTCTGGTTGCCTATTGATTCCTCTGCATGGGCCCGGTCAACATTGCGGTGGACAGCTATGGTCCAGTAACGGACAATGCCCAGTCCATCTTTGAGCTGGCGCAGACCGAAAGCATCCCCGGCATCAAGGAAGACATCAAGAAGAACTTCGGGTTTACCCCCGATTTTGAAATGGGAAAATTCTACCTCGAATCCAACGACGGGGCGGGTAACACCTTTAAGGCGACGGCCAAACCGGTGCTCATCGGCACTGCGGTGTGCGGTGCTACGACGATGATCTTCTCGACCATCCTGTTGCTCCAGAGCAAGAACATGCTCCATGTGCAGCTAACCGACGCGCCGATCATTCTCGGCCTGATCTGCGGGGGTGCAGTGATCTTCTGGTTCGCCGGTGCCTCCATGCAAGCGGTGACCACCGGTGCATACCGGGCGGTCGAATTCATCAAGAGAAACATGAACCTGGACAAGACGGAAGCCGATATCGAGGATTCCAAGACGGTTGTAAGGATCTGCACCCAGTATGCGCAGAAGGGTATGTGGAACATCTTTATCGCGATTCTATTAATGACGCTCGCCTTCGCTTTGCTGAACCCCAACTTCTTTGTCGCGTATTTGATTTCCATCGCCTGCTTCGGCCTCTTCGAGGCCATCTACATGGCAAACGCCGGCGGCGCGTGGGACAACGCGAAGAAGATCGTTGAAGTCGACCTGAAGGAAAAGGGTTCGGCGCTCCACGCCGCAACGGTCATTGGCGACACGGTGGGCGACCCCTTCAAGGATACCTCATCCGTATCCATGAACCCCATCATCAAGTTCTCGACTCTGTTCGGCCTGCTCGCGACCGAAATTGCGATCGAGATGACGGTACACGCGAAGGAAAACAATTCCACGAACTACGCTCCCTATATCGCTCTTCCGGTGTTCATTGTTGGACTCATCTTCGTGTGGCGTTCATTCTACAAGATGAGAATACCGCTGGAAGAGGCCGCTCAAAAACTGCCGACCATGGAGACAAAAATCGCTCACCAACACAAGTAGTCGTCGATTAATACATGAATAGAAAAAGCTCTCACCTCGTAAGGGATGAGGGCTTTTTCTATTTACTAAGACACCGAGTTGGATTGGAACGGAAAAATAAGCCCGTAAGAAGCAGCCTACCAGGCGTAACTGGAATGGTAGAGTCTTTCTGGACCTTGGCGATTTCGCAGTTTCGCTTTAATAGTGCGGGGATCACGTACACAATGAAAAAGCCCGAACACTACAATCTGGTCGTCTTCTACCCTAAAGCAAAAAGCATACGGAAATCTCCTAAGCAAACGACGCCGGAATTCTTTATGGACCTTTGAGTAGAGCAGTGGATTTCGAGGAGGTTCATGAGCACTGGCGTAAAATATACGAAGGAATTCCTCGCCGAGCCCCGGCGACTTTCCTTCATACCAAACATAACCGGAAATAACATCTTCCCTCGCCGCAAAAACAACACTGATACTGAAGCTTCTTCATATCCCTACCAGCTAACAATGATTAAACTGCAAGTTGCATTTAGCAGGATTCTAAATCCATGAATATTTCGTGTCACTATTTGGGGTTTTAGACGCTATGCCCGTCCTCCGTAGCAGGGTGCTGCAGAGGGTGGACGCTTTACTCTATGCCCTTTGCGTTCTACGGCCAGTTCAAGTCGAAGGCATCTCGGATCAATTCAATCTCTTCTCTCTTTTGCTCGAGGAGAATCGCGACCACATCAAACCTTGCCTTCACATCTTCAAATTGCTTCTCCTTTAAATAGTTCAAGGCAACTTTGGAAAGTTGCCTTTGCTTTGCAGAGTTGACGGCCAACTGAGGAGGACCGAATTCAGTAGAGGTGCGAGTTTTTACTTCGATGAAGACCAGGGTATCTTTCTCTTTTGCAATGATGTCCATCTCACCCATTTTGCAGACATAATTTCTCTCGATGATGCGATATCCTCTTTTCTTCAAGAATCGAAGGGCCTTCTCATCGCCCTTTCTCCCAAGCTCCTTCCTCTCTCTCCGTGGCACGTGTCCGTGATTCGTGTCCGTGGCAAATCTCCAAGAAAATAAGGTTTATCTTTTTACGCTATGCGCTATGCTCCATGCGCCATGCGTTTAGAGGTACTCCTTTACCCCTCGAAAGGACTTGCGATGCAGTTCGCAGACACCGAATTTTTCAATCGCCTTCCGATGTTCCTTTGTCCCGTACCCTTTGTGTCTCGCAAAATTATACTGCGGGTACTTCTGATGGCACTCCAGTCTTTAAGACGACGAGCGAATCCATCAACACTGGCAAACTCTGTCAAACTCGGGCTGTTCCCCGCTTCCTTGGGCCAGAAGTGCACGATCGCTTCCCGCATAGTCATCCGACGCCAGTTCGAGTGCGACCAGTCAATCTCGTGCTCGCCCCACTTCGTCTTCATCCCGCCGGTCACGTCTTTCACCGCCTGCTCGATCGCTCCCTGCGTGGTGTCGAGAATGCCGAGATAATCTGTATAAGCCTGGTAGGCTTCGAGCATCGTGAACTCAGGATTCCATCTCCACCCTAACCCCTCGTTGCGGAAGTTGCGGTTGATTTCATAGACGCGATCGAATCCACCCACTGTCAGCCGCTTCAAATAAAGTTCGGGAGCGATGCGCAAGAACAGGTCCATATCAAGCGTGTTGTGATGCGTCTTGAAGGGACGTGCCACCGCCCCGCCCGCAATGGGATGCATCATCGGCGTCTCGACTTCCATGAATCCCTGCCCGTCGAAATACCGCCGCAGAGATTGCACCAGCTTGCTGCGCTTCAAAAACACTTCGCGCACTTCTGGATTCATCACCAGATCGACGTAGCGCTGGCGATAGCGCAACTCGACGTCGGTCAGCCCGTGAAATTTTTCCGGCAGCGGCAGCAGGTCTTTCGACAGGAAGGTCAGCTCCTCGGCATGAATGCTGAGTTCGCCCGTGCGCGTGCGAAACAGATATCCGCGTGCTCCGATGTGATCGCCCAAGTCCAGCAGCTTCCACAGCTCGAATCCGGCATCTCCGACCGCATCTTTCTTGACGTAGATCTGGAGCCGCTGCCCGTCCTGCTGCAAGTGCGCGAATCCGGCCTTGCCCATCAGCCGGATGGCCATGATGCGTCCCGCAACTCGCACGGTGACCCGTGGAGATTCCAATTCCTCGGTAGTCTGCCCGCTGTACTCGGCCAGAATCTGCGGCACCGTATGGCTGTAGTTGAACTTCCGCGGATAAGCCGGATGCCCGAGAGCCTCAATCTTCTTGAGCTTCTCGCGCCGGATCTCATAGATGTTTTCGTCGAGTGCCAATGAGTGTCCTTGAGTTGCAGAGTAAGCTTCTGATTATAGACAAGCCGCGGCGAGATTCGTGGTTGTTCGTGCCTGTTCTTGGTAGCGGCACGGACGGGAAGGACCCGATTTCACTCGTGCCGTCAGGCCGAAGAAAGGGCCTCCCTAGCGTGACTGTAGGGGGAATGCCCTACCGATTTTTGCTTCGGCGTGTGCTCCTCAGCGGAAGCGACTAGCATCAAAGAACAAAGCAAGGGGACTGAGGCCCCTCCGATGAGCAGGTTTTCTGGCATGGTTCTGATGGTGGTGCTGTGCGTGATGAGCGCATCGGAAACCGCTCGCGGGAATCTGCCGTGGTCCGTTCCGAAAAAGGAACCGATGCGTCTTCGTCTGGTGGCCTTGGCCTGGAATCACACCCGTTCGTCGTTTTTCGCGAGTGAAGAAATCTTTGTTGCCGAGAAAGAGTTGAACAAAGATGAAACACGACTAGTCAAGCTGGTGTATGAATTTCTTCCTTACCAGCCGCGGCTTTCGGAAGAGGGTTTCGACTATTCCACTTTGCACGAATTGCGGGCGGTGCGAGATCCGCAGTGTGATGAGACGGTGACTCAGATCGCGACTGGCCAGACGGGAGACTGGCGTCAGGATCAGTCCCAACTCAAATACTCAGCCGCCGCGCCGCCGTTAAACCTGGAACGGCACAAGAATCCGCTGCCCTGCTACGTAACCAATGCCGAGGATTACACCCGGCCGGTTCACGACGAATCACAACCCCAACAACTGCCGCCCCTGCCCACACTGAAGCCGCGTCCTTGACTTAATTTGCGGGGCTGATCGCTTAAGTGATTCCCGAGGCGGCTCTATCACCGCCCCGGGACGTTTAGGTCGTTCTACTTGCAATAGAGTATCTGGGTAGACGTGCCGGACGTCAGGTACTGTCGCGTCGACCAGCCTAGAGAAACGCTATACGCGCACGGCGGATCCATGGAAATGTCTTGCGCGAATCCTCCCGTGTTGGTTCCGTTGTGCGGCCCGCCATTCCCTCCACGGAAGAAGAAGTTCGGACCGGGCAGGAAGCTCCCGCTTGGCATGGGCGGCGCTCCGTGTACCGTGCCGCTGTTGTTGGAAATCGCCATGCTGAAGCTGTTCAAGTGTGGATGATCCACGGTGTACAGAATGTGCACCTTGGGCGCGCCACCCAGAGGATTGCAGGCGTTGGTCCGCAGTTCTTCGAGATCGAGCGCGACAATCACCGGGCTGTTGTCGAGGATGATCGAACTCAACGTGTCGCTGAACACTGGCGTGGGCGTGGTGTCCTGGACCTCGAACCGAAGCTGATAGCGGCGAATCGGTTCTTTTTCAGCGGTCGTCAGCGCCCGGCCGGCATCTGATTTGGGCAGCCCGCCCGGCAGTTTCGCCGCGTGGGCCGCGGTGATGACCGAAGACGCCATCACCATGAGTTCGTCGGTGCGCAGGAAGTTACTTTCCGTGATCGCCACCGTCGAAGTCGTGCCATCGTGCATATCGACCGTGACGTTGTGGCCGAGCAGGGTCAACCAGCCATTCGGGTCGAGGTCGGCGGACGTGATCACCACATCGCCGGGGCCGTAGATGCCATGGGCGTCGGTGTAGTAAACGTAGCCGACGGTTGTTGACCGGATCTGGGTCACTGGATTGAATACGGTTGGAACCACCGACGGAATCGTGTTGGGATCGTCGCCGGGGGGAGACCAGGTGTATTCGCCGATCATGAACCGGTATTGCAGCGCTTTGGATGGGGCCGCAATATTCGTGAGCGGGCAGTTGCCGCGCAGCAGTACGCCGCCACGATAGTTCGAATCGCCGAAGACATAGGACGAATTTGCGCCGCCTGCGTAACCCTCGACCGAGAACTGCGATCCCACTTGTCCGGCGTCGGGATAAATGCTGAACTCCCAGACCTTGTTCCAATGGGGATACTTGTCGGGCGGGCCAATAACTTTGTCGCTGCACAGATTCACGCAGAAACACGGCCCGACATTCTGACGGCCAGGCGTTCGGCCCACAGACCGATCCTCCTGCAGAATGGTCGTGCTGCCGAGTTTCACGCTGAAATACACGTCCGGTCCGCCGACCCACTCGAGATTGATGAACGGCGAAAACGGCGTCAGTTCAAAATCCGCGCTGTTGTAGTCGATGCGGAAGTGGCCGTTGGAATCGGTGGTGCCCGATCCCAGGGCGTCGTCCTGAAGCCAGTCCACGTCAAACGCACTCACAACCGCGCCCAGAATCGGGGTACCATCGGCGCAGGTTGTCAGCCGGCCACAGATCACCCACGCGTCAAACAACCCGCGGAGGTAGCACCAGAAGCGCCATGGAATGCAGTATTCCCAGGCCGCGAGAAACTCGCCGTCGCCTGTCTGCTTCCACAGGGGCTGCAGCGTTGTCACCGAGAACTGGCGCGGCTGCACCTGTTTCCGGCCGGGCTTGCGACGAGGGACAGTGGCGCAGTACACATCGATCTCAAAGGCTTCGCCGGCGTAATTCTGCTTGGCGCCAAGTTCGAAGCTGAAGTTGCCATTGGCATCGGTCTTGGCTTCGGCAATCAAGGACGACGCCTTGGCTTTTACTTCTTCGTCTTTGATCAAAGTCAAGGTTTGGCCCGGGTCGGCCACCGCCAGCGCGGTGATGTTCTGGTTCCCGCGGTTTCTGTAGACCCGAACGACCACCTCAGACAGCGGTTCCAAGCATTCCTCGCAGAAGTAACCACACAGCCTGCCCCTAAATACGTAGCTCATCGCAATATCCTGCCTTCTGCTCCTTCCGGAGCGTCTCTAGGGTTAGTGCAGGGACGAGGCGGAACGTTTCACGACCATCGGAATAAGTTCTCGAGAAAATCAGATATGAATCGAGAAAGAGTTCGCGACGGCTTGGGTCCTTTATAATCGGGCGCTTGGAGGTACACCTTGATTCGACGTGCGGCGTTCCCGGTCGTGATTGCAATTTCTGTTCTTGCCGCGGCAGTTGCGGCTCATCCCCAAACAAAACACTTTTCCCTGGATGCAGGACAATCACAGGCTGAGGCCGTGCATTTTCTCGCGGACCTTGTCCGAATCGACACCCAGGATCCTCCGGGCGATGAATCAAAGGTGGCGCGCTATATCGAGAGTGTGCTGAAGAGCGAAGGAATCGATTCGGAAATTCTGGAACCGGTTCCGGGCCGCGCCAGTATCGTCGCTCGGCTCAAGGGAAACGGCAAGAAACGCCCGCTGCTGATCATGGGCCACGAGGACGTCGTTCCCGTCGATCGGGCACACTGGACGGTGGACCCGTTCGCGGCCACCGAGCGCGACGGCATGCTCTACGGGCGTGGCGCTTCCGACGACAAGGCGATGGTGGCGGCCAATCTGGAAGTTTTTCTGCAATTGAAGCGGATGAAGGTCCCACTCGCCCGCGACGTTATTTTTCTTTCCGAAGCAAGCGAAGAAATGTCTTCGCCCGCCGGCATGGCCACAATTGTCGATCGGTATTGGGACAAGATCGACTGTGAATTTGCCCTCAATGAAGGCGGCGGTTCGCTGGTCGAGAATGGAAAAGTGAAATACTTCGGCGTCGCGACCGCGGAGAAACTCCCGCGAGGCGCCCGCCTCGAAGCGACCGGCAGCAGCGGGCATGGCTCGGTGCCTCGCGTCGACAATGCGGTGACACATCTGGCCGCTGCCGTGGCCAAGGCTGGAACCTGGGATACTCCGGCACGACTGAACGAAACCACCCGCGCATTTTTCGAACGGCTGGCGACGATTTCACCGCCCGAGGAAGCAGCCTGGTATCGAAACGTTCTGGACGCCAAGGTGCAGGAGGAACTGAAACACAAAAAGCCGCAGTATTATTCGATGTTGCGAACGTCGGTTGTTCCGACCATGCTGAAAGCGGGCTTGAAGTCGAACGTCATTCCGCCCACGGCGGAAGCGACGCTCGACATACGCGCTCTTCCCGATGAAGACCTCGGAAAATTTCGCGAGATGCTGGCCGGGATCATCAACGACCCGCAGGTAAAAGTCGTTGCCGAGGACACTGCGCTTTCCATGCCGCCGGCGCCTCCCAGCAAGTTAGGCACCGAGATGTTTGCCGCATTGGAGCACGCGCAGAAGGAAGTCAGTCCCGATGCTATGACCCTGCCGGTCATGACGACAGGCGCCACCGACTCTTCTTTCCTGAGAACCAAAGGCGTTCAGGCTTATGGGATCGGAGTCCCGCGGACCGAAGAAGAAGGCCGAGGCGTGCATGGCAATGACGAGCATATCGAAACCAAACAACTCGGTTTGTTTGTTTGCTATTTGTTTTCGGCGGTCACTCAGGTCGCGGCACAGCCTTAGACGGGTAACCTAATAGTTAGTCGGGAGCACGCACCAAATTTACGCGCCGAATCTTTCGGCCGCGCGTGCTTTGGCCTTGGCCGCCTCTTCCTCTCGATTCTTCGGCGGCGCAGTCGTGTCGAGCGAGCGGAGAAGCGCAGCCGAGATGCCGGCGATTTCGTCGATGGCGGCCAGGAACGCGGTTTCGTTCGCCTTGGACGGCTTGTTGAACCCAGTAATCTTCCTCACGAACTGCAGCGAAGCCGCTCGAACCTCGTCATCAGTAACGGGCGGATCGAAGTTGAACAGGGTTTTGATGTTGCGGCACATGGACTCATGTTAGCAAAGGAGTGCTTGACCGCACCCTCCCGACTGGCGTAGCCTCGCGTGCGAATCCCGGCATTGGTCGTTGCAAACATATAAGGAGGCTGCGCATGGTCCCTCTCACCGCCCTTTGGCTGCCCATCCTGCTGTCGGCGGTCATCATCTTTGTTGCCAGTTCGATCATCCACATGCTGCTGAAGTACCACAACAGCGATTACCACCAACTCCCCGACGAGGACAAGGTTCTGGCGGGGCTGCGTCCGGCCAATCTCAAGCCGGGCCTCTATGTCTTCCCTTTCTGCACCCACAAAGACATGAAATCGCCGGCGCTCATGGAAAAATTCAAGCAAGGCCCGGTCGGGTTGCTGACCATCCGCCCCAGCGGTCCGCCGGTCATGCCGAAGTTCCTGGTGCAGTGGTTTATCTA
>JAIQFA010000036.1 GCA_020073525.1 Terriglobia bacterium
CCCAAAAGCTCATGGTTCTCGGTGGTTGGAATCTTCGTAATGAACTCGGGCACTTCCTTGTTGAGGAAGCGATGGTCGAGCGCATCGAGCACTTCCCTGCTCATGACGTCCTTGAGGTGCTTGAGGTCGACGACAAATCCCGACTTCGGATCGACCGCGCCTTTCACCGTGACTTCCAGGGTGTAGTTGTGTCCGTGCCCGTTGGGATTATTGCACTTGCCGAAGACGCGCTGGTTCTCTTCCGGAGTAAACTCCGGATTGTGATAGTAGTGCGACGCGGAAAATTCGGCTTTGCGGGTGAGATAGACCATAGGGCGGTTCTCAGTTCTCAGCTATCAGTTCTCAGTTTGTGCTCTTCAATTCTTGGAATCTGTTTTGCGGGCTGCATGGCGTCAGGAATGTCCTCCCTTTGCGTTCCGATGCTGTAGGCCCGTCCCTTCCACGACACTTGGCCTTTTGCGTGTGCCTTCTTCGAACGCAACAAAAGATAGGAGAACATTGGCATGCCGAACACCGCGCCCAAAGCTTCCATGTCCCAACCGAAATTCGCTCTGCTGAGTCGCATGAAAAGCGGCATTACGAGTACTAAAAAGAGCGGACTCCACCAGCCACTCCGAACGAGTCCAGACCAGCGGAACAATGTCTGCCCAGCGGAGACGAACCCGAAACGCTCCGCGACATGAGCTGCTACCCACGCGATCACCGAAAAAAACGCAAACCCCCAGGCAATCCCCCACCACAAAAAGAGACGCACTGCGAGTTGGCCTGGGTTCGGAAACAGCAGCGCAAGATTCTTCGTCCAACCTTCGCGCAGTTGTCGAAGGTTTCGATACATGCGCGTTCGTACCATGTCTGCCGCGTACCGAAACCGAATTCTTCGCCCGGCTCTCTTCACGGCGCTGGCTAAGGCAACATCCTCCAACAAGCTGTCGGCAATCGCGGCGTGACCACCAACCGCATCATAGGTTTCCCGGCGAATCAGGATGTACTGGCCATTTGCCGCTGCTAACGGAGAGGCGGGATCGCAAACTTTCTGAGGCGGATATTGTCGCGCCAACTCAGCGAACACCACCGGCAACACCGCCATCTCCCAGAATGTGACTGCGATCTGCTCCGGCGAATACGACAACAGCTCCGCCTTATTCTCGTTCGCTTCAGCCAGAGCCCGCGCCAGAGAGCCCAACACGTGCACCGTGTCGGCATCGGTGAACAGAAGCCACCGTCCCGCTGCTTCTCTGGCTCCGGCAACCACCGCGTTGTTCTTTCCTGTCCAACCTGCGGGTAGAGGACCCGGCGCGATCACACGCACTCCGGCAAAACTCTGCGCGATCTCTCGGGTGCGGTCGGTGGAGCCGTCGTCGACCACGATGATCTCGAAATTCGCCCCGGTTTGTGCGGTCAGAGACGCCAGACAGTCGCCGAGGCTGGCCTCTTCGTTCCGGGCCGGCACGATAATCGAGACCTCGGGGATCGAGCTCCCTGGAACCGGGAACTGGGCCTGCGCGGCTGGAAGTGAACGATCCATCACTTTTCGTTATTATAACGGTGTGAGACGACAAGCACTTCCCGCGCCGCTTTTGACGTTACTTGCCGTTGGATTGCTATCTGGCCTGATTGGATGCTACAGCGGGAACCACCCTGCCCGCATCGGTTCCAATGCCCCAGACTTCACGGTGCAGGATTCCGACCACAAGGTCACCTTGAGCCAGTTTCGCGGGCAGGTGGTGGTGCTGAATTTCTGGGCAACGTGGTGTCCGCCGTGCATCGAAGAGACTCCATCACTGGTGCGGATGCAGTCGCGGCTCAAAGACAAGGGTGTTGTAGTGGTGGCCGTGAGTATTGACGCCGACGACGCGGCCTACCACAAGTTCCTCAAGGACTACAGCGTCAACATGGTCACGGTTCGAGACGAAGCGAAGAAGGCGAGTTCCCTGTACGGTACGTTTGGCTGGCCGGAAAGCTTTGTGATCGACCGCACTGGAGTCATCCGCCGCAAGTTTATTGGAGCGGTGGATTGGAACAGTCCAGAAGTGACAGACTACCTGAGCAAGCTGTAAAGGGCAGGCCTCAGGTCTTAGCTGTCAGGTCTCAGGAAACGCAAATCGGTCGCTGATTTTGGCTGATCGTTGTGGCTCGGCATCCTGGTCGGTTGGTTTTCCTGAGACCTGAGACCTAGCACTTGAGACCTGGTATTCACAACTTCACCTTCCGCAATCTTAGCGAGTTCGTAATCACTGACACCGAACTGAAGCTCATCGCGGCCGCCGCCAGGATCGGACTCAGCAGCAGTCCAAACACCGGATACAGGACGCCCGCCGCGATCGGTACTCCTATTGAGTTGTAGAGGAACGCGAATAACAGGTTTTGACGGATGTTGCGCATGGTCGCCTGGCTCAACTTGCGCGCTCGCAGAATTCCTTCAAGGTCTCCTTTAAGCAGCGTGATGCCGCCGCTTTCCATGGCGATGTCGGTGCCGGTTCCCATGGCGATTCCAACTTGCGCTTGCGCTAACGCGGGGGCGTCGTTGATGCCGTCTCCGGCCATGGCGACGATGCGGCCTTCGTTCTGCAGACCTTTGACGATGTCAGCTTTTTGCGCGGGCAAGACCTCGGCTCTGAAGTCCTCTAGTTCGAGGCTCTGGGCGATCTCCTGCGCCGTCACATGGTTATCGCCAGTGAGCATGACCAACCGGATTCCCTGCGCCTTCAAATCGCGTAGTGCGTTTGCAGTCGATCCTTTCAGAGGGTCGGCAACCGCGATGTATCCGGCGTAGCGGCTGTCAATTGCCACATAGATTTCGGTGGCGCCGGCATATTTAAGAACTGCGACTGCATTTTTGTTTTCAAATGCTCCGGCCGCGCGCATTAGAGCGCTGTTTCCAACCGCCACACTCTTCCCTTCCACGGTCCCGCGTACTCCATGGCCTGGCGTGGACTGAAAATTGGCGGGCTCGGCCAGATTCAACTTGAGTTCGTTCGCCTTCGCGACAATCGCGGCGCCCAGCGGATGTTCGCTGGCACGCTCCAAACTCGCCGCCAAGCGCAGAAGCTCGTCTTTTGAAATGGCTGGCGAAGTTGCTACCGTCGAGACCGCCACAACTTTGGGCTTCCCTTCGGTCAGCGTGCCGGTTTTATCGAAGACGATCGTGTCGACTTTCTCCAGGGTTTCCAGCGCCTCGGCATTCTTGATGAGAACGCCCGCGTGCGCCCCGCGGCCCGTGCCGACCATGATCGCCATGGGCGTTGCCAGGCCCAGGGCGCAGGGACAGGCGATGATCAGAACGGCCACGGCGTTTACGATGGCATGGGCGAAGCGAGGCTCTGGCCCGAAGGTCACCCACGCGATAAAGGTCAGTACGGCAATCGCGATCACGGCCGGAACAAACCAGCCCGCTACTTTGTCCGCCAAGCGCTGGATTGGGGCGCGCGTGCGCTGCGCCTGGCTGACCATCTGCACGATCTGCGCCAGCATAGTCTCGCTGCCGACGCGTTCGGCTCGCATCACGAGTGATCCGTTGCCGTTCACGGTGGCGCCGATCACGCGCGAGTTGGCGGCCTTCTCTACGGGAATAGACTCGCCGGTGATCATCGACTCGTCCGCTACGCTCGAGCCATCCAGCACAACGCCATCAACAGGAATCTTTTCTCCCGGACGCACGCGCAGGCGGTCTCCGGGCTTCACCTGTTCGAGCGGGATATCATGCTCCGAACCGTCTTCGCTCATCACTCGGGCCATTTTTGGGCTTAGATCGAGGAGGGCGCGGATGGCGCTCGAGGTCCGGCTGCGGGCGCGCAGCTCCAGTACCTGCCCCAGCAAGACGAGCGTGACAATTGCCGCTGCGGCTTCAAAGTAAACATCCGGGCGATCGCCCATGCTCCGGAACGACGCCGGAAAGATTTGCGGGAACAAAGTTGCCACCACGCTGAACGCGTACGCGACACCGGTGCCCATGGCAATCAGGGTGAACATGTTGGTGCTGCGGTTGACCACCGACGCCCATCCGCGCTGAAAGAAGGGCCAGCCGCCCCACAGAACGACCGGCGACGCGAGGATCAGTTCCAACCACGGCAGCCATCCCGCTCGGTACACAGTCATCCCATTCACGGTTGCCTCGCCCATGAACGTGTGCGGCGAGAGCATGCTGCCCATGGCGATCGCCAGCAATGGCGCCGTTAGCGTCAGGCTGATCCAGAATCGCCCTGTCATGTCGCGCAGTTCGGGATTGTCTTCCTCCGCCGTTACGGTGCGTGGCTCCAGGGCCATGCCGCAGATCGGACAACTCCCCGGTTCGGCTCGCACGACTTCAGGATGCATCGGGCAGGTGTATTCGGTCTTAGTGCTAGAGATCGTCGGCGACTCGGGATCTAGCGCCATGCCACACTTCGGACACGGTCCCGGCTCGAACTTTCGCACTTCCGGGCACATGGGGCAGATGTAGACGCGTTTGTTTTTTTCGGATGGAGCATTCGGAGCCCCGGCCGGCTTCCCTTGCATAGCCATGACCAACGTCGGAGCACCCAGCGACACAAGTCCCGATGACATGCTCATTGGCTTAGGTGGCGATGACAGAGTCTTCTCGGGATTCGCCTGAAACTTCGCCAGGCAGCCGGCGCAACAGAAGAAATATTCTTTGCCGTTGTGCAGAGTCTTGTGTTTGGCGGTGGATGGATTTACGTCCATTCCGCAGACGGGGTCTTTCTGCTTGATGACGGACAATGCAGCGTTCGAGGGATCCACAGGATCGCGGTGCTCCATAAGTCTCGCTGTCAGAAATCCTATATCTAAATCATCAGAGCCGCCGTGGATTCATGCAGCTGCCGGGCTTTACTCGGCTTGGACGGGCGAGGCGCCCGTCCCTCCCCGAACACAAATGCCCTTGGCGGAAACCAACCCTTATTAGATACTAAAGCTTAACCTTCGATCCTTGATTCCTTGGGAGAAATGAAATGACATATCTTGAAGCCGTCTACCGCTACCAGACTCCGGCGGGAGAACCTGAGTTGCGGGCCATTGACAGCGTGCGCGAGGTTTATGGCATCCAGCGCATCCAGTTCAACGAGAAAGAGCGGACGGTGCGCGTGCTGTTCGACGCCTCACGGCTGAAGGCTGACGCGGTGGCAAGGTTGTTGCGTCAGGCTGGCATCGACGTGCAGGAGCAACTCGTTCTCGCCTGAACTTGTTCAGTCTGTTGGAAAAATCACTTCAGGAAGGTAACTGCGAGAAACGCTGAGGCTGCACTCCGCCCGTTTCCATGCCAAATCCTGTTTCCAGGAGATTTCTCGGGGGAGGGCCCGGAAACGGAGCGGAGTTCGCCTGAAGACGCGGGAAATGCAAAGGGGCATTCGGAAAGACCTCTGGCCGAAGTATTTTCCCAAATGCCCCGTTGCGCGCCACTTCGTCTGCCCTTAAGGGAAGCATGCCGGTTGCCAATCGCAAAACGTTGCTAACAGGCATTCGTAGAACGCGGGGGCGGGTAGGTTTTGCGCGGGAGGGGAAACTTTTACCGTAGTCTGCAAATCTATGATTTTCGAGAGCATGGCGATTTCCACAACCAGCGCGGCATTCAGAGTGCACCCGTGGCGGAATCGGATTTCCGCTCAGATCTTTTGTTGAATCGCGAGCAGCGATCAGGTTGGCCGAAATGATTCTGTTTCCGTTATAATTCAGAGACGCAATTCTGCCAGATGCGCCCGTAGCTCAATTGGATAGAGTGCTTGGCTACGAACCAAGAGGTTGGGAGTTCGATTCTCTCCGGGCGCACCATTTTCCTACCCACGGTCCGCGTTTGCGCGGAAATCTGAAGGAGAAACGCCATGAAACGAATTCTCTGGGCTGTCTGTTTGCTGGCGCTGGTCCATCCGGCAAACGTTTTCAGCGCGCAAGTCAATCCGTATAAGGATGGAACTCCGGGAGTCTCCGGGTATCGATCCGAAGTCCTAGCTGAGGTGATGATTCAGGAAGACAAGTTTGTACGTTTGGCGGAGGCCATACCCGCCGACAAATACACGTGGCGTCCAGCGCCGGACGTGCGTTCCTTCGCCGAAGTATTCCTGCACGTATCGGCGGCCAACTATAACGTCTACAAACTGGTTGGGGCGGCACCGCCGGCCGGTGTCGATGTGAAGGGATTGGAGAAGTCCACCACGGACAAGGCCAAGGTGATCGCCACGCTTAAGGACTCGTTCGCCTATGCTCGCAAGGCGATCACGGCTACGCCCGACTCCGATCTCGACAAGAGCCTGGATTGGTTCAGCGGAAAAAACACCGAGCGTGGCGTGCTCCTATTTGTTGTCCGCCATGCTGCGGAACACCTGGGCCAGTCAATTGCGTATGCGCGTTTCGTCGGGGTGGTTCCACCTTGGACCGAAGATGCCCAGAAGCAGCAGAAACAAAAAGCAGAGGCTGCGCCCAAAGCCAAGCAGTAACAGTCTGAGAGCAAGTTTCCTTCTCCGGCCCTTGGCGCTTGGCTGTGATCAAGCTTTCTGAGCTACGGCACTCAGCACCGTGCTCGTAACTTGCTTGAATGCTTCAGAGGCGGGATCAATCAGCTCAAAATGGCCCGCATGCGGAATCGCAAGCAACTGGACCGATTCTCCGGCTTTCTTTTTCTGCAGAACATAGCTGCGGCTGAACTCCGGCGGCACCGTATCATCTTCGCTGCCATGGAGCAGCCACTGCCGGGCTTGCGGAATGCTGAGTTCCATCGGATCGGCCTCGCGGTAGTGCTCCGGCACGGCGTCCGGCTTGCCGCCCAGGAACTCCGCTACGGCATCGTTGCTGAGGTGCAACGCGAAGGCTTTTTTCAAATCAACGACTCCGGCCAGTGAAATGGTGTGACGGACAGAGGTTTCGTGCGCCGTCAAACACAGGGCAAGTTGCCCGCCGGCTGAATGTCCCATCACTACCAACCGGTCCAGATCGAGATGAAATTTGGAATGCTCCTGGCGAACAAATCGGTAGGCTGTGCGGATGTCTTCAAACGTTCCCGGCCATCCGCCACCGGTATTGCCCAAACGACGATATTCGATATTGAAGGTTGCTATGCCCGACGCTCGCAGCGCTTCGCATAAGTGCCCAGCGTGCGCGAGGTCGTACTTAGCCCGCCAATAACCGCCGTGGATATTCAACAGAACGCGATGCGGCCCCTTCGCGCGCGGGAGACGCACCTCGAGAAACTGATTCGGGTCGGTGCCATACGCAACCCGTTCATCGGGCGGAGGCTGTGGCTTGCTGAGAATATCTTCGGCGGACACGGGTCGCTCCCCGGACAAACCTAGACCTCTTTAAGCTTCAGCTTGCTCTTGTTTTCTTCGATAAAAGCTTTAAGGTCCGGGACAGCGTTGAGCAGCTTGGTCCACTGTTCGTAGTAGAGGGTTACCGGAAAACGGCCCAATCCGTAGACGCTGACGCCGCCCTTCTCACTCACGCGGAACTCAACGGCTCCGCTCCGCTTTTTCGTTTCCACCTGCTTTTCCAGGTCGGCCAGGCGAGCTTTTAGTTCTTCGTAACTCGGTTCTGTCATGAATGCACCTCGTCGAATGACTTGTTTTATCATAGGGTGAGGGTGGGGTTTCGTCGAGGCGGGGCCTGTGTGATACCTTCCTTCAGTTGAAAAATTCTTCACATCCGCTCGCGATTGAGCTCAGATACGCCATCTCTAACTGCCACAAACGGTTATGGCCCATCTGGCGGGGACGAATGGAAGCGCAAATGCTAAAATGCCAGCGACCAGTGATTTTTGAGGGGAGAAAATAGAATGGCGAAAAAGAAAAAAGCCTTGCTTGAGAGCCTACCTACGCTGGTACTGTTGGGACTGCTCGCCGGCGCCGTGGGGGGCTTGGGGATTGGCCTGATCCAGATGAGAGCCGCGTCGTCCGCAGCCAGCAGCGCCACCAAATAATCTCTGATTTCGCGCCGAATCGACCTGAGAACTGGAGCGGGAGACGGGGATCGAACCCGTGACATCCAGCTTGGGAAGCTGGCGTTCTACCGCTGAACTACTCCCGCTCAACTTGGCTAGACTACCATTCCGCTGTTTCTCTGACAACGCTGTCTGACATTTGACGCTTCTGCTGGTTTGCCTTTCTCGGGCACTCTTCGTAAGATGCGGGCTCCGGAGTTCCATCGGAATTTCATTCGCCTTGCAGGAGCCTGAATGTCCGCTGATTCCCTTCCCTCGTCCTCGCGCCGCAACTTTCTCCGCACCGGAGTAACCGCGACTGTCGCCACGGCTGCTTACCCGGCACTCAGCTCGGCTCGCGTTCTTGATCCCGAGCCCGGGACAACGACGACCGTCAAGGAGTTCGAACTCGACGAGATCACGATGGATGGCGTTCAGAAGGCCTTCCAGTCGGGACAGTACACCTCCCATTCGCTGACCGAAAAGTACCTGGCACGCATTCACGAGATTGACAAATCGGGACCGATGCTCAACTCCCTTATCGAGCTCAACCCCGACGCTCTCCAAATCGCAGACGCGCTTGATCAGGAACGCAAGGCCAAGGGCGCGCGCGGGCCGCTTCATGGCATTCCGGTCCTCATCAAGGACAACATCGAC
Organism: Terriglobia bacterium; assembly: GCA_020073525.1. GTDB lineage: Bacteria > Acidobacteriota > Terriglobia > Terriglobales > Acidobacteriaceae > Acidiflorens. The sequence continues at coordinate 8,558 of JAIQFA010000036.1, forward strand.
ACGGCAGACCGCATGAATACGACGGCGGGATCGTTGGCGCTTGTCGGATTGCGTCCGCCGAAGGACGCTTTTGTCGCGGCGCAACTGCGCAAGGCTGGGGCCGTGATCCTGGGCAAGACCAATTTGAGTGAATGGGCCAACATTCGCTCCAGTCATTCCACCAGCGGATGGAGCGGGCGCGGCGGGCTTACTCGGAACCCGTATGCTCTCAACCGCAATCCCTGTGGATCGAGTTCCGGAACCGGAGCCGGCGTCTCCGCGAATCTCTGCGTGGCCGGGGTGGGCACGGAAACAGACGGATCGGTCGTCTGTCCTTCTTCGGCAAACGGTCTGGCAGGGCTGAAGCCTACGGTTGGACTGGTCAGCCGCAGTGGGATCGTTCCGATCTCGCACAGTCAGGACACGGCGGGTCCGATGGCGCGCTCGGTGCGGGACGTTGCCATTCTTCTTGGCGCCATGGCCGGAGCGGATCCAGAAGATTCCGCGACCGCTGACAGTAGCGGCAAGGTGTCGCCTGACTACACGAAGTTTCTCGATCCCGCGGGACTCAAAGGCGCGCGGCTGGGCGTGGTGCGCAAGTATTTCGGCTTCAACGATGCCGTGGACCAGCTCATGGACACCCTCATTGGCGAGATGAAACGTGCGGGGGCGGAAATCGTTGATCCTGCCGACATCCCCACGATCGGCAAGTTCGATGACAGCGAGCTGACCGTTTTCCTCTACGAACTGAAAGCAGACTTGGCGGCGTACCTCGCCCGCCGGGGCAGTTCGTCGGTGAAGAGTTTGAAGGATGTGATTGACTTCAACGAACTCAACCGCAGCCGCGAGATGCCTTACTTTGGGCAAGACCTTTTTCTTAAGTCGGAACAGAAGGGGCCGCTCACTTCGAAGGAATATCTCGACGCGCTAGCGCTGAATCACCAACTCAGCCGGGCCGAGGGAATCGACTTCGTCATGGACAAATTCAAACTTGACGCGCTGGTTGCCCCCACGGCAGGGCCGGCGTGGCTCACCGACTTGATCAATGGCGATCACTCCGCCGGAGGCAGCTCTAGCGCGGCTGCGGTTGCCGGCTATCCCAACATTAACGTGACGGCTGGATACCTCTGGGGGCTGCCCGTTGGAATCTCCTTCTTCGGACGGGCCTGGAGCGAGCCTACGCTGCTCAAGATCGCTTACTCGTTCGAGCAGTTAACGAAAGCCCGGCAGAAGCCGCGATTCCTCTCTACGATCGAGGTTCCGGCGTCCTGACGGGCTACACAAGACCATTAACCACGGAGTACACAGGGTCACACAGAGGAATTCCCCCGTGAAACCCCGTGTACCCCGTGGTTCACGCCCTTATCGCGGCGAAGTGGGACTCGGCGTATTCTGAAGAGTTGATTTGTCTTCTATTGTAGATTTACCCGGCGCAACTGGCGGCATCGGTGTGGACGGCGGCTCGTTCGATTGTGAGGTGAAGGGCAAGGGCGTGGCGAACAACGGCTCCTGCAGCGAATCGGGCACTGCGGCTGGCTGCGATGGCCGGATTCCCTTGGCCTGCACGATCGACCAGCGCCAATCTTCGTCGGGTCCGGGCGTGATCCCGATATTTTCGTGAAATGCGGTTGTGGTGAAGGGCTTGGCCTCGGCCTTGAGATGATAGAGGAGGGTCACGTCGGAGCGTCGCTCGACGGTGATCGGTGCGATGCTGGCGGCGGGAATCACGCGCGCACGGGCGGCCACCTCAGCATTTTCTCCGGGCTTGCGTTCGAGCGTCAGGCCGATCGTGATCTCGCGCAGATCCCAGTCGGTTCCGTTGAATACTTCCAACTGCAGCGCTTCGTCCTGAATGGAGCCGGGACCGTCGATCTTGAGCAATTCGGTCAGAGGCAAGTCTTCGATCAGAACGGGCGTGATCAGTAGCGCACCAGCTTTGGCGTTGAAGGAAAGACTGCAGGTTACATCCGGCGACGATACTTTGAGGGTATTGCCGGAAGGATCGATGGAGAATACGGTCTTGTCCTGCTTCACCGGCCTGGCTTTCTTGGCGTCCTCCATGACCTGGGCCAGATTATCGTTGTCAATCACGGGTGCGTCTGGCGGCTGCTGGCTCTGCTGCAATTTATTTTGGCGCAGATTACGGGCGAGGTCGCCGAGCGAAGTGGTGTCGTCCTGCGCTGAAGCACCCAGCGGGGCGAGCAGCAGCGCACAGAGCATCACCAGCCGCAAAATGGGGAGTCGGGATCGCATGATTTCGGTCGCTCGAGGAGCGTGCGCGCCCCGCGGGTCTACATAGAAAGTTTAGGCGAGATGGCACGGAAAAGAAGTTACCGGCGGGACACGGTAGTGCTAGCACTTCCAGGATTGACAAAAGAGATGGGAAAGGGGCATGGACGCGTGCCAAACGAAGCGAGGCGCAACGGGGTGCGCCCATACCCTTTCACCAATCGCTACTTACAGCAGGCCAGAGGTACGAAGACGGGTGATCGGATCGCTTACGGGCGTTGGTTGACGCTTAAAAACCCAGCGCGCCACCGCAATTCCCAATGCCGCATATGCCAGATGCCAGATTTTCATAGAGTGCTCCCCACGCCGGACCTTTCTGGGGAGAGACTACGAAGGTCCCGTCGTGAGCCAACACTAACGCTGCTTTAGCGCGAGGTCTAGTCCACGAAGGTGCCATGAATTGGGGCAAAAGTAATGGAAAGGTAACCGCGGCAGGGTAATCCGAGAACGTGTAGAGAACGGGGCTTGCCCCGTCTCCGGCGGCGCGGCAAAGCCGAGACGCGGCAAGCCGCGTCTCTACCGGGGGGCTTCGATCCAGCCGCCGCCGACTACGACGTCTCCATCATAGAAAACAGCCGCCTGACCGGGGGTGATCGCGCGCTGCGGCTCGTCAAAGGTGACCAGAACTTCGTCCGGGCCGGCGGATGCAATGACAGCGGGAGCAGGCTGATGCTTGTGGCGGATCTTTACGGCCACCCGCATGGGCTCGAGCAGTTCGGCGGTCGAAATCAGGTTTACGCGGCGCGCGCGCAGAGTACGGGAGTAAAGCTCCTCGTCCTTGCCAACCACCACTTGGCGCGTGTCGTTCTTGATTTGAATCACGTACAGGGGCGAGCCAGTCGCCACACCCAGGCCCTTTCGCTGGCCGACCGTGAAGTTGTGGACTCCGGCGTGTTCGGCGATCACCTTGCCACCGGTCGTAACCATCTCGCCGGCAACCCCGGTCGGCTGCTCACCTTGCTCGCTCAAGTAGGCTTCGAGGAAGCGCTTGTAATCCCCACCCGGCACGAAGCAGATTTCCTGCGAGTCGGGCTTCTCGGCGATCACGAGCTTGTGCTTGCGGGCCAGTTCGCGAACCTCCGGCTTGGTCATGCCGCCGAGCGGAAACAGGGTGCGGCTCAGTTGCTCCTGGGTCAGGCCGAAGAGGAAGTAGGTTTGGTCCTTGGACTTGTCGGCAGGACGCTTCAGCAGCCAGCGGTCGGTGTGCACATCGAGGGTGACTTGGGCATAGTGGCCGGTGGCGACGTGATCGGCGCCAATCTGCCTTGCCACAATGAGAAGCTGGTCAAACTTCAAGTGATTGTTGCAGAGGCTGCACGGGATGGGCGTCCGCCCCGCAAGATACTCCTCGACGAAGGGACGCACCACGTCGCGCTCGAAACGCTCTTCGTGATTGACCACGTAGTAGGGGATGCCGAGGGTTTCGGCAACGCGGCGAGCATCGTAGACATCGTCGATGGAACAACAACGGCCCTGGACCGATTCGGGCATGCCCTCGTGTCCAGCGAGACGGCGCTGATTCCAGAGCTGCATGGTCAGGCCGATGACATTGCGCCCTTCGGCGCGCAGCATGGCCGCAACGGCCGAGGAGTCGACTCCTCCCGACATGGCGACGGCGATGGTTGGTTCAGCGCTTAGCACTTGGCAATTAGCATTCAGCTCTTAACGATTCCCGTTCGGCTCAATGCTAAGTGCTAACGGCTAACTGCGGTCTTTGACCACACCGGCGATAATTCTCGTAAACGCGCTACCGTTTCCGGAATCAGGGCTAGGGCGTAGTCTACATCGTCGGTCGTATTTTGCTTCCCGAGACTGAAGCGGATGCTGGCCTTCGCACGGTCGGAAGGCAGCCCCATCGCAGTCAGCACGTGCGAGGGTTCGATCGCCCCGGAAGAGCACGCCGCTCCGGTGGAGACTGCCAGTCCCTTCAAGTCGAGCGCGATGACCAGCGCCTCGCCTTCGATGCCATCGAAATAAATGTTGGTCGTATTGGGCACGCGCGGCGCGCTTTCTCCGTTCAAGCCCGTGGCTTCGATCTCGAGCAGTTCCCTCTCCAGCGTGTCGCGCATCGCCGCTATCTTCCGGTCGTCCCCATGTTCCAGGCCAGCGACGGCCAACTCAGCTGCCTTGCCTAAACCCACGATGCCGGGAACGTTCTCGGTCCCGGCACGGCGTGAGCGCTCATGACTGCCGCCGTAGAGCATGGGTTCAAGCTGAGTTCCCTTGCGGGCAAATAGTGCGCCTACACCCTGAGGCCCGTGAAGCTTGTGGCCGGAAATGGTGAGCAGGTCGCAGCCGATCCGGATGACATCGATCGCGATCTTCCCGGCTGCCTGCACGGCATCGCTATGGAAGTAGATGTCGGCCTCGGCGGCGATCTTCCCAATTTCGGTGACGGGTTGCACCACGCCAGTCTCGTTGTTGGCGAACATGATGGTGATCAGCTTGGTATTCGGCCGGATCGCGCGCTTCACATCCACCGCATCCACGAGACCGCGGCCATCCACCGGAACGTACGTGACCTCGCATCCCGTTGCAGCCAGATGCTTGCAGGTGTTGAGGACGGCGTGATGTTCGATAGTCGAGGTGATGACGTGATCGCCCGGCCGCGCCAGCCCAAAAATCGCCAGATTATCGGCCTCCGTACCGCCGCTGGTAAACACGACTTCGGAGGCGCGGCAGACCAGCAATGCAGCTACCGATTCGCGCGCGCGCTCGACGGCGGCCCGCGTCTCCTGTCCATGATGGTGGATGGAAGACGCGTTGCCGAAGTGCTCACCAAAGTAGGGACGCATGGCCTCCAGAACCTCGGGGAGCACCGGGGTAGTCGCGTTATTGTCGAGATAGACCCTCTGCATCGTATTGTTTCTATTGTACTTGATTCGGCGGACAGGGCGCAGGGCTCACAGGTAGGTCTCAGGTCCTAGGTCTCGGTCTCAGGAATGCCGCTTGCGATTCGTCGAGACGAGGGAGCAGAAGCGGCTGTGAGGTGTGACTACCAGCAACTCTCGACCGAAGCGCCGCGACGCGAGAGCGACCTAGGATGCGCCTGTTCACCGGGCTTTTATGCTGTGTTTACATCTACATTTATTTCAGTTTCACGAATAGCAGGACGAAGATCGCCCACACCCCTACTGTTACTGGAAACTGAATTAGCACTGCGTCTCGCATCGCACTTCCTCTTGGAAGAACAAACGTGAGCGCCAACATAGCTAACGCTGTGAGTATCCCGAGGGCCAATCTGGTTTTGGTGTTCATCGTGGTTTTACCTCCCTAGTGTCGCGATGAGCATCATCCTCGCAAAACTGGGAAAGGGCAACCCCCCCCGGTTCCGCGCGTTCCCAAAATGCGGCGAAGCCCGACAGCCTACCCACGTGGTGCAGCCGCGAGCAACCAACCGCGCGCGAAGCGTTCACTCCTTACCCGTAGTACTGGAAGTCCTTCCAGAAGTCGGGCCAACTTTGGCGCAGGCCGCGGCAGACGTAGATGTCGGGATGGTCGCTGGTTTCTTCATTGTGGATGCCATAGGGATTCGGAGTATGCCCGGCGATTTGGCAGGAAGCGAAGTTGCGTTCGAGAAAGCCGCGGGAGATGCCGAGGACGATCAACGTCTCAGGCGGTGGATTTCCATACCCGCGCTGCCAGAACGAGTTGATGCCGCTGATCGCCCGCGGCAAGCCGTATTGGGAACCATAGAGATTGATGGCGCCGGCCTCGCCGTAGTTTCCAGCCAGGATGCCGAGGCGGGCGCGGTCTTGTTCGGGGAGCGAGTCTCGGATCTGGGCGACAGCTTGCGTCAGTTCGGGCCAGCCAAGTTCCTCGACTAGATCGCCATTGTTCCTGCTGGCAAACTTCCACAGCGCGGAGTTGACGGGGGCTGGCGGGATTGCGATCGCCGCGAGCAGAACGATGTCTGCGGCGAGGGCCGTCCATGCCAGCACCCGCACGCAACCAGCCCAGCCTCGGCTGAGAGATCGCAAACGCTGTTCGCCCCACACACTGCCCGCGGCATAGAGCATGGGATACGCCGCTCCCATGTAGTATCCGCGTCCCTTGGCGATGACAAAGAGCACGAGCGGAACCATGTACATCCAGCCCAGCATACGAAAACGGCTGCCTGCTTTTGCCACCAGGTAGAAGTAGAGTCCGGCGAGCCAGAGCGGGAGGGCGAGAAGCGTGATCTTCAGTTGGTCGGGCAGGAAATCTCTGGTGCGGCCGATGCGGATATCGCGCTCGTGAATATGCTTCAGAAAATCGAACGAGATGAAGTGATGCTGGATTTGCCAGAGGATGTTGGGCAGAAAAACCAGAACTGACAAGCCGACGCCAATCCAGAGCCATTTGCTGGCGAGATGTCGGCGGTTCTTGATCAGTAGTACGCCCGCGACAATGCCGATGACAAAAAAGCCCATGGTGTATTTCGCCATCATCCCGAAACCGATGCTGCAGCCGATGGCCGCCCACCAGCGCCGGTCTTCGGAGCTGAGCAGACGAACTACAAAGTAGGCGGTGAGCACCCAGAACAGATAGTCGAAAGCGACGTACTGCATCAGTGCGCCGCTGGCGATGCAGAATGGGACGGCCGCAGCGGCGGCGACGAGTTGAGCACCGCGGCCTCCGCCGAGATCACGGGCCATCAAGCCAGTAAGAACAACTGCGATCGCCTGCGCCAATGCTGCAAACAGGCGGAAAGCGATGAGCGACGTTCCGAACAAGGTCAGCGATATGTGCGCGAATAGGGGCGTGATCGGAGGGTAGGCGACGTATCCCCACGCCATGTGGCGCGCATCGTCGAGGGTCGCCAATTCGTCGCGATGAAAACCGTAGCGTCCCCCACATAGCAGTTGGGCGAGGATGGTTCCCGCCGCAAGATAGATCAGGATTGCCAAATCGCTCGACCACACAGACGTCGAAGGGGAGGGCCCGGAGAAGTTTGTGAGATCAGCCAACGGCTTCGATTCGTCTCGCGAAGTCATGAGCGATAAAGTACCGAATCTAGTGGCGAAATAGAAGGGCGATTGGAGCGCGTCCGCGCCGCACGGACGAGGCGCCCGTCTCTCCACAACATGATTCATCCGCGCATCGCGTTACTAGCGCTTGTCAACCGCTATATATTTTTGCGGGTAAACCGGGCCGACGTAATCCGCGCGCGGACGAATCAAGCGGTTATCGTCGAGCTGTTCGATGACGTGCGCGGTCCAGCCGCCAATTCGAGAGACCGCAAAGATCGGCGTGAACAGATCTACGTCAATCCCAAGGGTGTGGTAGGTGGAAGCGGAATAGAAATCCACGTTGGCGTTGAGTTTTTTGTCGGCCCTTACGAAGCCTTCGATTTTGTGCGAGTACTCGAACCACTTGGGATCGCCGCTGGAATGCCCCAGGTCGCGGGACATCTGCCGCAGGTGTGTGGCGCGCGGGTCTTCGGTGTGGTACACCCGATGTCCGAAGCCGGGGATCTTCTTCTTTTGCGCCAGCATCCCTTTGACGTACTCGACGGGATCGGCGCCATTGGCGTCGATTTCCTTCAAGATCTTGAAGACGGCCTCGTTGGCGCCACCGTGCAGCGGGCCCTTGAGGGTGCCGATGGCGGAGGTGACTGCGGAGTGCATATCGGAAAGCGTTGCGGCCGTGACCCGGGCGGCGAAAGTGGAAGCGTTCAGTTCATGGTCAGCATGCAGAATGAGGGCGATGTCCAGAGCGCGTTCGGCGATCGGCGAAGGTGCGGTACCGTTCAGCATCCGCAGGAAATTCGCCGCGTGCGAGAGCGAGCGATCCGGCTCCACCACCGGCTTCCCTTTGCGAATGCGATCGTAGCTGGCCACGATCATCGCCAGCTGGGAAGTCAGGCGAATCGCTTTGTTGACGTTGGCGTCATGATCGTTGCGGTTGTATTCCGGATCATAAAAAGAAAGCGCGGAAACCAGCGTGCGCAGCACGTCCATCGGGAGGGCGTGCTTTGGCGCCAACTGCAGGCGATAGATAATGGACGCATCCAGCTTGCGTTCCTCCGCCATGCGCTGCTTCAGGGCCTTGAGTTCGTCGGCATTGGGCAAGTGTCCGAACCAGAGCAGGTAGCAGACTTCTTCAAAGGTGGAATGGTCGGCCAAATCGTGGATGTCGTACCCGCGATAGGCGAGCACTCCCTGTTCCCCGTCGATGTAGCAGATTCCCGATGTGGTGGCGACAACGCCTTCCAGACCTTTCGGGGCGTGCAGACTTGTAACGCTGGACATGATTCCTCGCTAGCAGTGCGGATGAATACAGTTGCTCAGCCGTGCAAAAAGCACAGGGCAATCTTCTTTCTTTTATACGCCAACCCTGCGGCAGTTTCCAAGCGGCGCTTGGCCTTCGAAATGCGCGAGGCGTAAAATGTTTAGTTTGCCATTTGCCGCTCGAGGAAGTGTGGCCCCTTCGGCAGAATTCCCAACAACACGCGGAGAAATTCATGAAAATCAGACTGTTCATTTTCGGCCTCATCCTTGCCTTAGCAACGCCGCTGGCGCTCGCCGACGAGGGTATGTGGTTGTACAACGCTTTCCCGAAGGATCGTGTCGAGAAGCAATACGGTTTCCTGCCTACACAGGAATGGCTGGATCACTTACGGTTGTCGTCGGTGCGGTTCAACAATGGGGGCTCAGGCTCGTTCGTGTCGGCCGACGGCCTGGCGTTTACCAATCACCACGTGGGCGCCGATTGTATTGGGAAGCTTGCCACGTCGGGTGCGGACTACATGAAGACCGGGTTTTACGCCAAAACCCAGGCCGAGGAAGCGAAGTGTCCTGATCTTGAACTGAACGTACTGGTGGGCATCGACGATGTCACCGCCAAGGTGAAAGCCGCGGCCACCGCCTCCATGTCGGCTGCCAGCGCTGGCCAGGCACAGCGCTCCGTCATGAGCGCCATCGAGAAGGACTGTGCCACTTCGACCGGGCTGCGTTGCGACGTGGTCACGCTCTACTCCGGCGAGGTTTACAACCTCTACAAATACAAGAAGTACACCGACGTGCGCCTGGTATTCGCGCCGGAGTTTGCGGCCGCATTTTTCGGCGGCGACCCCGACAACTTCACCTTCCCGCGCTACGACCTGGACATCACGTTTTTTCGCGTTTACGAGAACGACAAGCCTGTCCATCTCGACCATTACCTGCAATGGTCCAAGGTTGGCCTCAAAGATGGCGATCTGATTTTCGTTTCCGGCCACCCGGGCGGCACCGATCGGCTCAAGACGGTGGCGCAATTACAGTTCTTGAAGAACGTGGATTATCCGTCGCGTCTCGGTATTTACAAAAGCCGCATCGCCATGTTTCAGAAGTTCAGTGCGGAGTCGGCGGAGAACGCGCGCATCGCTCAGGAAGAGATTTTCGGATACCAGAATTCGCAGAAAGCGATTAATGGCGAGTATGAAGGGCTGAAGGATCTGTCCGTGATGTCGCAGATCAATGTGGCGGAGCGCGAGCGGGAGAAGGCTTACATGGAAAAACATGCAGGCGAGCCCAATCCCTGGGAAGAGATTTCCAACGCCATGAAGGTGAACCGGGAAATCTACGATCCGCTCACTTATCTTGAGCGCATGCGTGGGTTCAGTTCGGAGCTGGCACAATATGCCCGAATTCTGGTTCGTGTTGCGGAGGAAAAACCGAAACCGAACGGCGAACGGCTGCGCGAATATCGTGATTCCAACCTGCCCTCCCTGGAACAGCAACTGTTCAGTTCGGCTCCAATCTATAAGAATCTTGAGACGGCAACCATAGCTCTGGCCTTCGCCCAGATGCAGCAGGCGGTGGGACCGGAAGATCCAGCGGTGAAGGCGGCGCTGGGCGGCAAATCACCGGAAGAGGCCGCCAAGGCGCTGATTACCGGTACAAAGCTGGAAGATGTGGCTCTGCGCAAACAACTCTACGAGGGCGGGAAAGCTGCGGTGGAGGCCAGCACGGATCCGCTGATTGTCCTGATGCGCAACGTGGATCCCGAAGCGCGGGCGGTGCGTAAACGCTTTGACGACGAAGTCGATGCCGTGGTGCGACGCGACGGAGCTAGCATCGCTCGGGCACGATTCGCCCAATCCGGATTCACCCAGCCTCCGGACGCGACCTTTACCCTGCGTCTGACCTACGGCACGGTGAAGGGGTATGACGAGAATGGTAAGAAGATTCCCTACTTCACAACGTTTGCCGGTGCCTTCAGGCACTCCGAGGAGCACGGCGGGAAGCCTCCATACAATCTGGCGGCAAGTTGGCCGAAGATGAAGTCGAAACTCAATCTCGATACGCCTCTGAACTTCGTTACGACGGCGGACATTATTGGCGGCAACTCGGGCAGTCCGACGGTGAATAAGGCCGGCGAGGTGGTTGGGATTATCTTCGACGGAAATATCCAGTCGCTGGTCTTGAACTTCTATTACGACGACCGCGAGGCGCGGGCCGTGTCGGTCGATTCGCGCGGTGTCATCGAAGCGCTGCGCAAAATCTACGGCGCCGATGGCCTGGCGAACGAACTGACGGGCGAGAAAGCGGCAGCGAAGGCCGCGGGGGAATAGAACCCGCAATAAGCTGAGATTCTGAATCTAGAATCTCGAAAAAGTGCCGCAAACAACCAAAGCGTAAACTACAGTGGACACAGCGGTTCACAGGAAAACCATCACGCAGGTTCTTTCCCCTGTGTTCCTCTGTGTCCCCCTGTGGTAAAGATTTTGACTTTCTATTCCGGCCAGAGTGTCGCCGCGGTTTTGCTCAAGATTTGCTCGCGCATCTCTTCGCTCATGGGCAGCGCCTTGAACTCATCCAGATTGCGTTTGACATCCGGAACTCCTGGCCCGGGCCAGTCCGTGCCGAACAGTGTTTTGTGGGCAATCTCGTCGAGGCGCGGAAAATATTTCAGCAGGACTTTCGGTGGAATGCCGCTGATGTCGAGATGAACGTTGGGGTGGCGGCGCAGCAGGAAAAAGGCGGTGTTCATCCAGAGCGGCCGGCCGCCGTGGGCCAGCAGTATCTTCAACTTCGGGAAATCGACCGCCACATCGTCTAGGTAGATCGGGTCGCCGTATTTGTTGCGGGCGCCGGGGAAAATCGACGTGCCGGTGTGGAACATGACGGGGATTCCATTCGCCTCGGCGGCGCGGTAGATGATTTCCAGTTCCTTGACTCCGTGCAGATAATCGTTCGGAAACAACAGTTGATGCGGCGGGTGGATCTTGATCATGCGCAGGCCGAGGCGCAGGATGTGCTCGACGTCGGCCATGATGTTGGTGGTGTGCCGCGGATGCAGGCTGCCACAGGAGATGAGGCGCTTGGGATCGTGCTTGGTGTAATCGGCGACGAACTGGTTGACCTCGGGTGTAAAGCCGATTACCTCCGGCGCAACGTAGTTGATCAAAGCAGCACGATCCACGCCGCAACGGTCGAGATATTTCAGGAAAGCCTTGGGGGAGCGGCAATACTCGACGATCTCGTCGAAATTCGCACGCTTGCGCTTCATCAGTTCAAGCGCGTGCGGCCTGAAGAGTTCCATCGGCTCGATGTGAATGTGGCAGTCGGTGATCAAGACAATTCTCAGTTCGACAGGCTTCGCGCTATCGGCTTTGAGCACGCCTGCTCGTAGCTCGTGGCTCGGAGCTCAGTACAACGGTATTTTCGGATCGACCGTGCGCGCCCAGCCGTCGATGCCGCCTCGCATGGATTGAACTTTTTCGTATCCCTGCTGGCGGAGCCAGTTGGTGACTGTTAGCGAGCGCACGCCACGATGGCACATCACCACGATGTGAGAGTCGGGATCGAGTTCCTGGTGAGCGCGTGTCGGGATGTCGCCCATCGGAATGTGCTTGGTCCCTTCGATGTGCGAGGCCTCGTATTCCCACGGCTCGCGAACGTCGAGCAGGGTAAACGCATCCCCGCGCTGCTGCAACGACTTGACCTGACTCGGTGATATTTCGAAGTCCATAATGTAAGGTCTACGGTGTCAGGTCTCAGCAACCCACGTCATCCACGTTCAATACTATCGCGAACCCTTCCTTCGGGGTTCCGACGCACTGCCTAGCGTGGTCAGACTCAACAGGGCTGCTAGCGCCCAGAGCGTACCGGTTCCTATTCGTGCGGTACGAACATTCACCGCCGGAATGCTATGCCACAGCGTTAACCCACACCCGATTACAAAATTGATAACGAGCAGCCCGAAGAACACACGCTCGCGCAGACAGCGCGTGTCCAGCGCTAGGCCGGCCAACAAGAGAATCCAAACGATATAGGTTGCGGCGGTCCACCAGTCATGGGGCCAGTCATACTCTTGGCGGGTGACATGGCTAAACGACAGCCAGGCGAAGTAGACACAGCCGAGGAATCCCGCCACGGCCCACAGGGGCGTGCGGCACATGAGGTGGCCTGAGCTGTAGGACTGCTTTGCCCCGGTCCCCGCTTTGACCTTCCCGTTCTTTACTTGCCTGTCCATTTCGGCGGTCGTTTGTCGAGGAAGGCAATGATACCCTCGCGCGCGTCTGCGGTCGAGATGAGTTCCTCCAGGTAAATCTTTTCCGCACGCGCCAGCCCTTTATCAAAGTGAATTGCGTCCCACGCGTAAATTGCCTTTTTGGCGTGAGCGAGCGCTGCCGGGCTCAGGTGGCGGAGTTCATTCACTGTTTCTTGAATCACTGACTCCAGTTCCTCAGCGCGAGCAGAACGATTGGCGAGGCCGATGGCGACCGCTTCGTCACCGGAGAACTGGCGTCCGGTAAGAATGAGTTCAGAGGCGCGTTTCTGGCCGATCAATGCGGGCAAGGCGACGGCGGCAACTGGCGGGTAGCAACCGAGCTTGATCTCGGGAAATCCCCAGGTGGCGTCGCGCGCGGTGTAGACGAGATCGCATACGGCGGCGAATTCCGCGCCTCCGCCGAGGCAGGCGCCGCGTACTGCCGCAATGGTGACTTTGCGCGAGGCAACGATCGCCTTAATCACGGCGTGAAAGCTAATGAGCATCTCGTGAATTTGCTCGGGAAGGTGCGCCTTGATGTCCACACCGGCGGAAAAGTTAGCACCGTCGCCTTCGAAGAGAATGGCAGAAACATCGGGGTGGGATTCAATTTCCGTGAGCGCCTGCCGAAGTTCGCGCGTCATTCGCAAGTCGATGACATTTAGAGGAGGGTTGGTTAGCTTGACGCGGGCGATGGGCAACGCGGCGTTTACTTCGACTCGACTTGTAGCGGGTGCGGTCATGTTCGACGAAGGTCATTTGCCACAGTGGACACAGGGGAACACAGCGGAATGCGGACCGTACCTTGCCTTTCTGTTTTTCTGCGTGACTCCGTTGTGGATTGTGCAGGACGGGCGCGGACGCCCGTCGCTCGATTTTCTATTTTCTAGATGTTAATTGCTGACTTGCGGGGCTCGCCGATCGTGGACAGCGGATCGCGAGCGCCCTCTTTCTCTTTGATCCACTTCTCTTCGTTGCGGATGATGTCGAGAAGCAGCGCTTTGTCTTTCGCGCTGGGCAGATTCTCTTCACAGTGTTGCTCGTAGCTGCGATCGTCGAGCGGTTCGCCGGTCTCGCAGTGGTACTTCTTCCCTGCCCACCGTCCGATATTGCGGTTGAAGTGGATGTCGGGCGTGTAGAACTTCTTTTCGCCTGGCTTCAGGAAGGTATTCAGCCGCTCGACTAATCCCGCGACTTCCTCGCGATAGAGATGGCGGCTGTAGTCGTTGAGGTCGTCGAGGTCGGCAGCCTTGTCGTTCTTCAACTCGTCGTAGCGGCCTTTGATTCCCCAGACATACGCCCAGTGCGCCGAGGAAGAATGATCGGTGCCGAAAAGGTCGAACGAACTTGAGATCCACTTGTTCAAATATTTCTGCAGGAGCCAGCGCGGGATCACGCCGGCTTCGACAACGCGTCTTAAACCATCATGGCCGGTTCCCATGTGGAAGGCTTCCTCGCGCAGCATGTACGAGGTCGAACGTCCTAGTGGCGCGAATGAGGAATACTTCAACATCTGCAATTGGAATTTGCCGTCGCGGTCGACGAAATCTGTATAGGTGAAGAAATCCAGCCAGTTATCGACGTCGACGTTGAAAGTGCCGAGCAGGCGCGCGTTTTCAAATGCCCGGCGCTCCAGCATCTTCTGCGCTTCGACTTTGCCCGAGGACCCGAAGAAGTCGATGAGCAGCGCGCACATCTGCCAACCGTGCCGCATTTCTTCGATCATCACCCTGGTGAGGGCGCGGCGGTCCCAGTCGGTGGGCGCGGTCTCGAAGAGGTTGCGCTGCTGCTCGACGCTCGCGAACTCGGTGTCGCCCTGGTACACAATCATGTTCATCAGGGCGTCACGCATCTGCTGCGTGGGGACTTGGCGCAGGTTTTCCCACTTGTTGCGGCCTTTGTAGGAGCCAAACTGGATTTCCTCGGTTTCAATTGCGCCGTAGAGCGTGTCGAAGTGGAAGGCCTCGACGTCATCTTTGTTGACGCCAACTTCTTTGCGCCATTCGTTGAAGAGGCCGACCCAATCGCTAAAGCTTCCAACTTTCGCTACTTTGCCTGGCATAGAAACCTCAAATTCTTTACCACAGAGGGCACAGAGGAACACGGGGAAAAAAGGCTTTGGGGTTCCTCTGTGTTCCCCTGTGCCCTCTGTGGTTCAAGCTCTTTACTTTGCCGTAAAAACAGCCGGACGCTTCTCTACGTACGCGGCCAGTCCTTCTTTCGCATCGTCGCTCTGGAACAGGATCTGCTGATTTTCGCGTTCGACGGCGAGGGCTGATTCCATGGGGATCTCCCATCCCGTCTGCACTGCGCGCTTGATCCGCCCCACGGCCTTCGCGGCCTTGTTGGGCGGAGTGAACTGGCGGGCGTACTCCATGATGTTCTCCATGAAGCCGTCGCGTTCGAAGATGTCGTTGACGATGCCAAATTCCTGCGCCTCCTCGAAAGAGAACGTGTTGCCGGTGATCATCAGTTCGATGGCTTTGCTCTTCCCTACCAGGCGCGACAGCCGCTGGGTTCCACCGGTGCCGGGGAGGACGCCGAGGTTGACCTCGGGCAGACCGATTTTGCCAGCGTCTTTGCGGGCAATTCGGAGGTCGGCCGCCATCGCGATCTCCAAGCCTCCGCCGACGCAGTGGCCGTTAATCGCGGCGATGACGAGTTTCGGCGTGTGCTCTAGCCGCAACAGCGTTTCATTGGCGTGCAGGCAGAAGTAATACTTGAACGTCGGATCGACCGAGACCAGCATCTTGATGTTCGCGCCGGCGGAGAAAAACTTGTCACCGACCCCCGTCAGCACGATCACGTGGACATCATTGTCCATGCGAGCTTTGAGGATGGCCTCGTCGAGCTGGCGGTTCATTTCGTAGGTGTAGGTGTTGGCCGGAGGATCGTTCATCTCGATCACGGCCACACCGGCGTCCGTGCGATAGTTGATGAGCTGTTTCGTGGTGGTTTCCTGGGATGCCGACTGTGTCGAAGTTATCGTCGCCATAGGTTGACTCCTTAAAATATAGGTTCCGCACATCCTGCGTAAATCGGGTTCGTATCAGGGCATCGCTTCAGCGATGCCGTAAGTTCGTCAAAACAGACTGCCCCTTCAGGGGCCGCTTACTGCCGTGCACAATTCCGTTGAGAACCAGGTTGCCCATCCGTTCCGCAAGCGCCTCCGCGTTGCCGTCAACCCGCGGGTTGTACCAGGTGTAAATCCAGTTGATCATGCCGAACAGGCTCATGACCGCGGTGCGCGTGTTGAAATCGAGGCCGCGTTTTTGCCGGAGGTCTTCCATGAGCCCAAGGCAGATGCGGTAGTACTCACGCTTGATGCCGGCGATCTCCGAGCTGAAACCATTCTTCAACGACTCGTCTTCGTGCGAGAGCACCTTCAGTCCCGGTTGGTTGCTTACGAAATATTCAAGGTGATTCAGGATGAAGATGTGAATGCGCTCCTCGGGATCGGTGACGCTCTCGAGGCGTGCTTTGAGGCTTTCGAGAATGGTGGTGAACGTGTGCTTCTGAATGAGGTACAACAGGCGCTCTTTGGATTGGAAGTAGTGATAAAGCCCCGCCAGCGACATGCCGGTAGCGCGAGAAAGATCGCGCATGGAAGCGCCTTCGTATCCCTTGAGGCAAAAGACCTCGGTAGCGTGCTCCAGAATTTGCCCGAGGCGGCGGTCGAAACGGGTCACAGGCAAGTGAGTCGACGTTCTGCGAGAACTCCGAGAGGCGCGGACTGCGGGTTGCGTGGCCATAGTTCGAACGTTCGTTCTAAGTATAGCCATTGGTGACATAGATCACAAGAGATTGTGACCGTCCTGAAACAACTACTTCACCACCCGTCTCAAAACCTCCCGATCTTCCAAAAGAACAGATTGGTTCAATGATGCGGAGTCGATGAAGGGGTTGCCGCTTGCTTCTTCCCCGGCGATTGTGGATCGGTTTCTGGATGAGCCACGATTCGCTCCACCAAAAACATCTTCTTGACCTTGTTCCGATCCAACGTCTGCTGTTGGCCGTTGACGTCGATTAGCACTGACTCCAGTGTCATGGACATTACGGAGCCCGTGATGATCGAGCCGTCGCGTAGCTCGATGGTGTCGTCGGTGAGACCGCCGAGCGTAATGGTGATGCTGCCGCCATGGGCCTCGTCGGGCGCCACCTCCAAGGGCGTGGTGACGACGGCAAAACCTTCCTTCCTCAGTTCCAACTGGTGGGTTCCAACGCCGACATTGATTCTTGCGGGAGTGAGCCCTTCATCCTTGTCGTCAACCTTCAAGGTGGCTCCCGCGGGGACGGAGATCACTGTCATGGGAATGGTTTTCGTGGAGGTGGGTACGCCTCCGTTGTTACGGGCTGAAATTGACAGGACCGCCGGAGCTCCGACCGATTCGCACTGAAACTGTTCCTTGGCCGACTCGCCGGGGTTGAGATCGTCGATGACCAGGGTGCCGCTGCCCACACGTACACGATCCTTGTCGAGTAATGCCACGCTGAAAGATGCCTTCGGAATCGACTTCGCGGAAACATTTTGAACGATTACGTTCGAAACCAGGCTCATCTTCCCGGCGTAGGTTGCCAGGTTCTGAAAACGTGAGAAGGTTAGTTTCAGGATCGCATTGTCCTGGCTGGGCCAGAACATGACGATGCCCGAGTCGCCTTGATCTTGGGAGGTGTCCTTTTCTTTGGTGGCGAGGGCAGCGGTGCACAAAAAAGCGAGCAAAAGCAGAGATACGAGAAGCGGGCGCATGCACGGGATTGTGGCACAGGTGCGACAGAACGGCAATGAGCAGATAACTCCGAGTTAGTCGAATTTCTTGGCGGGCTTGTAACCACCCGTAAACAGCCTGCTGCTAAACTTCAGCTTTTGATTCCCGCCATCAACTTCTCGATCTCGGCCTTTTGTTCGCCGGAGAGCGGCAGGAATGGCAGGCGCGACGGTCCGCCGTAGTAGCCATTCAGGTCCATGGCGTACTTCACTCCGGGGACGCCGAGTTCTCCAGCGACACGCTGGGCGGCGAGTTTCACGCGCTCTTGCTTTTCGCGCGCTAGCGTGGGGTCTCCGTCTTTGAGCGCGGCGTAGATTTCGTAACACGCCATGGGGGCGGGACAGGCGAATGCGAGGATGGCGCCGACCGCTCCCAGTCCCAGCGACGGTTCGAGTTGATGAGCGGCCCCGACCATGACCTGGAAGCCGACTTCTTTCTGGCGCGTTTTCAATTTCCCTACTACGGTCACTGCAGAAGATGACGGCTTTGTAGAGGTGTCTGCCTGAACGGGCGAGGGCGCCCGTTTCTCCACCGATTCGGTTAGCGACGACACGCTGACCAATTCCCTGCTCTGCTTTTCGCCGTCCGCGGCGGCGGCCTTGAGCATGCGCGGCGTTACGGCCTCGAACGTTTCGGTCACCGTAGCCTGCCGCTTCACCTGGCGTGTGCCGTCCACCATCGCTTTCACTTTGTCGAGATTGCCACTCGACTCCTTGATGGCGACGATGTTGGGATGGTCGGCGAGTTCGATCACTACTTCGGCGGGGATGTCGTATCCGGTGGCCTGCGGGAAGTTGTAAATGATAATCGGCAGCGCCGAGCGGTCGGCGACCGTGCGATAGAAGGCGAGCAGGTTGGCCGCCAACATCTGCTTCTTGTAGTAGTGCGGAGTGCGCACCATGGCGGCGTCATAGCCGAGCTCGGCGGCGTACTCGGTGAGCCGCAGCGTTTCCTGCGCGGACTCAATGCCGGTGCCCGCAATCATGACTTTGTTGGGCGCGGCGGCGGCGATCGCCGTCTTCAGCACATCGCGCCGTTCCTGGTCGGAGAGCAGGATCGCTTCACCAGTCGAGCCCTGGACGACTATGCCCGCTACCGGCGTGCGCGAGTAGCGCTCGACGTTGGATTCGATTTTCTTGTAATAGACCTGGCCGTCGGGGTAGAAGGGGGTCGAGATGGGAGGGAAGATTCCGGACAAAAGCATGAGAACTCCAGTCGATAGTCGTTGGTCGCTCGTCGTTCGCGCGTGCTCTTCAAATTATCGGGCTTCCTCCTTAATTTTGTCATCCCGAGCTTACCTTCGAAGCAATGAACAGGAGCAGCAACAGACATCCGTCGACGATGAGCACTGTCGATCCAATCCAGATCAGTGCAATCATCCGAACCTGTTCCAGTCGAGGCGTAGTGATACCGATGGTTGTGTGCAGGTAGCCGAGCAAGTCGCTGATGCGTTGCGCCGGGACGATTCGAGTTGCGATCCCCAGACACAGCAGCAACATCAGGATGTGAAACGCAACTATGCCGATCATTTCTGTTTTCCGCGTGCTGAGAACCGGCTTAATCGTAGCATCTCTATGGGAAGCTGGAATTATTGCAGCAACTGTCGAACTGCGCTCGGCTTGGACAGCCGAGGCGGCTGTCCCTACGCCATCCCAAGGGGCGCGATCCTCACTCGCAGGCGGGCGAATCTTTGCCTGTCGGGTCGGCGATGTGGCGGTACTGCTCTTCAGTTCCGACAAAGAAGCGGACAAACGGCGTCGAATTGCGTTCGTCAACCATGGTCTCCACTTGCCACACCATGCCGCCTTTGCAAACGCCCAGGTTCGAAAGCGGTGTACGGCGGTCGCCCGCATAGTAGTAAAAATCGTCCTTGCCATGGCCGGACAACGGGTCCGAGGACGTTCGCAGCGTGCCCTGCGCATTCAGCTTGAGCAGAAGCCGGCCGTCCTCCGTCGGCAGGGGTGGCGCATCCTTCTGGCGGAAGTCGATGCGCGCCCAACCGTTGTATCCGGCGGGGATCAGGAAACGTTCTGGCGGCCGACGATGGAAAACGAGATCGAAGGCGGCCGGGCCTAAGACGGCCGCGGCTATGAAGATGGGCAGGCCGAGGACTGCGAGAAGGACTAGGGTTTTGCTCATGTGCGTTATTTCGTGGCGATATGCTCCGCGTGCAGAGCCTGCAGAGCCTGCACGCGCACTTCTCCGCGCTGCAGTGCCGCGATGCCTTCCGCAGCGGCCCGGGCAGCGGAGAGCGTAGTGATGGTCGTAATGCGGCCGCTGACTGCGGCGCGGCGGATCGCTTTCTCGTCGAAGTAAGGGTCGGGACCGTGGGGCGTGTTGACGATCAGTTGAATGCGATCGGCTTTGATCAGATCCACCGCATTGGGGCGGCCTTCTTTCACCTTGTAGACTCTTTCTACCGCCAATCCTGCACCTTCCAGAATATCGGCGGTGCCATGCGTAGCGACAAGTTTGAATCCCATGTCGACGAAGCGATGCGCGACCTCGACCACCGCTGGCTTGTCGTGATCGGTGACGCTGATGAAGACTGTACCCTTGGTGGGCAGTTTCTGGCCGGCGGCAATTTGCGCCTTGGCGAAAGCCTCGCCGAAATTGTCGGCGACCCCCATGACCTCTCCGGTGGAACGCATTTCGGGGCCAAGGACCGTGTCGACTCCGGGAAATTTCGACCACGGAAAGACCGGCGACTTCACGTAGAAGCAGCGGCCCGTATCCAAGTCGGTGCCGCGCTCGACGTATTCTGGCAGGAACTCGCGCAGCTTGCGGCCGGTCATGAGGCGCGCGGCGATCTTCGCCATCGGGACGCCTGTTGCTTTCGAGACAAAGGGCACGGTACGCGACGCGCGGGGGTTGACTTCGAGCACGTAGACTTTGCCGTTCTCGTCGGCTGTGTGGAGACGGGTCTCCGACCCGCCTGGACGAGGCGGTGCCCCGTCACCACACGAGCCGCGCGGAATCGCGAACTGCACGTTCATCAAGCCGATTACTTTCAGAGCGCGCGCTAGCCTGAACGTGTAGTCGCGCATGCGCTTGAGCAGCGGCTCGGGGATGTCAACCGCAGGCAGCACGCAGGACGAGTCGCCGGAGTGGATGCCGGCCTCCTCGATGTGCTGCATGATGCCGCCAATCACCACGTCTTCGCCGTCGGAGAGAGCGTCCACGTCAACCTCAATCGCGTCTTCCAAGAATTTATCGATTAGGATGGGCCGGTCCTGCGAATATTCGACCGCCTGCTTCATATACTGCTGAATTGTGTCTTCGTCGTACGCGATGACCATCGCTCGGCCTCCGAGAACATACGAAGGACGCACCAGCACAGGGAATCCGATTTTCTTCGCCGCTTCTACAGCCTCTTCAACCGACGCGACCATGGCGCCAGGAGCTTGTGGAATGTCGAGTTCATCGAGCAGCTTTCCAAAGCGGTTGCGGTCTTCCGCCAGATCAATGGACTCTGGCGTGGTGCCAATGATGTTGACGCCTGCAGCCTTGAGCGGCAGTGAGAGATTCAGCGGCGTTTGCCCGCCGAACTGCACGATCACGCCGACTGGGGCGCCGCCAGAGGCCTCGTGTTCGCACACAGCAAACACGTCTTCGAGCGTGAGTGGCTCGAAGTAGAGGCGGTCGCTGGTGTCGTAATCAGTCGAGACCGTCTCCGGATTGCAATTGATCATGATAGTTTCGTAGCCATCTTCGCGCAGCGCATAGGAGGCGTGGCAGCAGCAGTAATCGAATTCAATTCCCTGCCCGATGCGGTTAGGACCGGAACCCAGGATGACGACTTTTTTCTTGGCTGTGGGCGTCGCCTCATCTTCTTCTTCGTAGGTGGAGTAGAGATACGGCGTGTAGCTTTCGAATTCCGCGGCGCAGGTGTCGACGCGCTTGTAAACCGGCTTCAGTCCGTGCTTCTTGCGGAAGTGACGAACTTTTTCCTGGCCGCCTTTGCCGTCCAGACGCCAGGTTCCAGCGAGGCGCCCGTCGGAGAATCCCATGCGCTTGGCTTCGCGCAGCAACTCGGTGGGAATCGATTCCATCGGATGCTTTTCCAACTCCAGCTGCATGTCGTTAATTTCTTTGAGCTGGTAGAGGAACCAGGGATCGATCGACGTCATCTTCGCAATCTGCTTGATCGGGTGCCCCTGGCGGATAGCGTACTGCACGTAGGTCAAGCGTTCGGGATGCGGCGTAACCAGTCGCTGCGTGAGAATTTTAGGTTCGATTTTCTGAGAGCCGACCCGTTTGCCGGTATCGAGGGCGCGGATTCCCTTCTGCAAGGCTTCCTTGAAGGTGCGGCCGATGGCCATCACTTCGCCGACCGATTTCATCTGCGGGCCGAGCGATTCGTCGGCGCCGGGAAACTTCTCGAACTGCCACTTCGGAATCTTGACGACCACGTAGTCGAGCGTGGGCTCGAAGCAGGCGGGCGTTTTGCGCGTAATGTCGTTGGGGATTTCGTCGAGCGTGTAGCCAATGGCCAGCTTGGCGGCAATTTTCGCAATCGGGAAGCCGGTCGCCTTCGAGGCCAGCGCGGACGATCGCGACACGCGTGGGTTCATCTCGATGACGACCATGCGCCCGGTCGAAGGATTGACGCCGAACTGAATATTCGATCCGCCGGTTTCGACGCCGATCTCGCGGATCACGGCAATCGAGGCGTCGCGCATCATCTGATATTCGCGATCGGTGAGCGTCTGCGCCGGCGCGACGGTGATGGAGTCGCCCGTATGCACGCCCATTGGATCGAAGTTTTCGATCGAACAGATGATGATGACGTTGTCTTTGGTGTCGCGCATCACCTCGAGTTCGTACTCTTTCCAACCGAGAACAGATTCTTCGATCAGGCACTCATGCACGGGCGACAAGTCGAGGCCGCGGGCGAGCACTTCCATCAACTCTTCGCGGTTGTAGGCAATGCCGCCGCCGGTGCCGCCGAGCGTGAACGAGGGACGAATGATGACCGGGAAGCCGATCTTGCCGGCGAACTCGATGCCGTCCTTGAGGTTGTTGACGAGTGCCGATTTCGGCACATCGAGGCCGATGCGCTGCATGGCGTCTTTAAAAAACAGGCGGTCTTCGGCCTTCTTGATGGCGCTGATCTGGGCGCCGATCAGGGTGACGTTGTATTTGTCGAGCACGCCGCCATCGGCGAGTTCGATTGCGAGATTGAGCGCGGTCTGTCCGCCAACCGTGGGCAGAATGGCAAAGCCCGCGCTGGGCGACAACTCGCGCTCTACACGGAGAATTTCTTCGAGATATTCGCGGGTCAGAGGCTCAATGTACGTGCGGTCGGCCGACTCAGGATCGGTCATGATGGTGGCCGGGTTGGAGTTGGCGAGGACGACTTCAAAGCCCTCGGACTTAAGCGCCTTACAAGCCTGCGTGCCGGAGTAGTCGAACTCGGCGGACTGTCCGATGACGATGGGTCCGGAGCCGAGGATTAGGATTTTCGAGATGTCAGTTCGTTTAGGCATTATGCGGTTTTGGCCTTGCTTTGAAGGGCAACGTGCTCAGTCTTGCTTTGAAGGAGCGCGGCTTCAGCCGCGACATTTGTTTGATTTGAGGTTTTGCTTTGAAAGGGCACGCCTTCCAGGCGTGCCGTATCGGGCTCCCTTAACTCCTCGGGCTTTAGCCCCTGAGGGACTGCGTCGAGTTCAAACTCGCCATGCGCGGAGGAGTACGGGAATTCATCCGGGCCGGCGCACAATCGTTCCTTGACCGGATTGTTCCGGATATAGGCAACGTGCACTGCGTAATCACTCGCGTCGCGAATGCGATGATCCTGAAATCCTTTCTGCCAAACCTCCATGTTCGAGCCCAATTCTTTCTTTGCTCGATAAGAGAAGTCGCCTTTGATGAATTGGACAGCCTTTTCGAGACTCGCCTGCGAACTAATGAGTGCGTGAAAATGGTCAGGCATGATGACGAATTCGTGCAGGAGATAAGCCGACGTCCGGTAGTGATAGAGCGTGTTGATCAAAAGCCTTGCCCATCGTTCATTTTGAAATAGACTACGCCGTTCCCAGGTGGACGAAGTAATCATGTAGGTTTGGGCATTGTTGGTCGCGTGTTCTCGTTGCGGCTTCATTATTATTTTCAGCAGTCCCTCAGCGGCTAAAGCCGCCTCAATATTTGCGCCCACTACGGCACGCCTGGAAGGCGTGCCCTTTCAAGACCCTTCCACATCGACCCATTCTCCACTGGCCGCTATCTCTTGCACTCCTCCATCATCCTCACAAAATCCTTGAACAGGTAGTGCGAATCATGTGGACCAGGCGCGGCTTCCGGGTGGTACTGTACCGTGAACAGCGGCAGATTCCTGTGGCGCATGCCTTCGAGCGTCTGGTCGTTTAGATCGATGTGCGTCAATTCAACTTCGCTTTGCGGCAGCGAATCGGGATCGACAGCGAAGTTATGGTTATGCGCGGTGATTTCGATCTTGCCGCTGGCTAGCTGCTTTACGGGATGATTTCCGCCGTGGTGGCCGAACTTCAGCTTGAAGGTCTTGCCTCCGAGGGCAATGCCCGTGAGTTGGTGTCCCAGGCAAATTCCGAAGATCGGCTGACGTCCCATCAGGCGCCGGATGTTGTCGACCGCGTACGTACAGGGCTCGGGATCACCCGGGCCGTTCGATAAGAAAACTCCATCTGGTTTCAGCGCCAGCACATCTTCCGCTGTTGTCTGCGCCGGGACGACGGTCACCTTGCAGCCTTCTCCGCGCAGTTTGCGCAGGATGTTCTGTTTGATGCCGAAGTCATAGGCGACTACATGAAAGCGCGCCGGCTCATCTTTCACGCCGACGATCTCGTCGGGGAGGTGCGAGCGTTCTCCGGTTTCCCAGACATAGGTGTGATTGGTGGACACGACTTTGGCTAGATCCTGGCCATCCATTTTCGGGATGGCGCGCGCCTTGGCCACGAGCTTCTCGGTATCGGCTTCGAGTGTCGAAATCACGCCGCGCATCACGCCGTTGTCCCGCAGGTGGCGCACCAAGGCACGTGTATCGATGTCAGCTAGCACGGGGATCTTGAACTGCTCCATGAACTCGTCCGTGACCTGCTGCGAACGCCAGTTGGAACTGACTTTCGAGAACTCGCGCACGATCAGACCCTCGATGTATGGGCGCACGGCTTCGTTATCTTCGGGATTGGTGCCGTAGTTTCCGATTTCGGGGTTCGTCAGGACAACAATCTGTCCGGCGTACGAGGGGTCAGTAAAAATTTCCTGGTAGCCGGTGATGGAAGTATTAAAAACGACTTCGCCGTAGCATTCGCCTTTAGCGCCGTAGCCTTTGCCTCGGAAGACTCTGCCGTCTTCGAGTGCAAGGATCGCTTGCATTGGAACTCCTGGGAGTGGATTTTGTGAATTCTAGCAGGAGTGTTGGGTGGTGTCAGCAGTTTTAGCTATCAGCCGTCAGCCATCAGCCGTCAGGGGAACCAAAGTTGATCTGGGATATCGATGAATTGTGCCCGAATGGGCGTTTCCTGATGGCTGAGGGCTGACGGCTGACAGCTAGCGTAAGCGTCCCAGTTTCTCCATCGGCCAATATCCGAAGACGGCTTTGCCGTAGATGTAGCGTTCGTTCACCGTGCCGAAATCGCGGCTGTCGTTCGACATAGTGCGATGGTCGCCGAGAACGAAAAAGCTGTTCGGCGGAACCGCGACTTCTCCAAAAGAGCGGGCGTCGGCATAATCGCTGGGAACGTACTCTTCATCCAGCGCTTCGCCGTTGACATAGACCTGGCCGTTCTCGATGCGAATCTTGTCGCCGGCAATTCCAATAACCCGCTTGATGTAGCTTTTCGAAGTATCCCGTGGGTAGCGGAAAACGACGATGTCGCCTCGCTGGATGGGCTCCCAGCGGTAGACGAACTTGTTGACGAAGATCCGCTCCTGGTCTTCGAGGCCGGGCATCATGCTGGTGCCTTCCACCTTTACCGGCTGGTAGAGAAAAACAATGATGAAAGCGGAGATGGCGAGCGAGACGAGGAGATCGCGTGCCCAAACTGCCACCACAGGCAGCGGACGCGCACTGGATTCCTTTGTAGCCGCCGGGGTCGGCGGAGGAGGGCTCCCCACATCTGGCATCGTGTTCATATCTTATACGGAAGCAGGGTGAAGGGGCGAGAGGGAGAAAGGTCCGAGGTAAGAGGTCAGATTGCAAAGGTAAAATCCGACCGTGCTCTTCACCTCCGCAATCTGACCTCTAACCTCGGACCTTGCCAAGGCGCTCGGTTCCCCGTACAACTAGACTTCTCCCATGACCGACTACTCCATCTTCCCCAAAATCAATGCGACGCTCAATGGATGCAGCGCGGTGCTGCTGGTTACCGGACGTGCGCTCATCGCGCGTCGCAAGATAGCGGCGCATCGTGCGGTAATGTTGACCGCGTTCGCCACCTCTTCCCTCTTCCTCGTGTCGTACCTGTACTACCACTGGCCCGGTCATGGTGGCATCGTGTATTTTCGCGGGACGGGGTGGACGCGGATCCTCTACTTCACCATCCTGATCTCGCACACCATCCTGGCGATCGTCATTGTGCCCATGGTGCTGATTACGCTAACTCGGGCGCTTCGCGAGCAGTTCGAGCGGCATCGGGCCATCGCGCGCTGGACATTCCCCATTTGGCTCTATGTCTCGGTCACGGGCGTGATTGTTTACTTGATGCTGTTTCAGATGTCGGTATAGAGCCGGGCTTGCCCCATCTCAGCCGGACGCTGCCGGAGACGCGGCAAGCCGCGTCTCTACGGGAACGTCGCCGATTCATCACAAATTTCCTGTACGGGCGACACCGCCTCTGGGCCCCCCAATTCTGCTATAGTTTCCTTCTCGAAGGAGCGCGCACTCATGAAAAGCGTAAACAAAGTCATCTTGGTTGGACATCTTGGCAAGGATCCCGAAGTGAAGTTCACCCCGCAGGGCACGCCGGTTGCAAAAATCACGATAGCCACCAATTCTAAGTTTAAGGGCAAAGACGGCAACTGGCAGGAAACCACCGAGTGGCACAACGTGGTGCTGTGGCAACGGCTAGCGGAGATCGCTGGCGAGTATCTGAAAAAGGGCGGCCAAGTGTACATCGAAGGCCGCCTGCAAACGCGATCCTGGGACGACAAGCAGACCGGCCAGAAGAAATACATGACTGAGGTTGTGGCGAACGATCTCGTCCTGCTGGGCGGACGTGGCCAAGGCGGCCGTAGCGACCACGCCGGCAGTTCGCGCGGCGCCTCGGCTTCTTCAGGGGCGAACAACTTCGATCAGAGCGTCCCTGAACCGGAGCACGCGCCAGCCGGGAGTTCTCCGATTACGGACGAAGACATTCCGTTCTAAAGGAATCGTTTTGAACAAAGCTGGGCTTGCCGAGCGAAACTGCGTTCCGTGCCGCGGCGGTGTGCCACCGGTAAAAGGAAAGGATCTTTCCGGCCTTCATCGTCTGCTGGCGGAGCCTGCGCAGTGGAAAATCGTCGATGAACATCACATCGTCCGTACTTACAAGTTTCCCGATTTTAAGTCCGCCTTGGCGTTTGTAAATCGAGTCGGCGAACTGGCCGAGGAGCAGGGCCATCATCCCGACATCCTGCTGGGCTGGGGCAAAGTCGAAATCACGACCTGGACGCACGCGGTGGACGGTTTGACGGAGTCGGATTTCATCTTGGCCGCGAAGATTGACGAACTGTTATAGCCGAAATCGGCGCGAGGGACGATCGTAGCAGTTTGCCAAAGACATTTGCCATTGCCAATTTAGTATGGCATACTCTACTCATGAAACTCAAGTTGGACAAACTCGGGCGGGTTGTCCTTCCCAAGCCGCTTCGTAGCCGTTATGGATTACGGCCGGGGACCGAACTGGAAATCACCGAAGGTCCGGAGGAGTTTGCGCTCCGTCCGGCACGTAATGGACCCAGTTTGGTGGAAATTGGCGGTATTCTGGTGCATCATGGCGTTCCGCAAGGAGAACTCGACATCGTCCGGGCGATTCGCGAAGACCGCGAGGAACGTCTCCAGCATGTAAGTGGCAGCGAGTGACGGGATGAGGCTGTACTTCGATACCTCTATCTTGGTGTCCCTCGCAGTGGCCCACCATCCTCACCACGATCTAGCGTATGCCACGTTCCATCAGGTAACAACGGGCCGCCACGAGGGCTTTGTTTCGGCACACGGCTTGGCGGAGACCTTCAGCACACTCACTCGCCTCCCTATCACTCCCATGTTTCATCCCACCGAAGCCTACCGCTTCGTTTCAGAAACCATCGTGGGACACTGCGCCGTAGTGCATCTCGTCGAAAAAGATTACTTGGCGACATTAGATGCGGCTGCCAACGCAGGGCTGCGTGGCGGGGTTGTTTACGATGCGCTGCAATTACGCTGCGCGGAAAAAGCCAGATCGGACCGCATTTACACCTTTAACGTCTCGGACTTTCTGCGGATCGCGCCTCACCTTGGAAAGCAGATCGTGCACCCACAACTTTGATTGTTGCTTAGGATCTACGCGCCGATGCGCTTCGCCGCACCGACAGCCACCACAGTCCCGCCGGAAGCAGCATCAGCATGCCCGCGACGCTGGCGACATTTCGCGCGGCGAATCCCCAATCCACAAAGCGCCCAGCTAGATATGCCCCCGCGGCAATCGTGAACATCGAGAGGCCGAGGTCGGCGGCAAATACTCGTCCGCGGAACTTGTCGTCGGTTTGCATCTGCAACAGCGTAGTCGAGAAGACCCACACGATCGAACTTCCAAAGTGCGCCAGTGCCACGCACAGACAGGCCTGCCAGAGGTGTCCTGACACGCCCAGCAACGTGTAGCCTGCCGCCGCGCCCAGGTATCCCCAGAAGATCGCAACCTCCAGGCGATGCTTCCAATGCCCGGCCCAGGAAGCGGTCAAAAGCGGCCCGAGCAGCGCACCCAGGCCGCGGGCACCGAGCAGCAGACTCATTCCGAGAAATGCACCGCGTTCGGGCGACATGCCGTGCCAGCGGACGGCGAATTCGTTTTGCCCCATCACTGTGAATAGGACCCAGCCCGGTCCGATGATGAGGTTGCCGAACTTCACAAAGACCGTCGCACGCAAACGAACATGCGCCCGCACGTAGCGGATGCCTGCGAGGATCGGCGAAAAATCCACCAACTCTCGCGCTTGGAACGGACGGCCGCCTTCGGCGTGGGGCTCGGCAAAGCGCATGCCCCAAATCAGCGCGGCTGAGACCATAAACGACAGCGCATTCAGCAGGAAGACGGCGTCCCGCCCCAGCAGTGCTGCGACCAGGCCTCCGAGAGTCGCGCCCACCATCAGATTCACTGACCATGTGGTCGAAGAGAGCGTGTTCGCGACGACAATGTTTTCACGCTCCACGATGTTTGGGATCACAGCATTCCGTGCCGGTTCAAAAAAAGCGGCTAGCAATGTTTCCGCCATGAGCAGCGGATAGACCAGCCATACGAGATCTTTCGAGCGAATCAACAACATGCAGAACACGATCAGCATCCGTCCGATATCCGCCGCAATCATGACGTACTTGCGCCGCAGACGGTCATTCACGACACCGGCCGTCGGCCCGATAAAAGTTTGCGGCAGAACTTGTAGCACCAGCGCCAGCGCCACCGACCCAGCGCGTCCGGTGAGTTGCAAGAGGAGGTTATAAATCGCCAGAGTGTAAAACCAGTCGCCGATTTCGCTAACGACCTGGGCGCTCCACAGGCGGCGAAAATTCCGGTTACCGCCCAGCAGGTGCGCGTACGAAGCAAACGACACCGGACTAACTTCCAGTTCAGGAGCAGGTTCCATGCAGGGGTGAGATCAGAATTTCACAGCATACCGGATCGGACCAAACGTCGCACCCGACAACGGCTGTGTCTCAGTTTCACGGTGGAACCGAGAAGAGTCATTTACCACCAAGGCCACGAAGTATCACGAAGGCTGTTGGTTTATGCTTCCTTCGTTAACCTTCGCGGCCTTGGTGGTTAACGGTTTCACAAACTGATGCATTACCCGAAAATGGGCTTGTCACGAGTAAAATTGTGCAAAGCAGTGCACACGACGCAAAGAATCCTCTGGAAAATATGTAACTTTCCGCCGCCCTGGGCCTAGTTTTCTTGAAAAAAGGCCTGTTTGAAAATTAATTTGGAAAGTCGCTCGGTTGGAAAGCCACTTGCCATTCTGTACGGCGAAAGGAGTTTCACCGTGCGAAAGTTGGGCCCTGTCGTTCTGCTCGTCCTGACCCTGGCTGCAAATTCCTTTGCAGCAACTACCGTTGTACGCTCTTCGGTCTTCCCGGAACCCGGTCTTCTCGCTTTGCTGGGCGGGGGTTTGGTTGGCTTGGCTACCCTGGTTCGGCGTCACTTCAGCGATTGATTCTCTTTTGCCGAGAGCCCCCTCGGCATCCCTTCCCTAATTGTCTTGACAATCTCCCGCCACGGTCTCCGCTTTCCGTTCTGCAACCAGTTCCAGAAAATATTGGTGAATGCGCCGGTCGTCGCTCAACTCAGGATGGAACGTCGCCGCCAGCGTATTTCCCTTGCGCACCAGCACCGGGTCTTGGCCTTCGGTCGCGATCACTTCCACGCCGAGGCCGGTGCGTTCGATCTTGGGAGCGCGAATGAACACCATTTCGATGGGATCATTTAGAAATCGGCCCTCGCGGATGGAGCTGTCGATCTGCCGACCGTAGGCATTCCGGCGCACAGTGATATCGAGCGCGCCCAGGCCAGCCTGCTTCGGATTCTCTACTTCTGTTGCCAGGAGAATGCATCCCGCGCAGGTGCCGAACGTCGGTTTCGCACGCACGAAGTCTTTTAGCTTCGCGAAGCCGTCTTCACCGAGCAGTTTAAGGAATGTCCCCGACTCGCCGCCGGGAATCACCAGACCATCGATCTCATTTAATTGCTCTGGCTTCTTGACGAGAACAACCTCAGCGCCGAGTTCCTCTAGTCGGCGACGGTGGGCGTCGAAGTCGCCCTGCAATGCGAGTACTCCAATTTTCATTCCCATCTCTAAGCCACGTAACCCTTAAACCACAGGGGGCACAGAGGAACACAGGGGAAAACCGTTCCTCTGTGCACCTCTGTGCCCTCTGTGATAAACGATTTTCTGCTACCAGCCGCGCGTCTGCAACAGGTGTGCTTCGTCAAGCGTCGACACGGCTAGCCCCTTCATGGCGCCCTGCAGGTCTTCGCTGACCTCAAGTAACACTTTAGGATCCTTGAAGTGGGTGGCCGCCTGCACAATTGCCTTCGCACGCTTTTCCGCTTCCACGGGATCGGCAAATTCGGACGAATTCTTCATGAAGATGCCCGAGCCGACGAATACGGCCTCTGCTCCCAGCTGCATTACGAGCGACGCATCCGCTGGAGTGGCGATTCCGCCCGCCGAGAAATTCGGTACCGGCAACTTCCCGTCTCGCGCCACCATCTTGATCAGTTCGTAGGGCGCGCCGTGCTCCTTGGCTTTGGCATAGAGTTCTTCTTCGCCAAGGACAGTCAGAATTCGCATCTCCTGCACAATCTGGCGAATGTGCCGGACGGCGTGAACGACGTCTCCAGTGCCAGCCTCGCCCTTGGTGCGAATCATGGCCGCACCTTCGGCGATGCGCCGCAGAGCCTCGCCGAGGTTGCGAGCTCCGCATACAAACGGCACGTTGAACGCATGCTTGTCGACATGATGCGCCTCGTCGGCGGGCGTGAGCACTTCAGACTCATCGATGTAGTCGACGCCGAGTTCCTGCAAGATTTGCGCTTCCGCGAAATGCCCGATGCGGCACTTCGCCATGACGGGAATATCCACCGCCCCCATAATTTCGCGAATCACTTTCGGCGAAGCCATGCGCGCCACGCCACCTTCGGCGCGAATCTGTGCTGGGACGCGTTCCAGGGCCATCACTGCCACGGCCCCGGCTCGCTCGGCGATCTCCGCCTGCTTCGCGGTGGTGACATCCATAATCACGCCGCCCTTGAGCATTTCGGCGAGCCCGGTCTTCAGGCGAAGGTTCGTGCTGTTGTGTCCATTGTTCTGCGACATAGGTCTACTCTTTTCTGAAATCGTGAAGGATGATCATTAGCGCGCCGGAGCACGCCCGACCTGGAAGCATGCGCGTGAACCTGGCGCTCCTGCTCTTGACCTTATTTTACAGCCCGTTCACGATTCGCGGTACCTCTATCACGGTGTTGCTACAGCTACGCGCAAATGCCGAGCTTTGCTCGGCCTGGACGGGCGAGGCGCCCGTCCCTCCACTGGCATTAGCGGTCCACAAACTTTGCGAACATGCGGTGCGGATCGATGGCGATGAACAGGCCCTGGCCGCGGGCCAGGACTTCTTCCTTTTCGTTCAAGATCTCAGCCATGTTGATGTGCCTCCGGCCCTTGACCTTGACCTCGCGTGACTCCACGCGGAGCGGCTTTTTCAGCGGCACCGGCTTCAGGTAGTTCACCTTGATCTCGGAAGTCAGGGCCACCACGTGACGCAGCTTGTTCACCTTGCCCATGGCTTCGTCAAGGATGGTGGCAATGATGCCGCCGTGGCAGTGTCCGGGCGGCCCGGTATAGCGTTTGTCTAGACGGAATCGGCACACAAAGCAGTCGCGCTCCTCGTCGTACGTGAAGCGCAGGCGCATGCCGTCAGGATTATTCTTGCCGCAGGCGAAACAGTAGTTCTTCTGGAGTTGTACGTAGCGAGTGTTGTGCCCAGCTTCGGATTTCTTGCCAGCCATCGAAAGATTCTATCGCGAGCTGGCATCGAGACTGTGTATGATGTCGAGCGAATTGGCGCGTGTCACCGGAGGTCGCAATGTCCCCTGCCAGCAAAAGACTCGGCCCTTACTCCGTTCATCCCGGCGTAGCGCAGGTTCAGAAGTGGATTGCGGAGCTGCCGCAGAAGACCGGGCGGTCGCTCAACGAATGGATGGCGTTCACGAAGGAGTCCGGCCCTCCAACAGAGAAAGAGCGCCGCGAGTGGCTGAAGAAAGAACACAAGCTAGGCTCCAATTCCGCGATGTGGATTGCGGAACGACTGGAAGGCAAAGGCACGGAGGAAGACTCGCCGGAGGCTTACCTGAAAACCGCCGCCGAATGGGTGGAGGCGCAATATTCTGGCCCACGCGCCGCGTTGCGTCCGCTGTATGAGCACTTGCTGAAGCTTGGATTTTCCCTCGGGAAGGACGTAAAGGCTTGCCCATGCAAGACGATGGTGCCCTTCTATCGCAACCACGTCTTCGCGCAAATCAAGCCGTCGACGAACACGCGCATCGATCTCGGATTCGCGCTGGGCAACATGAAAACTCCCAAGCGCCTGATCGATACTGGCGGGCATGAAAAGAAGGACCGGATTACCCGGAGGATTGAGATCAGGTCGAAGGCGGATATCGATGATGAGGTGGAGCGGTGGCTGAAGAAAGCATACGAGATGGATGAATAGATCTCAAACTCCCAGACGCATGTCTAGCCTGATTTCGTTGCGCTTGTCCGCTTTATCAGAGACAGTGATCGTTCCGATGACCGACTGCCAACCGTCCGCCGTCGCCTTGAAATGGTACGTGCCTGGTTGAACGTGCTTGATTGTGAACCGTCCGTTCCGGTCTGCGATAGCCTTCCTAATCGCTCTGTTAGGAACCGGGCCTTGGAGTTCGAACAGTACGCCCGGGAATGGTTCGCGAACACCTGTGGAAGTAGTGAGTCCTCGGATTGACCTCACGACAAAAGGCGCTTCGATCCGATTAATGACGTGCTCGCTGGGGGATCTGGTAAAGTCCTCGATCGAGAACTCGTTCTGACAGATACCCAGCCCCACAACAGCGACCAAGAACATCAGGGCTGCGGCCACCTTCATAGATACATCCCCCAGCGAGTAACTTTTTCACCTGAGCGGGCGAAGGACGGGCGAGTCGCCCGTGCCTCCACAAGCGCCTAGTCGTAGTACTCCAGCCCCAGATGCGTAATCAGCTCTTCGCCCTTCAAGTGCCGCAGCGTGTTTTTCAGCTTCATCAACTGGATGAACAGATCGTGCTCCGGATAAAGGCCCGGCGCGGTCATCGGCGACTTGAAGTAGAAGCTCAGCCATTCCTGAATTCCCAGGCGGCGTAGCTCCGGCGTGCGCTGTGCTAGATCTAGGAAAAGGACGAGATCGAGCACGATCGGCGCGGCCAGAATCGAGTCGCGGCACAGGAAGTCGACCTTGATCTGCATCGGATAGCCGAGCCATCCGAAAATGTCAATGTTGTCCCAACCTTCTTTATTGTCGCCGCGCGGCGGGTAATAGTTGATGCGCACTTTGTGGAAGATATTACCGTACAGTTCGGGATACAAAGCCGGCTGCAGAATATGCTCCAGCGCTCCCAGCTTCGATTCTTCCTTGGTCTTAAAAGACCCGGGATCGTCCAATACTTCGCCGTCGCGGTTGCCCAGGATGTTGGTCGAATACCATCCGCTCAGCCCGAGCAGCCGCGCCTTGAAGGCAGGGGCCAGCACGGTCTTCAGCAAAGTCTGGCCGGTCTTGAAATCCTTGCCGCAGATGGGAACTTCGCGCTCCCGTGAGAGTTCGTGCATCGCCGGTATGTCAACCGTCAGGTTCGGCGCACCGTTGGCGAAGGGCACGCCCTCCATGAGCGAAGCGTAGGCATAGATCATCGAGGGCGCGATGTTCTTGTCGTTCTCTTGCATCGCCTTTTCGAGCGACTTTACAGTCTGATGAATGGCCTTGGGCTTAATGAAGCTCTCGGTCGAAGCGCACCAGATAGTGATCAGGCGGCTGGCGCGGCTCGACTTCTTGAAGTCACGGATGTCCTGACGAAGCTGCTCGGCCAGGTCCAGCTTGTTCTTCCCCTTCTTCACGTTCGGCCCGTCGATCTTCTTGACGTACTCGTGATCGAACACAGCCTTCATCGGCGTGATGGCGCTGAGCCGCCCCTTCACTTTGTCCAGCAGATCGCGTTCCAGCACGCCAGCATTGCGGGCCGCGGCATACATGTTGTCTTCGAAAATGTCCCAGCCCGTGAAGACCAGATCATTGAGTCCGGCGAGAGGAAGGAATTCCTTGATCTTCGGGGAGCGGCCATCGGTCCGTTTTCCGAGGCGGATCGTTCCCATTTGCGTGAGCGAGCCGATGGGGTGCGCGATTCCCTTCCGCACCGCCTCGACGCCTGCCACAAACGTGGTCGCCACTGCGCCCATGCCGGGGATCATCACGCCAAGTTTGCCCTTGGCTGGTTCGATGGCACCGTATGGGGCGCTGCTGTGCGCTGTGGTGGAGGACTTCACTTCGACTGTGGCCTTCTTCGCTTCTGTCTTCACTTCGCTTGCGGGGGACTTTTTCACCTTCGCCATATTTTGGCTGCTTCCTTATAGGAACTGTGGGATGTATGCAAACCAAGTATGTTCTCGTATCCGATGAGCTTTTTGCAAACGCACGCGCCCGAATCCGCTGGAAAACGACTTCAACGGTGACTACGACGCATTGGGCGGTATGCATGGCCAGCTGTAGAGACGGGGCTTGCCCCGTCTCGGACTGCGGAAGGAGACGCAGCAAGCCGCGTCTCTACGCAAATTCGGCAGGATCGATTACAAATCTGCCGGATCGATTTTTTTCGTTGGACGTCAGCGTGATGTCGCTGCATAGTATGGCTAGTTCGAAGCCCGCTAAGCGGCGGGTTCGTTGGACCTAATGTTTGCGTTCAGCCTTGTTCGCTGCGTTGCAAATCTGCTGACCTCGTTGTTCTCCAACTTTATCTAGGCCCACGCCTTGGTTGCACTTGGCCGTGCGTCCTTAGAGCAAGAACAGGAGACTGTATGAGATCGATTCGCAAATTCGCATATGCCGCCGTTTTGAGCTTCAGTATGTTCAGCATTCAGCCGACTCCGGCTGCCGCCGAAGAGGCACACGGCAGCTTCACGCTCTCTCACGAAGTGCACTGGCAAAACTGTGTCCTGCGCCCGGGAGATTACGCCTTCACCCTCAAAAGCAGTGGCCCTCCCACCCTGCTCACACTGCGAGGACTGAATGGCACGGGGACGGACGCAATGCTTCTGGTCTCGGATATTGAATCCCCCAAGACACCGGAGGCCAGCAAGCTTGTTCTGGTATCGAGAGGCGGGCAGAGCTTTGTCAGCACCATGGAACTGCCCGAGTACGAGATGACCCTGCGCTTTGCTGTTCCGCCCGAAACTCCCACAAAGTAGGCCGCCCTTCAGCCGCGGTTGGACCCACATCCGAATCGCAGCTGCCCCCCGGGAGCAGATCCCATCGCAATCTGCTCCCGGTTTCTTGTGTTTGGGCGAAATTGGTTCGTTGAGGCGAGCTTGGCCTGGCTGCCGGAGACACGGCAAGCCGCGTCTCTACAGGAAATCAGTGCCTTACTTGAGTTTCCCGTGGCAGGCCGCTAGGATGCTCCCGGCCCGCGCGTGTTTTCTCTTACCTCGTCGCCCAGAATGATGGCCTCGGCGATTTCTCTCATGGCCTTGCGCTTCTGCCGGCTCTGCTTCTGCAGAGCGAGATAGGCTTGTTCCTCACTTAATCCCAGTTCGCGCTGCAAAATGCCTTTGGCGCGCTCCACAACCTTTCGCGTCTGCAGCTGATCGGTGAGATTGGAGTTCACTTCCTCCATGCGCGCCAGTTCAATCTCGGCGCCAACCAGGAAGCCGATCGCCGAAATCAGGCGGATTTCTTTGCCCTTGTGGACGTGCGGCCCGCGATGCTGCAGGTTGATCGTTCCTACGACCCGCCCACGGCACATCAGCGGCACCGAGAGAAATGCCTCGTAACTGTCCTCGGGCAACTCATGAAAAAACTGGAATCGCGCATCCTCTGCGGCCTTTTCCGAAATGGCCACCGGTTCGTGATGTTCCGCTACCCAGCCCGTAATGCCCTGCCCCACGCGCAGTTTGAGGCGGTCCACCACGTCGGGATGTGCGTTTTTGGAGGCTCGCAGGACCAGTTCCTCGCCTTCGAGCACATAGATCAAGCAGGAATCGCATTTCACCACTACCGAGGCGAACTCCACCACCCGGTCCAGGACCTGGTGAAAATCCCCGGCTGTGGCCAGCCGGCCGCCAATCTCGTGGAGCAAATCTACTGGTGAGACTTCAGTGGCAATCAAGTTTTCCATGATCTAACTTATCGGCATCCCTGCGTTTGTGTCTAACTCCAAATTCTGATGGCAGCGATAAAGGATTTCGACGATTGATTCACGATTCTTTTACATCTTTTTACAGTGTCGCGCATCGCATCACTGCCGCAGCTCTTACTTCCCGTCGAGCTCCACGTTCTTGATGGGCAGGTCCCAATGTGCGTCGAGGATTTCGAAGCGCCGCTGCTCTTCTTTCGCATAAGTGGCCTGGTCGGGCCAAAGCTGCTTCTTCAGGGCATCTTCGTCGAACGGCTCGTTCGCCATGGTCGAGTTTTTGAACACGATGGTGACGCGGTAATCCCAGCGCCCATCTTCGGTTGTGTGATAGCGCGGCTGGTCCATCCAGACCTTGAGCATGCGGCCCATTTCCACCTGATTTTTCAGCAGCGGGTAATGGTTCTTCTTGAATAGCTGGAGAAACTCGTCGGCATGTCCCCACTTGGCCTTGTAGTAATACTCGACCACGAAAGGCTTGCCGGTCTCGGGCGGGGTTTGAGCGGGCAAAGCAATTGGCAACAGCATCAGGAACAATGGGAGCAATCGCAGTTTCATCGGTAGTCTCCGTGGGGAAGGATTGTCGCATAGGAAGCAGTGTCTAGAAAGAGCGACATGGCTTGCACTAGCGGGCCAGATGCTAAAATTACATGTGCCCGCCGATTCCCTCAGCCTCATTGCCATCGATATTGACGGCACCCTGCTCAACCCCGAATTCCACATTTCTGAAACCGATCTTGCGACCCTTCGGGGCGCCCACGCCCAGGGCATCGAGGTCATCCTTGTTACCGGGCG
>JAIQFA010000162.1 GCA_020073525.1 Terriglobia bacterium
GTATCGTCATCCCTTTGTAACTCTCCATGAAGTGATGCATGACGGCGACGTGGCGCGACTGGCGGAAGGTCAGTTGATGACGCCGCAGATGCTGATCGACCTGATGGCCGGTCTCGGAAGGTCGGTTCCAGCCGAGATCTTGCCGGCGCGTGTGCTGGTGCGCACGGCAGAAATGCTCGTGTGGTGGAGCCCGGCCCGTGAACGAACGATGTTCTTCAGTGACCGTGGCGCTGATCCTGCCTTGAAGAACATGAATGGCAAGGTCTATCCCCACCCGGCGTTGCTGTTCAAAGCATGTGGAAGTCATTTGTGGGTTCGCGCGCTCGCCAAAGACGAACGGCCCACGGCGGAAACCAAGCTGTGCATGGCGCCGTACTGGAACTGCTACGACAACGGCGTGTGTTGCACCGGCAGTATGAAGATTCCGCAAGAAAAGTCGGTCGCTGCCATTGACTTGTGGGAGGATTCGTTCTTCCAGAGCGAATTCACGCACGCCTCCGGCGTTCGCAAACACGTTCATTTCCGCGACGGCTTTCTGGCGATGTGGCAATCCCTAGCCGGACAAAAAGCGTTTCCAGCGAACTACCTGGTGAAACTGCCGCAGACGCTTGGGGAATTCGTGAGGGACGATGACCACAGCTATCGAAACGACAATCGCCGCGAAGACTGAACATCAGATTCCTGAGGCACTGCTGCAGAAGAAGGTTAGGGTCACGGTAGTCGGTTGCGGTGGGACGGGAAGCGCCATTGCGGCCGGATTGCCGTACTTGCACCAGGCCATGGTTGCTTTAGGGCATCCGCATGGGCTGGAGGTGACCCTGGTCGACGGCGACCGAATTTCCCGTACCAACTGCGTCCGCCAACCTTTCAGTGAGAGTGAGATCGGGCTGCACAAGGCGACGGTACTCGCCACCCGGATCAATCTGTTTTGGGGCCTAGGGTGGAAAGGCGTGCCGCATTTCGTCGATGAAAGTTGGGGACACGACACCGACATTCTGATTGGCTGCGTGGATTCGCGTGCCGCCCGCAACGCAATGACCCGCACTCAAACCTACTGGAACTGCCACTATTGGCTGGATCTGGGCAACAACGCCGATAGCGGCCAGTTCGTGCTCGGCCAGCCTGAAAACCAAAGAAACAAAGCGCGAGACGTGCGTTTGCCAACGGCTTCCGAATTTTTCCCCGAACTCGTCAACGCGAAGCTCGACAAGAAGGACAGACTTCCACCGTGTAGCGCGTTAGAAGCGTTGGAGCGGCAGGAGCCTTTTGTGAACCAGGCGCTCGCCCATCTGGCGCTGGCGATGCTTGCGCGCCTCTTCCGATACGGGCGGCTCTCGTACCACGGCGGATTTGTGAATCTATGCACGGGTCACACAACCTCTCTTCCTGTCGATCCGGCTGTCTGGGAACGCATAACAGTGGCGCGACTTAATCGCCCAGGCTCGAAAGCTACTCGCAAGAATGCATCTCATTTATTATCTTGAACATCCGGGAGGCGGGGTGGGGGGCTTTGCAACATGCCCTCGATCCCTAAATTGTTCGACTGTATGAGGCGCAGACGTGTCAAGCTGTGGCTTGACATCGGATTCACTAATGTATATGTTTAAGTAGTCAATAATATGTATATAGACTATCTATAGATATACGTCATGCGAACCGTCTAGCACTATAAATTGTCAGCCTGCGAGCTAGCCATGCGCAATGAATTCCGCAATCTACGTCTAGAGCAACTGGATCGCACACTCGAGCCGTTTCGTGCGCTCGCGAAGATTCCACGCCCGCAGAAAGGCTGGCTTCGTGCCATCCGAGAAGCAGCAGGCATTTCTGCCAGTGAAGTTGCCCGTACGCTGAAGACCAGCCGCCAGCTCCCGATCCAGCTGGAAAAGGCCGAAGCCGAGGACCGCATTACCTTGAAGAGTCTGAGAGCAACCGCCAATGCGCTCGGGTGTGAGTTGGTGTATGCGCTGGTGCCAAAGGCGAATTCGCTCCATGAACTGGTTGAAGAGCGGGCGCGCTCCCAGGCCAAGAAACAGGTACTGGGCGTCGAACACTCGATGGC
Source organism: Terriglobia bacterium (assembly GCA_020073525.1). Taxonomy (GTDB): domain Bacteria; phylum Acidobacteriota; class Terriglobia; order Terriglobales; family Acidobacteriaceae; genus Acidiflorens. The sequence goes on from JAIQFA010000162.1 coordinate 2,060, forward strand.
ACTCGAGGATCAAGCTGTGGGCCACGTTGATGAAGCAGTGGAAACGGAAACCAAACGACTGCTCAGAAAGCGCGGCGTACGGTGAGTCTCTTCACCGAGGGAGAAGGGAATACACCTCTGTCGGCCGATGAACGGGCCGATCTCATTCCCAATCTGGCGACCAAGGAAGAGTTAAATGAGTGGGAACGACAGAATATTCTCGAAGCGTATGCGTGGGCACTCGCACCCAACAATCTTCGCCGCCGTGACCCTCTTGTCGAGTCATACGTAAGAGATCTCCATCTGCGTATGTTCGATCAGACCTGGAAGTGGGCCGGAGCCTATCGAACCAGCGAAAAGAATGTTGGTGTCCCCTACCATGAAATTCGCGAAAGACTCGCCGCCCTGCTTGGCGATGCGCGCTATTGGCTGGAACACGAAACTTATGCGCCCGATGAACTCGCCGTCCGCTTTCATCACCGCTTGGTTTTTATCCACCCTTTTGCGAACGGCAACGGTCGCCATGCCCGTCTAATGGCGGACGTGCTCGCTCAGAGACAAGGCAGGCCCGTTTTTGCTTGGGGTGGCGCGGATCTGGTACGCGCCGGTGACTTTCGTCTGCGTTACATTGACGCGCTGCGCGCGGCCGATGCGAACGATATCCGCCCCCTTCTTGCGTTCGCACGCTCTTGAGAACCTCACAGAAGAGTGCCTGCAGCGTTTATTCCCGTCTAGAGCCCGCCCATCAACACAGCTTTGTCAATCTGACAACAAGTTCCTCCAAAGGTGTTGCTAGTAGATCTCCTGAGGCCGCAGCGGACAACGATGCATCGACTGAATCATCGGAACACAGAAGAAACGAAAGGGAGGTTAGGCCATGAGCCAAAGCTTTCGGCCAGTGAAAGAAGTTTGGAATGCGCAATCCTCGTGCTTCGTGGAGCCCGAAGAGTTGATTGCGCTGCTCCACGACCTTGCCGCTAGATTGGGCACGGCCAGCGCCGAACACGAATACGAAGACAAAAAGGCAGTCTGGCTTGAAGGTGGCACCAAGGTTCTGGACTACATGGAGGCAGACGAACGATTCAATGCCGCCAGTTTCAAAGACAGCCTGGAAGAGCAAGGGGTAGTCATCAACAAGAATGACCTGACCACCCTGACCGACAATATGCGGAGCCTGGCAAAACAGTGGCGGAGTTCCATCGGAGAACACGGAGAACTGGTGTTCTACATCGACGCTTGTTGAACCCAGCAGACGTGACATTTCAACTGATAAGTCTGTCAGTCTGTCTGGAGGTTCTGATTCACCGGAAGCACGCCAAGAGTTTCGTCGACGAATTGCTTTGGGGCGATGGCGCGACCAGATTGAATGGCGGTGGGAGCGGGATTTGGACCCGCAAAACCCCGTTAAGAGGTTTGGCTGCTTCGCAGGCAGCTGGACTTGCCAATGTACCAACCCCACCACCTCATGTGTGGCGAAGTCGGGAAACTCGAAACTAATTGGCGAGTTTCAGAAAGCCCAATGGAATCAGCTAGTTACTGAGAGACATTTTTGACAGTGAAGTTGGCATTGTTGTATGGACCTACGCAAGCTGGATTTCGCGCGTCCGGAGGAGAGGGCGACTGAGTGGCGGAGGAACATTTTTCAACCGCTGAAAATGCGTTTCGCTCATCTCCCCTCAAGGAAGCATCCGAATCACTCTCGTCCGGGATGACAACCGCAGGAGACTGGGCTTCGACACTTTTCGATCTCGAGCGTTTGATTTCCCGCCAGAAGATCGCCCGGGCCACAGCCGGGTGATGTGGAGCACCTCGGCAATTTCCTTCCAATTAAATCCTCTGCGATGTGCCAAACATGGTTCGACTCTCATGAGAGAGCTTGCGACCAGCCTTCTCCAAACTCCACTAGGCGAACTACGAAGAACGAAGTTTGGTCGCATAGCGTCGAATCTGCGGGACGACCAAACAATTCAAACGAAGGTGGGCCACTCAGACGAGAGCAATGGTCGCCACACAGGGATGTAGCTTTCTCTCGTTGGGGGCGCGGTTCGGGGATGGCTGGTATAACAACCGCCCGGGGACTAGCAGTCCTCAGTCCATGGGCCCGCAGCGCCCAGATCTGGTACTTGCTTTTACGGGTTAGACCCGGCTGCGATCACCTTTAGTTGTGGAGAAAATGTCACTTTTTGCAAAAAGCCCTCTCTTCTACACAGCCCGAGTCTCCGCGTCCATAGCCGGATTTCGGCCCATATCGACCAGGAATTGGAGGGGCGCCTGTGCCAAGTGTTTGGCGCTCAGCACGTTTCGTCCTTAGGCGAAAGCTCGGGCCCACGGGCCAGTTCTCTGCATCTGAGATGGCCATCTGCACGAATTCCTGCAGGAAAAAAGTTTTTTGGAAAGCGGCGGGACTATGGATGTACGCTGGCCGCCACCACTTGGCTCAGGGGTAGACCTAGCTCCACCGCCACCTTCGTCGGTAGCATGTTCCGAAGCCAATCGGCGCATGCGCTTTTGCAGCAGGGGAGGAGGTATTCCGGAGGGTAGAGATAAGTGCGTGTGCACGAATCTGGGACGTTAACTGCCACCAGGACCCAGCCCCCGGAAGGCAGCAGCATGGGCGAAGCCGACGGTGTCCATAAGCGCCGCATGTTCCGCTGGCCTAAAGAAGCAAGAGAACTGGCCAGAGAATACAAAGAACGAACCAGCAGGGGCCAGGAGCACGATGAGACCGGCCGGCGAATGCTGGTCACAAAGCTTGCTGCGATTTCTCGGAACCCACGAGACGCCTGTCTACGTTTCTTGCGCGAGCTTGGCGTAAATCAAAAACGAGCGTATCGCGAATGGACAAAGCCCGAGCAACAACGCCTTCTTGATTTGATCACTGCGATGCCGGTGGAAGAGGCCGCGAAAATCCTGCGGCGGCCTGCGGGTTCCGTGCGCTCGATGTTGCACCGGCTCGGCATCGGCGGCAAAACAGGACGAGAATGGTTCACCAAGTTCTCACTCTCTCGCGCATTGCACACCCGCCCCGACGAAATACAAAAATGGATCGACCTGGGTTGGCTCAAGTCGCGCTCTCTCACTATTGCTGGGACAAAGGCTAACATCATCCATGCCGATGATTTCTGCCAGTTCGTCAAGGAGCATGGGCGTGCCGTCGTGGGCCGCAGGCTTACCTACGAGGCACTTTGGTTCGTCCAGAACTATGTGTTTCCGCCAAGCCACGCAGAACTGCTGTCGGTGAGAGGAACATACAAAAGGCACGATGCAGGCGATGAGACAGACGGGAACACGGAGTCTCAAGCGGCCAGCGGTTCCGAAGAAGACGGCGGGCAGGAAGGTTAGGGTTCGTGATGTCAGCAGCAAAGGAAATCGTTATCGTCGAGCACAGCAAAGAGCTTTCCCTGAAGGCAAGCAAGGAAGCTGGGAGCAACGGGTCAGGCGACCTCACCGGCACGCATACCGCGGGCGCGGATGGCCCTCCAGCAGTGAGGCGACGTCTGCCGGACGAGCGCCACAGCCTGACCCATCACTTCTCTGTGGGCGGGCAGGAAGGCTACGTCACAGTTGGTTTATACGAGGATGGTCTACCAGGCGAACTGTTCATCAGGATGGCGAAGGAAGGCTCGACGGTTTCCGGTCTCATGGATTCTTTCGCAACAGCAGTCTCCCTGGCGCTGCAGTATGGTGTCCCGTTGCGGGTCCTGTGCGACAAGTTCAGCCACACACGGTTTGAGCCAAGCGGGTGGTCCGGCAATCCAAAGATTGGCTACGCCAAGTCGCTGACTGACTACCTGTTCAGGTGGCTTGAGATGCGCTTCCTGAAAGGTGAGCAGGGACTTTTGCTTGAATTGCCCAAGCTGGCCCAACCGCAGCGTGAGGTGACCAGCGCAGTCGAGGGCTTGGGGCAGATCGTAGAGTTGGGAGACGCACCTGTGTGCCAATCCTGTGGCTCACTGATGGTGAGGAACGGCTCCTGCTATCGCTGCATGGAATGTGGCAGTACGAGCGGTTGCTCATAGATCGACGAGACTTCGGTTGTGACTTGATTGTGTTACGAGTTCGCCGAGCTGACTGTCCTCACCACCCGTTGTTTGCAGTCCAACAAATTCATTTCCTATGATCATTGCGTGTCGTAGGAAAAATTGACTCGCTGGATCAATGGATCAGCGTTCCAGGAGAAACACGGTCAGCCAGAAATCAGATCGCCAAAGGCAAAGTGATCGCGAACTACCGTCACGCCCACTGAAACCGAGAGGGCAGCAGTCAGCATGGGCCCTGCGTATACAAAGGAGTGGAACTCCCCGCGTTCACCGCAGGGATCCACTCCATCGGGGTAGCGCCGAAAGAAACGTCTGGTCGAACTCGCGGCCCACGAAGGACTGCTCAAGTTTCGTTGTGTCGACACAAGTCAACTTTGCTCGCACCCCACCTGCAATCATCTCTTCCGCTAAAGCCCGCGTCGGCAGCCCCCACACGGGGAATAGCGGCTCTAAGTCCCGTGCCCGCCAGTTGCTTTTCTCGGTAAGCGCGTACATCTTCGAGGAAGAGATCGCCAAACGCGATTCCTTCGATTCCTTCCGAGACTGCCTTGGCACAAGTTTGGGCCATCAGCGACTCATACTGCTCGTTGGGACATGGCCAAGGCAACGGAACGGCCCAGAGCGGAAGTCCGGCAGCCGCAGCTTGCTGCTCGACCAGTTCGCGTCGAACCGCATGCATGGCAACGCGGCCGGCGGCTTCGTTGAAAGTAGTCAGCAGTCCTGCGACTTCATACTCTGCGCGCTGGCGGAGAACATGAAGACTCCATGCACTGTCCTTGCCACTGCTCCAGGAGAGAAGAATGCGCTTCATAGCCGATTGCCCACGCGAAGCCGCACAGGTGGTTGGCGGATGGCCGACGCGGACTTTCTCGCGAGTTTAGTCTGGTGGAAGAGATCAGACATAGCCAGAATTCCTTCTGCGATCCTCGGACCAGGACGCGAACAATGACTGTTCGCATCCATCGCAAATAGGTAAGGCGCCTCCAACGATGGAACGCGAATCGTGCCTACAACTCTGGCGACTGACACCGAGGGAGTCCCAAGAACAGCACGCACAGGCGTTCGTTCCTCTAGGTACTTGCTCAGCAGGGACAGCGCATCTTCTAGCGTGACCTTCATGGCTTGCGGAATCGTATCTGGGGTCCTCGCAGGCTCCGTTGGCTCTAAGCAGCCTTCTTCTGCTGCGCCTTTACCTTCGCCCACCTTGCCCGCTGTGCCGCCGCGATCTTCCTCCGGGCTGACGCCGACATGGTGCGCTTGGGTTTCGTCTTACCCGCTTGGTCATTCGTGGCTCTCTTTGCCCATCGCGCCTTCTGCGCGAGGCTCATCCGCTTGCGAGCCGAGGCTGACAGGGTACGACTCGCTTTCGTGTAGGAACTCCCACCGTTCAACTTGCCAAGAACTGAAAGAGCGGTATCAACATGTTTAAGCTGATTTGCCAGATTCGTTCTCTCTACCTTCAACTCCGACACTACGGACGCCAGTCCCTTTAGATTTGCCATGAATTCCCCCTCGGCAAGGAATTGTAATTGATGGGCTCTATTTCCTGAGCGACTGGCTCGGGCTGAGGAGCCATTCTTTGGAAGGGCAACTTTTGCCTCTGCGATCACGTTATTCTCTGCTTGCCCGGCTGGGATCAGCCGTTCACGACGGCACGTCCCCGCTCAAACCCCACATCAATCTTCTGCCGCCCAGCCTGAGTTGCGGCGGCAATCGCCAATTCCTGCGACGGGTACGTACCGGGCAGGTAAAACTGCGCTTCGGTTACGCCAGTGCCGTCGTGCTCTTCAATGGAGAACTCCGCCGAAAATCCACCATCCCGCAGTTCGTGCGACCTCGCCTCGATGACGTAGCCTTTGTATCCACACCTGTTCTTCATACATGCAACCTCTTAGTCTCCAATTATTGCACTTCGGGTCGAGGCGTTTCTGGTCAGCGAAATCAACGGGAGGTCAAACGTATGGTCATGCTACCGCAGCACCGCGCATCCGAGCGGAATACAGAAGATGCTGCACTGGAAGATCGTCGACCACGACCGGAAATGCGAGGTCTCCGCATACAATGCATGACAGAGCAGTGACTCTATGCTTCAGAGTAATGCAGCGGCGAAGAAAGCAACGATAGACCGGCATCGAGCCGCTTTTGATCTTTGGTGTTCCGTTCAGGAAACACTTGAAGACGTGGTCATTCGTCCACGCAATCACAAAGGATCATTTGAGAGGGCTCTTGATCTGTTATTTATTCAAGCGTTCAAATGCCCTCAGCGATCACCCAAAACCGGCCACTGATTATCACCTGAAAACCGGCCAACGATAGTAGCGTCCGGGACATTGAATCCCGCGGAGGCTTGTAGGCTCCGTGGGCATGGCCAATGTCTTGAACGAAGAGAAGAAACAACAAGTCTTAGTTCTGGGACGGCTGGGCT
>JAIQFA010000037.1 GCA_020073525.1 Terriglobia bacterium
CCGCCCGAGGCCGTAGCGCCCGTCGAAGCCGAACTGGCTCCTGCCGCAAAGCCGCTGACTCCAGCCAGGGCGGCGCCGGCCGCAACCCCGCCTGCTCTCACCAGCGCAAAGGCTGTTGACCCGACATCACCGGAGATAATCCTTTTCGCGATGAAGGGAATCAGCGCGATGGCTAGGGCGTAAAAAATGCTGACCAGCCCTAGGATGATCGAGTCTCCCGCCCCCTTCAGAAAACCAAGGAACCCGTTGCCCAGGATGTTGTTCACTTGGTTGACCTGAATGGCGGTAATGAGTGCGCCGAACACGGCGTAGAGAATTCCCCAGGCATTCCAGATCATCACGTTGACGGCATACGACTTCCCCAACTGGCCGACCCCCGGGATGGGAATGAGCGCGAGCACCAAGGGGCCGACCACGTAGAGGATTGCGCCAAACAAGGTGTAAAAAAAGCAGAACACGATCATCGCGAGGGCATAGAGAAGGTAAGCAACTACGAGCAGGACCACCGTGATGGTGCTGGCTGCATCGCCCGTGATGATGTCCGTGAGCGTCAAGGAAGGATTGTTTGCGAACTGTTGTTGGAGCTGTCCCATCCAGCTCTGGAACATGTCTCCTGCACCGGAACTGCTGCCGATGGAATTTGCGATAGTGTTGAAGGAGCCGTTGACGCCGCGAAACACGGTTGCCCAGTTGGAAACGATCATGGCTACCACTAGATACTTGATCGCCGTTCCCGCCAGCGCCTGCAGATCGCCTCCACGAAACGCCGCTTGATAGAGGCCGATCAGGAAGCCAATCAGCAGGATCGCGAATGCGATGTTCGTGACCGTCGAGATGATCGCGGTGCCGTCGATCCCGGCTAGCGCGGTGTTCAGAAGTTGCTGGAAATAAAACACGGCTACTGGACCCCCGGTTGCAAGACCTGGTTGCCCGTAGTGTGAAGCGTTGACGCATGAGAAGCGCTGAACTTGAGCTGACCACTCGAGTTCGCCAGCTCGATTGAGCGCACCCGTACCAGTTCCGCCATCGCGGATTGTGTGTATGCGTTGGCTCGCACCAGCCATGCCGAGGTCTCGGCCTCCAGAATGGCGGCACTCCCGGGCGCGGCGCTCTGTAACTGTTCGTTCATTTGCTCGGCTGCTTGAAGCTCCAGGTCGGCCAGGGCGTCGATTTCAACCGCCTTTTTCATGGCAGCTTGTGCTTCCGCATCGGTCATATCGACCATGTTCCGGACCGACTGGGGCGCGTTCGCCGGCGGCATCACGGTCCCATACAAAGCGGAGTAGTTGCTTGTGATTTGCGGCATTGCGCCCGGATTGCCGGAGAGCAGGCTCTGTTCGAGCAGTTGCGGTGTGCGCAGGGTGGCGCTCGATATCGGCAACTGGAAGAGCTGGCGCATTTGGACGAATTGGCTTTGAAATTGGACAGCCAAGCCTCTGGCTTGACTAATCGCCGCCATGGGAAACACGACCTGCTGCTCATAGTTTGCCGAGTCTTGTTCGTTTTGCTGGATCGAACTTAACGGTTTAGCCACGACGCTGCGCAGCAGGCCGGAGATCGAGTTGAGCCCGACGGACATCATGGCGCAGCACGGATCGAGTCCAAGCTGGCTGCGGGCCTTGCTAGGGAGCAGCGCAACTAGAATAGCCAGACCGCATATCGCGACCGCTGCGTTCCGGAGAAACTTCCAAAGACGAGAGAGCATAGGTCGATTCATTTTCGAACTCCTTATGGATGAGCTAGAACTTGCTGGATCTGGTTGAAAAGATTCTGCGTGGTTGTGGCGCTGTGCTTGAGCGTCGCATTCTGGTGCGCGAGTTTGGTTGCTTCCTGGCGCAGTTGAGCGGCAAGCATTTTCGCGAGCTGCGCCTGAGTCACAAGATCGGCGACGCGGGCCTGGGCCGTGACCATAGACGCCGACCCAGGAGCCGCAGTCATCGCCTGCTGTTCGAGAGAATCGGCGAGAGTCAGCATCCCCTGAGTAGTTTGGTCTGAGACCATGGAAGTCTTTAGTGAATCCATGGCCATTGCATCGTCAATGTCCATGAGGTTGCGCTGCCCCGGCTGGGCAATTCCAGACAGGGCAACCGGTTGGTAGACCTGCGTGTAGATCGCGGGAATCTGACCGATGGACCCCGACTGGGCGCCTCGGAAGATCGACTCCAACTGCATGGGAAGAGCGAGGGTCGCGCTGTTATTCTTGAGGCCTTCAATCTGAGACATTAGGCCGGTGTAGTGCGCCCGCGTTGCACTGACAAACGATCTCGTCTGGTTGATCAGGGCCAAAGGCCAGATGATCTGCTGGCGAAAATTGTTGACTGCGGCACTCACCTTCCGCATTTCGCTCAACGCTCCGCCGATCGGGCCTTGGAGGGTGCTGGTGATGGTATGAAAGAGGGACAGAATGTCTCCTATTCCGTCAGCTCGCGTGGTCGACGGAATCAAGCACAGGGTGATTACAGCCACGAAAAGCCATCGCCTGCTATGGCTTAACCTGCGTTGAAAGTTGCGTAGGAGTTCCAAAGTTTTCATTTTCATATGCGTGTACCTCTTGCGACTTCTCCTGAGATTTCTTCCGGAAGTGGATCGGCATCGGCCAGACCTGCGGGGAACTTTTCGGCCAGTTCACGATAGGCTTCGATCAAAGGCACCGACTTTCGCTGCTCTAACCACCAGGACCGATACACGCGTTCCCGTGCGTAGGTCGTCATGATCCAGTAGTCGACCGTCGTCGGTGACATGCGGATCGTGTGCGTGGTATCGGCTTTCTCACCGATTACGATGAGCGCGTCGGCGCTCTTACCCTTGATGGGAGCGCTGAAATGCTTGATCTGGTTCAAAGCCGTCTCGTTCAGGTGCAGGTGCTCCCGCAGGGCGGTCATGTCGCCCGGCTGCTGGCCGATGATCTTGGTGGTCGAGTTCTTTACGATGCCCGCGCCGTGCGGCCTGGGCTTCGATTCCGTCCCCACAAAATCTTCCGCTGTTTGGCTCATTCCCCAGACGCTGGCGTTACGTTTGCGTGCCGTACGAAACAGTTGGACCACTTCGGGCGCCAGCACCGGAGAATCCAGCAGGAACCAGCACTCATCCAGAACCGTGATGCTCCGTCTGCCGGCCTTGCCTGCTGCCCGTTGCGCAGTGGCGTGAGCAATGAGAAGGCTCATTGCCGTTTCCAGCCGACGGTCATCGCTCAATTGCTCCACGTTGAAGAACAACCACGGATTGTCGAGTGAGATCGTTGTGGGCCGGTCGAACAGCTTTGAATACACCCCCTTTTCGCCGGTCCAGCTGCGCAGCTTGATCGCTGCCAGGTGGGCTTCGTCCATCACGCGCTGGTTCTTTTCCTCGTCCCGCCATTGGGACAATTCGTCCCGCAGATCTGAAAAGGTGGGAATCGGCGTCGATGGCCGAATCGCTGCCCGCTTGTAAGTCCTGAGGATCGCCTCGTTGATCAGGTTGTCGAGTAACTCGGTGTCCTCGGCGCCACCTTCGCCGAGCATATGGCGCGTCAGATTTTTCAGAAACGCGACTTGATCCTTGCTCGGTTCTCTTTCTCCTTCCGGCAAATCCCAGGGATTGATCGTCTGGTCACTATCGAGCGACATGGTGATCATCCGTCCGCCCATCAGCTCAACCAGTGGACGATACGAATCGCCACGCTCAAGAATCGAAATCAGCGGGTTGCTTCGGGCGGCCATCAGAAGAAACTGCTGCACCATGACGGTCTTTCCGCCGCCCGTCTTGGCCATCACAAGCATGTTCGCGTCGCTCAAGCCGGGATCAAACGGCGAGAAAGGAATAAGCTGGCGGTAGGGAGTTTCAACCAGGAACAGTGGCGACCGCGGTGTTCCGCGCCAAGGTGTCTCTACTGGCACAAGATCCGCCGCATTCGACGTGAGCAAGTCTTGATCTCGCTTGTCGGGCTCCGCCATTGCCGGAAGTGAACTGAAAAACAGGCGCTTCTTCGCCAACGACTCAGCAACCGCCTTGGCGCCATTCATGCGGGAAATCGCGTAGAGAAGTTGTTGGCGCCGGTTGTCAATGGTTCGCTCGGATTGCTCCAGTTCCGCGGTCGTTATTGCTGGGCGGGAAGTGCGCGTTCCGATGACCAGGCTCAGCTTGGCGGTCTTGACCGAACTCGAAATAATGTCCTGTTGCACTCTGACTAGCTGGCCTTCGGCAACCTGGGCTTCCACGTTAATCCGAAATCCTCCGTTCGAGTCTCGTTGTACGGCCTGCATCTTGCGCAACCGGCTCTTGTAGCCTTTGAGCACTCTCGCCTGGTCAGGAACTGTGATCTGCGCATTGACAATGAGCGGGAAATCAAGACCGACCAGTTCTCTGAGGATTCCGGGGAAAGTAGCGTCCGGGAGCTCTTTCAGACTTACAAAGGAGTAAAGAATTCCGCCGACATTCAGGTAGGAGTCAGTTTCATCGGCGATGCTTGTGTCAACGATCTGCTCGCGGGCGCTCCTGTATTCCAGTTGCTCGTCACCCCGCCTGTATGGCCGATGATCCGGAGACAAAGGATTCAGGGCTCGTTTTGCCTCCAGAAACAAATCGTCGTCAGTCAGCCGGCGCGCGCCGAGTTCTGCCGCTTCGAGGGTCGTTTCGAGCCCGCGCAGCAGACTCTCGAACTCTGCCAGTAATTGTTGATGCTCCCGAGCGCTACGCTCAATGCACTTCCGCGCCGATAAGCTGAAGGGTTTGCCCGTCGGCTTGAGCGGTTTACCAGCAATACGGCGATGAACGACCGGGTCCCAGATGAAGTACGCGTGCAAGTGAGGCCGCATGTAGTGGCCATTCATTTCTTTCATGCGCCATCGTTCGACGCGTAGTTCATCAAGGACGATTACTTCTGCCCGTTCCGATTGCTGGGCTTCGGCATACTGCTCAATCAGGTCTCCGAGATCCTCCACCACTTCGTAGCGGAACTGCACTCTCATGCTGTGTTCCGGCAAGGAACGCAGGAGCGCCTCCAGCATCAACTTCCCTCGGTCTCGGCCTTCGTCGCTCGCGAAATACGATGCCAGACCCTTCAACTCGTAGCCCGCGACAAAGGCGCCGTTGGTGCGAACAACAACGTTGTCCAGATAGTCGCGCACCGGAAGTTGCTCACACAAAGCCGGATCGTGGAGCTTTCGTTCGTGTTGTTCAACCGTAGGCGGCACTGCTATTCCTCCTTCAGATACGCATGCCGAATTTCGCGATCGCGTGCTAACGCGCAGTAGGCATGCGGCTTCGTGTACCAGAACACGAGATCACGGACGTAGCCGCGCGGTTTGCCATACTTGAAGGCCATCAGCAGCGGCACTAACAGCAGTGGCACTCCGTATTGGAGGACAATGCTCATTGGCATTCCCGCGACCTCACCTCCCACGAAGTGACCAACCACATTCATGATGGCTGCCGCGCCAAGCACGATGAACAGGTCCTCCAATTCCAGAAGCATGAATGTCACTCGAGTCTGTAAATTGCGATTCACCGGTGTCACCTGTAATGGCATCTCGTAATTCCTCCCTAGCGCACTCCGGCCGTTCCGTGTTGAATCCAGAATTCTCCCAAGCGCAAGAGCCCCGACAGTCCAAAACAGCACATCGCCGCAACAAGATTTCTTACCCAAGCCTCGCCAATCGTCATGCGCTCCAAAAGCCCTGCGAAGTGCACGACCGCCAGTACTACCTGGCCGGCTCCATAGAGTGGCAGGAGAACGTTCCCGACCCAGTTCACAAGCGTCAGGATTGAAATCCAGTAGCGGTCTGGGTTGTTCCAGGCTGCCTGGTTGCTGAAGGACTCCATCGCGCGCAACAACCCAGAGCACATTAGAGAAGCGAGTGCCGCGTAACCAAGGTGTTGGTACGGCTGCGCCTTGCTGAAGCGGTAAATCGCGCCGGCGGCGAACAAACCGGCCATGGTTGGCATGATGACGTTGCCCAGCCAGTTCGTCAGGTTGAGCAACCCGTTTGAAAGATTCACAGGATCACCTCCAATCCTCATCAGCCGGCCATGGCCTGGACCAGCTTCCAAATGGCCGAAACACTCAAGAACGCAAGACCCGACCCCACCAGCGGCATGAATGGCCGATGGCGCGCGTAATTAAAGATCGCTCCCACAAGCGCCAATCCTGCTGCTTCCGGCAGGATCGTCCCAGCGAGAAAGTTCCAGGCTGCGGTCAGCATGTCCGTGGTTGCAAACTGTGACCCGCTGTTCCAACTCTGGAAAAGCTGGACTGTGCCGGATGCAGACAGCAGAAAAATGGCGGAGACGATGGACCCGAGCGGGCTGTACCCCTCAGCCGCATCGAGCGCCGCTTTCAGCACGCAGAAAGCGGCGAGCACGGGAGTCAACCGTGCAACCACGACGTTCGAAACAAAACCGCTGAAGCTTGTCTGCAAACTCGCGACCCACGAACTGCTGATGCCTCCGCCTTGCGCAGGCATGGCGATACCCTGCGCCGCAAACCAGGAGAGCAACTGCGGAAGCGTCAAGAGAATTACCGACCACAGGGCCCATCTCTGGAACGTTCCGCCCGCCTGGAAGTTCACACCGCCTTCCTGCCGCAATGCGATTCCAGCCAGCACCATCGTGCAGATGGCGGCCGGAACTGCCATGTCGAATAGCAGTGTCAACAGATCGACGATGATTTGGGGCAACGTCATTGCCTGAGCACTCCGCAGTGAGCGTTCCTACTGCACGCCCGCCGTACCGTTCTGAATCCAGAACTCGATCAGGCGAGTGAGGCCTGAGATCACCAGCAATCCGGCCGCTGTTACCGCCCATCGCGCGACACCGCGTCCTTGGGAATAAGAGATGACGGCCATGACCACCGCCAGAGCCGCTCCGACAGGAGAGATCACATTGCCGACCCAGTTCACGAGATTGAGAACTGTTCCTTCGGGTTGGGCCGCAGTTTGACCCTGAACAGCCTGGCCCGTGGCAGGCTGCGTTCCCAGGTTCTGGGCATGAGACACCAGCGGACACAACTGGAATGAACAAATCGCCAGCACATAGACGAGGGCAAGGCGAAGGCGGGTGTTTCTCCAATCTGGCAATCTCATATGCTCCTCTTCTGCGATCGCGCTGGAATCACGCTTGAGTTTGATTCCCGCAGGCGAGAACATACGGGCATTTCAGATTTCGGGCAAATCAGGACGGCCGTTTGGAACTCTCTTCAGAACCGTGTCGCGAACCTGCAGTTGGCCGATTAGCGATTCGAATCTTCGAGAGGATTATGATGCCTATTGATTTCAAAGGCTGGGGTTCGCAGTGGAGTTAATCGTGCGCGCGCGGGAGCAATAGAATTATGAGATGAACAAATGTTTGAGTTTGGTGCATCTCACAATGCAGGCTACGTATCTCATCGAAAACAAGCATATGGTACTAGGGAGGGAGTTGAACCTCGGACGCCAGTCTTTTCAGTGCTACGTTAACCTGTACTTGCAATAACTTAAGTGACTCCAGGTGGCCGCCTAACTACTTGAGAAGTCGTGAGAGATATGCGAATCGTGGGTTGAAATCGTGGGTCCAAAATCAAGCGCAAGAAATTGTTCCCACCTCGGGAGATTTAGCTGTTTCATCTTCTACGTCGCAAATTATCCTGATTATGCGCTCTGACAAAATCAGCAAATTAGGAGGCGCGAATGGCACATCAAACGTTGAGAGTCCCCGTACACCATGACTCCACGTTCTCTTGACCAAGGGTAGCGCACCTGCCTTGGGCGCACGCCCGCCCGCTCTAAACGCTCTCCTTGTTCTGACGAACTTCTAATGAAAACAATAACTTGGGGAGTCTGCTTTTCGCTCAAGCAAAACTCCAACGCCTCGAATCAGAGGGGTTTTGACACAGTTTTGACACAGCTGGTAAGTGCTCGGAGCAACTTGCTTTTACGGCAGGTGCGCACGGGTTCTGGCCAACGATTGTGGTCGATTTGAAGTTGTGACAAGGCTTGGTGAGTCGTCAACGTCCAGGTCGAGAGTTGCAACGATGTCGTGGACGGTATCGCGCGCCGTGAGAACCAGCACCGGCCCGCGGTTCTTTGAAGATCGTAGCCTCCGAACGACCTCGAAGCCCGTCAATCACGGGCAGCATCAAGTCGAGGACGATCGCGTCAAATCTCCACTCTGCGCGTGCATTAGGCCGTTGCTGCCCGCGCCAGATTACAGATTCATTGCACAACCGGCCAACCATCGGAATCAAATCCTAGACGATTGATACCGAGCGTCGGAGCGCCGTTGTTGTTGGCGTCATAGTAGTGATAGACCAGCGTAGGCTGTGTTCCGTCGGTAAAAACACTCTGCCCGCCCGGACCATCGATGTTTCCATGGGCGCTCAGAAGAATCGTCCCTCCTCCTTGCATCAGGTCAATTCCGCCGCGATCAAGATACGGGTCGAGTGGATTCTGCGAGCGCCCCACCACGATGCGGTAGGTGCTGTTGACTCCGTTGCAGCAGACATTGATCGGTGCAAAGTAGTAGTACCAGCCACTGTTGAGATAAATGAATGGCCCCTCTTCGCCGACCGACGGATTTCCGCGCTGGGCAATCGTATAGAGGGTCAGGTTCGATTGCAGCCGCAGTCCAGTATTGGGGTCAAGCTGAATGATGTGAATGCCGTCTGTCCAAGACCCAAACACGAGCCACCAGTTGCCCGCCGCGTCCACGAACGGAGACGGATCGATCGCGTTAAATGTGTTCGTGCACCCCGGCGTGGTCCCGCACGATTCGATAATCTGCCCCGCGTCGGTCCACGGCCCGTTGGGATTGGCACTTGTCGCCAATAAAATGATCGCTTGCGGCCCGCTGTGCGGCTCAATCGGAATCGCATAATACTGGTAATACGTGCCGTTTGCATACAGCACGTCCGGAGCCCACATGTCCGTGTTCTGTCCGTTGTTCCAGGAAGGCGGAGTCTGAAGCCCCGTCCACGACGGAAAGTCCGGGCCTATGTCAGGACAGAAGGGATACCCGCCTTTCTCCTGCGCTGTACAACTCTGGTTGAAGTTGAAGTTCGACAGATCTGTCGAGCTAACCAGCGTGTTGTGCGTGCCGTAAAGCCAATAGGCTCCACTCGGGTCTTTCAACATAAACGGATCATGCACTCCGGTTCCCGTGCCCGAGACAGACAGTGGTGCGGGATAGGGTGAGGCACCCGTCGAGGTAAGCGTCCACTCCTGGCAAGTACACCCGGTGCCGCTTGTCGCTCGTGCGGCTTGATCGATCACGGCCGTCGGGGTTGGGTCCGAACCTCGGTCTTCCAGATACATACCACTGTTCACGTTCTTGATCAGATAGTTGCCGTCCTGGAGTAGATAAAACTGCCATAGGTGGTCGGCCGTTCCATTGTCTGCCCACTGGAGAGCCGTCGCTCCAGCTCGTTGCGAGGCATTCATGATTCCAATGACCTGGTGCGTCAGAAGGTTCTCGACGTTGAATTGGTGATTGCCCATGGGCATGGAATGCCAAAGTTGATCGTTATTGCCTGAGCCGCTCGCTTGTACCAATGCGGTTCCAGCTGTTTGGCTCTGGTTGGCAATGTCCAGGAGCGATCCACTGCTCGCATTCTTGATCTTGTACTGGAATCCGTCGTTGATGTCGGTCAGAATTCCATTGTCCGGCACTTGGCCTTGCCCTCCGCCGCTGCTACCCCCGCCACATCCAAGTTGAACCCAAAACATTACGAGCAACATGATCGCGCTGAGGGAGAGTTTCATCGGACGCCTCCTGTCAAAGGCCATACTGAGCAAACGTTTACTTTCTTGCTGAATCGTTCCGATCTGCTTAACTTGACGCCGAAGAAGAACGAGCCAGGTAGATGTCCGGTTGAGGGATCCCCGGTGAGCGGTCTCTCACGCTCACGGCGTACTTGGGCAGCTTTTGCCCTCCACCTGGCCCTGTCCTACATTCTTATCGAGCAGAGAAACGGTAGATCGTGACCGTGTGATAGCGCTTCCTTGGCTTCAACTCGGTGGTTGGAAAATCCGGGTGATTCGGAGAGTCCGGGAAATGCTGCGTCTCCAGGCAGAGCGCGGCGTGCAACTCATCGGGCTTACCGCCTTTGCCTTTGATCGATCCGTCAAGAAAGTTTCCACTGTAAAACTGGATTCCTGGCTGATCGGTTAGCACGGTCAGCACGCGCCCGCTGCTCGGATCGTAGACTTCAGCGGCTTCTTCCAATTTCCCGCCTTTCGTATCCAGCACCCAGTTGTGATCGTAGCCCCGTCCCTGGTGGATTTGCGCATCGTCGGCGTTGATCCGTGCTCCAACGGCTGTCGCTTTGCGAAAATCAAAAGGAGTGGAGTCCACCGCTTTCAACTCGCCAGTCGGAATCAGCCCCGCGTCCACCGGCGTGAAGCGGGACGCATGCAGCGTGAGTTCATGCTTCAGAATGTCACCCTGGCCGGCAAGGTTGAAATAAGCATGATTGGTCAAATTGACTACGGTGGCTTTGTCGGTGGTGGCCGAATACTCCATCCGCAGGTCGCCTTTCACCAAGGTGTAGACAACAGTGGCGGTAAGGTTGCCCGGAAATCCAGCTTCTCCGTCTTTGCTCAGATAAGTCAGTTCCACTCCGTTCGCAACCGGCTTCGCTTTCCACACGGCGTTGTTGAAACCGTGCGGCCCGCCGTGCAGAGTGTTCTCGCCGTTGTTCTTGGGCAAGGAGTACTTCTGGCCATCCAGGGTAAAGCTGCCGTGCGCGATTCGGTTCGCATAGCGGCCGATGATTGCGCTAAAGAACGCGTCGGAGGGACCGTTAAAATTGGTGAAATATCCATCGACATCGTCGAAGCCAAGGACCACGTCCGCCGCCTTGCCCTTGCGGTCTGGAGTTTTCATCGAAACTAGAACGCCGCCGTAGGTTGCGATTTGCGCTTCATAGGCGCCGTCGCTCAGGGTATAAAGTTCGACCGGAGTTCCATCCGGCAGCTTTCCAAACGGCTGACTAGTCACCTTTGTGTTAGTTTCCGCGGCCATGCTGAACGCTCCAAACAACACTACCCCAATCGCGACTCTCTTCAGGATCTCGCAAACTCTCATCGCTGCTCCTCGCTTCTGCTTTTGTCTCTGCCCAATTGCTTAACGTGCTGCAGTTTCTGAGACGGCAATCAAGGTGGGCAGCACATCGCCCAATCCGTTAGCTTTCTTTTCGCCCAAACTGAAATACAGCCTGCTGTACAAGGGATACAAGTCTTCATAAGTACGTTGCGCCGGCTTATCGGGCATGAACATCCTGTGCTCGGGGCAAATCCTGTCCTGCGCCTCTTCGACGGTCTTGAAAATACCCGCCGCCAGAAAAGCAAAGATCGCGGACCCGAGACTAGTAACGCTCTTGCTCGGAACCAGCACGGGACGTCCCAGCACATTGGCATAGACCTGGTTCAGTACCTCATTCTTCTGCGGAATGCCCCCGGCATTGATCACCCGTTGGATAGTCACGCCATGCCCCGACATCCGGTCGAGGATGACGCGGGTGTGAAACGCGGTCCCTTCGATGGCCGCGAAGAGTTCGTCCTGAGCCGTGCTTTGCAAGTTCCACCCGAGCGTCACGCCGCGCAGGTTGGGATTGACGAGCACCGTGCGGTCGCCATTGTCCCACGTCATCCGCAATAAGCCAGTCTGTCCCGCTCGATACTTCTCCAAGCCGACGCTCAGCGTATTTACATCCGTGCCCGCTCGCGAAGCAATCGCGTTAAAGATGTCTCCCACGGCGGAAAGTCCGGCTTCGATTCCCGTACGTTGCGGATGCACGCTGCCCTGAACCACGCCGCAAACGCCGGGTACGAGATTCACCGACGGGGTGATTCCGATGATGCAGGTTGAGGTGCCGACGACGTTCACCATGTCGTCGGTTCGGCAACCTGCCCCGATGGCGTCCCAATGCGCGTCGAAGGCTCCGACTGGGATCGGAATGCCCGCCTTGAGCCCCAGCTTTTCCGCCCAGAACTCGGACAACGTGCCAGCGATTTGATCGGAGGTCGCGTACTCGCCGTCAAGTTTTTCGCGAACGCCCTTTAACAGCGGGTCGACCTTCACCAGAAAACTCTCTGGCGGAAGACCACCCAGTTGCGCATTCCACATCCACTTGTGTCCCATGGCGCAGACGCTGCGCCTTACTTTTTTAGGGTCAGTGATGCCGCAGAACGTGGCGGCCACCATATCGCAATGCTCGAATGCGGAAGCGAACTCGGCTCGCTGGTCTGGATTATGGCGCAACCAGTGCAATAGTTTCGAGAATCCCCACTCCGACGAGTACACTCCACCGCACCATTGAATGGCTTGGAGTTCTTCACGCCGTGCCACTTCGGTAATTTCCGCGGCCTCACCTTTAGCACGGTGATCACACCACAGGTAGTACTCGCCGAGCGGTTGCATGTTCTTGTCGACAGGAATTACGGATGAGCCGGTCGTATCGAGCGCAATCGCCTGCACCTGATCGCCTGGAACCCCGGCCTTGCTCACCGCTTCGCGGGTGGCCACCGCCAGGGCGCGCATGTGATCTTCATGCGATTGGGTGGCATATTCCGGATCTTCGCGCTTGCGGTGCAGGGGGTATTCGGCGACGGCGGATGCCAGCAGGCCGCGTTCGCTGTCGACGAGCGAGACGCGGACACTTAGAGTCCCAAAGTCAACTCCCGCCACGATCGCCATCAGCAGGCTCCGTGTTTAGCGACGGTCGAGCTATCGGTAGTTGGAATCGTAGTCATTTGCAGGTTCGCGAGGAGACTTCTATTTCAATGAAATCCAGTTCTCAAGACTGTCGCCGCGGCGCAAATTTGAAACAATAAATCAGACCGAACACCAGCAACGCCGCTCCCCACCACACGTTGGCGTGCAGTTGATAGAGGACCACGCTAGGACCCACCGGAGGATTTACGAGTTGGTACAGTCCCGCCGCAAGAATCAGCGCGCCATTGACGGCCAGCGAGATGCCGATGAAAAACCAGATTGAAATCATGCTACCTGCCTCCGTTTAGCGCGAAATCCCTACCAGAAAATAATGTTCAGTACGAAGAAAACGACGGTCACCACCCCCGCCCAGAAAAGCGGCTTCTGGTACAGCGGGAGTTTCCCGACCGACGGAATCTTCGTCAACCCATACACCAATCCCGTCAACTGCTCGTCAGGCATGGGTTTGGTCGCCAGACTGACCACCACGGTCACCGTGACGCAAACCACGAATGACCATAGCGCCTGAAACATATCCTGAGCCAGGCCCTTGGCGTTCGGCGAGAGCGCCACATAACGCAGCGCCGAAGGATCCAGTTTCACCCAGGTCCACATGCCGATCGACGAAAGCGTCCCGCACAGCAATCCCCAGAATCCGCCCGCTCCCGTCGCGCGCTTCCACAGCATCCCAAGCACGACCGTGCCGAACAACGGCGCGATGAAGAAGCTGAACAGCGCCTGCACATAATCCATGATGCTCGCGAACTGCATCACCAGATACGCCGTGCCGACGCTGATCAGCACTCCGACCACCGTGGTCCAGCGGCCCATGTTTACGTAATGATGGTCGGTGCCCTTGCTGTTGATGAATGGACGATAGATGTCATAGGTCCACACCGTCGTGAAGGCGCTCACATTGCCCGCCATGCCCGACATGAAGCCGGCGATCAGCGCCGTCACGCCCAGGCCGAGCAGTCCCGGCCCGCAGTACCGTGCCAGCATCAGCGGGAGAACGTCGTTATAGCTATGGGCTCCGGCGGCCGCGGCCATCGATTCCGGAAGCAGTTTCTCCGGTAACACAGCCAAACCCAGCAGGCCGGGGAGAATCACGATGATCGGCACAAACATTTTGAACGCGGCGCCGATGATGGGCGCCATTTGCGCACTCCGCATATCTTTCGCGGCAAGAATTCGCTGCACCACCAGAAAATCGGTCGTCCAGTAACCCATCGAGATCACAGCGCCCAGTCCGAAGACTATGCCCACCCAATTAATTCCCATGGGATTGTTGCTGAAAGTGCCGAGCGTCGACCAGAGGTGGACATACTGTTCCGAGGCGCGGTGCGCAATCTGCAACTTGAGTTGGGTCCAGCCGCCAGCTTCGTACAAGCCGAGAATTGGAATCAGCAGCGCGCCTGCCCAGATGAGGAAGAACTGCAACACTTCATTGAAGATGGCCGAACGCAGGCCGCCAAGCGTTACATAAATCGCCACCGTCAGCGATGAGACCCAGATGCTGAAGTTGATGTCCCATCCGAGCACGATCTGCATGACCTTGGCCATGGCAAACATGTTGACGCCGCTCATAAGCACGGTCATGAATGCAAACGAAACTGCCGACAGGGCACGACTCGGTTCACCGAAACGTAACCGCAAATATCCGGGCACTGAGTGGGTCTTGGAGATGTAATAGAACGGCATCATCACGAGCGCCAGGAACAACATCGCGGGAATGGCGCCGATCCAATACCAGTGGGTCGCCAGGATGCCGTACTGATAGGCCGATCCGGCCCAGCCCATCAACTCGAGCGCTCCGAGATTGGCGGAGAGAAAACTTAGTCCGGCCACCCACGCCGTCATCTCGCGTCCCGCCATGAAGAAGTCTTCGCCCGTGTTGGCCCGACCTTTCAGGTACCAGCCGATGGTCAACACCAGGGCAAAGTAAAAAACTACGATGACCACATCGACCGGAGCCAGATGCACCAACCGGGTGGGGACTAACACAGCCATGCTCGGCATCATTTCTCTTCCTTGACCTGCCCGTAATATGCGTTCCCACCGTGCTTGCGCAAGTAATGCTTGTCGTGGAGGCTGCTTCCGATCGGTGGTGCACTGTTGTTCAGCGTAACCGTGAAGTAGGCCATGCGTGCCAGCGACTCGAGTATGGTCGCGTGATGCGCCGCCGCCTCGGGGTAAGTCCGAGGACGGCCTCAAATTGCCTTCAACAATCTTGCCATCAAGGTCGGTCACGACCAGATGTTCCGGCTTCATTTTTTCGTAGGGAACACCGCTGGGCTTGATCACGACCAAGCCATCGGAGCGCGAGATTCCGCTGGCGTTGCCGAACGTGTACAAAACCAAACCTCGCCGCACCAACTCGAGGTTGGCATCCAAAACCTGTTCACGAAGAGTCTGCAGCAGCATCCTTGCCTCGTTGTTGCGGGAACACAACCGAGAAGTTATCGTTTACTTTTGCCTTTGAGAACTAGACTACCTCTTGCCGTTTGTCAATCGTTCCATCCACCTCTTCAATATAAGATCGATTGAGAGCCGCAATGGAAGGGCAGCCGAGCAGTCGCGCCGTGCGTTCAACATCGGATCGTAGGATCTCGATGGCACGACTCACTCCTGCCTGACCCGCCGCCCCAAGTCCGTAGGCGTATGCTCGTCCGAGGAGAATGGCGCGGGCTCCCAGGCAGATTGCTTTCACAATGTCGCTTCCGCGGCGGATGCCGCCATCCATAAGTACTTCGATCTGACCATTCACAGCCGCAACGACTTCAGGAAGAGCCCGCAGCGTAGGAGAGACCGAGTCCAGTTGCCGGCCACCGTGGTTGGATACGACCACAGCAACGGCGCCTTCATCAACGGCACGCTTGGCGTCTTCGCCCGTCAGAAGACCTTTCACCACGATTGGGCCCGACCACATCTCACGGATCCACTTGAGGTCCGCCCACGTCACGGTGGATTGCGATAGGGCAGTACCCACGTCGAGCAAGTCCATGGGACCTTTGCCCGGGACGACAATGTTCTGCAATTTCGGCACTCCTCCATCGAGCAGGAACGAGATCAGCCAGCCCGGATGAGCAAGAATATTGGGGACGTAAGGGATCTTGGCGAACAAGGAACCGCCCAAGAGTTCCTTCATGCCGTTGCGCGGATCCCGCTCGCGCATGCCCGACACGGCCGTATCAACGGTGATCACTAGCGCAGAAAACCCAGCACGTTGCGCGCGGTCGAGGGCACCCTCAGCGGCTCCGCGTCCACCGAGCAAATACAACTGATACCAAACGGGACCTTGCGACGCCGCCTTCACGTCCTCCAACCTGTAACCAGAAATTGTGGAGAGGATGTATCCGGTGCCAGCCTCGCCGGCTGCGCGCGCCGCGGCCACCTCGCCTCCGGGATGCATCAACCGGCTGTACCCGACGGGGGCCAGCATGGCCGGGAAAGAGAGTTCATGCCCGAGCACGCGAGTCTTCAGGTCGCAATCGCCGATTGCGACTGCGCCGCGAGGACGAAATGTGACTTCGCGAAAAGCCCGGCAGTTCTCGTTGAGCGTAATCTCGGCTTCGGCTCCACCATCCAAATAGTCGAAGACCGCTTTGGGCAGCCGGTGTTGCGCCATACGACGTAAATCCTCGACATTCACCACCTTCGAGGATCTGAGTGCGTGATCTGTGGTAGACATTTTTGATTCCATTGAGTCAGTGCGCGGCACTGCCAGCGTAGTTCCCATAGCCTACAACCACGGTTGAAGCCACCAAGACCAGCAGACTGAACGCAACCAGCAACTTGGTCCGGCCACCTGCCCCTTTCCACTCCTTGAGAGCAATTCCCCACAAGGTGCTGAAGATGATGATGCTGGCCATGTGCAAGGTCCAACTGGAAAACTTGTAGCGGCCCATTTGCGTTTCGCCCATGCTGTAGAAGAAAAACTGCATGTACCAGGTGGTGCCAGCCAGAGCGGAGAAAAGGTAGTTGGAGAGCATGGGTGCTCTGACCGGGGTTTCTGCCGCGGCTGCGGCGGCTACCGCCATCTCTTCTGCAGGGGCATCGGTAACGGCTTCAAGGATGTGCTCGTCGTTGCGCGATGGAACTTTGCCACGGATCTCGGATTCGAAGTATTGATAGCCGGTTCGGTTGCGAGCGTTCAGGATGACGCACCAGATGAAGTTAGTAGTAAAGCCGCCCGCCAGCACCACGACCAGTACGGGCAGCCCTTGCCACAACACTGGAGTTCCGTGGCGCAGAGAGATGACTTTGATTGGGTCGCCAGCAGCGAGACCATAGGCGAAGCAGGCACTCATCACGCCGGAAAAAGTTGCGACGAGAAGCCCCTTTTTCAGATCGAATTCTTTGATCGACGCGCGCTTCTGCGCGTCAGACATCTCCCGCTCTTTGGAGACTCCGGCTGCGCCCGCGAACGCAATGCCAAGCAAACAGATCGCGACTCCGCCAAGAATGATCAGCCCGGATCGGCTCCCTAGGACCTGGGTCGCAAATTGTCCCCGGAAAATCGGCGGCATCAACGTGCCGAATGCGGCTGTGTATCCGAGAGCGACGGCCATGCCGAGAGACATGCCCAGGTAGCGCATGGTCAGGCCGAAGGTGAGTCCGCCGAGTCCCCACAGCACGCCAAAGACATATGTCCAGAAGATAGTGCTGGCGGGCGCCTCATGGAGTACGTGCGTTAGGTCGCGCGTCATCGTCAGCGCCAGGATCCACGGCACGATAATCCAGCTGAAGAAGCCGCCAACCAGCCAGTAGGTTTCCCACGCCCAGTTCTTCACGCCGCGATAGGGCACGTAAAAGCTGGCAGAAGCGAGACCACCCAACCAGTGAAAGAACACTCCCAGTGCCGGGTTCGGAATCATTGGCTCCTCAAGTCAGAACTACAAATGGAAGACTTCTTCCAGAGGCTGCATGGCACGATCCGGCAAGACTCCGTTAGGCTGAACGAAGAAGCCGCCCATTTCCCGTTGCCAACGTTCGTTCACTTCACGTTGGGCCATCCCAGCGCGGGCGCGTTCGAAGTTGTCGGTCTCCAGATAGCCGACCAGGAGGCCGTCGTCTCGCAAGAATAATGAATAGTTGCGCCATCCAGTTTCGCCCAGTGCTGCCTTCATCTCGGGCCACACTTCGCGATGACGTTCCTTGTATTCCGCGAGCCGTTCGGGCTTCACCTGCAACACAAAGCAGACGCGCTGCATAATTTCTCCTTAACGCAGGAACGCCTCGGACAATCCCCCGTCGACGGGAATTACGTGTCCGGTCGTCTTCGCGCTCTGATCGCTGGCCAGCCACACGATCGCAGCCGCGCAATCCTGTGGAAGGATGGGCCGCTTGGTCAGCGTGCGTTGCGCATAGAAGTCAGCTAACTTGCTGCGCAGTTCCTCCGTGGTCTCCGACTCAGAGAATGCGATCTTATATTTCTGTAGGGATTGCATCACGCGGTCGCGCGGGAACATTGTTGACCCGGCGACGACCGTCGCGGGCGCGATGCCATTTACGCGCACGGTGGGACCGATCTTGATGGCAAGTTCGCGGATCAGATGATTGAGTGCGGTCTTGCTCGTGTCGTAGGCCTCGCTCCCCTTCTTCGGAACCAGGGCGTTGGCGGAACTTGTCAGCACCATGGCCGCAGGCAGGCCCTGGTCCCTGAACACCCATTCGCTTTCGCGGGCGAGCAAATAGTTACCAGTTACGTTAACCAGGAAAGTCTTGGCCCATTGCGCATCGGCGAGTTCTCCATCGGGGCCAGGTACTGGGTAGATGGCGGCGGTGTTAACGATCACGTCGAGTCCGCCAAACTGCAAAATGGTGAACTTCGTCGCGTCGGCCAGCGAACTGGATGAACTGAGATCGACTGCAGTATGCGCGACAAATTCGCGCGCACCGACCTCATCGGCAACTTTACCCGCGCCTGGTTGATAACAATCGGCGATGACTACGTGCGCTCCCTTGCGAGCCAACAACAGGGCGGCCTCGCGGCCGATTCCGCTGGCCCCGCCAATAACAAGCGCGATCTTGCGGCTGAATTCCGCCTCGGCGGGCATACGCTGGAGCTTGGCTTCTTCCAGAGCCCAATACTCGATGCGGAATGCTTCTGATCTTGGAAGCGCCACATAGTTGTGGAAATGAGCGAATTGCTGCGACTGCTCGGTGCTCCGGGCTTGCGGCAACGGGTGGGAGACGTTGCCATCTTCCAATGCATTTGCCCCCGCCATGACGTGGATGGCATTAATGAAGAACTCGGTTGTGATCCGAGCTTCCTTCTTATTCTTACCGAAGCCGAATAAGCCCAAGCCCGGGACCACGACCACCGATGGATTCGAGTCGCGGAGCTTCGGCGAGTCAGTGGTGGCCCACTGCCCGTAGTACTCCTTGTATTTAGATCGATAGTCGACCACATCACTCTGGATACGATTCTTCAGGGTGTTGACGTCGTCTTTTGCGGGATCCCAAGAGAGAAACATCGGACAGACTCGGGTTCTCAAGAAATGGTCGGGGCAGCTCGTGCCGAGAGCACTCAGTTCTCTCGCCCACTTCGATCCGGCGAAGGTCAGAGCATCTTCGTCATCGGCGTAGTGGGCTATTACGCGTCGATACGACGACAGCGCTCCGCGCAGTGCGGGCAGAATCCGGATGGCAATTTTCTGTCGATCTTGAGTCGGCGCATGCAGAACTCCACCGAACAAAGAACCCTTCTTCGATTGATGCTGCAGAATGAATCGACCCATCTGATCGATCGTGTGAATGCTGTTCCGATAGCATTCACGCTGCGTCATTCCCCAGGTGAACAGTCCGTGGCCGCCAAGAATCAGCCCTTCCGCGCTGGGATTGTCTTTAACGGCCTGCTCAATCAGGAGCGCCAGTTCAAACCCGGGACGTTGCCACGGCACCCACACAATTCTGCGGTCGAATTCCTTGTTAAACTGCTCCAACTTCCGTTTGCCGTTGGCGCTTGCAGCTAGAGCGATGGCCCAGTCGGGGTGCAGATGATCCACATGATCGAATGGAAGGAAGGCGTGCAACGGAGTGTCGATCGACGCCGGCACGCGATTCTCACCGAATGCCGACAGCGGATAATAACGGACCATCTCGTCTTCGTATTGCTCACCGCGATACAGCTCTTTCAGTTGTTCAAGGCGGTCGAGATAAATCAATGCAAACCCGGAGTCAGAGATCGAGCCGAGATCTCCACCGCTGCCCTTGACGGCTAGCACTCGGACGGGGCGGCCGGTGAACGGGTCGGGAAGTTCCAGTTTGGAGCTTGTGTTTCCGCCTCCGAAGTTGGTGATGCGCAAATCTGCGCCGAGTAGGTTCGAGCGATAGCGCAGCATGGCCAATGGACCGCCCGCCATCGTCTGCGCTTTCTCGTCGTCCCACAGATCTTTCAGATGAACTGTTTCTTTGATTTCAGGCATAGATGTTTCCACAATATTGTTCGAAGCGTTCGACGTGCAGATCCCATTTGTCGGGTTCCCGTGGTTCGAAGATCTCAGTGGGGAATGACCGGTCGATCATGGCTCGCACCTCCTGCAGTGAAGAGGCGCCTCCGGTGGCAAGAATCTGGATTGCCACGTTCCCGAGAGCCGTGGCTTCGGCCGGCCCCGCAAGAACTTGTCTTCCGGTGGCGTCTGCCGTCAATTGGTTCAGGAGACGGTTTTTCGATCCACCACCAATGATTCGAATCTTTTCAATCGGCTTCCCGCTTAGCTGTTCCAGATCTCGCAGAACTAGCCGGTATTTGAATGCCAGGCTCTCAACAATCGTCCGCACATACGCGCCCGGGTCTTGCGGGACAGGTTGGTGAGTCCTGGCGCAAAAAACATTGATCGCTGCGAGCATATCGCTCGCCCGTAAGAAAGACTCATCATCGGGATCGACGAGGTGACGAAATGCCGGCCCTTGCGCCGCAAGCGCCATCAGTTCCTGGTAGTCGTAAGAACTCCCATGCGCGGCCCAAGATTGTCGGCAGGATTGCAGCATCCAGAGTCCCATCACGTTCTTCAGCAGCCGCGTCGTTCCGTTGACGCCGCCTTCATTGGTGAAATTCAGCCGCAAAGCCTCCGGCGTAATGACCGGTGAATCCAGTTCCGTGCCGACCAGCGACCATGTTCCCGAACTGAGGAACGCTGTACCCTCGCGAGCCGATATGGCGGCCACTGCAGAGCCCGTATCGTGGCATGCGGGAGCGACGACGGTGGTCGCAGCAAGAGCCGAACCTCGCGCGATTGCAGGGCGGAGCGTGCCGACGATTGAGCCGGGCTCCACTATTGGAGCCGGCAAGTCGTTCGGAAGTTCCAGGCGCTGCATCAGGGCGGCTGCCCATGTACGCGTCGCCGGATCCACCATCTGGGTCGTCGTCGCGTTTGTGAATTCACAGACCGCATTCCCCGTCAGCCAGTAGTTAAACAGATCTGGGATTGTGACCAGATGCTTCGCGGCGTCAACAATCTTTGGGCTCGCTCGTAACGCGGCGAAGAGTTGATAGATGGTGTTGATCGGCATGAACTGAATGCCGGTAACCCGGTAGATGTCCTCCTTGGGAACCTTCTTAAAAACTTCCTCCATGACGCCCACAGTTCGCCGATCGCGGTAGTGGTAAGGATTCTGCAGCAACTCGCCTCGTTCTCCAAGCAGCGCATAGTCCACGCCCCAGGCGTCGACTCCGATTCCGGCAAGTTCCATGTCTTCCAGGCCAGCCAGCGCCTTTCGAACTTCGAACCAAAGTCTCGCCACATCCCAGTGCAGAGAACCGCCATACTCGACAGGTTCATTTGGAAATCGACGAACTTCCTCCGTTGTGAGGATGCCCGACTGGAGATGCGCGAGCAGCGCGCGTCCACTGTCTGCCCCGAAATCAAAAGCCAGATATGGCTTGGCGCGACAAAGTCTAGGCATAAGAAGAGACGTTTCCTGCATTTCGCGCGGCACGTTCTTCCGTGATGCGCCCTAGGTAGCCGCTTTGGCGAAATGCTTCCATGGGGTCCTTGGGCAGGCCCTTGGATTCCCGCCATGCCTGGATTGCTGGGCGAACGTCGGTCGCGAAAGCATCCTGCAACAACGACTCCGCCCGGATCAGATCGCAGTTCTTCTGCGCGGTCGCGAGATCCCTTTCATCAACCAACGCTGCTTTTGCGAATAGCTGCTGCGCCATGGTCACCGTCTGGATCATAGCTTCGATCTTGCCTTTCAGATTGTGGCTTTGATCCACCATGTAGGCGATGTCGGCTGTGTTACCAGTCTCCGTTTCGAAGTAGCGGATCTCGTGAAAGATCCGGAAAACCTGATATGGATCGATCGAGCCCATCGTCAAATCATCATCGGCATAACGGCGATCGTTAAAGTGAAAACCGCCAAGCATGTTCTCCGACAAAAGCCAGGCGACGATTTGCTCGATGTTCTGTGCGGCATAGTGATGTCCGGTGTCGACCAGAACTTTTGCCTGCGGCCCCGCGGCACGCGCCAGTAGCAGAGCCATACCCCAATCCGCGATATCGGTGTGATAGAAAGCCGGCTCGAAGGGTTTGTACTCGACGAGTATTCGTTGCTCGGGAGATAGCTTGCTGTGCGCTTCTTTCAGACACTCTGCGAACCACTGTTTGCGTTGCCGGATGTTTGCCGTACCCGGATAGTTCGAGCCGTCAGCGAACCACATGGAGACATCCCGGCTGTGCAGACGGCGGGCGACCTCAATGCTGTCCTTCGTGTGTTGTAGGGCGCGTTCGCGAATGGCTCCGTCTGGGTTGCCGAACGATCCGTACTTGTATTCCTGATCCTGAAAGAGGTTGGGATTCATCGAGCCAGGCAGGACCCCGTAGCGATCTGCAAATTTCTTGATTTCGTCGGCATTCCGGATGCTGTCGGGGCAATCCCACAGAACGTGTAGCGCGATCGTTGGACACACACCGGTAAGGTGGTGGACTTGGCCAGCGTCACTGAATTTCTCCTCGGTTGTGGTTGCCGCTGCCGGCTGGATGAATTTTCCGAAACGAGTACCAGTATTGGCGAAGCCCCAGGAAGGAAGTTCGATACGGAACATATCGAGGGCCTTGAACACTTTCTCACTCTTGCCTGCGTCCATTCGGAACCTCTCTCGTCAGAAACCTAGGTTGGCTATGAAGATTACAATCCTTCTCCTCCCAGGTCACGGATTTCCCCCAGCGGTGGCGTGGTATCGCACTGCGAAACGATCCGTAGAAGGTCAAAACATATCAAAGCAGCAATCCAGGAGGCACTTGCCACGCGCCAGTTGCCGGAACCGTCTTGGAGAATCCTTCTCTAACTATCTTATTTTGTGTATACAGGGAGGATCTAAAGGTCAACTCCAGCGACGCCATGCGCTCCAATGAGGCCGAATGGCAAGGTCTCGGAGCCACTTTGATGACAACATATTTTGCTGTGCAAAACGCGGAAAATGAATATGATGGCGTCATCTATGGGCGCCCAGGGTCCGTCCCGTGATCGTTACTCTGTAAAGTCCGTCGTCCACGCGTCCCAGCTCTTGACCGCATTTCGTTCACATGGCGAAGCCTTATCGCTAAAAGAAGTGTCTGCGCGCTGCGGTCTCCCGAAGACCATGGTTTTCCGTCTTCTCTATACGCTTGAGAAATGCGGGATGATTGACAAGTTGGGGCACAACCTCTATCAGTCTCGAATTCGTCCGTGGAAACAGCGGTCGTACAGATTGGGGTATGCAGCGCAGGGAACGGATTACCAGTTCTCGAAGGAAGTCTCTGAGAGCCTGCAACGGGCGGCGGTCGCTGAGGGAATTGAGTTGATCTGTGTCGACAACCGCTATAGCGCGAAGACTGCGCAGCGGAATGCGGACGCTATGGTACGCGAGAAAGTGGACCTCGCCATTGAGTTCCAAACCGATGAAGAAGTGGCGCCGATCATAGCCGCGAAGTACCGTGAAGCGAACATTCCCATGATCGCGATTGACATCCCGCATCCCGGAGCGACCTATTACGGGGCCAACAACTATGAGGCGGGACTGATCGGTGGGAGGTACATGGGAAAGTGGGTCAAGGAGCACTGGCAATCGGAAGTGGACGAAATTGTTCTTCTTGAATTGAAGAGAGCTGGCAACCTCCCCAAGATGCGTTTGTCCGGACTGCTGGTCGGGATCAACATGGTGCTCCCGAGCGCCGCGAACAGCCGCGTGACGTATTTGGAAGGCGACGGGGAATTGGGGCCGAGCTTCGAGGCGGTCCGCCGACATCTGCGATCCTCCCGCTCTCGGCATGTGCTGGTCGGAGGCATCAACGATCCCAGTGCGTTGGGAGCCCTGCGCGCTTTTCAGGAGGCCGGGCGGGCAGATGGTTGCGCAGTCATTGGCCAGAATGCTTCGCGGGAAGGAAGGGCGGAGCTTCGCGAACTTAAGACTCGCTTCGTTGGCTCGGTGGCTTATTTCCCTGAGAAGTATGGCGAGAACCTGATTCGCGTGAGCCTCGACCTATTGAACCAGCGTCCGGTACCGCCTGCGGTCTTTGTCGAACACAAGCTTGTAACTCCAGTGACTGTCGATCATTACTATCCGAACGACCGACTGGAACAAATGGCGCGGTCAGGGTCTGCCACCCTCCGGCGCTAAGATCCTCCGGCCTGGCACTCGCGCATCCATCGGGCATCCAGTCATGATCTATTGTGATCGCTTTGAGAGGCATGTCATAAAAGGACATGCTATAAATATTGTTCATAATACATCATTATCATTCATCAGCAGAGGCGATCAGAGTCCGGCAAATGGCGAACCGTTCAAGGAAAAAGGACTAGTGACATGAACCGATACTGCCCAGCGATGCTTCGGATAGCACTAATAGGATTTGTTCTCGCAGTCATGACCAGCCACACGATCGGCCAGAACTCGAGCGACATTTTGGAACAAGGGTTCCGGCAGCCACCGGATTCAGCGAAGCCGCTGGTCTGGTGGCACTGGATGAATGGCAACATAAGCAAGGAGGGCATCAAGCTGGATCTGGAATGGATGCTCCGCACTGGGCTGGGAGGATTTCAGACCTTCGATGCGGCCTTGGCCACTCCGCAAGTCGTGGATCATCGACTCGCATACATGACGCCGGAGTGGAAGGAGGCTTTCAAGTACGCGACTGCCCTTGCCGATCAGATGGGGTTGGAAGAGTCGATCGCCAGTTCGCCGGGCTGGAGCGAGACTGG
Source organism: Terriglobia bacterium (assembly GCA_020073525.1). Classification (GTDB taxonomy): domain Bacteria; phylum Acidobacteriota; class Terriglobia; order Terriglobales; family Acidobacteriaceae; genus Acidiflorens. The sequence goes on from JAIQFA010000037.1 coordinate 24,850, forward strand.
GGGACCATGGGTCCCGGCTTCGCAAGGCATGAAGAAGTATGTGTGGAGTGAGACATCGGTCGAGGGCGGTAAGCCCTTTACGGGCAAGTTGGCTCATCCCCCGTCTAATACGGGCGCATTTCAGAACATGGGTGTACGTGATCTTCTCCCTGCCCCAGAAGGCTCTCCACCAATTCCGGAGTTCTATGCCGAGGCTGCGGTGATCGCATATCGCAGGCCGATCGGCGACGTGCCCGTCGAATCGCTGCATCCGAAGGTGACCGCCACGGCTGGCACACTTAACCCAGCGATGCTTGGCGACGGGGATCTTGAAAAGACAACGAAACTTCGGATCCCGAAAGAGGGCGAGAGTGCTTGGGTTCAATACGAATTCGCCGAGCCCCAGACGATACGTTCCATCACCATCGTCACCCAAGATGTGAACTTCCTTACAACCATAGTGACTGGGATCTCGAACCCGGAGAAGTCCCTCGAGGCCAGTGACGACGGCGGAAGCTTCCGACCAGTTGTGAAGCTTCCCGACGGCGGCGCCCCCGAACATACGGTTTCCTTTCCTCCGGAAAATGCGAAATTCTTTCGCGTCACTTTTAAGCGCATGCCTCCCCCTCCTGTGCTGGACTGGACGGGCGAAATCGATCCCAGCTCACTAGGAATCAAGATAGGCCCAACTCCGACCGAATATGAGATTGGAGAGTTGGTCCTGCATACCGGAGCGCGGGTCAATCGCTTCGAAGAAAAGGCAGCTTTCACTCCCTTTCCCGACGTGTATCAATTCGCCACGCCATCTGTTAGCACAAACGAAGTCGTGGCAAAGTCCGAGGTCATCGATCTGACAGCGAAGCTGCACGCGGATGGCACGCTCGACTGGACACCTCCGGCCGGTGATTGGGTCGTCGTCCGATTCGGTTATTCGTTGTTGGGAATTACTAATCACCCGGCAACAGCGGAAGGCACTGGTCTTGAGGTCGACAAACTGAACCGCGACTACGTGAAGAAGTACATGGACAACTATCTCAATAGCTACACGGAGACGGTAGGGTCGGATTACATGGGTGCCCGTGGTATCCGGTATGTAATCAGCGACAGCTGGGAGGCTGGTTCGCAAAACTGGACCGACGACATCATGGCCCAGTTCAAGAAGCGCCGCGGCTATGATCCGTTGCCCTGGATGCCGGTTCTGACTGGGCGGGTGGTCGAAAGCGCCGAAGCCAGCGATCAGTTTTTATGGGACTTTCGCAAGACCATCGGAGATTTGATCGCGGATGAGCACTACGGCCAGGTCGAGGCTTCTCTGAAAGAACGGGGCATCGGCCACTACGGGGAATCTCACGAGACTGGACGAGCCTTTGTCGCCGATGGCATGGAGGTGAAGAAGCTTAGCGACATTCCGATGAGTGCGATGTGGACACAGGTACCGGGAATGATTAAAGAGCAATACGGCTACAACGCGGATGACCGGGAATCGGCATCGGTGGCACATATCTATGGCCAGAACCTCGCGGCGGCCGAGTCGCTAACGGCGGTGACCGCGCCATGGGCATGGTCACCGGCGACTCTAAAACCCACAGCAGATCAGGAGCTACTGAACGGAATCAACCGCTTTGTGATCCACGAATCAGCGCACCAGCCGCTGATCGACAGGGCTCCCGGCCTGACCCTGGGGCCATTCGGGCAATGGTTCAACCGCAATGAAACCTGGGCAGAACAAGCGGGCGCGTGGGTCAATTACTTGGCGCGCAGTTCGTATCTATTGCAGCAGGGGCGCTTTGCCGCGGACGTGATCTACTTTTACGGCGAAGATTCAAATCTCACCGCGATCTTCAGTGACAAGTCCCCCGATGTGCCGGCGGGGTACGGATTTGACTACATCAACGCCGACGGCCTGACGAACGAGCTAACCGCGACGGATGGGAGAATCACGACTAAGAGCGGCATGAACTATCGCGTGCTCGCGCTGGATCCTTACAGCAAGCACATGTCGCTGCCGGTACTGCGCAGCATTCATAAGCTCGTGGAGCAAGGCGCGGTGGTGGCTGGAGCGAAGCCGACGGACACACCGAGCCTGGCGGATAGTCCTGCCGAATTCAAGAAGCTGAACGATGAGCTGTTCGGCGACGGAACCGGTATGCACTCTGTGGGCAAGGGCAAAGTGTACCCGGGACAAAATGCCGACGCAGCCCTGAAGGCACTAAACGTATTTCCCGACTTTGACTACACTAGTCCCGCCGGGGAAACGCGAATTCCGTTTGTACATCGAAAACTCGCCGACGGCGACATCTACTTTCTGGATAACCGCAGCGATCGCGAAGAGACAGTGGATGCAACCTTCCGGGTGACGGGCAAAGAGCCAGAGTTGTGGTACGCCGAGACTGGGAAATCGGAGCCCACTTCATACCAGCTCAGCAATGGACGCACAACAGTGCCGTTACATTTCGAGCCTTGGGGCACGGTGTTCGTGGTTTTCCGCAAGGCAGCGACAGTCACATCTCGCACCTTACCTAAGACAGTTGAAACACAGTTGGCAACTGTGGACGGCTCCTGGAATGTGCACTTCCAGGCGGGCCGGGGCGCACCAGCATCGCTCACGCTAGACGGACTCATGTCATGGAGCGAGAGCCAGGATCAAGGAGTGAAATACTTCTCCGGAACGGGTACCTATGTCAAGACGATTCAGGCATCGGCCGACTGGTTCAAGCCAGGGTCGGAGATTTGGCTCGATCTCGGCGACGTTAAGAACCTCGCGGAGGTGGCCGTGAACGGGAAGTCGGTGGGCATCGTTTGGCATACACCTTATCGGGTGGACGTAACTCGCGCGCTAAAACCGGGCGTCAACGAAATCACGATCAAGGTGACGAACGCATGGGTCAACCGGCTGATTGGTGATCAACGACCAGACGCGGCTACGAAATACACATTTGCGGACGTGAAACCGTACAAAGCAACCTCGCCGCTGCTGAAATCAGGTTTGTTGGGCCCGGTGAGGCTGGAGCGGGTGACCAGGCAATGAGAGTGTGGCCGACCGCCGTCAGATTCAACCTGCAACATTCCTTTCCCACGGTTGGGGCACCTTCACGAAAGACATGCCAGCAGCCGTCGCGGCTTCTATGCCCTTATCCGTATCTTCAAACACCAGACACTCTTCAGGGGCTATTCCAAGCCGACTTGCTGCAACTAGAAATGGCTCCGGATCGGGTTTGCTTCTCTGGTAGTCTCCCGCGCAGACGAGCGTATCGAACCGATCAAGAAGTTTTAGGGAATTAAGTGACGCCGTCACGGATTCTCTTGTGCTGCCAGAGACCACCGCAAAAGGAATTTGGCCATAGCTGGCTTCAATATGTTCCAGAACTTCGGGGACGGCTTTAAGCTGGGGAAGAACCTCCAGATAGAATTGCTCCTTTCGGTTGGACACAACCTCGACGGGCATATCCAGTCCGTGTTTTCGATTGAGCGCGGAAATGATCTCGTTTACGGGCATGCCTCCCCAGGCATAGAAGAGGTCTTCGCCGAATTCGCAGTTCCATTCCGAAAGAGTCCTTCGCCAAGCGACATAGTGAAGCGGCATCGAATCGGCGATGGTTCCATCGCAATCGAACAGGTAAGCTCCGAAAACCCCGGTAGGCAGTTCTAATCTCATATCTACTCTGTCGTCCTCTCCCATCCTTCAGACCTTAGGCTTAGACTAGCGCCGCATATTCTCTGGCCGCAGTCACACGTTGCACAATGGTTCTCAATATATAGCGTGTCGAGTTTCTCCTGCTATCGTTTTTTATCGAATCCGAGCGATATTCCAGGCTCTTGAGGGCACAACAGGCGGCCGGACTTAGGTATGGCAAGTTGCCAACGCTTCGTCCTCCAACTCATCGTTCATGCAATATTGCTCGTTCAGGCAGGTGGCTTTTTTGAGCGATCTTGACCTCCACCCCCGCTTGTCTGATCTGCTTAACCGATTCCGGATCGGCACCGGCATCAGTAATGAGCATGGTCAGATCGGATATAGGCCCAACATAAGCGAACGCTTGCTTGGGGAACTTTGAAGAATCGGCCAAGGCAATACGTGTTTTGCTGATCTTCATGAGCAGGCGCTTGATCTCAGCCTCAGGATGGTTGGCAGTGGAGATGCCATAGTCGGGATCGAGTCCGCTCAGGCCCAGAATCACTTTGTCCACGCGGATTTCCTGCAGGATGCGATGAGCCCACATTCCCGACAAGTAGCAGTTTTCCTTGATCAAATTTCCCCCAACACACAACACAGTCACGCCGGGGCCGTATTGCACCTGGGAAAGGGTGGCGGGAGAGTTGGTGATGATCGTCAGGCGGGTGCGTCGATGCAGGAGTTTAGCCAGTTCGTGGACCGTCGTGCTGCTCTCGAGAAAGACCGTCTCTCCTTCTAGAATGAGCCGCTCGGCTTCGCGTGCGATTGCCTTCTTCTCTGGCAGATTGGTCTGCGTCAAAGCATCGTACGATGGCTGAAAGCTTGTACTTGGAGTGCGGGAAACGGCGCCACCGTGAGAGCGCACCAGCACCCCCTCACTTTCCAGTGCCACTAGGTCGCGGCGGACTGTTGCTGCCGTCACACCCAAAGACTGTTTCAGTTCAGCCGCTGTGATGGTTCGCTGCTCCGACAATATCTCCCGAATGCGCAGCTTTCGCTCTTCCGCTAGCATGCATGAAACGATGAGCGTTTGGCGCTCAATTGTCAAATTAAGCGTGTGGTTGGCGATTCCTTCAATTTACTCAACAGGTTGACGATCGGGGGAATTTTGCATTGACGAAAGCGTCGCAAATGAACTAATATGTGCAGTTTTGATCACGAAAAGCCACCCTTGACCTTTCTTGCACTTGATATCGGGACCTCCGAGTTGAAAATCACAGTTTTCGACTCCAATGGCAATTCACTGCATGCCATTCGATCCGAAGTGCAGAACATATCGGACAACGGCAGCCACCTAGAAATGGACCCGGAGGCATTCTGGCGCGCCGTTTGCCAAGGGATCCAGGGACTCGGAAGCAAACTTGCGCTCGACATTGGTGCCGGCGCGATCTCCAGTCACGGTGAAAGCTTCATCCCGCTCGACGCTCAAGGAAAACCGATCGGCAATTTCATCCTTAATATAGATTCTCGCGCCACGGATGAGATGGCCGAGTACGAAGCGTCGTTCGGCCGGGAGCGCCTGTACCAAAAGACCGGGCTTCCGCCTCATCCCATGTATACCCTCCCAAAAATTGCCTGGTTGCGCCGCCATCGGCCGGATCGGTTTGCCATGGCAATGCGATTTCTCTGCGTTGAAGATTACATCCTCTCTCGTTTAGCGATTGAACCGGCCATGAGCGGGACGTTGGCATCGCGGACTCTGGGATTCGATATTCAACGGGGTGCATGGGATGGCGAGCTTCTCCGATTCGCGGGCATCGACGAGCAACAATTGTCCCGGGTCGAGAGTTCGGGAAAGGCGGTAGGCACCGCATCCGCCAAGGTCTCGAACGAGCTTGGACTCCCCGCCGACATGGTATGGTGCACCGCGGGGCACGATCAGGCCTGTGCGTCGATTGGTGCTGGCGCGCTGGAACCCGGAACAATTGCAGATGGCACTGGTACATTCGAGTGCGCCAGCGTCCCTCTTCGCGAAGCGCTGGTTTCCCCAACAAGTTTGGCAGCTAATCTCCCTTGTGAACGGCACATCATCCCCGATCAGTTTCTGACCTTGGCGTATGTTCCCGGCGGCATCGCCTTGAAATGGCTGAGGGACAATTTTGTCCATCTTCCCGGCTACAGTTACGACGCCATGCTGGCAGGGCTCCCGGTAGAACCCACAGGAGTCTTGTGCTTCCCCTATTTTCTGGGTACGGGAACTCCCTGGCTGCAAAGCCATGCGCGAGGCGCCATTTACGGCCTGACTAGTACGACGACTCAGTCAGCTTTGGCACAGGCGATGCTGGAAGGAATCTCCTACGAAATGCGCTTGAATTTCGATGTGTTGCGCGGGATGGGGATTGGGATCGAACAAGTGTATGCGACAGGAGGCGGGGCCAGGTCGGATGCGTGGCTGCAGTTGAAAAGCGACATTTTTGGTTGCTCGGTAGTTCAGATTCCCGGCGAGTCCAGTTCTCGGGGAGCTGCGATCTGTGCCGCCATGGCTGTCGGGGAGTATCGCGACTGGAACGAAGCAGTCGCCGCCATGGTCAAGCGTGGACGCGTCTTCGAGCCCCGGGCCGCCGTACAGCAGCGGTACCAGGAGTTATTCGACGAATACAAACAGATGGCGGAACGGATTTACGGTTACAAATCATCGGCGGCACAGACTCAAATTCATTCAGAGGAGCGTTCTTAATGAGCAGGACAACTCTCGGCGTCATCATAGGTAACCGCGGTTTCTTCCCGGACAGCGTGGCGCGTGAAGGCCACTCGGAAATCCTGGAGGTGCTTAAGAAAGAGGGCATCGATACAGTATGTCTAACTACGGAAGACACCAAGTCTGGCACCGTCGAACATTTTTCGGACTCGAAGGTTTGCGCTGAGCTGTTCCACCGCCATGCGGACAAGATCGACGGCATTCTCGTCTCGTTGCCGAATTTTGGAGATGAGCGTGGAATCGCGAACGCGATTCGCATGTCGGGCTTGAAAGTGCCCGTGTTGGTGCAGGCCTACCCCGATAATCTCAAGCAATTTTCCATCGGCCAGCGACGCGACGCATTCTGCGGGAAGTTTTCTGTCTGCTCTAACCTGAGCCAATACAATATTCCCTTTACGTTGACCACGAAGCATACTATGGCTCCCAAGTCGCCTGCCTTCCTGAAAGACCTGCGTCAATTTATTGGGACTTGCCGCATCGTTCGCGGTTTGCATAATTCGCGCTTCGGCGCCATTGGAGTCCGGCCCGCTCCGTTTAACTCCGTCCGCTACAGCGAAAAGTTACTGGAACATGCGGGAATCTCGATTGATGTCATCGGAATCACCGACGTCATTGGCAGGGCGGATAAACTTTCCGATTCCGACTCTCAGGTCCAGAGCAAGCTGCAAGCGATTCTCCAATATACGGACGTGGGCAAGGCTCCGAAAGCATCGCTACTGAAGATGGCGAAATTTGGCGCGGTAGTGGATAACTGGGTCGCGGACAATGGGCTCGTGGGAACGGCAGTTCAGTGCTGGAGCGCGATGGAGGAGTTCTTTGGCGTTGTTCCATGTACGGTAATGAGCATGATGAGCAACAGTCTGCTGCCGAGTGCATGCGAGGTGGACGTTGCCGGTGTGATTGCCATGTACGTTTTGCAACTGGCTTCCGGCACGCCCAGCGCCATCGTCGATTGGAACAATAATTATGAGGACGAGGAGGACAAGTGCGTTCTCTTCCATTGCTCGAACTTCCCTGCTGCCTTTTACGCCGAGCCCACGAAGATGGATGCCCACGAAATGTTGATGGCCATTCTCCCGGCGGACAAAACGTGGGGACCGTTGCAAGGCCGCATCAAATCGGGCCCCATGACCTTCCTGCGCATGAGCACGGATGACGTTGCCGGCATGTTGGTCGGGTATGTTACAGAAGGCGTTTCCACCACAGACCCAGCTCCAACGTGGGGCGGAGTCGGCGTCGTCCAAGTCCCACGCATGCAGGAACTGCTCCGCTACATTTGCGAGAACAACTTTGAGCATCACGTCTCCGTGAATCTAAGCTCGGTCGCTGGCAGCGTGATCGACGCACTAAACAGGTATCTCGGCTGGAATATCCATCCGCATTGCACGACAAAATAGCTCGCGAGTGAGCGGGGACAGCCCACAACAACCGAGAAACATAGCATCACGATACGTTGGTTGAATTTGAATACTCGTGGAAGCGATTCGTCACGACACCACGGCATTCGCACGTGTCTCCATCCTCTCAATTTCGCCGGCGGAGGCACACACTCCAATCTCAACGCGGTGGCGGATGATGTCGCCAGGACTGAGGAACGCTAGATTGCCGCGCTTGCGGGCTTCCGCGCGAGGTTCCACCCAGCAGTTCGCCGGCTCCAGCGCAACAGTGTAAGCACCCTTACCCAGCATTTTCCATTGCCACATATGCGGGAGTTCTTTCATGCGATAGCGCAGATAGGCGGCAAAGGGAGCGACTCCCCTATTGACCAAGGCCGCGGTCACATAGCCGTCCGGGTCCGCGGACATTTCGTGTCGGAAGACCACTTCTGAAAAACCGGATTGCGGACCGTGAAAACGACGATAGACCTCAGGCCCCGTCACCTCTTCTCCGCCGCGGAGAAAAACGCGGCGACTGGGCGAAACCAAAACAGTGTCAGGGGCGAGAAGCGGGAATCCGAAATTGACGTGATAGAGCATCATAAAGGGAACCGGCTCATGGCCTTCGTTCTCGATGATGTCGTCGATCGAAAGAATGTCCGATCCCAACATAGTTTGAATTCTGCGGGTCATTGTCAATTTCGGGCCTAACGCTGATCTTTCAGAGACGCGCCCTTGCACCAAGATCTTGCATTCATCTCCCTCCCATTCACAACCCGCATAAACGTTGCGTGCAGGGACGTAAGAGACTCGACCGTGCAATCCGAGAGCCTCGCCTTCATCCGTGCCCGGCGGGCCAACGCTGGTAAGCCCGCAAGTCGTCAGAAGTCCGCCAAAGAAGCCGCGCAACCATCCAGCACCTTCCGGCTCGAAAAATGCAGGCGCAACATCGCCGGTGTACGAGCGCCAGCAAAGGGAGCGGCCAGCATACTCGGCTTCGCAAATGTCCATTCCGCGATCAGGCAGCACGGTAAACCGGAAACCCGAGCCAGTGCGAACTTCAATGGCCCGGACGCCGTTCTCGCTGCCGTCAGAGAAAATCACGTTGCGGACGCCCCCAAGCTGAGAGATATCACCTACGTGTTCGATCAACTCTTCCCGTGTCCACGCCCTGCCAAATAAGTTCACCACGATGAACGACCCCCCTTTGGTACACACTCTCTGGATTGCATGCACAGGATTGCGGCGAACGACGGACCCGGAGCTAGGTTCGCTTCGCCAAACCCGAAACGAGTATCGCCAGCGAAAATTATTGGTGGCAGGGTAGAGAGCAAGAAGAAGCTATACTCCGAGCCTTGCGCGTCTTACGAGTTCCCCGAGCGTGAAGTTGCTGCCCATCTGGTAACCCTTCAGGGGGAGGATCCTCTCGTGGATAGCGTCCAGCAACCAAGAAGGCTGAGGGAAAAACATTGCTTCTAATTCTGCAGCAGGCGTGATCCAGTTTCGTGACCCTACGACCACGGGCGCTGCATCCAGACTGTCGAAACACAGCTGGGTGAGATTCGCTGCCACCGTCTGCATCACGCAACCGCGCTCAACCGCGTCACACGCCAGGAGGACCTTGCCAGTTTTTCTGACAGAATCGACGAGGGGTTCGTAATTCAAAGGATTGACAGAGCGAAGGTCAATTACCTCTGCCGAGAGTCCGAATTTCTCCCTCAATTGATCCGCAGCTGTAATGGCCGTATAAAGTGCTGGGCCAACGGTGATGATCGTCAGGTCCTTGCCCTTGCGCTTGACTGATGGCTCAGACAGTTCGATCTCGTAGTATCCCTCTGGCACACCGCGTTCCGCGAACATCTCGCCGAAGTCATAGAGCTTTTGGCTCTCGAAAACAATCACAGGGTCGGTTCCCGATAAGGCGGCATTCATCATGCCCTTGGCGTCATACGGTGTCACGGGATAGACCACTTTCAGCCCGGGGATGTGAGCGACCAAAGCTGTCCAGTCTTGCGAGTGCTGCGCGCCATACTTTGCACCGACGGAAATGCGCAGCACCACTGGCATCGTCAATTGCCCCGCCGACATCGATTGCCACTTCGAGAGCTGGTTGAAAATTTCGTCTCCGGCACGCCCCATGAAGTCCGCATACATGAGCTCGACCACGACCCTGCCACCAGAGAGCGCGTATCCCACCGCGGCGCCTACGATGGCCGCCTCGGATATCGGTGCATTGAAAAGGCGGTGATACGGGAGCGCTTCAGTTAAGCCCCGATAGACAGCAAATGCGCCACCCCAATCACGGTTTTCCTCGCCGAACGCGACCATCGTGGGATCAATCGAGAACCGATGCATCATTGCCTCGAAGATGCCGTCACGTATGTTGTAGGCCTTCATCTTTGGTACAGGTTTCCCGTCATGGATAGCGCTTCTGATTTTTCCACGGATCTGCTGCACTCTTGCATTCGTTTCGATATCCTGCAGGAACTCCGGAGTCCGTTCACCGAATTTCTCGACCCGCCGTCCAGAAAACATGACGGAATCGATGAGGTTGGAGTCGATAGAAACTCGCGGGCTGCGCTCAAAGTCCACAGCCATTTGGAAGGCATCGAAAATCGTGCCTTCTATGGATGATCGGGCGTCGTCCAGTTCGGCCTCTGTCAAAATGTGGCTATCGACTATTTTCTTGCGGAAAGCTCGAATGGAGTCGGCGCGCTCCCAACCCTCAACCTCTTCTTTTGATCGGTAACTCGATGCGTCGGATGGAGAATGACCGCTGATTCGATAGGTAACAGTATCCAGAAGGACAGGCCCGCGGCCTTCCTCCAGAACTTTTTTCTTGCGCCGAAAAGCATCAATCACCGGCAGCGGGTCGTATCCGTTTACTCGCTCAGCGTGCATCCGCTCAGGGTTGACGCCTGCGCCCACTCGCGCAATAAACTCGACACCCATCGTCTCACCGCAGGGCTGTCCACCCATGCCGTAGAAATTGTTCATGCAGTTAAAGATTATCGGGAGGCCCCCACCCAGCGACGGATCCCACAGTTTGCGGTATTGGTCCATGGATGAAAAAGTGATACCTTCCCATACCGGACCACACGAAAACGACGCATCGCCGATATTACAAACGACAATGCCTGGTTTACGATTGACCCGCTTATAGAGTGCTGCACCAGGAGCTAACGATCCGGACCCACCCACGATGGCATTGTTGGGATAGATCCCGAAGGGTGCGAAGAACGCATGCATCGACCCACCCAATCCACGGTTAAATCCAGTCTCACGCGCAAAGGTTTCGCTATACGCTCCGTACACGAAGAATCGAATAGCAAGCCCTTTCACGGGCCCGCTGTACCCCTTTTCAACCGCCCGCAGGATGACACCATCACGATACGACTTCATGATGTCCGACAGTTGCTCGTCGGACAGCTTCCGAATGCTGGAAAAGCCTTTAGCCAGAATCTCGCCATGGCTCCGATGAGCACCGAAAATATGGTCGTCCGGCGTCAAAGCAAACGCCATGCCGACGGCGGCTGCTTCCTGTCCGATTGACAAGTGCGCGGGGCCAGCATGGTTATAGGCGATCCCCTTGTATGCCCCCTTCGTCTTTATCTCGCTCAGTATCGTTTCAAATTCCCGAATGGCGCACATGTCCTGCCAGATGTGGAGAAAATCTTCGGTTGAATATGTCCCAAGTTCCTCCTCGATCGTCTTTTCGTACACATTAATTGGAATATCGGACGTGTGAATCGTGGATTTGGCGAACACGCTCTCCGGCTGGATGACAATCGATTTTGGCATTTCTTGCGACTCCTAACGAACTCTGGCCACGGCCTCGCGCAAAGCTTCCGACACAGTGGGGTGGGGGAAAATAATCTCGCTGACGTCCGATGCACGCATTTCGGTTCCCACCATCATTGCCGCGGCGACGATGAACTCGCTGCTTCCGTCGCCAATCGCGTGCACCCCTAAGATTTCTCCGAAGCGAGTACCGCTCAGAACTTTTACAATGCCGACTGCATCTTCGTGCTCGATGAGGAACCGTCCTGCAGTCGTCATGGGAACCACCGACTTTTTGTAATCGATGCCCTCGCTCTGGAGGTCTTCCTCTGTCCTTCCCACCGAGGAAACTTCGGGATGTGTGTAGGCAACGGCGGGCAGCGCCACGTAACACATACGGTCTTTGATTCCGAACATATTGTTAACGGCGACAATTCCCTCTCGTGTGGCGGCATGGGCCAACATTCGTCGTCCAGTCACATCGCCGCAAGCCCAGATTCCGGGAACATTCGTTTTTCCCTGATCTGAAGTCTTCACTCCCTTGGCGTCGAAATCGACCGCAAGACTTTCCAATCCCAGTTCATTTACGACAGGCACTCGACCAGTGGCATTGAGGATGTAGTCGTTTGAAGTGGACGATTCTGCCCCTTCCCCAGATGTGTAATGCAGAGTGGGGCCTTCGATCTGCACCACTTTTGTAGAGAGGTGGAACTCGATACCCTTTGCTTTCAGGATCTGAAGGAGCCGGAGAGAAATTTCGCCGTCACACCCACTCGCGATCTGCGGCAACAATTCGAATACAGTGACATGCGTGCCGATCTCGTTAAAGAAGCACGAAAACTCCAGTCCAATATAACCACCGCCGATGATTGCGATTCTCTCGGGCACACGCTGGAGGGCAAATACCGTGTTCGAATCGAGAGCGGATGCCGACAGAATTCCAGGAATCGGAGGTATTGCTGGGCGTGAGCCGGTTGCAAGCAGGATATTTCCTGACTCATACCGAGCGCCCGCTACCTCGACGGCATTACGCGAAACCAGCTTTGCCTGGCCAGTAATGATTTGCACGCCAGCCCGCTTGAGAATTCCTTGGACCCCGTGGGTGAGGGTGGCCACGATTCGATTCTTGCGTCGCATAACGGCCGCCATATCGAATTCCGGTGCATCGACTCGTATGCCGTAGGCTGAGGCTTCACGGCACTCGTGAAATAGCTTTGAAGACCGGAGGAAACTTTTTGCCGGGATGCAACCTACGTTGAGGCATGTTCCGCCCAGGCGATCCTTCTCTATCAGGGCAACCCTCTTGCCCATTCTGCCGGCATGAGCGGCGGCCTCGTACCCGCCCGGACCAGCCCCGATTACGATCAGATCGAACATAGTGACTCCACGTTCTCAATCTTTTCTCTTACAACTTTCAGGAACTTCGCTCCTGGGGCTCCGTCGATTATCTGGTGGTCGAGAGTGAGAGACAGTCTGATTGCATCAATAAACTCGACTCTGCCTTCGATTCGAACGGGCTTGAGTTCAATCGCGCCAACCCCGAGGATCGCGAGCTGAGGCGGGTTGAGCAGTGGTGTAAACCATTCGATCCCCCAGGTCCCAAGGTTGCTTACTGTGAAGGTCGCGCCGGTTAAATCGTCCGCAGAAATCTTTCCTTGAATAGCTTGGGCCGTCAGTTCCTTCATGCGCTGTGCGAGTTCAGTAACCGTGAGCGCATGAGCATTGCCGATGACGGGAACGAGGAGACCTTTGGGCGTGTCGCATGCGAACCCGATCCTGACTTCGCGACTCCGATGAACCTTTCCGTCGATGAACAAAGCATTCACATCAGGAACGTCGGCAAGTGCCTTCACGGCGCAAAACGTCACCATGTCATTGATGTTTATGTCTGGGAGCCCGGTTGACGCTTTGATCCGAGCGCGAAGTAACAACAAAGGGCGCGCGTCGGCCGACGCATGGAGAGTGTATTGCGCAGTGTTGTCCAGCGATTCACGCATCCGGCGAGCGATCTTTTCGCGAACACTGGAGATCTGGAGTGCCGGCGCTACAAGGTCCGAGGAAAGAACCATTCCGCCTATGCCCGAGCCAACTGGTGGGGCCGCTGCGCCGCTTTCGAGTCGTGCCCGCGCTGCGCTCGACACTCTCAGGGAGGAGTAATAGAGACTTCGTAGATCCTGTTCGAGAACTCTCCCTCTAGGTCCCGACCCCGTTACCCCTCCAGGACGAAAGTTGTGGTCTTCAGCGAATCGCCTGGCCCTCGGGCTCATTGCACCTGAGGGCTCTCCTGCAGACCAAGCGTTAGGTGAATTCGCCGGCCGCTTATCGTTTCTGCCAAGTTCCTCTGAGTTAGATGGTTCAGCAGGCTTCGCCGTGTCGCCGGTCCCACCGGCGGACCGGGGCCGGAACTCATCTATGCTCTCGCCTGGCGTGCCTATTACACACAGGTTGGTAAAGACGGGGACTAACTCGCCCTCTTCGAAAAATGTATCAAGGAGAGTGCCGCTGGCTGGCGATGCAACCTCGAAGCTCGTCTTGTCTGTCTCAATCTCGACTACGGGTTCATTGGCTGAAATCAGGTCACCCTTCTTCTTGAGCCATTTTGCGATCAGACACTCTTCAACCGTGTTGCCGAGCTTCGGAACTTGTACTGGTATTGCCACTGACAGCCTGCCTCCCTTGGGTTGTCCCCTGAGTCCACGGCGCTCATTCGGAAAACTGTTCCGGTTTACTGCCCAACAACTCATGAACTCCAAATGCGTTCCTGAGAGCTTATGAGCTGACCGCCAACCTAGATTGCGTCGTTTCGAACGCGCGTAATCATCTGTTCATATGGCTTGATACAATTTCTCTGCCCAAGTGGCGCTTTGATATAGCAAGAAGCGAACAAGTTCCCCATCTGGACAGCTTCAGCGAAATCCATCGTTCCGTCCCGAAAACCATTTAGATTGCGAGCAACGTATGCAATGAGCCCGGCCCTGAACGAATCTCCAGCCCCGACAAGATCGATCACCTCTCCATCCATGAATCTTGACTTAATCTTCGTGGGCGCACTTGTGTACCCATCGGGCAGGACGTGTTTCTCATAAGCTCCATCGCTTACAGTTACGCCCCAGAACCTTGTGCTTTTTCGCTGTGCGAGATATTTCCGAGTCAGAATATCGAGGAAAGTCTCGCAATCCCGATACGCGCCGTCAGCCCCTTCCTCGGGCACGACCAGGGTGTTATGGATCAATCTGGATTCGTCTGAAGAAGTGAAAAAGATATCGAGTTCTGGGAGGAGAGGTTCCAAGAGTCCGTAGTCGGCCACTGGGACGGCCGAGTCAATTGACTCCCGAGGTGTACCCGTGAGCGTGTGGCTGTCAGCGATTACAACAGCGCCTCGAGACCGGCACCATCGCATGAATCCAGCCAAGTCCCTTCCACCGTTCTCATCGCCTTTCCTTGAAAGCCCGGAGTACATGTAGTAGACGATGCTTGGCTGCAGACGCTCCACATGCGTCTTGAAAATTTCGAAGTCAAAAGCGTCATTAGCATTTGGGAAATAGACGATCCCAAGTCTCTCTCCCGCTTTGGAGTTGTGGATGAAAGTCGTCCCGGTCGGCAAACTTGCATTTGTGACAACTGCGGAGGTATCGATTGCGCTGCTGGTCATCGACTCCAAAAAGAAGCTACCTTGGGCATCAAGTCCAGAATAGTCGCCGCAGCCCAGGTTCATGCCTACAGCGGTCTTGAGTCCGGCGGCAGCTATCAAGGGCGCAGTATTTCCTAGCCCTCCAGGCACGGCGAAGCCATCGATAATCCATTGGTGGAACTGGTCCTGAGAAAAATGAGGCATGTCTCGCGTCTCGCATCGCGCCAAGCCCCCCTCCCCAACGAGCTTATCGGTAAAGCTGAAGTCATCACGACGAAAGTCCACGGCAGCGCTGTTCAGAACCAGCACATCAACGGACATCTCTAGCTAGCCTCCCCCGGATCGCCGAGAACCAGTCCCCCTCCGACCCGAAGCGTTGCATGTTCCGGATCCGACTGGTTCTCGGCGCTTCACGGTCACCGCGCTGCAACAACAGTCTGCCCCATCAATTGGTTCATAATGAGCATCTCTAACCCTTCATAGTCTCTCTCGACGATAAGGGCATTGATCTCTTCATCACTCACATTGCGGGATAAATCGAGTAGCTGAAGGAAGATCGTGCGGCTGTTAGAGAGGTGCTTCTCTGCGAGATCTTGTTTTTGCGTTCGCATGGCCTTCACGTCCAGCCCGACGAACTCGCCATTTTGGCCATATTTGTACCGATCCAGCAGGCGCACCTGATTGAAAGCCCTTCGCAAATCAACCGTTCCGAAGGTTTTGTCCTGGTCGTATTTAAGTCCGTTTTGATCGTTGAGGTGAACCGTGAAGAGCTTTCCGAAAGACAAGGCAAATCCCATCTCGTCGGAGGGATCGAGGCCGGCGAGAACCGCATGCGCACTCTCGATATTCACACCCACCCTTTCGGGGCTCTTGGCACGGGAAGCCAGGGCCAAGGCGTGGCCCGTGGTGGGAATATATGCCTGATCCATTGGTTCGTTCGGCTTGGGCTCTACCGCAACTCGTATTTCTGGATCGTGGCTCAACATGTCGTCGATGGCTTCGACCAACCTATCAACAGCGACCTTGCTGTCTTTGGCTTCTCGGATGTAGGTGCCCTCGCGGGCCAGCCACAGCACGATGAGTTTTGTTCCCAGCACATTCGCGATGTCGATTGAGCGGCGCGTACGCGCTCTTGCATAGTCGCGGCAAGCCGGGTCGTTCGACGTGAACGCCCCATCTATAGTTCGCGAGTCCTCCCAAAGGCGCGGCCCGATAAACTCCGCTACCAGGCCCTCGCCGTCCAAGACCGTCTTCAATTCGTTGGCCTTTCGGATAATGTCGCGGTCGCTCAACTGACCCAGATCGGGCACTGCGTCATCGTCATGGAGTTGCACGCCATCGAATCCGAGCTTCTTGTACTCCTTGATCTTCTTCCCAAATGCGACACTGTCCCTCACTGGCGGCCCAAACGGATCGGCACCTTCGTGGATATTCCAAGGACCAAAGGAAAACCGATAACTCCGCAGCATGTCATCTCCTCCTATGAAAATGGTCTATTAGTGCTTCATTTCCGTTTTGCCCGGCTTCAAGAGCTCGAGAGTAAGCACTGTTAGCAAGCGAATTGTACTGACCAATTAAGAGGAATCGGCTGGCTTTGGTTTACGTGTACCGATTAATGCTTTATAGAAATCAACAAGGTATCAATCAAGGTGGGACCGGATCGCAGGCGCCGCTTTCGTGAAATTGTCTGCAACAATACCGATGTAGTTACTTCTGGGACAGCCTCGACTCTCCGAACTATCGCGAGGCCCTCACCAGGCGATATTTTGCCGGCGATTGCTTGAACGCTTTACCGAATAGTGTGGTCATGTGCTGAACAGATCGAAATCCGGCGTCGGAGGCAATCTGCTTAAGAGGCAGATTTGTTTCGGAGACTAAACGTCTGGTTTGCTCGAGTTGAAATCGGCGGATTGCCGTGCGAACACTGTAGCCCAAGGTCTTCTTGAAGCGGTTTTCCAGACCCGACCGTGACACCGCCACGGCATCCAGAACATCTTGAACCTTGATTCTGTTCGAGAAGTGGCCCGAAATGTAAGCCACCGCCTCTGCGACCTTAGGTTCGTCAATCGCGAGAATCTCAGTCGATCCGCGGGTTACGACTTCAACAGGATCGATGATGAAACGGGTTATCGACGCCTTCTTCCCCGGCATGATTTTGTCCAGAAGGGCGGCCGCCTCATATCCCAAACGCTTTGCACCCTGTTCAACGCTGCTCAACAGAGGGCTGCTCAATTTACAAAGAAGTTCGTCATTATCAACTCCAATTACCGCCACATCCTCGGGTACTCGCAAGCCGCAGGCACGACAAGCCTCTAGTACTTGTCGGCCTCGGTTATCGTTGGCCGCCATTAGTCCCACTGGTTTTGGCAGGGACTGAAGCCACTTACCCAGAGAGAGCTGAACGGAAGCCCATCTCTGGCTGGTCTGGTGACGGCCATGGTAGATCGAGCAAGAAAACCCACGTCTTGCCACGCTAGCCATAAACGTGCGCTCGCGTTCCTCGGACCAACCATTGATAGGATTTTGAGGGAATCCACAATAAGCGAATTGACGCAGGCCACGACTCAATAAGTGGTCGGCAGCAAGGGCCGCGATGGCATCATTGTTCGCAAAGAAGTACGGGATTTGCGACCCAGGCACATACCAGCCATAGCCGCTGCCGAAGCCCACCGCAGGAAGTTTCGATTGCACGACGGCAGCGGCAACTTTGGGATGATCGAAGTCTGCGATGATGCCGTCGCCTTTCCACGACCGAAGATCGGGCAGCCGCTGATCTTTAAGGGTATTTTCCTCGATGTACACATTCCATCGCATGGTCTCCTGCACATAAGACGCAACTCCGGTTACGACTTTCAGATCGTACGCTGACCTCGCATCGTAGATCAGAGCTACCCTGCGCAAGCGCTCCGCCATAGAAGTAAGCATCCTTCAATCGCTGACGAGTGTACAAGAATATCTAAATGTTTAATAGGTTTGATTCAGGAGGAAACAAAATCTTCCGGCTCAAGCGCACCGGTAAATGCTAGCCGCGGTGCTTTTAGCTCCTTAGTGGTCTCTCATGCCCGACTCGGTTCGGAATCCGCGGATACTGGCCTCGAACGCCGTCTATCGCCTCGTTTAGGCCGTAATGCTATCGAAAGGGCCGGCGGCAGGCGCTCTAAAACATGTAAAGGCTTAACTAACTTTCGTAAATCAAAACGCCCAGTTGAGGTCCATCGGTGCCTAAAATCCATGTTCGGAGGGCCTCATGGCAGATCATTCTGGATTGAGCAGCAGTGAAGCCAATAGTGCTCCTTACGATGTTCCGCGTGAGATGCGAGCACTGGTTTTGAGCGGGACTGGGTTTGAGCATCTAGCGGTCAAGAAGGTGCCAACCCCCCACCCTGGTTCTTTTCAGTTGCTGGCACGTGTCGAAGCTGCCGGCATCTGTACCTCGTTAATTAAGTTGATTGAACAGGGGCCGAACCACAAATTGATGTACGGATGGGACATCAGTCAATTCCCCTTGATCCTTGGCGATGAGGGCGCAGTGACAATCATCAGGGTCGGGGAAAAGCTCCGAGAGAACTATTGCCCGGGTGAGCACTATGTTATCCAGCCGGCGGTAGATCACGCACCTATCAATTACCGCGAACGGTACCACGATGGGGCAAAGGGAGTCCGCAAATTGGGTGTAGGTTATACGCTCGCGGGCCACTTGGCGGAATACATCCTGATCACAGAAGAGATTCTGGAGTCTGGTTGTCTCTTGCCGATGCCCGATGCCCAAGTCCCATTCGCACACGCCGCGATGAGTGAACCGCTTTCTTGCGCTCTCTCCGCCCAAGAACATCACATGCACCTGGTTCAGGAAAACCCGCTCGCCCCCAGGCAGGTCATAAAAGGACTGAAACCGCAAGGCGTGACAGTTGTCATTGGTGCCGGCGCCATGGGGCGGATGCACGTGGATATGGCGCTAAGCTATCGACCGCGCGCGATTCTAGTTGTAGATTTTGTGGAATCTCGCCTGGAAACTGTCGCCAGACTTTTCGGACCAAAGGCCAAGGAAGCGGGAATCAATCTACAAACGGTTAATGCTGGTTCTGAGCAAGTCGAGGGGGTAGTTGGCGAGCTGACACAATATGCCGGTGCGGACGATGTCATAGTCGCAGTTGGTTCCGCGAAAGCGATTGAAACTTCCCAGCGCATAGTTGGGCGCGGGGCCGTTCTCAACCTATTCGGTGGGCTGAAAAAGGGCGAGGACATTGTTGGTGTCGATGCCGGAGTTGTCCACTACAAGGAGATTAATCTCACCGGTTCCAGCGGCGGCTCACCCTGGGATGTGGCGCGGGTGCTCGATCTCATCGCAACCCATGAAATCGATCCTGGAGCGCATATCGCCCGGGTTGGCGACCTGGACCATGTGGTCGATCTTCTAGACATGGTCAAGGCCCAACGAATCGATGGCAAGGCGGTCGTCTATCCTCATCGACGGACAACCAATATACGCAGCGTGTCTCACTGGTCGGCAGAAGACGAAAGCAATTACCTCCAACAAGGCGCGATCTGAATGTCCTCTTCGATGCGCCACACATTTGTTGGCTTCGGCTTTGGCGCCATCCAGGCTGGATTGTTTCTGTGCGAAGCTTCCCGCTCGGGCAATTTCCGTCGCCTTGTGGTCGCGGAGGTTCAGCCGAATGTAGTGAAGGCTCTCCGGCAGTCGGCGGGGCGATACACGGTCAATATCGCTTACTCGGACCGGATCGAGGCCGAACAGATCGGGCCGGTGGAGATAGTCGACCCAGGAAGCGCCGAAGGTGCGATGTCGCTCGTGGAGTCGGTGGCCGAAGCTGAAGAGATTGCGACGGCTTTGCCGAGCATCCGGAACTATATCTCGGAGACGGCAGGAAGCGTACACCGAATACTGGCAGAGGGCCTCAGGCGAAAAGCCGCGTCGGACGGCGTCCCCGCAGTTATTTACACGGCGGAAAATCACAATCAGGCGGCGGAAATTCTCGAAACTTCTGTGATGGAGGCTATCCCCGCGCACGAGCACGATGGTGTCCGATCTCGTGTACGGTTCCTCAACACGGTGATTGGAAAAGTGAGCGGTGTGATCGCCGACCCAGATGAGATTCGAGATCGTGGATTGATCGCGATCGCCCCTTCGGAAACACGAGCGTTTCTGGTCGAAGCCTTCAATCGAAT
>JAIQFA010000038.1 GCA_020073525.1 Terriglobia bacterium
GGGAATCTGGCCATCCCCTGGTAAACGCAAGGGGAAGCATTGAAGCCTGGGTGACTTCGGTAACCAGCGACGACCTGACAATTCAGATCGGAGCCCACTCTCCAGATAATTCATGGCGCAGCTTCTGCTGCCGTTCCTGCATCTTTTGCTGACGATCCTGCAGCCGCTTCTCCATATCTTTCCAGCACATAGCCTGCTGCCGCACTCTCTCGGTGATGGCAGGAGCCAGGCGGGCGATTTCGTCTCCGGCGAGGTTGACGGCCTGCTCTGTCTCAGCCTCGAGATCGTGAAGGTCAAAGCTGTCTTCGAGCAGGCTGCCGGAGTCCTTCTTCTCGGGAATCGGCAGAGTCAGGTTCTGCTCGCGCTTCTCGCGCATGACCGTCACTGCGGCCGTGGCGCCCGACGACGAACGCAGCGCGTGGGTGAAGTCCGAGGTATCCTGTACGGGTTGATTGTTCACTTTGACAACCACATCGCCAGCACGGAACCCGGCTTTTTCCCCGCGACTACCTTTTTCCACCGAGCGTACCAGCACGCCCTTGCCACCCTTCACGCCGAAAAATTCTCCCAATTGCGGAGTAATGTTTTCCACCATCAGGCCGCTGCGCGCCGACTGATGGACGACGACTACGGAGACCGGAAGGTTATCGAAGTCCGGCATCGTGGGTATCTGTATCTTCGGCATCTCCGGCATCTGCCATGTCATGGCTTTGTGCCGGTCGGCAAGTTGCACCTTGATGGTCACCGGCTGACCGTCGCGACTGATGCCGAGAGTCACAACGCGGCCGGGAGGCGTTTCTTTAATCATCCGGCGTAGCTGGGCGGCACTTTCCACCGCCGTGCCATTCAGGCTCAGAATAACGTCATGTTCGTGGAGGCCGGCTTTTCCGGCGGGAGCGTCCTGGTCGACCATCGTGACCTCGGCTCCGTTCTCTTCCTTGAGCTTCAATTCTCCCAGCCGCTCCGCGGAGACGTCGGTGATGTCAACTCCGAGATAGGAAGAACCGCCACCGCCGCCCTCGTCCGAGCCGTAGATTGAGTCCCAGTTTTCGCCGGTGCGATCGTAGTTCAGCTGAGCTGATCGCGCGCTGGCGACCAGCGTAAGAACAACCATGCAAAGCAAGAATCGATGGATCATAAGCCCTCCCCTATCACTGGGCGTGAGTCGTTAGCAAACTCGCGCAGTCCGCAGCGAATCCCGAACGACCAGCGACTAACGACCAATGACTGTTCTTACTCTCATTGCCGCTTAGCGACTGACGCGGCGGAAATTAACGTTCCCAGAATTTGTCCGGACTTTTAATATCGGTCCGCCACCATTGAGCTGACCTTCCGCCGTCACCGTTTTCGGTCCCCACGGTCCACCTTCACTGGACACATGAATATCCGAGAAGTCGCTGCGGATGGTGTGGCCGTTAGCGATCTCGATTTGTGCCCGAATGGAGATCGCCAGGTCATTCGCCAGATAGACGGTGATGTCGCCGGCCGACGTTTCCAGCGTGGAATTGCTGCGATGGTCGGCGCCAGAAAGCAGCTTCACGATGATTCCCCCGGCTGAAGTTTCCGCCCGGACAGAGGTCGCGCCGTCCAATTGAATGCTGCCTCCGCCGGTCTGAGCCTGAACACGTCCCTTCGCGGAAGCGAGCCGAATACTACCGGCGCCAGTTTCAATTTCCGCGGGACCTCCGATGTCGCCCAAGTCCACACTGCCACCGCCGGTCGTGGCTTTCACCGTTCCGCTGCATTTGTCGACGCGAATGCTACCCGCTCCTGTCTCCAGCACCGCGCCCTGCAGTCCGGAGAGCACGATTACGCTTCCCCCGCCGCTTTCCGCCTTGATCTCGCCTTTGGCGGAAGCGATCTTGATGTTTCCTCCGCCGGTTTGCACGCTCACGTCGCCCTGCACGCTGCCGACTTCGATCGTGCCGCCACCCGTTTCCGCCGTGACGTCGCCGCCGATATCATCCAGGTGAAGATTTCCACCCCCGCTGCTGAGTTCGACACGTCCGGCGATCCCGGTCGCGTTGACGTTGCCGCCCCCGGTCTCGATCCTGGCGAATTCCATGTTCCGCGGCACATTGATGACAAAATCATCGGAGCACCTGCGATCCCGCCCGCCCTGCGATTCCGCGACGAGCCACGCGGTGTCTCCCTTTACCGAAGTGTTGATCCTGTAAGACTCGAATTCGCGGCGGGCTTGCTGCTCTGAAGATGTATAGGCTTTACGATGAATGACGTATGTAATTCCCGCTTGCGATCCACCCTGAACGCGCACTGAACCCGCGGCCAGCTTCACCCGCAGATTCTTCGCTCCACCCAAGCTCCCAGTCATTTCCTGGACCCAGCTGCTGCCTTCGCGATATACCCGAGTTTCCTGGCAAAGAGCCAGGGACGCCAGTGCAGCGACCAACCCTGCGACACCAGCGAGTTTTATTGCGTGTTTCAATGAATTTCCTCCTCAAAATACAGTCGTTCGTCGTTGGGCGTTAAGTCGTTCGGGATGCATCGTGGGTCGTAATGTTTGCTAACGACCAACGACTAGCGACCAACGCCCCTTCCTAATCCATCTCCGGCATCTGCGCCAGCATCGTGCGAGCCTGGGAACGAATCGAGACGTTCTGATCCGTCTGCGACAACCGGGTCAGTACTGAGCGCACATTGCTGTCCGCTTTCATCGGTTCCACCAGACGCAAGGCCTGCATACGAACACCGGAGTTGTTGTCGCTGATCAGCGCCCGCAAAACTCCATCCCGTACTTGTGGATCCTGCCGCACAAAACCACTCAGCCCGTCCAGCGCCTTCAGGCGCACACCGGGATTGGTGTCGTTCTGCAACGCATACATCAAGGCTTCCCGCACGCGCGAATCGTCGGGCGCCTGCGTGAGCACATCTACCGAATCCATCCGCACTCCCGAGTTGTAATTGTTGCGCGCCGCAAACAACAGCAACTGCTGGATCCGCTGGTCGTTCAGCGAGCCTTGCGCTTCCTGGGTCAAAACCGTGTCGTACTTGATGCTTACCTGATTCGATCCCGGCTCCTGCGTCACCGAGCGGATGCCGGTGATCGCAGACGACTCCAGGGGCTGATTGAGCGACGCATTGCCGCTGCCAGATCCCAGCGAACTCGTGAGTGCGCCCGTATCGCCGCGCCCCGCAGCAAGAAAGTTGTAAGTCGCGCCGATGCCCCCGCCAAATCCCACGATGAAGATCACCGCTGCCAGCGCCGGCGCCATCCGAATCTGCCTCAGCCACACTCCGGGCTCAAGAATCAGACGATGCCAAAACCTGCCCTGTCGCGTGGTTTCGAGCGCTTCCTGCAACCGCATCCGCGATGCCGCCAGCAGGTTCGGAGTGGGCTCCGTCACCGGCATTTCCGACAGCGTAGCGTGGAATTTGCGCGTCGCCTTCAACTCAGTGGCGCACTCCGGACACCGCCCCAGATGCTGCTCCACCTCGTAGCGGGCATCGTCTTCCAGCTCGTTGTACACATAGAACAGAATATTTTGCCGTACCCAATCACATTTCATTTTCGTATCCCTTCGCGGGATTAAAATTCGAACTCATCGCATCTCCGCCAGCGCGGCCCGCAGTTTTTGCGTCGCGCGAAACAACGTATTCTTTGCCGTCTCTTCCGTCGTATTCAACATCTCGCCTACCGTGCGCAGCTTCAGCCCGTGATAATGCTTCAACTCGAACACCATCCGCTCGCGAGGAGTAAGGGTGGTGAGGGCGGCTCCGATCTTCCGTCCCAGCTCCCGCCGCATCAAATCGCGTTCTGGGTTGGCTCCCGAACGTATGTCGGCGAACTGCTCCAGGCGGCTGTACTCTTCACCCGAGGCGTCCACCGCCACCGGAGCATCCTCTTTGCGCACATTCCGCTTCCGCAGATGATCGAGGCAGAGGTTGGTGACGATCCGGTAAATCCAGGTGTAGAAGGAACACTCAAAGCGGAAACTGCCCAGATTCTTGTAGGCCTTGAGGAAGGCCTCCTGATAGACGTCCTGGGCGTCGGACTCCGATCCGGTCAGATGCAGCGCCAGTCGCAGCACCGACTGATCGTAATGACGCACCAATACCTCGAAGGCCGCACGGTTGCCCTGCTGCGCCTCCCGGATCAGACTCGTGTCGTCAATGCGGTTGCCCTGCGCTGCCAAAGAGCCCCTCATATTCCCATACGACGTGGGGTTCCGGTTGCCGCTGTTCTGTTCCGCCCGCTCTCGGCGGTAATGGTCGCCAACCGGAATTGCAACTGCGTAAGATTCGGCCGGCATTGTCTATCTCTATCCCCTACAAGTGTTCAATCCTTGCCCTTGCAAAGAAATAGACGGGGTAGCAGCCGGAACGTTAGCAGATTATCAGGAGTTGGCCCTTGGTTTGCTTGACAGTTTGTTTGTGTAGGGACGGGGTTCGTGTGGGGACGGGCGCCTCGCCCGTCCGGGCCGAGTGAAGCTCGGCAGCTGCCCGCACCACAACAACTTTGGACTCGCTACGGCGGGCCAAATTTCAGCCGCATCTCGTTCGTAGCCTGAAACCCCAGCTTTTCGTACAAGGGCCGCCCCTCTTTGCTGGCGTGCAAATTGACTGCGCGGAAGCCCTGCCGTTTGAGCCACTCCAGGATTATCAGCATGACTTGGCGCGCAATTCCTCGCTTGCGAAACTTGGGCTCCGTGTAAACATTCAGGATCACTGTCCGCTGCGTGCACGGATCTTTGGGATTGGCCGGCCACGAACACAGCAGCACTCCGCCACCTCCCGCGACCCGGCCTGAGGCATCCAGCGCCAGCCAGTGACGATACGAATCGTCGGCCAGAGCCCGCGCCAGCCACGGCCTGGCAACCTCCACCATGCGATCCAGTTCCTC
Source organism: Terriglobia bacterium (assembly GCA_020073525.1). Lineage (GTDB taxonomy): Bacteria > Acidobacteriota > Terriglobia > Terriglobales > Acidobacteriaceae > Acidiflorens. The sequence continues at coordinate 4,862 of JAIQFA010000038.1, forward strand.
GACCGTGCCTTCTCCCATGTCGCGGAACATCGACCGGCGATGATGAAGAATGATCGCCGCCTCGCTCGGCGCGGCTTCGCGAATCGTGATGTCAGCTAACATGTTCGTGGTTGACTGTTCCTTTCCGACACTGAAACCATAAACCACCAAGGACACGAAGGATCACGAAGGCTTCCTGGTCTCACGGTTTCCTTCGTGATCGTTGGTGCCCTTGGTGGTGAACGCTTCTAGAATTGAAACTCGCGGCGCCGTCTCCCCAAGCCTCTCAAAAGGTACAATAAACCACAGCCGAGGCAATTGGATTTCATGTACGAAGTAACCGTGGAAGACACATTCGCCGCAGGGCACTACCTGCGCAACTACAAGGGCAAGTGCGAGAACCCGCACGGCCACAACTACAAGATTCGTGTGACCCTGGCCGGCGCCGAACTCGACAAGGCCGGCCTGCTGCTCGATTTCAAAGACCTGAAAGAAGTCATGAAGCACGCCATCGACCGCCTCGACCACCAGATGATCAACGACATCGAGCCCTTCACCGTTCTCAACCCCTCCGCTGAGAACTTGTCTAAATATTTTTATGACGAAACCAACGCCCGTCTCAAGAACGTAACCAACGGCCGAGTGCGGGTGAAAGACGTAACCGTGTTCGAGACGGACACGACGACGGCAAGATACAGCGAGTGAAACCATTGAAACATTGAGTGATTGAATCATTGAGTCATTGAAAAGCTCGGCCTTTGAACTTTAATGATTCAATGTCTCAATGATTCAATGATCTGATAATTCACTCCCATGCAGATCACCGAAATCTATAAGTCGCTCCAGGGCGAATCGACCTATGCCGGACTCCCCTGCGTCTTCGTGCGCCTGACCGGATGCAACCTGCGCTGCTCCTGGTGCGACAGCGAGTTTAGTTTCCATGGCGGGAAGAAGATGACGTTGCAAGAGGTGCTCACCGAGGTCGCCCGTCTGAGCCCCAGCGGCGGACTAGTCGAGATCACCGGCGGCGAACCCATGCTGCAGGAGCGTGACGTCATCCCCCTGATGGAGCAACTTCTGGACGCTGACTACCAGGTATTGCTCGAGACCAGCGGCGAACGCCCCCTGGCGAGAGTCCCGAAGCAGGTCATCAAGATTGTCGATGTGAAGTGTCCGCATTCGGGTGAACCTGACACTTTTGCGCTTGAGAATCTGGAGACGCTCCGGCCTCATGATGAACTTAAGTTTGTTTTGACCGATCGCACCGACTACGAATTCGCCCGGGACTTTGTCGTGAGACACAGGCTGGCCGAGCGCGTGCACGCCATTTTGTTCTCTCCGGCGTTCGAAAAGGCTGCCTCCGGCGCGCGCGATACTTCGCATTGCCTGCTCGATCCGCAGGAACTTGCGCAGTGGATCCTCGAAGACAATGTTCCGGCGCGGCTAAGCCTGCAAATTCACAAACTGATCTGGGATCCCGCCGCCAAAGGCGTGTAGTGTCACCCCCCGTAAATTTTTGATTTGTCATCCTGAGCGCAGCGAAGAACCTGCTGTTCCTCGCGCCGACAAGAAAGCAGGTCCTGCGCTGCGCTCAGGATGACAAATCTATGGAAAGCTTTTCGACAACCTCAGCCGACTTCTCTTACGCCGACTTCGCCCGCACCCGGTTCTCGGCTCGCAAGTGCGCGACGACCAGCCTTATATCGTCGAAGCTGACATATGGGGGCACCGCATCTTTGATGTCTTTCAGCCGCTCGATTCCTTTGTCGATGCAAGCTGCCTCGATCAGCGGCTGTGCGTCGGGAGAAATCCATTTCGCATCCAACTTCACCTGCCCGGTCTCGATCAAACTCGCCACCGTGCAAACGACGGTCGAAATCTGCCGCGCCCGAATGCGAGCGATCTCTTCAAACTTGCACCCTTCGTTCAAAAGCCGCAGGGTCTGTTCCGCCGGCCCCGCCTCCCTCGCCGCGGTCGGGGCGGCGCGCGCTCCATCGCCGAAGTTTCGCAGTGCCTGCAGAATTTCGGCGCCGTACACATCTGCCTTCTTTTCGCCAATGCCCGGCACCTGCTTCAACTGCGCAAAATTGGACGGACGGCGGCGGCACAACTCCTCCAGCGTGCTGTCGTGCAGAATGATGTACGCGGGCACTTTGTTCTCTCGCGCCATGTTGCGCCGCCACTCGCGGAGATACTCCGCCAACAGCGGGTCCACTTCCGCCGGCGCCTCATCCCATGCGCCCGGTTTGTCGGACGTCAGCAGGGGCTCATAGAAGGAGGGAGAAGAGGTGCGCGGAAGAGACCTCTTCCGCACCGCCACTTCGGGGGTAGCAGGATGCGCGATCTCTTTGCTGAGCCACTCCGGCCTAACGGCGCAATTGTCGCAGTTCCCGCAGCTCTCCCATTTCGGATTCTCTCCAAAGTGCAGGCAAATCTGCCGGTGGCGGCAGCCATGCGAATCCACGAAGCGGCCGATCACGCGCTTTCGTTCGAAGGCTCGCTCGCGCTCAGCGTCATCCACAATTTCCTTGATGAAGTAGGAGAGCAGAACGTGGTCCTGCTTCTGCCAGAGCAACACGCAATCCGCGGGACGTCCATCGCGCCCCGCGCGCCCCGCCTCCTGGTAATACTGTTCAATCGATTTCGGCAGCGAGAGGTGAATCACCGCCCGTACCGCGGGCTTGTTGATGCCGAGCCCAAACGCGATCGTTCCCACCAGCACGCGCACTTCGTCCGACATCCAGCGTTCCTGGTTTTGCTGGCGCAGGGAAGATTCCATCTTGGCGTGATAAGGAATCGCCGCAATCCCGTTCTCCTCCAGGTATTCGACCGTCTCTTCCACGCGGCGAATCGTGGGCGAATATACGATCACACTCTCCCCCGCATAGTGTCGCAAGGCGCGGACGAGCAACTCCATCTGCGTGCGCGCTTCGCACTCGTGTACGACGTAGCTCAGATTCTTGCGATGAAAGCTGGCGATGTAGAGATCGGGATCGCGCATCTGCAACTGCTTCAGAATGTCGTGCCGCACCTGCCGCGTCGCGCTGGCCGTGAACGCCGCAATCGGAAATTTCGGGAAGTTCGTGCGTAACCGGCTGAGCTGCCGGTATTCCGGTCGAAATTCGTGGCCCCACTCGGAGATGCAATGCGCTTCGTCGACCGCAAAGAAACCCACCGGAACCTTGCTTAGCCACTCGAAGGTATTTCCAGCGGCTAGCCGCTCCGGCGAAAGATAAAGGAGCCGGTATTCGCCCCGCGCTGCCTTCTCCATCACCTGCCTGCGCTCTGCCGAACTCTGAAAGCTATTGATCGCCGCCGCCGGAATACCCATTTGCGCCAGTTGCGCGGCCTGGTCCTGCATCAGCGCGATTAGCGGAGATACCACCACCGCCGTCTTCCCCGAAATCACGGCCGGAAGCTGGTAGCACAGCGACTTCCCGCCTCCGGTCGGCATAACCACGCAAGTATCGTGCGCCGCCAGCAGACTGCGGATAACATTCTCCTGCTTGGGGCGAAACTCGTGGTATCCCCAGTACCGCCGCAGCGCTTCCGCAAGATTTGGAACATCAGACATTCATCGGCAGTATAGCCTTAGACCTGTTGGCAAAGTCTGTGAGCGCTCGACACCGGATTTGTGATGAATCACGTAGGGACGGACGCATTCGTCCGTCCCGGCGGAGCCGGAAAGAATTTACGGTCGAGAAAAGATGATTGCGCGTACGACTCAGAAGTCGATAGTCCTCGGCATAATCTCCGACACCCACGGCCTGCTGCGGCCGGAAGCCGTCGAGGCTCTGCGCGGATCCGACCGCATCCTCCACGCCGGCGATGTTGGCGATCCCAAGATCCTGGCAGCCCTCAGGCGAGTCGCGCCTGTCACCGCAATCCGCGGCAATGTTGACACGGCGCGTTGGGCGCGAGCATTGCCTGAAACCGAAGTTGTCGAAGCTGGGGACATCTCGATCTATTTGCTGCATGATCTCAGTAAACTCGACCTGAAGCCGGAAGCCGCTGGATTCCGCGTGGTGATTTACGGCCACAGCCATCACCCGAAAATAGAAGAGAGGAACGGCGTCCTGTATTTCAATCCGGGAAGCGCGGGCCCGCGCCGTTTCAGCTTGCCGGTGAGTGTGGGGAGACTGATGATCGAACAGGGAAAGGTGCGCGCAGAGTTGATAGAGTTAACGCCGTAGCTTTTGAACGCAGCGTTTTGGTAGATCGTTCGGAGTATCCCGTGCTCAAGAAAATCAAACTCATGCGTGACCGAGTCGAAGACAGGAAAAGCTATCCATTTTCGGTCCCAGCCATTAACAGCCTTGACGAACTCGTGCTGCGCTCACGAATCTGTTTCTTCGCTGGCGAGAACGGCACGGGCAAGTCCACCTTGCTCGAAGCCATCGCCGTGCACTATGGCTTCGGCCGCGAAGGCGGGACGCGGAGCTTCATGAATGACAGTACCGAAAGCAATCATTCGATTGACCCACTCGTGCGCGTATTGCGTCTGTCTTTCGACAAGCGCACTGGGGCTGGCTACTTTCTCCGCGCAGAAAGTTTCTTCAACACCGTTTCATACATGGACTGGCTCGACAAAGAGGATGCGCCACAGTCGGCACCGATCAGTGCATTTTACGGCGGACGCAGCCTCCACACGCGCTCACACGGCGAAACGTTCTTCAAACTTCTCGAACTCAAGTTCCAACGCAATGGCCTTTTTCTGCTGGACGAGCCCGAAGCAGCGCTCTCACCACAACGCCAACTTGCTTTCCTGGTTCTGCTTCACGACGTTTTGAAAAAATACAAGGACGCCCAGTTCATCATCTCGACCCATTCACCGATACTGCTTGGGTACCCGAAGGCCCAGATCATCTCTTTTGATGACGGCCCGCTCCATGAGATTGAGTACGAGGAAACGGCGCCCATGCAGATCGTGCGGCATTTTGTGAATCAGCGAGAGAGTTTTCTGGAAGAATTGTTTAATGACCCGCCATCGCTATTCCACGAGGAATCTGAATAGGAAAAGGCCGACTCGCAAGCCGGCCTCTTCTCGTCCTTAAGTTTTCGCGGACAAGAGTGTCCGCGCCACACATACATACACACTACTTCTTGGGCGCGATCGCGTCCTTCGCGGCCTTCGCCACGCGGAATTTTACGACCGTCTTCGCCTTGATCTGAATTGGTTCGCCAGTCTGCGGGTTGCGTCCCATGCGGGCCTTGCGATGCGCCTTCACCAGGCGGCCGAGGCCGGGCACAACGAATACGCCGTTCTTCTTCGTCTCTTTAATCGCTACGTCTGCCAGGTGCTCCAGGAAAGTTGCGGCAGTCTTGTTGTTGGAGCCGAGCTTCTCGGCCAGGTGACGTGTGAGTTGGGTTTTGGTCATACCAGAAGCCATGAATTCCTCCTTCAGGAACTTACTAATTTGCCTGTATCGAGCGAATACTAACGCACTGCGCTGTGGAAAAGTAGCATTTTATGCAGATTTTATGCGGTTGCCAGAATGGTACCCCCTGAAAATCGGCATAAAATCGGGGTTCGGAAGTGGAAGGCCGTGGGAATAGCCCGTTTCGAAGGCAAAATAAGGCCCCCCGTAGAGACGCGGCTTGCCGCGTCTGGGATCGGATGCGGCTTGGGGGCATCGCACCGAGGAGACGCGGCAAGCCGCGTCTCTACGGGGGATTCTTGCCCTCCAGTCACGTCTACTAGAAAAAAGTAGGCTCTTGCTGGCCGGACGCGACGTTCGTTCGTTACACTGAAAACCATTTTCACTAGTGTTCCAGGGAGGATTCATCTATGGCAGAAGCCGCTCTCAGTGGCTCCGAATTCAAGAAGCAATTACGCGCAGGAACCCCGAAAATGGGCCTCTTCCTCAACGCGCACAGCCCGACTGTGGCCGAGCAACTGGCGCACAGCGGCTACGACTGGCTGCTGGTCGATACCCAGCATGGTCCCATGAATTACGAAAAGCTCTCCGCCATGCTGAGCGGCATCTCGAACGGCGGCGCGAAGTCGCTGGTCCGCGTGGGCGGGTATGACGATCGGCCCGGCATTCAGCAAGCCCTCGATCTCGGCGCCGACGGCGTTCTCGTTCCTTACATCAACACCGCCGAGGAGGCTCGCCAGGCCATCAGTTGCACCAAGTACCCCACCGTCGGAACACGCTCGGTTTACTTTCCGCAGCGCAGTATGAATAAGGGCGGCCTGCTCGGCTACGCCGGCAACTGGAACAACGAAGGCATCGTTGCCCTGCAAGTCGAGACGGCTTCCTGCATCGAAAACATCGCCGAGATCGCGGCGGTTCCGGGCGTTGACATTCTTTTCCTCGGACAAAACGATCTCTGCATGTCAATGGGCCTCTACAACAAGTACGAGTTCCCGCACATGTACACGTCGCCCGAACTGAACGCCGCCACGCAAAAGCTGATCGAGCACGCCCGCAAAAACAACATCATTCTCGGCATCTTCCTGTTCGGGACGTCGCGTGTCGGCGAATTCCTGGAGAAGGGCTTCACATTCGTAAGCGTTGGCAACGACCTGCACCACGTTCTCACCCAGACCGGAGCCTACGTGAACGACCTCGAAAACATCGCGAAAGAAAAGGGCAAAAGCTGGAAGAGGAGACCGACGTCGCTGTTTTAGCATTGCTCGTGTGGGGACGGGGCTTTGCCCCGTCCAAGCCGAGCGAAGCTCGGCATCTGTCTGTGATTCGCGATCAGCGCGGGTGCAACTTGCAGGCGTGCGAAATGTGGTGGCGATTCCGCGCAAACCACCGATATCCGATATGGATCAGCCGGTTGAATCCCGGCAAACTGAAAATCGCGTAGAACGGCCAAGCCCACCAGATCCGTCGCGTCACGTACAAATAAACATCGGCTCCGGAAATCAGCTGACCATCCGCCGTCAGCAACCGTATGTCGGTGAGGAGTTCTTCGTGTGGCATCTGAAGTTTGCCCGCAACCCAAGGCTCATCCAGCGAGGCAATCTCGAATCCGTGCCGCCTGAGCGTCCGTGCCCAACACTGCACCCAACGCGAGCAGAAACCGCACTGCCCGTCGTAAAGAACCACGCCGCGGGCAGATAGCCGGGGATCGACACTCGACGGAACACTCACAATCTTCGCCCCTGCATCACGGTAACTGCGGACCCTTCCGCAAGAAAAGCGGAGTGCGGCTGGCTCTCAAGCACGGACGCGAACTCTTTTACGTAGATTTTTTCCGCATCGCCTTCGAGTGCCGACTGGCGAACCTGCCAGACTCTCCACGATGGATGCGTCACACGATACTCCACGCAACCGCCGTCGGGCTGTGCCGCATAACCCCAATAGTGCTCAGTAATGAACTGTTCAACCGAACCTTCGCCGGGCAGCTCAAAATTGCCGTCAGTTTCAAGGTTCATCCCGCTCCAACTCTCTCCGCTCCGCCACCGGTATTCCACACTCAGACGATTGTCGCCAAGCGAACGAATCTCATGCGCCATGGGAAGCGCTACATAGTTTTCGTTGTAGAACGTACGGGCAACAAATGCAATCGCCCGGCGCGGAACCATTTCCCGGATGAACACTACCCCTCTCCGGACTTCGCTTCCCGCCTGACGCCGCACGTAAAACCGCAGATTCACTTCCTCGAAGTTGGAGTGCAGCGGAACCGGCAGGAACCCGAGCAATCTTGTTTTCAGAAAGCGAAATCCGACAAGGCTGACAAAAATTCTTGAGTTCCAATGATCGAGTTCCGTTCCAGCAGGGACGAATGGAAGAAGCAACCCCGCATCCACTTCATAGTTCAGCATGGCCAGGTGCTGCCATTCGGCGGTGAGAAAAACTCGGTCGGGGCCCACACGTTTAGGATGGCTGGACCAGCCCGTCCGATTCATTGGAAAATCCGTGCACATACCTAACGTAGTGTGTTGAAAACTGAGAGCTGAAAGCTTCTACGATTACCTGCCCGCCAGGAGCGCGGTGAGAGAGGCTGCGCACATCGGGGCATGCTGCAGAAATTAAAAAGGACAGCCCGGAGCCCCCCAAGGCCGTCCTGATAAACCCTCCCGGTTAGAAGGGCAACTGTCGCTAACATAGCCAAGAGAGATTGCAGGAGTATTGCAGGTTTGTGAAAGTCCGATGAATTCGATTGAGCACAGACCGCCCTGCCGACTTGAATTGTTGCGATACTGTAAGTGAAATTACCGAACTAGATGCAACCCAAACCCCTATTACTCGACCTGCGGAACGTCCGCGTGATGCGCGGAGAGAAGATTGTCCTCGACGACTTTAGTCTTCGCGTTCATGTGGACGAACACGTGGCGGTGCTGGGACCGAACGGTTGCGGCAAGTCCACTCTGATCAAGACCATCACCCGCGAGTGCTATCCGGCGGCCCGTCCAGGGTCGCGCATGACCATTCTTGGGCAGCCGAACTGGAACGTCTTCGAACTGCGATCCCTGCTCGGCATCGTGTCGAATGACCTGATGTCTTCGTGTACCGGTGACGCCAGCGGCCTGGACGTCGTGCTGTCCGGCTTCTTCAGCAGCACGCGCATCTTCCCGAACCACAACGTCGATCCCAGACACAGAGAACTAGCCGAGGCCGCCTTGGCGCAACTCGGCGTCTCGCATCTGGCGGAGCGCGCCGTGGAGGAGATGTCGTCGGGCGAGGCCAAGCGCGTGTTGATCGCCCGGGCGTTGGTCCATAAGCCGCGCGCCCTGTTGTTCGACGAGCCGTGTAATTCGTTGGACATTGCAGCGCAGCACAGCCTGCGAGAAACCATGCGCTCCCTGGCCAACTCGGGAATTGGAATCATTCTCGTGACTCATGAATTGCCCGATATTGTTCCCGAGATCGAACGAGTCGTGCTCATGTCGAACGGCCGGATCGTGGCCGACGGACGCAAGGAAGAAGTTCTGCAAGCTGAGAGATTAGGCAATTTGTTTGGGCTGACGGTAGAACTCGGTTGCCGCGACGGCTACTACCATATTTGGTGAGTAGCGTTTTTGTTGCCCAGTCGTCCTCCCGGAGTCTGTGGTCGTAGCGTGGGTGCCGTCCCTTGCGGGACTCGATCAGTCCCCTTCCGTTTCCCGGCGCTGACGTGCCGGGCTTTCCTATGTCGCCGCTTCGCCGGCTGGAGTCTTTACGGCTGTGCCCAAGATCACAAGTCGATGTGATCTGCTGCGCTGCTGGCGTCCTGCCCGCCGCTGCTATATTGATCGGAGTATTGGGCAGTGGGTGCGTTTCACGGTGCAACCCACAGAACCCTGAACCACTAAGGACACGAAGTATCACGAAGCTCTTAGGTCTCATGCGTCACTTCGTGTGCCTTCGTGGCCTTTGTGGTTAACGATTTTGCACTTTCCGGCGTTCCCGGACCAAGCTTGGCTACTATGGAGGAACCATGGCCCGCAAGACCGAACAATCCCGCAAGCTGCAGAAACGCGCCGAACAATTCATCCCGGGAGGCGTGAACTCCCCAGTGCGCGCGTTCGGCAGCGTGGGCGGCGAGCCGCCATTTATCGTGCGCGGCCAGGGCTCGCATATTTGGGACGCGGACGGCAACGACTATGTGGACTACGTTGGGTCGTGGGGTCCGATGATCCTGGGCCATGCCGCGCCCGCAGTCCTCGAAGTCGTGATCGAAGCGGCGCGCAAGGGGACGAGCTTCGGAGCGTCGACGCCCGGCGAAGCCGATCTGGCCGAGCTCGTGATTTCCGCTTTTCCGCACATGCAGAAAGTTCGCTTCGTAAGTTCGGGCACCGAGGCGACCATGTCGGCCATCCGCCTGGCGCGCGGCTATACGAAGCGCAAATATATTGTGAAGTTTGAAGGCTGCTATCACGGGCACTCCGACGCGCTCCTGGTGAAAGCGGGCTCCGGCGTGGTCACGCTCGGCATTCCCGGCTCAGCGGGCGTTCCCGAGGAATTCACGCAGTTCACGCTGGCGCTTCCCTACAACGATATCTGCGCCCTCGATCAGGCTTTCGAAAAATTCAAGCACCAGATCGCCTGCGTCATCGTGGAGCCGGTCGTCGGCAACATGGGATGCGTGCCTCCGGCACGCGGATATCTGGAGGCTCTCCGCGCCATGACCGCGCACGACAAGACGCTGCTGATTTTTGACGAGGTCATGACTGGATTCCGCCTCGCCTATGGCGGCGCTCAGGAACTCTTTGGCATCCAGCCCGATCTCACCACCATGGGCAAGATCATTGGCGGAGGCTTGCCCGTGGGCGCCTACGGCGGCCCGAGCGAGATCATGGATATGGTAGCTCCGCTCGGCCCGGTGTATCAGGCGGGAACGCTCTCGGGGAATCCTGTGGCGATGGCCGCCGGCTTTGCCACGCTGAGCTACTTGCGCGGGCACAAAGATGTTTACTCGAAGCTGGATAAAGTCGCCGCCGAAGTGGTCGCCGGAGTCGCCGCTGCGGCCAAAGATGCCGGCGTCACCATGTGCCACAACCGCGTCGGCTCGATGTTTACCTGGTTCTTCGCGGCGGGACCGGTCACCGATTGGGCTTCCGCTGCCAAGTCCGACACCGAAGCCTTCGGACGTTTCTTTCGCGCGATGCTGGAGAACGGAATCTACCTGCCACCGTCACAGTTCGAAGCGGCGTTCATGGGCGTGGCGCACAGCGAACAAGACGTGCAGCAAACGATCGCGGCGGCAAAGCAGGCGTTTGCGGCGGTACACGCGTAGGCGATAGCACCAACTATGGCGGTGTTGCCGAAAGAGGATTGATCGCCAACCCTTTGCAAGGTCGGCGGCTTGCCTCCTACTTGTGCGACTTCACGACCGCCTTGTGCGACTTCACGACCGCCCCTTTCATTTCCGTTCGCGTCACGGTGAACATGTAATGTCCTTCCTCCTTGTGAAAGATCTGCGCTTCGATTCTCTGATCGATCTTGTCGGGATCGACACCTTCCAGAACATTGACGGACACGATCTGATTACCGTCAAGGTACGTTGCCTGCGTGGCGATCTGTTTGACGATTCCAACTGTGGTTTCAATCACAAGAAAGCCGCGAACGATGTTGCTCGTCCCTGGCTTTAGGCCGACGTTTTCGTATGACACTTTGAACGCGTCGTTATGCGGGATGAACGATACCAGAGTCTTGCCTCCGAAGACCAAATCGTAGGCCGTGTTGCTGCCCGGAACCGTTGCAACGTTCCATTGGTCCACATTCGCGACCTCGAACCGTATTCCGCCAACGGTGCTGAAGTGCGTTTCAATCGGCACCTCGAAAGCGATCGCGAATAGGCCGACGATTGGCGGCGCGCCCCAGGGGTGCAGTTTCGTACCGTCATCCATCTGGGATCGCCACCAGAAACGTGTCGAGGAATCAGCAAAGACGTTAAGGTGGTACAACTGTCCGTTATCGGGGGTATTCTCGGTCCACCATATTTCTTCGGCGGGATGGATCTCTGGGTGATCGCAGTGTCCTACGTCGTAGATCCATGGACCGTACATGGCGATCTGTTTGCCGACTCTCCCTAGTGACGATTTCTTTATGCTCTGCATCGCGACGTTTCCAGATTGGACTTCCGCCTCGACTACATAGAACGGATCAGTGCATGGATCATGATCTGAGTCCACGAGGTCTTTCATTTCCACCTCGGTGCTTCGCTCCGGCTTGTGCGAATCGCTGATCAGGTACATGTAGTTTGCGAATGGCGTGACGTCGATGTTCAAGTCGTGATCTGGATACGTCCCCGAAATGTCCGCAATCTGCGGGGCACCGGACAATTCGTACGTACCACTGATCTTTCTGAAACCACCGTGACCATCAAGGACTACTCCGGTCCAGTTCTTCGTGATCGTATCGGCAATCACACCAGTCAGGGTCCTCTTGAAGTACACGATCGATCGGTGGTCGTTCGGTTGTTTGTTCGGATACCAGAAATTCAACCAGTCGGGGATCGCAATGTTGTTGGACGCTCTCTCGAACGTCGCGGAACCGATCTCTTGTGGTCCTCTGAAATCACTCCCAACAACACCCATTGTCGGATCGGCGCGACTCCATTGAGCCACGTCGCTAGGTGATTGAGGTCCAAGGGCTGTTATGGTCCATGTGGCGCCTTGCTGTTGAATCGTGGTCGGCGTCGGAGGAGCGTTACTCGGCAACGGCGAGGATGCGACTGCGACCGTGTCCACCGGATTTCCCCCAGCTCTATTGCGTTCCCAGTGACCGGCGATGAACTGCCCGCTGCGCATGCTGTTGCGCGACCAGAAAAGGCCGTCTGGACGTGTGCTGGAAAAGACGGAAATGAAGGACACGTTGCCGTTCAGGCCGAACTCAGAGAGATCGGAGTGGTTTTCCATTAGATCGACCGAAATTCCGTAGCCACCGGCTGAGTCAACGGATTCGTAGAGATAGGCGACGAGTCCCGCACCTACTTGGATCGAAGCGGGCTTCCAATTGGCGAGGCGATGGTCACCGATCGCAAGAGTCTCGCTCCGACCAGAGAAGTTCTTCTGCTCGTAGATGACAACGGTTTGACCGAATGCGGCGACGCACAGCAAGCAATTGAGCAAAACAGCAATCACGACATAAGGTCTGTGCATAGTGGTCTCCTTTTGATTCCGCCGTTCCGAAAGCAGTGAGAAAAGGGAGGCAAACTCGCGCCGCCTCCATAAAGTCTCGGAGCAGCTTTGAAATCATTGCCCCAGTTAGAAAGGGCAGTTCCCCGGGTCTGGAGCGTCAATCCGAGCCGGCTGACCTGCTGGAATGAGCCGGAACGCAATGACTTGTGCCTCGACGTCGCCTTCGTTTCGGACGATATGTACGTGACTGCCGCCACGGTCGACAAATGTCATCCCCGTTGTGTACACGTGCGGCGTGCAGCTGGGATCGTCCCCGTCATAATGAGTTATCGTTCCTGCCGTGACGATGATCAGAGTATGACCAAGGTGCGTGTGCCAGCCGGTGGTTCCTCCGGGCTGCCAGACATTAGTCAAGAAATATCCATCTGACCTTCCTTTGGTTTTCTGCGACGAGAACCAGAGTTTGCCTTTGCCGGAAATGAAGTAGTTGCTGACATCGAATGAGGAGAACCGCCCCTGAGCGGTCGTGGTGCTCGTGAACCCCTCTGGTGGGGTCGCCAAGGCGCTTCCCGCAGTGGCAACTATCGCCGCACCAAGAAGAACCAACCACCCTAGTTTTTTTCTCATATCGCGATCCTTTCGTTGGCGTCGCCGTCTGGAAACGCTCGGACACAATCCGTCAGTCGCGTGGGCGCGGTCAAAGGGCAATGCGCGGAATTACAGTCGCACCGTCGAATGCCGTACTTTGCCGTCCCTGTCAGCGGACGCTACAATCGGGTCGGGACAACCCGCGGAGCAATGAGGAGAGCGCGATGGGCGAAACATCCTCCGGAAGACAGTCGTCGCACACCCCGCCCCTAGAACGTCTCGATTCCTGGAAGGGTATCGCCGCCCACTTCAACCGCGACGTCACCACAGTCCAGCGCTGGGAGAAGCGCGAGGGGATGCCTGTTTACCGTCATCTGCATGACCGGGCGGGCTCGATTTATGCGTTTACAGCCGAGTTGGACGAATGGGCTCGCAGTCGGAATGTACGAGTAGCGCAAGAGAACGGCAACGATGCCCCGTCGCCCATCCCCCTTACATTGCCTCCCCGTTCAGATGTCCCGGCGTCTCGTGCCCGATGGAGAGTTGCTCTGCCGCTGGCAGCGGTGACTGCCCTGCTGGTAATTGCTGCCGGATTCTGGCTTAGGAAGACGGAATATTTCTGGCGAGATCCGACCGCCGGCGCGCGACTCCAAACGGTTACCGAGTTTGAGGGAGTGGAGCAGGCCGCTGCCGTGTCCCGCGACGGACAGTTCGTCGCCTTTCTGTCGGATCGCGACGGACAGATGGACGTTTGGGTCACGCAGGTTGGGTCAGGCCAGTTTCACAATTTAACCCGCGGGATCTTCGCGGGGCTTGCCAACCCATCGCTCCGCACCCTGGGTTTCTCGCCCGATGGTTCGTTCGTCACGTTTTGGTCTCGCAAGCAAGACGGGTCGAACCCAGAAAACATCAGCATCTGGGCGGTGCCAACGCTGGGCGGACAGCCGAGGCCATACCTTGAAGGGGTAGCCGAGTTTGACTGGTCCCACGACGGCTCCCGACTCGCGTACCACACTCCCGGCCCCGGAGATCCATTGTTCGTGAGCGAGGGTAACCAGCAAGCCAAGACACCTCCCATCTTCACCGCACCCGCCGGTATCCACGCGCACTTTCCCCTGTGGTCGCCCGACAATGCCTTCATCTACTTTGTCCAGGGTTCTCTCCCTGACAAAATGGACATCTGGCGCATTCACCCGACTGGTGGAACTCCTGAGCGGATCACATCGCATAATGGCCGCGTGATTTATCCGGTTCTGTTGGACCGACGGACGCTGATGTACCTCGCCAGCGATCCTGATGGCTCCGGCCCGTGGCTTTATAGTATGGACGTCGAGCACCGCATCCCGCACCGTCTGGCCTCTAGTCTTGACCGATACACGTCGTTGGCGGCCAGCGCTGACAGTCACCGTTTGGTTCTTACGACCGCAAGCCCGAAGAGAACACTCTGGCGCTTGCGGATCGCAGATTCACCCGCCGAAGTCTCGGCACCCGCTCGAATCTCACTGACGACCAGCACAGGGATTTCTCCACGACTGGGACCAAACTATCTTCTCTATGTTGCTGCGACAGGATCGAGCGGGAGTATCTGGAAGCTCGACATCGGAACTGGCACGGAGTTATGGAGTGGTCCAGGTGCGCAAGTTATTGGCGGTCCTGTAATCGCCCCCGATGGACAGCACATCGCCTTCTCGGTCCGCCAACACGGGCAATCGTTCTTGTATGTCATGCAAACCGATGGCACAAGCGCGCGGATTATCAACGATTCACTCGACCTACAAGGTGCTCCAGCATGGGCACCGGACGGCCAGTCGATTACCTCAGCGGCAAACGATCACGGCGTCCCCCACCTGTTCCGTGTGCCGCTCAACGGTCGCGTGCCCACACCCTTTGTCGAGGAGTACTCGGTTGATCCCGCGTGGTCGCCCGATGGCCACTTCCTTGTTTACTCAGGACCTGACATCGGCACCACATTTCCGGTTAAAGCGGTAACAGCCGAGGCTGCAGTGATTCCCATGCCTTCATTGACCTTAACTCGTGGGGCGCGACACTTGGTCTTCCTGCCTGGAAGTCGTGGGCTGGTATTCCTGAAGGGAGACATTCGGCATAAGGATCTGTGGCTGGTCGACATGAAAACGGGCGCGGAACGACAGTTGACTAATCTCCCTGCCGACTTTGATATTCGCGACTTCGACATTTCGCCAGACGGCCGCGAAGTTGTCCTCGAACGTGTGCAGGAACACTCAGAGGTGGTCCTGGTCGATCTCCCTAGGCCATGAGCCAATTGCACAGTCAATTGGCGTAAACCGCTCATCCACGAACTGAATGCGCCTACACGCTATCCAGTCATTGACTCCTGATCGCTAACGGTCCGCATCTCTTCCACCGTCACGAACTCATACCCCTGATCCTTATACAGCCGGATCAGGTTTTCCGTCGCAATCACCGTCTGCGCCCGGTCCGCGCCCATCGCGAGGTGTCCACCATCGTGGAGCAGGATCACATCGCCGCCGCGCATCCGGCTCGTAACCTTCTTCTCGATTACGGCGGCTGGCGGCGCATTCCAGTCGTATCCCGTGACATTCCACATCACCGTCTCCAGCCCGAGCGAGCGCGCAATCCGCAGCGTGGCCGGACGCCTTCCGCCAAACGGTGGACGAAACAACTTCGAATGCTCGCCGATAGCATCCCCTAATGCCTGGTGGCAATCGGACAGTTGCGCGCGCGTCTCCGTTGCAGACTGGAAGATGAGCAGCGGATGCGTGAACGTGTGGTTACCGATGACGTGTCCTGCCCGCGCCACGGCGCGCGCAATGTCGGGACGCTGCTGCACGTAGCGGCCAATCATGAAGAACGTCGCCCGCACTCCGTGCTTGGCCAGCACATCGAGCAACTTCAGCGTGTGCGGATCGTTCGGCCCATCATCGTAGGTCAGCGCGATCTGCTTGCTTCCCCGCGCGCCGCCAGTAAACGTCCGCCCGTACCACTGCCCCGTCGGCGCCATGGACTGGTATCCGGCCGCCGAAGCAGCCGCCGCGGCCGCGATTCCGATGAGAGCTGGGAGCATGACCGAATTCTAATGGAAGTCAGAAGTTAGAAGTCAGATTGCAGAAGTAAAAGCCAAACCCACCACCCGTAGGTTTTCACTTCTGCAATTTGACTTCTAACTTCTGACTTCCAACAATTCCACAATTGCGTCCCAGCCCGAAGCAATATATTCTGCTTTCCAGTTCTCCACGAACAATCCATGGCTAATCTCTTTGAGCTTCCCCGTTACATTGCGGTAGAAGGTCCCATACGAGTGGGGAAGAGCACGCTGGCACGGGTTCTCGGAGAGCGCCTGGCCGCCCAGCGCGTCATTGAGCCGGAAGATAATCCGTTTCTGAAAGCATTCTACGAAGGCGAGCAAGGTGCCGCCTTTCAGGCACAGCTGGCATTCCTCATCCGCCGCTTCGAGCAGTTGCGCTCGCTCGATCTCGGTCCGCACTCCAACAAGACCGTGGTCGCGGATTACATTTTCGAAAAAGACAAGCTCTTCGCCTGCCTGAATCTCAACGATCAGGAACTCGACACCTACAATCGCTACTTCAATTATTTCCGCGAACAGCTCCCCACACCCGACCTGGTCATCTACCTGCAGGCGACGCCGGAAGTGCTGAAGAAGCGGCTGAAGAAAAAGAATGCGGCCGGCGAAAAGGCCATCAGCGAAGACTACCTGATGGAAGTAGTAAAGGCTTACGAACACTTTTTCTTTCACTACACCCAGTCCGACCTGCTGATCGTGAATACTTCCGAGATCGACTTCGTCGACCGCAACGAAGACCTGCAAGAGCTGCTGAAAAAAGTCTCCGCCCCGATCAAGGGCACGCAGTACTTCCTCCCGCTGGGCGGTCAGGATGCGGCTAGCGCGTGAGAGAAGGTCTCAGGTCTTAGGTGTCAGGTCTCAGGAAATTCAACAGCTTGGTTTTGCTTGTGCGGTCATCACTTGCGGCGTGCCCTTTTGCGCGGGGCTGCGGCTAGTTCTTTCTTGCGAATCCCGGCCTGCGGAATTTCGATTTTCTCGCCTTGCAACCCCGCGAGAAGGGCATACTTGAGATCCTCTCTCTTGCGCTCGCGCTCTCGTTCCGCAAATAGTTCATCAAACGCGGACGGCTCGCCCGGGGCGGGCTTCAAGATGCCCATGCACCCGTGGATGAATCGCTCTGTCATCGGAGTCAACACCAGTCGGCCTTGCTCTTCCTTCCAGTTAATGCGAGTGCCTTTCTCAATTCCGAATCGCTCGCGCAACTCAGCTGGGATCGTCACTTGCCCCTTCGCATTTATCTTGGTGCGTCGCATTATCTGATTCTCCCAGATGGGAAGGTCCCTGACGCGTCGCCCCTCGCGCGGCCCTTTTGTCTCAGCCTCTACTTGACGCCCAAGGCATGAAGCAAGGCTTTCACCCGTTCTACCTCTGCGGGCGGTGAGCAGCAGAACCAGATCGACAAGTCCGTAGACCGCAAGGATCGCGGCTTCTGGTGAGGACCGAAACAGCTTTCTGTACCGGCTAATCATGACCGTTCAAACCATCCGGCTCCATCAAAGCCTCGATACGGACAGGGATTGATCCCCTCGCCGAAACAGGCGCGAGAGAGACTGACACTTTCCCTGCCTGTACTGCAGATCATTTCGCCCTTCTCCCAACTTGAGGTTCCACAGTAAGTAGCGTTTGCTGCGGATTCTTCCGAATAAATTCCGTAGGGAGTTCTGCAATGAACATGGATTCCCCATCATCCCACCTCACAGGGGTTGATCGTGATTCGGAATAGTCATAGTCGATGTGATCCATAAATGTCTTGGCAGAGAATCCAGCCCCGTTTCCCTTTTTTCCATATGCCAGTCTGTATGCTCGCTGGTCTTTCTTCTTGATGGGCCGGACCCCCACTTGCCGTTTGTCGGCATCCCATAGCAGCAATACAAACTCGACTGCATCTTTCTCCAAGGTGGCTGTAGCGGTCTTATTTAGTGAAATGCGACCGAGTTTGTTAAAAGTGATAGCGGGAGTTCCGCTTCTGCGTACCTTGCGTGTGAAAATCTCCCACGCCATAGTCTTTATCCTCCTCTTCCATCTGTAGTTATACCATATGTTAAGAATGTTGTAAAAGTAAATAAGCCGGTTGTTCCCATCTGTGCCGGTCGTGTAGTGAATTGCTTGGTTGTGCCAAGTGTTGAAAGGGGAGGTGGCCGCAAATTCGCCCGCGGGTCCACTCCGGTCACGCGATCCAGCGTCCGAGTTGACCCCTGGATAACGACTATCGACCAACGCCCCTTTCGCGGCTATAATCCCCCCAGCGTCATCCAAAGACGCGTACAGGCTCTATCCGCCCGGTTTGCGGAGGGGCACTGGAGGACATCGTGAGTCTCACCCCGATTGGCGAACCTCGCCAGAAGATCACCACCGCTACCATCCGCGAAAAGAAATCTCTTCACCAGCCCATTACCTGCCTGACTGCTTACGACTACGCCACCGCGCGCCTGGTCGACGAGGCAGGTATCGACATTGCCCTGGTCGGCGACTCGCTCGCCATGACCATGCTCGGCTACGAGAACACGCTCTCGGTCACCGTCGATGAGATGCTCCACCACGTCAAGGCCGTGCGCCGCGGCGTAAAAGACGCGCTGCTTATCGCCGACATGCCTTACGGCTCCTATCAGGCCGATCCCAATGAAGCGGTGCACAACGCTGCCCGCTTTGTGAAGGAAGGCGGCGCCGAGGCCGTCAAAATGGAAGGCGGCGAGAAGCGCGTGGATGTGATCCGTCGCGTGATTGACGCCGAGATTCCCGTCGCCGGGCACATCGGCCTCACGCCGCAATCGGTCAACATGATGGGAGGCTACAAAGTTCAGGGCAAAACCCTGAACGCCATCGAGCAGCTCATGCGTGATGCGGTCGCCCTCGACCGCGCCGGAGTGGCCTGCATTTATCTGGAAGGCATTCCGCGCGAAGTCGCGACCATGATTACCGCCGAGGTCGAAGCGCCCACCATCGGCATCGGCGCCGGTCCCGATTGCGATGGCCAGGTGCTCGTCTTCCACGACCTCGTCAATCTGACGTTCGGGCATCCGGCAAAATTCGTTCGTCGTTACGGAGACGCGGCCGCGCTGATCACGCAATCTGTGCTGGCGTTTAAGGCTGACGTGGTCTCGCACCAGTTCCCGAATGACGCTGAGTCTTACCACCTGCCGAAAGAAACGCAGGCCGCATTAGAAACGGTACTCCACCGCAAGCAGGCGATGCGGCGATAATGGCGGGCGGAGAAGACTTTGTGCGAACCATCGTCCGAACACTCATGCGAACGCTTGTACCCTTCATTCTGCTGGGGGCTCTGGTGGCCTGCTCCAAACCCCCAGCGGCTACAGACACCCAGACCGCAGAAACGCAGCAGCCGATCGGCCTGGAATCCATCCCTCCGCCCGATCCCACAAAATATCCGCCGTTCAGCGATATGAGCGGGTGGAAGAATCCGTATCTGGTTGTGCGCGAGGATGGGATCGGCTTCGTCGACCTATCCAATCGCGAGATCCATGTGCTGAAGCAGGAAGAAATCCCCGCCGAGCTGGTCTCGCTGCCGTCAAGCGCATGGCCCTATGGCCGGGTTGTGCTGGTTGCGCAAGCCGTTCCTAAGGATCCAACCGAACAGACGAAGGCGAACCTGCGTGAGAACCGCGCGCTGCTCCTCGGAACCCTCAAAGAGTTGGACGTTCAATACCGCGAGGTGCCCTCAGCAGCTGAACGGTAACGGGTGGGGGGAACCAGATTTTCGTATCAGGGCATCGCTTGAGCGAACGTCGAGATGCAACGGATCTTGATTCGTCACCTTGAGGAATGCGTGTGTGAACTGGTTTTCGGGTAGCCCTGCGGAAACAGTTGTCGGGAATTCAAGCCCCGGAGGGGCAACCGACCTTAGCCCAGCGCCTCAGCGCCGGGAAAAGGCTCCCACACGCTCTCTTGGTGGGCTGGATCTTCCGCTGCCATGAAGATATGCTCGACCATTTCCGAAGCGCGCGCGGCCTGCCGCGATGCGCGTTCGAGCAGCAAGCGCCTCGGCGTCGTACCGACCATGGGTGCTCTGCATGAAGGCCACTTGTCGCTGGTCCGCGCCGCCAAAGCGCAGTGCGACGCGGTTGCCGTTTCCATCTTCGTGAATCCCACCCAATTCGGCCCGAAAGAAGATCTGTCGAAGTATCCGCGTCAATTCGACCGCGACTGCCGTCTGCTCGAAAAGGAAGCTGTCGATATCCTCTTCGCTCCGCCAGTCGAAGAGATGTATCCGCCCGGCGCCGTCACGTGGGTGCTGGTCGAAGGACTGAGCGAAAAGCTCGATGGACGCTCCCGCCCCGGTCATTTCCGCGGCGTGACCACCATCGTCGCCAAGCTCTTTCACATCCTTGAGCCCGACACCGCGTTCTTCGGACAGAAAGACGCTGCGCAGCTGGCTGTGATCCGGCGCATGGTGCGAGACTTGGATTTTCCGGTGGAAATTGTTGCCTGCCCAATCGTGCGCGAGCCCGATGGTCTCGCCATGAGTTCCCGCAACGCCTATCTGAATGGGGAAGAGCGCGTCCGCGCCCTCGTGCTGCAACGCTCCTTGCAGCAAGCGCAGCAGGGGTTTCAAGCCGGAGAAAGAAACGCTGTCAATCTGATCTCCGCCGCCAAGGAAGTCTTTGCCCGCGAGCCGCAGACAGTCCTCGACTACTTCGAGATCGTCGATCCCGACACGCTTGATCCCGTCGAACGAGTCTCGCAAAAGACCTTGGTTGCCGTCGCCGCCCATGTGGGTGCGACGCGCCTGATCGACAATCTTGTTCTGGAACCCTGAACCGGAACAGTTGGCGAAAGCGATGACCGCACCAACCATGCGAGGCGCTACAAACTTCGTCCTGAGACGAACGGATTTCCCGCGATGAAGTAGCGCAGCGGGTGTTCTGCCGACTTCACAATCCCAATGCGGGGTGTGACAGTAACGCGCCGCACGCGATAGCCGTCATCGACAATGCGAAGGTCCGAGCGGGCGCTGACCAGGCTCTTCTCATTGTCCCGTACGCGCGTGACTCCCAGGGCTGCAGCCATTCGTCCCGGACCGGAAGAAAGTTTCTTGAGGGAAGAGACCTTCGCGAGGTCGATCTCGTCCACCTTGATCCCGCGCGCCGCCGCCATCTGCTCGATGCCTGCCACGGGCTCCAGCGCCCGAAACAGTACGCCTCCGGCTACGCCATCCGGCAGGCAGGAAACATTCAGGCAGTAGTGATTGCCATAGATGAAGTACACATAGGCGATTCCGGGAGGACCGAAGAGAACGAAATTCCGCGCTGTCTTTCCCGCCGCCGAGTGCGCGGCCGCATCGTCACTGCCGAGATAGGCCTCAGTTTCGACAATGCGCCCAGCCAGAAGTCCGTGCGGCGTTTTCCGGACCAGTAATTTCCCCAGCAGGGCCCGCGCCACCCTGCGTGGATCGCGATTGAAAAACTGTGTCTTCAGTGGAGTAGTGCGACTGAGCGCATTCATGTCGAATTTTCAACTCACCACACAAAGCGGAGTTTGGCGACTCAGACCGCGCTCTTCAGATACGCCAGCACCTCTTCCGCGTGCCCTTCCGCCTTCACGTTGTTGAAGATGTGCTTGATCTTGCCGTCGGGGCCAATGACGAAGGTCGTTCGCGCGATCCCCTTCACCTTCTTGCCATACATATTCTTCTCTTTGACCACTCCGAACAGGTTGGCGATCTTCTTCTCCGGATCGGCGAGCAAGGGGAAGGGCAAGCTGAACTTCTCCTGAAACTTCTTCTGTGAGGCGGCTGTGTCCTTCGAGATCCCCAGCAGCACAACGCCCGTCTTCTTGATGGCCGCGTAGCTATCGCGAAAGCCACACGCTTCTTTGGTGCACCCTGGCGTATCGGCCTTGGGATAGAAATAAAGCACCACGGTCTTGCCGCGAAAGTCTTTCAAGGCAACCTCTTTGCCGTTTTCGTCCGTCGTACTGAAGTCTGGGGATTTATCATTCACTTGCATATGGAATTTTCTCCTCGCCGGTCGTTGTTACATCGCATGTTATATCGCAAGCGCATGTTCGCCGTCACCTTGGCTGCATCGATTTCGCTCGCCGGTTCTTGGCTGGCAGCCCAGGGGCCGATTGTTCAATATGGTCGCAAGCCGATCACCGACAAAGGCCCTCGTGCCCTCGGATTGATCCAGCTTTCACCCAAGGGTGACAAGGGCCGCCTGATTCCGATTGCGATCATGATGGACGGGAAATTCTACGATGCAGGCTCGTATAAAGGTGCGCCTGTCCCCATGGCTCTTGACTTCGACACCGTTTACGAAGGCCTTCGCACCGGTGTGTCACAGGGTGTCTTCACCATCACGCAACCCGGACAACTGAACCACGTCTGGATCGCGGAGGGCACGTGGCTTCCCGCGGGAATGAAGGCTCCGGAAAAAAGCAAGAAGTACTCGACGCCGGTGATCGAAGACAAGGACGCGCCTCCGGTACTGCACCGGCACAGCGACAAGGCAGACTCTGACAGCGGCGCCAATAGCCAGGACAAAGACAAGGACAAAGATAGAGACGCTAAAGACCAGCAAAAGCCTGCGCCCCCCGAGACCGCGAAAGCATCGGCGCCCGCCGCTGCTCCGGACGAACCGATCGCCGATCCGAATCGTCCGCGGTTGCGGCGTGGGAAGCCGAGTTCGACTGCGCGCCGCGAACCCTTCACAACCTTTGACGAGACCATAGACGCAAAGCCGGGACCGGGGACGTCCGACGCGAAGACGGCGAAGGGTTCAGCTACGTCTTCGCCGCAGATTGTTATGATCACGGCGATTTCCGATGCCGGCGGCCCTGACCCGCGACCCTACACGTACGATATGAAGCCCGCGGAAGAAGCCAGCTATCGCAGCAAGATGCTCGACCTGGCTGCGGCGCAGCTTCGCGCCAAAGGAGGCGCGGGAACAAAAGAACCGCCGCCCGCGCACAAGAAATCGTCTGTCGGCAAATCCGCCGGGCCTGACTTGGACGACGTCAGGCTGCGCGTCTTCGATCTTTCCAGCTCGAACGAGCCAATCCTCGTGCTCTCCGCGAAAACCCATCCTGCTGCTGTGTCCGCGAACGGAAGCATCGAGGAACCGCAGGAGATCACGCTGATCGCCCGCACCAACCTCGAGGGGGAGTTGAAGAAACTGTTCTTTTCGCAGACCGATTCGCGACACCTGTACGCCGCTCCCCGTATGGAGCTGATCGACGCGGTTGATGCCGACGGTGATGGCCGCGGCGAACTGCTCTTCCGTCGGACCTCCGACGATGGCAGTGCTTACGCTATCTACCGCATCACCGCTGACGGCCTCTGGCCGTTGTTTGAAGGAACGCCGTAAGGCAGGTCTCAGGTTTTTGTGGGCTAGGTTTTCCTAAGACCTAAGACCTGACACCGGGACCTGCCTCCTGACACCTGGCGCCTTTCCATTTACAATTCAGCCTCCCAGAGGTGGGCCCATGCGCACTCGTTCTCGTATCGCGATCCTTGCTTGTCTCTCGGCTGGCTTCTGCTTCTCTCAGGAACATGACTTCAGCAAAGTTCAAATCAAAGTATCGAAAGTCGCCGGCAACGTTTACATGCTCCAGGGAGCTGGAGGCAACATAGGCGCCTCCGTCGGTGATGACGGTATTGTGATTGTCGACGATCAGTACGCTCCCCTCGCCGACAAAATTCAGGCGGCGCTTAAAGGCATTACTGATAAACCGGTGCGCTTCATCATCAACACGCACTACCACGGAGACCATACCGGCAGTAACGAATTCTTCCAGAAGCAAGCGCCCGTCATTGCGCAGGATAACGTTCGTAAGCGCCTGGAGGAAGGCGGTCAGGCGGGCAATGGCGGTTCGGTGCACATGGAACAGAAGGCGCAGCCGAAGGCCGCGCTGCCGATTATCACGTTCGATCACGACGTCACCGTGCACCTGAACGGGGAAGACATTCGCGCGCTGCACGTCCCGGCCGGACACACCGACGGAGACTCAGTCATCTACTTCCCAAAGTCAAACGTGGTTCACATGGGCGACGATTTCGTGACCTACGGATTTCCCTTCATCGACGTGGATAGCGGCGGCAGCATCGACGGCATGATCGCCGGAGTCGAAGGCGCCATCGCGCAGCTTCCGCCTGACGTGAAGATCATCCCGGGCCACGGCGAGGTTTCAAACCTCGAGGACGTGCGCGCTTACGTGAAGATGCTCAAAGAAACGCGGGCAGTGGTGCAGGCTGCGCTCGACCAGAAATTGACCTTGGAACAAATGAAGGAGAAGAAAATTCTCGATCCCTGGAAGAAGTATTCCGGAGATTTCATCAGCGAGGATGCGTTTCTGGAGACCTTGTACAATTCGCTGACGGGGCAGAAGAACGGCAAGTTCATTAAGCACAACTAGGATTCCGGGAAGCTGACCTTAAGGCTAAAGCCCGTATTTTAGCGGCCTTCAGCGGTATCGCTAAAGCCCTGCCCTAGCCGCGAACTTTCTGGAAACCCGTTGCGTCCGAGACGCAAGGAATTTCCACTTGCCAGACGGTACTACTCTGGTTACTATGCACCCATCTTTTTATTGGCTTTGAGTTAGTTACGCATCTATGAATATCGGCGAGACAATCCGCAATTTCCGGCTCCAGCGAAGCATGTCCCAGGGCGACATTGAAAAGCGCACCGGCCTGTTGCGCTGCTACCTGTCCCGGGTGGAGAACGGCCACACCATTCCTTCGCTCGACACGCTCGCCAAAATCGCCGGCGCCATGGATTTGGCCTTGTCGCAATTTTTCGCCGAAGGCCACAGCAACGGCCATAAGGGATTGCCGCAGCTCTCCGACGACGAAGTCCGCTTCCTGAGCCAGATGCGCCGTTATTCCGCCAATCTGAACGACAGTGACCGCAAGCTGGTGCTGGCTATGGTCAAGAAGATGGCGAGTTCGTCAAAATAGCTGTCAGCTCTCAGCTATCAGCCCTCAGTAAACCCAACTTCCCAAACATTTGAAATCACAGATCCAACGTGCGTTCTTAGGGAATCAATGGTTTGCTGATAGTTGACAGGCTGCCTTTCAGGTACTTTCGTACCATCCCTTCCGTGTCCGGCGGGAACCTCGCCAATCCCGAGCTTGCAACGCTAAGCTGATAGCTGGGGAATCCTTGTGACCGTTGATGAAGAACTGAATCTCCTCGACCAGCAACTGCGCCGGCTGAAGATCGAGTATGAGGTTTTCTTCAATAACCCGACCAAGCGGCCTCCTACCGACGTCGAATGGAAGGTTCTCTCGTTAATTCGCAAGTTCAGCGATGGCGCGCGGATGAGTTTTTCGCAGCGCTTCCGGTATAACGAAATGGCGCAGCGCTATGCCATTCAAAGCGATTTGTGGCGCAAGAAAATGCGCATTCGCGAAGAAGGCTACCGCCGTCCCACGGATGCGCTGCTCTCGGTGCAGGGTGTGCGCGTCACCGAAGAGCGGGAGACTAAGCATCATCCCGTATACGGCCTCAGCAAGTCCCAATCCCCGAATGCCGGGAAGGCGGAAGGCGGTCAGCCTTTCTCGGTACAATGCTCCGGAGCGGTGGCCGAGCGCGAGCAGGTCGAGTCCCTCTACAAGGCACTGACCGAAGCCAAGCACAAGTCGGGAGAAAAAGTTTCCGGCAGCCTCGATTCCTTCGCGGCGTTCGTTCAGAAAAAGACCAGCGAGCTTCGCAAGCAGCACGGCTGCGAAAAGGTTGTGTACACGGTCGAGATGCAGGGCGGACAGGTCAAGCTCAAGGCCAAGGCGAAAAGCTAGAACCAGTTCTCAGTTCTCAGTTCTCAGTTCTCAGTTCTCAGTTCTCAGTTCTCAGTTCTCAGTTCTCAGTTTGATCGACTCCTTTCCTTCGGGTTGCCTGCAGCATCTGCTTCTTTTCTTCTAGTCCGTGATGGCCGCGGAACTTGCTGGTTCAAGACTGAGAACTGAGAACCGGGAACTGAGAACTCGCACCCAAACTGCTAAAATCTCTCTTCGCTCCCGAGGCCCTCATGTCTAAAATCCAGCGCGCCATTCTTAGCGTCACCGACAAATCCGGACTGGTAGATTTCGCCCGCAAACTCGCTGCATTCGGCGTGGAACTGGTTTCCACCGGGGGCACAGCCAAGCTGTTGCGCGACTCCGGCATCGCCGTGAAAGACATCTCCGAACTGACCGGGTTCCCCGAAATGCTGGATGGGCGCGTTAAGACGCTGCATCCGAAAGTTCATGGAGGCATCCTGCACCGTCGCGAAGACAGCGGCCATCTCGCGGCGGTTGCCGAACATGGCATCCCAGCCATCGACATGGTGGTGGTCAACCTGTACGCCTTTGAGAAGACTGCTGCCAAGCCGGGCGTGCACTTCGAAGAGCTGATTGAAAACATCGACATCGGTGGTCCTTCGATGATCCGCTCGGCAGCGAAGAATTTTCAGGATGTTGCCGTCGTAACCTCGCCCTCCGATTACAGCATCGTCGCCGAAGAGATGGCGAACTCGCGTAATACTCTTTCGAGAGAAACGAAGTGGCGGCTGGCGCAGAAAGCGTTTGCGACCACTGCCGCCTACGATTCCGCGATTGCCTCGACACTCGAGCGCGTGGGCACCGACTTCGCGTTGCATGCAGCCGAAGGTTTTCCCAAGACTCTCCGCCTGTCTTTTCAAAAGGTGGCCGACCTCCGCTATGGAGAGAATCCGCACCAGAAGGCCGCGATGTATGCCGACGGTTCGGGCGCGGGCGTGGCCAATGCGCATCAGATACAGGGCAAAGAGCTTTCCTACAACAACATTGTCGACCTGCAGGCGGCGTGGGACCTGGCGCAGGAGTTTGACGACCCGGTGTGCGCCATTATCAAACACACCAATCCTTGTGGCACGGCGACCGGCAAGACGCTCGCCGAGGCGTATGTGCGGGCGCTGGAATGCGATCCAGTCTCAGCCTTCGGCGGAGTGATCGGAGTGAACCGGACCGTCGACACCGCAGCCGCCAGCGAGATGGCCAAGCTTTTTCTCGAAGTCATTGCCGCTCCCGCATTCGACGAGGGCGCGAAAGCAGCTTTCGCATCGAAGAAAAATCTGCGGCTCGTCGAAGTTCCTGCCGGCCAGCAGAATTGGGTTTTGAAGAATATTTCTGGAGGCATGCTCGTCCAGGATTCCGACCTGCACCAGTTGGCCGAGACCGATCTGAAAGTGGTCACCAAGCGCCCGCCGACGCCGGAAGAAAAGCGGGCGCTGCTTTTCGCGTGGAAGGTCTGCAAGCACGTGAAGTCAAACGCCATTCTCTACGCCCGCGATGGGCAAACGGTGGGTGTCGGCGCAGGACAGATGAGCCGCGTCGATTCCTGCAAACTCGGAGCCATGAAAGCGCAGCTGCCTCTGAAAGGAACAGTGGCCGCCTCCGACGCCTTCTTCCCGTTCCCGGACGGAGTCGAAGAAATCGCCAAAGCGGGCGCCACGGCGATTATTCAGCCGGGAGGCTCGGTGCGGGACCAGGAGGTTATCGAGGCTGCCGATCGGCTGGGCCTCGCGATGATCTTCACGGGAGTGCGGCATTTCCGGCACTAATCTTTACTTTTCTTGACAGGAACCGCCCAAAGCCCCTGTACCTCCGGCTTTGGCCCTAGCTTGCGGTTTCTCGCCGCCGCAAGCCCCGCCAAGGGTAGAATAAGAAAATCTGGATGGCACCGGATCGGCATCCAAGCGTTCAGCATCCAAACGAGTGTGGGCTCGCAATTTGAGTTTGCAGGATTTTTCATGAAAAAACAGTTGTCGATGGTTGGCTTCGTTCTTGCAGGATGTTTGTTACTTGCCCATAATTCACTGGCCCAGAAACAGTCCGCGCGCGTCGAGGAGTCCCCGGTTGCTGCCGATAGCCAGTCCGCCACAGGCAAGACGCCCGACCGCGCTGCTGCCTACTATCACTTCGCCCTCGCGCACATGTACGAGGAGCAAGTGGCCACGTATGGGCGTAGCGAATTGGCGAATAAGGCCATCGAGGAGTACCGCGCGGCCATTGATGCCGATCCGACCTCGCCATACCTGACCTCCGGGCTTGCCGAACTCTATGCCAAGACCGGACGGATTCGCGATGCCGTCGTCGAGGCGCAGGACATCATCAAGAAGAGTCCCAACAATCTCGAAGCCCGCCGTCTGCTCGGAAGAATTTATCTGCGTTCGCTTGGCGACATGCAGGCCGGCAGCGGTTCGGAGAGCGTCCTGAAACTGGCGATCGAGCAGTACGAGCAGATCGTGCGCCTGCAGCCCGACAGCATGGACGACCACCTGCTTCTTGGGCGTCTGTACCGCCTGAACAACGACCTGCAAAAGGCGGAGAACGAATTCAAGATCGCGGTGAAGCTCCAGCCCGATTCCGAAGAAGCGATCACCACCCTGGCCTATCTCTACAACGAACTGGGCGACACGGCTCGCGCCGCACAGGTGCTGAGTTCGGTGCCGAGCGCCGGACGCTCGGCCAAACTTTATTCGGCGCTCGGTTACACCTACGAGCAGCAGAAGCAATATAAGGGCGCCATCGAGGCGTATCGGCACGCGATTGAAATGGATCGCGACAACCTGGACGCTATTCGCGGGCTCGCGCAAAACCTGCTCAACGATGGCCAGGTCGATGCCGCTCTCGAACAGTACAAAGTGATTGCGGACGCGAATCCGGAAGATGCGCAAACCTATGTTCGCATCGCCGAAATCTACCGCAAGCAGGGCAAGTTCGATCTCGCGCTCGACAGTCTTAAGAAAGCCGAGTCGATGGTGCAGGACTCCGTCGAAGTTCCCTACAACATTGCCGCGATCTACCAGGCGCAGGGCCGTTACGACGAAGCGATTCCCATCATGCGGGACTTGCTCAAGAAATCCGAGAAACCCGAGGGCAAATACTCGAACGGGGAGAAGAGCAATCGGGCAGTGTTTCTCGAGCGGCTGGGCACGATCTACCGCGACCAGGGAAACAATGCGTCGGCCAACGAGGTGTTTCGCGAAATCGTCGCCTTGGGCGGCGATGAGAACATCGAGCGTGGCTATCAGCAAATCATCGATACCTGGCGCGAGGCCAAGGAGTGGCAGAAGGCGACCGATGCCGCCAAGGAAGCGGTCCAGAAACTGCCCACCAGCCGCGACCTGAAGATGGTGTTGGCGTCGCAGCAGGCCGACATAGGCGACGCCGACAAGGCGCTCAAAGACGTCCGCGCGATGTTGAAGGGCGACTCCGACGATCGCCAGGTTTACATCGCCCTAGCCCAGATGAACACCCGTCTGCGGCGCTTCAGCGACGCCGAGCAGGCGCTCGACAAGGCTGAGCAGTTGTCGACCAAGGCGGACGACAAGGAGTACGTCTGGTTTCTCCGGGGCTCCACTTTTGAGCGCGAGAAGCGCTACCCCGAAGCCGAGGAACAGTTCAAGAAGGTCCTGGCCAGCGATCCGGAGCATGCTTCAACTCTGAATTACCTGGGTTACATGCTAGCTGATCAGAACACGAAGCTCGACGAAGCGCTGGGCTACATCAAGAAGGCGGTCGATCTCGATCCAGCCAATGGCGCTTATCTCGATTCTCTCGGCTGGGCCTATTTCCGCATGGGAAAATATGAGCAGGCGGAAGACAACCTGCTGAAAGCATCGCAGAAAATCAATACCGATCCCACCGTCCACGACCATCTGGGCGACCTCTACCAGAAAACCGGACGCCTCAAACTGGCCGCGACTCACTGGGAGCGTGCGCTCAACGAGTGGAACCGCACTGTTTCGGCGGAAATCGATTCGGTGCAATTGGCGCAAGTGCAGAAGAAGCTCGATTCCGCAAAAATGAAACTAGCCAAAGAAGAAGGCGCCAAGCAATAGGATCTGATTTCCCGTAGAGACGCGGGGCTTGCCGCGTCTCCCCGCCGCGGGCTTCTCGTTGCGTCCAAAGAGACGGGGCAAGCCCCGTCTCTACAGGCGGGACCCAAACGCTGCTAAACTTTGTTCATGCTCGCCGACTACGCGGTGCGCGTCGAAAACTCCCGCGGACGCCGCCATCCCGAGCCGCCGCATCCCTACCGCAACGACTTTCAACGCGACCGTGACCGCGTCGTTCATGCCCGCGCCTTTCGCCGCCTGGAAGCGAAGACCCAGGTTTTCACCCGCCGCTACTCCGACCACTTCCGCAACCGCCTGACGCACACCATTGAGGTCGCGCAGATCTCGCGCACCATCGCCGCGCAGCTGGGACTGAACACCGATCTGGTGGAGGCGCTCGCCCTGGTGCACGACCTCGGCCATCCTCCTTTCGGCCACTCCGGAGAAAAGGCCCTGGATACCGCCATGCGCGAGCACGGGTTGTACTTCGACCACAACCTGCATGCGCTGCGCATCGTCGAAGACTTCGAGCTCCGTTACGCCTCCTTCCGCGGATTGAATCTGACTTTTGAAGTCCGTGAAGGCATCATCAAGCATTCGCACGATTACAGCGCCAAGGACCATCCCGAACTCGCCGAGTATCTGCTGGACCTGCGCCCGCCACTCGAAGCGCAGCTTATCGACCTTACCGACGAGATTGCTTACAACACCGCCGATTTGGACGATGGCTACGAGGCCCGGCTGCTCACCATCGAGCAGATTGCTGACAGCGTTGAGCTTTTCGGGCGCTATTACGGCGAGGCCAAGAATCGCTACCCGAACGTTGCCCAGAAGCTGGTCTTTAACGAGGCGCTCAAGAGTATCTTTGACGGTTTTGTCGGAGACCTGATCGCAAACACCGCAAAACGGATAAAGGCGGTCGACACGCATTCGCTGGAAGATGTTCGCCATCACACCGAGCGGCTGGCTGCCTTCAGCCCGCTGGTCGAAGAGCAGCGCCGCCAGCTAAAAGATTTTCTCTACGAAAATCTTTACTACAGCCCAGCCTTGGCAGCAGAGAAAGAAGACGCCGAGCGCATCACTGGAGAACTCTTCGCCCACTGGATGGAAGAACCCGACGACCTCCCGCGCAATTACCGCGAAAAAGCCGCGCAGGAACCGCTGCCGCGAGTGATCTGTGACTACATCGCCGGCATGACCGACCCGTTTATCTACCAGCAGTATGAAAAGTATTGCGGGGAGTAAGGGCGGTTCAGTCTGTAACCGAGTCAGAGACTCGCCTAAAAAGTTCGCTCTTAGGCACGTCTGCGCCCTCTCCATGCCTCTGCCAGACGGATGGATTCTGAGGTCGAGTTTGGAACAAAACCAGAGATTCGTTTTGTGTTCAGCGAAGATATGAAAGTCAGGAAGTCTATTGCTGCTATTGTCTTGTAGAAGTTGATCGGCTTCCCATAGTCTGCGTCAGCGTAGGTTCCGTGAAGAATGCCATGCCTGTTAGTTCTATCTGGCAAAGCGTACCGTCCTGTGTCGACGTAAAGATAACGATCAACAAAGCAGGTGAATGAATCGAGCATGGCGACAATTTCTTCAACCACACCGATTTTTCGTTTCTCGACGTCTTTCCTGGCGTGCGACGCTAGAGCCCTGAGAACAGTGACGATGCTACCTGTTGACCTCACACCACAACCGTGGGCGAGGCGTCTAGCCGCCCCTTCGACAACCGGAATCAGTCCGCTGACCGCCACATGACCCAGACGGAGGAAATGAGCCGCAATCGATTCCCTAATCGTTTCGACAAAGAGCTCAATTGTCGGCGTGGAGCTGTAGCGAGAGACGGTCATCGAAGCAAGGCGATCAGCGTCATAAACATTAGAGAGGACGCGCTCTAGATCGTCTTGCGTAAATCCTCCCCGAGAAGAGCTAATCCTAAAAGCGACCTCGTCAAGCAGACCAACGCCCACATAAGGCGGTATAAACCACCCTACGTCGTTTAGGCTGTTGCTTATCTTCGAAAGATCGCTCAATTGTGTTATTCCCTAATCCTGATTTTACTTGTTGCGCGCTCTTAGTGCCTAAGAGTCCGTGAAGGATTACTTACTCCCCGTCACGCGGTACACTCTTCCCCCCGCGTCGTCGCTCAAATACATCGTCCCATCCCCACCAAACACAATCCCCACCGGACGCCCCATCCAACGGCCTTTCTTCGTTTCGCCCGGCGCCAGCCATCCGGTAATGAAATCCTGCGCGCCACCCTGTGGCTGGCCCTTATCGTCAAGCTTCACGCGCACAACTTTGTAGCCGGTGGGAACGGTGCGATTCCAAGATCCATGAAACGCGACGAAGACGTTGTTTTGGTAGTCGGCAGGGAACTGTGAACCTTCATAGAACGCGAGTCCGAGCGGAGCCGAGTGCGCCTGCATCTGGACTTTCGGATCGAGCACCTCGTTACAGCGGCCATCTCCCGGTTTGGTGAAGTTCGGATCGGGCACGCGGTCGCCATAGCAATAGGGCCAACCAACATCGCCGCCGTTTTTCCCAAGATCGTAGATTGTTTCCGGCGGCAGATCGTCGCCCAGCCAGTCGCGCCCATTCACCGTGACCCAGACCGTATCCGTCTTCGGATTCACTGCCAGCCCGACCGCATTGCGCAGTCCTTTCGCGAAAATCTTCTGGCCGCTGCCATCCGGATTGAATTCCATCACCGCCGCTCGCCGCGGATCTTTCTCGATACAGACGTTGCAACTCGATCCGGCCGAGACGTACACCTTGCCGCCATGAAACACGATGCTGCGCGTCGAGTGTCCGCCACCGGTCGGAAGACTGGTAATCGTCTTTGGGTTAGACGCCCGCAGATTCGCCTCGTCCCAGTCGTAGCGGCGCACCCTGCCGTTCTCGGCGACATACAATTTCCCTTCGTAAAACGCCAGCCCGTGTGGCTCATTCAGGCCCTCGAGAACAGTGACCGTGCGGTCGGCCTTGCCCGCATGTTTGGGATCGGTCAGCGCCACGACTTTGCCCTCACCCGATTCGCTCACTAGCAGCACGCCGCCCGGACTGAAGATCATCATGCGCGGGCCGTCCACCTCCGCAAAAACTGAAATGCGAAATCCAGGCGGCGCTTTCAGTTGCGCTAGATCGAAGCGAGTCTTTTCGGCGTGGGCAAAATTGGTGTGAGCAAGTAGCGCCAGCAAAACAAGCAGGGCGAGAAGAGAAGAAGGAAGCCGCAACGATGGTCGTCCGGAGTGCAGTCGTACCATAGTTCACTCGGATGATCCCGGGAACGGCTTTGTTGATTTCTTTTTTGAATGATTTTCGGACCCGGGCAGTCAGCACGCAGTTTTTATACCGGCTCCAGCCAAAATTACCCCCAAGCGCGGTGCAGCGCTCCATGGCAATGAGATACAATATCTATGAAAATAAAGCACTTGCAGTCCACCCCAGCATCGGGGCCATTTGGCACGCAAACTGTTATATAGAAATGCAGGGCCGGTGATTACGGCTCGTTTTTAGAGGCAACCATTGCGTCGGTGTTTGCCACGAACTTCATGGGATTGGTTATCAAAACGATGCAATCAAAAATCGCGCCGCGAGGCGCATGGGGTGGATCTCCCACTCCCCACTTGGAGGAAACCTAAAATGAAAAACCGCACCATCTTCGCTCTGCTGCTGGCTGGAATCTTAACCGTGTCCGCATTTGCCCAAGATAATTCCGCCGCCCAGTCTCAGCCGACCTCGACTCAGGCTACTCAGTCCCAGCCGGCTACGAAAGCCGACACCGCGACCGGCAAAGATCCCTTGCAGCCGGAAACTCGCGAAGGCTTCTGGGGTCGCATGAACCCGTTCGCGCGCAAGAAATACGTGGCGCGCCAGACCCAGCCGATTCGTGACCGCATCAACGAACTCGATGAGCTGACCGCCTCCAACACCAAGGCGATCAAGGATACCGATGCGCGCGCGCAGCAGGGAATCCAGCTCGCTTCGGCCAAGGCCAACGAAGCCGATCAGCATGCCATTGACGCTGGCAATAAGGCGCAGGCCGCGCAGCAGACCGCGCAACAGGCTCACACCCGTCTGAACACGGTCGAGCAGGTGGTCACCAACATCGACCAGTACCAGCCCACGACCCAGACTGAAATCCTGTTCAAGCCTGGACAGACCGTGCTGAGTAAGAACGCCAAGGCCGCTCTCGATGAAATGGCCACCCCGCTGAAGAGCCAGCGTGGCTATGTTGTCGAAGTGCAGGGCTTCTCTTCCGGTCATGGACAGGTGGCGATCTCCAACTCGCAGAAGATGGCCGAGTCGGTGGTGCGCTATCTCGTTCTCAACCACGACATCCCGGTCTACCGGATCTATCTCGTCGGCATGGGCAATGCCCCGGTGCCGGCTGCGGCCTCGGCGAGCGAAGCCAAGCCGAAGCGTATCACCGGTGGACGGGTTGAAATCAGCCTTCTGAAAAACAATCTGGAGCAACTCGCTTCAACCAACTCCACTCCGGCAAACACGGACCAGCAACAGCAGCCGAAGTAGAAGCAGTACCTCCCCTGGAAGGCCTCCCGCGAAAGCGGGGGGCTTTTTTGTGAGCTACGAGCGACCGGATTCGTTCAAAGCTCGTAGCTCGTGCATCGATGTCCGCTTACGTCCAAACATCCTTCGCTCATCGTGCTATCCTGCAACGCGTCATGGAAAGTTTGTTCTATGTCCGCACGCCTTCGCCCGTCGGCCCACTCTTCCTTGCTGCGTCCGCCAAAGGCTTGGTGCGGCTCGAATTTGAGGGTCGCATGCAGAAGCTGAATCCCTCCACGACTCCGCTGCGGGAGTCGAAAGCAGCTCTTGCACCCTACCTCCGCGAACTCAATGATTACTTCGCAGGGAAGCGTCGCGAGTTCTCCCTCCCGCTCGATCTCCGCGGGACCAAATTTCAACTGGCTTGTTGGCATGCGCTGCTCGAAATTCCCTACGGCGAGACGCGCAGCTATCGCGACATCGCTCAAGCCATCGGACATCCGCGCGCCTACCGCGCCGTCGGCATGTCGAACAACCGGAATCCAGTAGCCATCATCGTCCCGTGCCATCGCGTGATCGCATCGAGCGGCTCACTCTGCGGTTACGGCGGAGGGCTGGACGTCAAGCGCAAGCTCCTTGACCTTGAGCAAGCCAGTCTTCATCCTTGTCTTCCGCTGGGAATCGGTGCATAATCCCCGCCAATGTGTGGGGAAAGGGTTCCCATGCTGCCGCGCGTCGAGTACTCGGTTACGGTCGCAGTTCCGGTTGACGCGGCGTTTCAGGCTTTTCTGAACCTCGAACGCCTGCTCCATCGCGGAATTTACGACGAAGCTTTGTGGGTCGAGGGTGTACCCTGGCAGGTCGGTAGCCGCTTGCGCTACGTAATTTCCCAGCCCGTCCGTACCATTGTTTCCGGTGTCGTGACCGCCATCAGTCCACCCCGCGCCATTAGCCTGCTCAACCACGCTCTGGGTATCACCACGGAGCAGCATGTCTCCTTCGGTCCCGATCTCAAAGGTGGCACACGCGTCCGCATGACCATGGATCTCGTCGGCACGTCGTCCGAGTTATCGGATAATGCCGTCCTCGCTGCGGTCACTTTTGTCACCAGGGATGCTCTCGATACCATGGCCGCCCTCTGCCAGCGGCGCCCCTCGTCAGCCACTGGCTAGTGATCTGACCGCGTGATCCGTCATCAGGGAGGGACGCCCGGCTCTCCACGGACGTCAGCAACGACATGCGGCAATCTTCCTGTACACTAGCCGCCATGTTCAGCGGCTTTTTCTACCCGCTGAAACCGTCTCATCGCTAGCGCTATCGTGACTGCCCCAGGCTCATCCACGGCTTCTACCGTCCGCAAGGCCAGCCTTTTCTACTTCGTCTTCGTGATGTTTTCCTACACCACTGGAGGCCCTTTCGGACTCGAATCGATGGTCAGCTCCAGCGGCCCGGGCATGAGCCTGCTCTATCTGCTGGTCATCCCGTTCTTTTTGAGCGTCCCGGTGTCGCTGGTCGCCGCCGAACTTACCACGGCTATGCCCGTCGAAGGCGGCTTCTATCGCTGGACCCGCGCCGCCTTCGGAGACTTCTGGGGATTTCTCGCGGGATGGTGGAACTGGTCCGCCTCATTTCTTCTCGGCGGCTCCTACGCGGTGCTCTTTACGGACTACCTCGGCTACTACTTTCCCGGGATCGTCGGCTGGAAGCATTGGCTCGTCTCTTTCGCACTGATCGCCTTCATCTCCTGGGTCAACATTCTTGGCATTCAGATGGTCGGCAAGGCCGCCACGATTTTCGAATTATTGATGTTCATTCCCGTGATCGCCATGATCGCGCTCGGCCTCGCCAAGTGGCATCACAATCCATTTGTACCGATGGTTCCGCCGAACCAGCCTTTCTTCAAAGTATTCGGAGGGGGTCTCGCCCTGGCGATTTGGCTCTACTCCGGATACGAGCAACTCTCGAGCGTCGCCGAGGACGTCGAGAACCCGCAGCGCAGCTATCCGCGGGCGCTCGCCTTGGTCATCCCGCTGTCGATCGCGACGTACTTTCTGCCCCCATTCGCCGCCCTGGCGGCACTCGGTGACTGGGGACAATGGAAGGACGGATACTTCTCCACCGCCGCGCTGCTCATTGGCGGCCCCTGGCTCGGCAATCTCATGACGATCGGCGCCATGATCGGCAACGTCGCCCTGCTCAACAGCACCATGCTTACGGCGACCCCCATGCCCTTCGTGCTTGCCGAAGACGGATACCTGCCGCCATTCCTCACCCGCCGGCATTCGCGCTACGGCACGCCCTGGATCGCGATTCTGATCTCCGCCGCGATTTACGCTTCGCTCGCATTGCACTCGCTCGGCGAATTGATCAGCATCTATGCTTTTCTGCGCGGCGCCACCACCGTGCTGACTGTCCTGTCCGCCTGGGGACTGCGCCGCAAACGCCAAGATTTACCGCGAGCCTTCCGCATCCCCTGGGGCAACCTCGGACTCATCTACGTGATTGCCACCCCGCTAGCCATGACCTGCGTGGCTTTGCTGAACAGCGAGCCCATTGCCAAACGATGGGGTCCGTGGGCCCTGGCCGCGGGACCGGTGGTCTATTTTGTGGTGAAATGGTTCGCCAAGCGCGCCGCGCAAAAGGCGCTTAGTATCAAAGTATCGCTGTAGCGATACGCAAACGCTGCCAAAGTTCGCCGCACGTGTGGTTTTGGGTGGCGCAGCGCTTCAGCGCTGCGATAACTGGTTTGTTTAGCGCCGGCTTTAGCCGCTGAGGGCGGCCGCGAGGGTAACCCAGAGTTTGTCAGCAGTCTGCAGGATTGCGCCTTCCTGCGGTGTGTGAGTCAATTCGGTCGAGCGAGGATAGATGTTGCCCTTCACCATCTGCGATCTAAGTCGAAAAATTTGCGCCCGCGAAATCTCTCCCGTTGAACTCACCCACGACTGCCTCGCGCGCATCGAAAAGCTCAACCCGGCGCTCAACGCCTTCATCACCGTCACCGCCGAATACGCCCTGGATCGAGCGCGTGTCGCCGAGCGGGAGATCTTTCGCGGAGACTATCGCGGCCCCTTGCATGGCATTCCGGTCGGACTCAAAGACCTTATCGATACCGCTGGAGTCCGCACCACCGCCGCCAGCGCCCTGTTCCAGGATCGCATTCCGGGGGAAGACGCCGAGGTCGTGCGCCGCTTGCGTTGCGGAGGCGCCGTGATTCTGGGCAAGCAGAACCTGCACGAATTCGCGTACGGCGGCAGTTCGATGATCAGCTTCTTCGGAGAGGTCCACAATCCCTGGGACACGAAACGCATAGCCGGGGGTTCTTCCGGAGGCTCCGCCGCCAGCGTTGCCGCCGGCTTAGGCTTCGCTGCCGTCGGCACCGACACTGCCGGTTCCATCCGCGAACCCGCCGCCTTTTGCGGAGTCGTTGGCCTCAAGCCGACCTATGGCCGCGTGAGTGCCCGCGGCGTCATTCCGCTGTCGTCGTCCTACGACCACGTTGGCCCCATCACCAGGTCGGTCTATGACGCGGCCTTGATGCTGCAAGTGCTCTCCGGCCAGGGTGCAGCGGACCCGTGCGCGGAGCCTCCGGCACGGAGTTTCGTTGCTTCCTTCGACGAGCCGCCAAACAATCTGCGCATCGGCGTGCCCCGGGAATTCTTCTTCGACGATCTCCATCCCGAAATCGCCGCCGCCATCGAGAAAGCAATCGAAGTCTTCCGCAAGCTTCCCGCCGAGATTCGCGAGGTCAAACTCGAAGTCTCCACCGACCGCACCCTCTCCAGCGCTGAAGCTTATGCCTATCACGAGTCGTTCGTAGCGCGCTCCCCAGAGCTCTACCAGCCCGCAACGCTGGCGCGCATCCAAACCGGAGTCAATATTTCCGCGCCCGATGCTCTCCGCGCCAGCCACGATCTCCAGACGAGTCGTGACGCGATCCGAAAAATCTTCAACGAAGTGGACGTGCTGCTGACGCCCACCGTTCCCATCCCGCCGCCCATGATCGCTGCCCTGCGCGAACATCCTGAAGACCTGCGTCCGCGAGAGTTGATCATGCTGCGCAACACGCGGCCCTTCAATGTTTGGGGAATCCCCACGATTTCACTGCCCTGCGGCTTTACAAAAGACGGCCTGCCGATAGGTCTGCAACTAGCCGCTGCTCCCTGGCGGGAGGACACGGTACTGCAGGCCGCATATGCCTACGAGCAAGCAACGGAATGGCACAAGCAGATGCCGTCACTGACCAGTTCCCAAGAGGTGTCATCCTGAGCGTAGCAATTCCGCTCGCGAGCTAGCGAAGACCTCGCACAAACGAATTTACCGTCAGTGCGTTCTTTGCCAAGGCTGAAGAATCTTGATCGAGGCCATTCCCGCAGCCGTGGCGGCCTGTATGCCCATATCCGAATCTTCAAACACCAAACAGCCTTCCGGCGCCACGCCAAGCCTCTCCGCGGCTATTAGAAATGGCTCGGGATCGGGTTTGCTTTTCTGGTAGTCTCCGGCACAAACCAGCGTGTCGAATCGATCAAGAATCTTCAGTGCCTGGAGCGATGCCATCACCGAATCCCGCGTGCTCCCGGAGACAACCGCGAAAGGAATTCGCCCCTGACTAGCTTCAATATGCTCCATCACCTCGGGCACGGCCTTGAGTTGAGGAAGATTCTCGAAATACAACTGCTCTTTGCGGCTGGACACATCCGCGACCGGCATACTCAGTCCGCGTTCTTTATTGAGCGTAGTGATGATCTCGGCCACTGACATTCCGCCCCAGGCATAGAAGAGATCTTCAGTGAACTCGCAGTTCCATTCTGACAGAGCCTTCCTCCACGTAAGAAAATGAAGTGGCATCGAATCGGCGATCGTGCCGTCGCAGTCGAATAAGTAAGCCTGGAACGAGCCCGGCGGCAGTTGCAGTTTCATATTTAAGTTCCACTAGAGGTAATTCGGATTCTAACGTAGGGATGGACGCATTCGACCGACCTGCCGGGCAAGCTGAGTCGCTGCAAGAGTGCTCTTTAGTACAAACCGAACAATTTCGAAGTGAGCCCGATCACTGCATGTGCCCACTTACCCTGTCACCCTGAGCGTAGGTAGCCCTTCACGAAGCGAAGGGCTACCGCAGTCGAAGGGCCCCTACTCCCTCCCATGCCGCGTGAGAGAAAATCCTACTGCGTCTACATCATGGGCAGTCTCTCGGGAACCCTCTATATCGGCGTTACCAGCAATTTGCTGAAGCGTGTTTTTCAGCACAAATTTCACCGGATGGAAGGCTTCACAGACAAGTATTACGTTGAGCGACTTCTATACTGCGAATCTTTCGATGAAGTTCAGAAGGCCATTGCCCGCGAAAAGCAGCTGAAGGGGTGGCGCCGATCGAAAAAAATTGCGCTGATCGAGTTCTTCAATCCACACTGGCTGGATCTGGCACGCGATTGGTACCCATGGATGACAAGCTCTGATGGGAGTAGGGGTCCTTCGACTCCACCAACTCCGCAGTTTCCGTCAAGTAAAGAGTCCAACGCGCCTGCGAGCTCTCAACAAAGATGTCATCCTGAGCGAAGCAGGAACTTCACGAAGTGAAGTCCCTGCGGAGTCGAAGGA
>JAIQFA010000039.1 GCA_020073525.1 Terriglobia bacterium
CTAGACCCACGCCTTAAAAGGGCGTTGCTCTATTCCCGTCATCTTTACTTATGGAGGTTGGCGCAGGCAAAGTCCGCGGTGGGCAGGTGTTTTCTACGTGTGGCTGGAGCCGCGAGAGTTGGGAAGGATCCCGGCTCGCTGCCGCTCAAAGCACGACAATCCCACAATAACGGCATAATCCCGCCCCGCCGCCGAGTCGATCGGTTGCCTGACAATGAACACTTGACACCTTTTCCCGATCGGTCCCATAGATGGGATGAGAAGTCCAGTGTGCCTGGTAGCACAAATTTATTGGGCCTTCGGAGAGCAAAATGGAATTCAACGAACTAATGACAGATTCGATCCTCATTGTGAAAACTGATGGAAGAACATTCCAGATCGACCATGCAATCGTGAACGGCCGCACGATCACTTTTGACGATGCCTCAGTACCCGTGGAAGAAGGCGACATCGTTGAGCACAAGCTGCCGAATGGATTGGTGCAGCGGTTCCGTGTGCTGGACCATGGCTATCGCGCTGCGTTTGACGACTTCCTAGCCGGGTACGACATGAAAGTGCGCAGGTTGTAATCGACTGAGCAAGGAAAGGCTCGGGGGTGCGCGGTTCGAACTCGCCCGATCCCAATGATCGGGGAGAATTCCCTGACGCACCCTCGATACGGAGAAGAACGTAGGGGTCTTTCGACTGCGCAGGGACTTCACTTCGTGAAGTCTCTGCTCCGCTCAAGATGACAATGTTTTAGTGGCGGTTGAAGCTGTGAGGTTGGAACGGAAACTGGCCACGTCTAGCCTTCGGGCGCTTCATGCGCCTCCCCCTCGCCCCGCCGAGCCTTCTTCAGCCCGCCATGCATCTAACCGGAAGAGCTTCTTAACGGAGTAATGCCCTGATTCTTAGCCGAGTTCTTTTTTTCACCCTGTTTCTTTTGGCGGTCTACGCGGTCCAGCGGTTCTGGTTCATGCGGGCGTGGACTTGGATTGGTTCGTTCTCGAATGCTAACTGGCGCTTCGGGCTTCATGCTGGACTGATCGTCCTCGCTGCCGCGCTGCTTGCTACGCTGCTTGATCCGTTGCTGGGGCATGGGGTGTCGCGGCTCAGCTTGGGCAGCTTCAATCTCGGCAAATCGTTCACCACGTTTTCCCGCTTGTGGCTGGTCGCTTCGTTCTTTGGATTCCTGGCGGTCGAGTCGGTGGGAGCGATCGAGTGGGTCACGAACGTCGCGGCCCGGCTTCTGCCTCATTCTGGAGCGGTGGCCGGCGGATTCAGTCCCTCGCGCCGGACTTTCTTCCAATACGCCGCCGCGTTTGCCGGAGGCTTTCCATTCCTGGCCGCTACCTATGGATTTGCCGCGGGGCGCTTGCGCTACACCATCGAGCGCGTCAATGTGCCGGTGGCCAATCTTCCTCCGGAGCTGGATGGGCTGCGCATTGCCCAGCTTAGCGACATACACATCGGCGACTACATGCCGCCGCTCGAGATTGCGCGCGCCGTGGACATGGCGAACGACCTGCATCCCGACATTTCTTTTGTTACGGGAGACTTTGTCTCGGGCGAAGGCGACCCGCTGGACGTCTGCATCACTGAGTTGAGCCGGCTGCGTGCGCCGCTCGGCGTCTGGGGATGCAATGGCAACCACGAAATCTATGCGGGAATGGAAGATGATGCGGAACGGCTGTTCCGCGAAAAGGGAATGCGGCTGCTGCGCGCCGCTTCCGCGGTGATCGAGCATAACGGAGCGCGCTTCAACCTGCTGGCCGTCGACTACCAGCGCGACCACATGGTGAGCGGCGACCGTACGGGACCGATGTTGCGTGAGATTGAGAGCCTGGTTCGTCGCGACATGCCGAATGTGTTGCTCTCGCACAATCCCAATTCATTTCAGCGCGCGGCTGATCTGGGTATCGAGCTGAGCTTGGCAGGGCACACGCATGGCGGCCAGGTGAAGGTTGAGATCGTCGATCACAGCGTCACTCCGGCGCGGCTGATCACGCCGTTTGTCGCGGGGCTCTATCACTTGCCAATGAATGGGCAGGCTACATCCGGAAACGGGTTCCACAAGGCCGCGCTCTACGTGAATCGCGGGCTTGGAACCTTCGGGTTTCCAGTGCGGCTGGGCGTTCCGCCGGAAATCACTTTGCTGACGTTGCGCAGAGCGTGAAAGCTGGAGCATCGCGCACGCAGAAAGTGTCACCTCGGCGGCTAAAGCCGTACTCAAGAACAATGCAGCTACCGCAGCGCTGAAGCGCTGCGCCACCCAAAGTCGCGACCCCAAAATCGCAACCCCCAAAATCAATCCGAGCCCAAATTTGTTCGCACTGCGAGGGGAGACTTTATAAGCGGGCTTGAAGTGTGTCCCCCGATGCTGTAGATAAGATGACGAGAATTTCATTCATGAAAAAACGCAACTTGAAAACACTGTCTAGCCTCTGCGCCTTGCTGCTCTGCGCCACCTTCGCCGCATGGTCGCAGACTCCGCCGCCCGCTCCGACTTTTTCCAAAGAACTTCGTGACCAGCTGCAGGCCGTGCGCGATGCGGCTCTCACCAGCGACTACGCCTGGCATCAGCTTGAGCATTTGACCGAGAACATCGGTCCGCGGCCCTCCGGATCGCCGCAGGCGCAGGCCGCCGCCGAATACGTGGCCGCCGAGATGCGCAAACTGGGACTCGAAGTTCATCTTGAGCCCGCGCAGGTCTCGCACTGGATTCGCGGCGAGGAAAAAGCCCAACTCGTCGAATATCCCGGGCAGGCACCGCAAACCACCCAGCGCATCGTGCTCGCGACCATCAGCGGTAGCTCGGCTACGCCCGCCGAAGGAATTACCGCGGATGTCGTTGTCGTCCACAACTTCGACGAGTTGACCGCGCTCGGGCGCGAAAAGGTTGCCGGCAAAATTGTTCTCTTCAACGTTCCCTACGACGAGCGCAAAGCCGTCGCGGGCATGGCATTCGAAGCGTACGGTGAAGCGGTTGTCTATCGCGGACGCGGCGCCAAAGCGGTCGCTGAACTTGGCGGCATTGCCTCCCTCATCCGTTCTGTCGGGGGAGCCGACTATCGCCTGCCGCACACCGGTTATAGTGCTCCCGCAGGGATTCCCGCCGCCGCTCTCGCCGCCGAAGATGCCGAACTCGTTGACCACCTCGCCGCCCAGGGGCACGTGCGCATGCACCTCACGCTCACGCCGCAAAAACTGCCCGACGTCACTGGCTATAACGTGGTCGCCGACCTCAAGGGGAGCGAGCATCCCGAGCAGATCGTTGTTGTCTCGGGTCACCTTGATTCCTGGGACCTCGGCCGCGGCGCCATTGACGATGGTGCGGGCGTTGTTATTTCGATGGCCACCGCCGAGATTCTCCAGCGTCTGCACATTCGGCCGCGCCGCACTTTGCGCGTCATTGCCTGGATGGATGAGGAGAATGGCGGCGGCGGAAACCAAGCGTATGCCAAAACTCACGCCGGGGAATTAGCGAACCACATTGCC
The DNA here is from genome assembly GCA_020073525.1 of Terriglobia bacterium. Lineage (GTDB taxonomy): Bacteria > Acidobacteriota > Terriglobia > Terriglobales > Acidobacteriaceae > Acidiflorens. The sequence continues at coordinate 3,478 of JAIQFA010000039.1, forward strand.
GCCATCGAAAGTGACGCCGGCGCTGGCCACCCGCTCGGCTTTTATATGAAGATGCCGCCCGCCGCTTTTACTGCCTTGCAGCCGCTGCACGATATCCTGCGCCCCGTCGGCTCGACCGTTTTTCGCTCGGCGGAACACAGTCCCGGCTCCGACATTGAGCCACTGGTAGAAGCCGGCATCCCCGGCATCGGCATCATCCAGGACGGGCGCAAGTATTTCGACTATCATCACACTGCGGCCGACACTCTGGACAAAGTCGATCCGCACGATCTGCGCGAAAATGCCGCGGCCATGGCAGTGATGGCCCTCACGCTGACGAATTCGAACGAGGCCTTGCCGAGGCAGTAGATTTGGCTGACTTCGTCAGATGGCGGGTCGATTGTGCGAACCCCAAACCCTCAACCGCCAAGGACACGAAGTCACACGAACGGAAGACCAAAACCTCGTGATACTTCGTGTCCTTCGTGGTTCATTGGTTTTCTGTGTCGATCGCGAGACTGATCCACACCGCGCTGTTGCTCCAGTTGACGCCTACTCTCTTCCGCGCTTACGATAATTGTTTGTACCTAACGTTGGAAGAGGCGCTGTGAAGTGCAACCTATGCTTCACAGTAGGCAGCAATCATGGATAAGAAGAAACTAGAGACGTTCAGAAAAAGGCTGGAAACCCGGCGCAATGAATTGCGCCACATGGTTGTCCGCAACCAGCAGGACGGGCGAACCGCCGACGATGAGGCCACTCAAGACGTCGCCGATCGCGCTGCCAGCTCCTATAACAAGGAGTTCCTCTTTAGCCAGAGCAACAACGACCGCCAGTTACTCAACATGGTCGATGGCGCTCTCGCCCGCATCCGCGAAGGCAGCTTCGGAGAATGCGTTTCCTGCGGCAAAGAGATCAACGCCAAGCGTCTCGAAGCTGTACCTTGGACTCGTCATTGCATCGCCTGCCAGGAAAAAGCCGAGAAGGGCTTGCTGGAAGCCGCACAATAAAAGTGGGCGCGTATCTTCGCCCCGCTACTACACACGGTTCGTGACAAGAATTTTACAAATCACTGACGTCTCCCTGACAAACTGACCCTGTTCCCCGGCTAGCATTCCCCACGCTGCGGGTTCGGAGATTCTTCCCTGCTCAACCCTGCGTAGGCAGGCAAGACGCTTGTCCAAACCACCAATCAAGTTTCGTCTCAAGGAGAGTTCTGCTATGCATCTAGTTTCCCGTCGGAAATTCGTAGGCGCCGCACTGCTTGTGCTCGTGTTGACCCTTACATCCAGCCTCGCGTTCGCTCAGTACACGGCGACGACGCTCGTGAAAAATACGGGCAAGCACGGCGATAAACAGCTCATCAATCCCTGGGGACTTGACTATGGACCCGGCGCTCCGTTCTGGCTCGGCGATCAGGGTTCGGGCCTGTCCACGCTTTACGACGGCAACGGCGTGAAGCAGAGTCTGGTGGTCACCATCCCGCCCGCTTCCGGCACTGGACTCGGCTCGCCCACTGGCGTTGTCTATAACAGCTCGACGGAATTCAAGATCATGACTTGGACGTCCGCTTTCCTCTTCTGCACGCTTGACGGCACCATCAGCGGCTGGTCCCACTTCGAGCCGAACAACGCACTGATCGGCGTGAATAACTCCGCTTTGGGCGCCGTGTACACCGGGCTGGCCGTTACGCACAAGGCCTCCGGCAATTTTGTGTATGCAGCGGATTTTGCCAACAATAAGGTCGATGTCTACGACGGGACTTTCAAGTTCGCGAAATCTTTCACCGACACCGCTCTTCCGGCCGGTTTCGCTCCGCTGAACGTGCAAGACATCGGCGGCCAGCTCTACGTGGCTTTCGCTGCGCAAAGCGGGGCGGCTGGCGGATACATCGACATCTATAACGAAGATGGGACGTTCGTGAAAACACTCATTCACGGCAAGCCCCTCAACCAACCTTTCGGATTTGCCATGGCTCCTTCGAACTTCGGGCCGCTGAGCAATACCCTGCTGATCAGCAACAACACCAATAGCGGCACGATCAACGGTTTCGATCCTACAACCGGCGCGTTGGTTGGAACGATCAGGAATGCCGCAGGCAAGAAGCTCGTCTTTAACCAGATTTGGGGAATCGAATTTGGCGGCGGCACCGCTGCCAATGGCAACACTAACCAACTCTTCTACACTGCTGGGCCCAAGAACAACCTTAACGGCGTGTTCGGGGTGATCAACGCGCAATAACCCCCCTCCACCCTCCGCGCAAGTCGCGGAGGGTGGCTTTCTGTAAGCCTATGATTCCAATAAGTTAAACGGGGAGAGTCCCACTCTCCCGTGGAGGCGAAAGATGGCCCTTTCGGGCCATGCAGCCTTCCAACTTTCCCCGACCAATGCAACCAGAGCAGTGATATCATTCTCTAACTCCAAACGCCGCGCATGGGGTGTGGCGGGAAAGAAATCTCTAATCTATAGGGTGAAAGTTATGACCTGGACCACTCCGGTTTTCGAAGAAGTTGTTCTCTGCTGCGAAATCAACTCCTACGTGAGCGCAAAACTCTAAACCTGCACGATGCGCATTCGGATCCTCGGTTCTGCGGCCGGGGGTAGGTTCCCGCAGTGGAATTGCGGCTGCGGAAACTGTGTTGCCGTGCGCGCGGGGACCTTTTCCGGCAAGGCGCGCACGCAGGCTCAGCTCGCGCTGAGCGCGGATGGCTCCTCCTGGTTTCTGGCCGGAGCGTCTCCCGACTTGGCGTTCCAAATCGAAAGCTCCCCTGCACTTCACCCTCGCGCATTGCGCGATTCGCCCATTGCTGGCGTTGTCTTGGGAAGCGCTGATCTTGATCACGTTGTAGGATTACTGCTGCTCCGCGAACTTCAACCCCTGCGCGTCTATGCGTCCTCCTCGATCTTGCGGATTCTGCGCGAAGAGAACAGCATGTTCGGCATGCTGAATCGCGTCGAGCCGCAGGTGGTTTGGACGGTGATGCATTCCGGAGTGGCGTTTCCTTTGTTGGCTGCCGACGGGAGAGACTCTGGACTGCGGTGCGAGGTTCACTACCTGTCCGGACGCTATCCGAAGTATGTTAAGACGAAGACCGCGAACCTTGGCCACGAGGAGGCGACGGCTGCATTGTTCTTCGAGTCCGCGGGAAGGCGAGTCGCTTATGTTCCCGCAGTCGGCAGTCTCAGCGATTCGCTGCTCGCAAAAATCGATCGCACGGACTTACTCTTGTTCGACGGAACTTTCTGGAGTGATGACGAGTTGAGGCGCGTTCAGGGCAGTGGCGAGACCGCGCACCAGATGGGACACATTCCGGTGGAAGAGAGTCTGCGCCTGCTGAAAAATATCAAAGTCGGGCGCAAGATGTTCATTCATCTCAATAACACGAATCCGATTCTGAACGAGGCGAGTCCCGAACATCAGGCCGTGCGCCAAGCCGGCTGGGAAGTGGCGGAGGACAATTGGCAAGTGGAACTGTAGCCGGAAACACCGCCCAGCTGACGTTCGAGGAATTGCGCGCGGCGCTGCGCCAGGTCGGCGAAGAGCGCTATCACCACAAGCATCCCTTCCACCTGCTCATGCACGAAGGCAAACTTAGCCGCGGACAGTTGCAGGCGTGGGCGCTGAACCGTTATTACTACCAGTCGATCATTCCGATTAAGGACGCGATTATTCTTTCGCGCGCCACCGATCCGTCATTCCGCCGCGTCTGGCGCAAGCGCATTGTGGATCACGACGGAGATGAGCAGCGCAACGGCGGAATCCTGCGCTGGATCAAGCTGGCGGAAGCGACCGGACTCGATCGTGAGCGGGTGATGGGCGCTCGGGAGGTTCTCCCGGCCACGCGCTTTATCGGAAATGAATATCTCAACCTGGTGCGGACGCGGCCGTTTGTCGAATGCGTTGCCTCCTCGCTGACCGAACTTTTTTCGCGCGACCTGATCGCGCTGCGCATGGAGAGAATGCGCCAACACTATCCCTGGCTCGCTTCCGCGCTCGATTACTTTGAGGCGCGGCTGACCGAGGCGCCGGAAGACGCAGCCTTCGCCATCCAGTACGTGTTCGACCACGCCACCACCCGTGCCGAGCAGGATGGCGCCATCCAGGCATTGCGCGACAAGTGTGACATTCTGTGGGCGCAGCTTGACGCGCTGTATTTTGCTTATGTCGAGCCGGGCTGGCCGCCGCCGGGCGCTTTTCGGATTGAGGACGGCGGGAAGAAAGACGAGGGAAGACGTGGCTGAGCTTACCGACGCCAGCACTCCGAAGTTTGCCGCCGGATGCCGCTGGGGCGGAACCACCGAGGCTCCGGTCGTGCTCTTTCCGGAAGGAGCAATCCGCGTCGAAGGAACCGGCCGCATTATTCTCGAACTGTGCGACGGCCATTTCTCGCTGGCGGAAATTGTGCAGAAACTGGAAACACAGTTCATCCTGGTGCCGAAGGGCAAGATCCGCGGCGATGTGCAGACGTTCCTGGAGCAGCTGCACGCCAAACGCATCATTGATTATTGAGGCATTTAGTCATTGAATCATTGAGTCATTGAAGATCACTTAGTTATTGCATCAGCGATTCAATTCCTTAATGACTCAATGACTAAATGATTCAATGACTCAATGTTCCAATCCGCTGGCCCTGATTGCCGAGATCACGCACCGCTGCCCGCTGCACTGCGTGTACTGCTCGAATCCGCTGGAGCTGACTTCGCGTAAGGAAGAGCTGGCGACCGCGGACTGGCTGCGAGTTTTCGGCGAGGCGGCCGCGCTTGGGGTGTTGCATCTTCACCTCACCGGAGGCGAGCCGCTAGCGCGTCCGGATCTCACCGCGCTGGTCGAGGGTGCGCGTCAGTCTCGCCTGTACACCAACCTGATCACTTCTGGAATCGGCCTTTCGCGCGAGCGACTGGCGCAGTTAGTAGACGCAGGTCTCGACCACATCCAACTTAGTTTTCAGGATTCGAGCGCGGGCCCGGCGAACTGGATTGCGGGAGCGCGCGCGCATGCGCACAAGCTCGAACTGGCCGCTTGGATCCGCTCGCATCGCATCGCCTTCACCGCGAACCTGGTCGTTCACCGGCAGAACATCGAGCACCTTGAGGAAATGATTGCCGCGCTCGAAGCGCTCCATCCCGATCGGATGGAGATTGCGCATGCGCAGTATTACGGATGGGCGCTGCAGAACCGGTCGGCATTGCTGCCCACGCGCGCGCAACTGGACCGCGCGGTGGCCGTGGTCGCGGCAGCCGAGGAGCGTTTGCGCGGCAAAGTGCGCATCGACATGGTCGTTCCTGACTACCACGCGCGCTTTCCCAAGGCGTGCATGGGCGGATGGGGACGGCAGTTGCTGCTGATTGATCCCGCAGGTCGCGCGTTGCCGTGTCATGCGGCGGGAGTGATCCCGGGCCTGCGCTTTGACAACGTGCGCGAACGCACACTCGATTGGATCTGGCAGAACTCGGAAGCATTTCAGAAGTTTCGCGGTGAAGACTGGATGCCGGAGCCTTGCCGCTCCTGCGACCGCCGCATAGAAGATTTTGGCGGATGCCGTTGCCAGGCTTTTCTGCTGACGGGTGATGCCCGCGCGACGGATCCGGTGTGCGAGCTTGCGCCGTTGCATCACCTCATCGAAGACGCGGTGCGAGAAGATGCCGTGAATGGAAGCGGAGCGGCCGATTCGGTTTTCGAAGGTCGCGAGGCGCCTTTCCACGTTCTGCAGGAGAAGATGGCGGGATTCTGGCTTTACCGGACGGATCCGAAATGAGCTTGCAGAAGCGACGGTGGGCCGTGACGCTTGAAGTAGAATACTGCCCATCTTCAGTGAACAAGGAAAGCCCAATGGGACGTTGGACCGCTCTGATCAGCTTCGTGTTCTTCGCAACACTCTGCATGGCCACGGATGCAGCGACCTTCACCCACGTGAAGATTCATCGTCACCGGAATCCAGAAGACCGAGTTCTGGTCGACAAGGTCGGGGTTCTGACCTTCGATGATGCTGGCCGGAGACTCACTTTCAAGAGCGACGCGGGCGACACATTGGATGTGAGCTATGACGCTGTCGCGAAAGTGATCTTCGAGGTTACTTCGCATATGCGTGGAGGCGCCCTGGCCCAGGTGGTCTCTGCCGCCAGTTTCCCCGGCTTGATCGCGGGCACGCTCATCGCGGGCCAGCACGTCCACGACTACTGGTTCTACCTGGAGTACAAGAACGGCGATCACAACGAACCGATCCTGCTGGACGTGCCGAAGGACTCCTCGGAGGCGGTGATCACGAAGGCCACCAGTCTGTTCGGCTCGCGTGTCACCGTGGCGGAATTTCAAGAGAAGGGCGAAGAGATCAAGAGAAAGGAACTCCCGGACATACGGTCAAAGCAAATCCTGAAAGTCAAGAAAGTGGACCACCCTCTTCCGGAGTTGAAGCCCGACAAGGCGACCATTGTTGTCGTTTGCCCGCCGCTCGCTGCCCGGTATTCCGGAAAAGGAAGACAATACAAGCTGCACGCCAATGATCACGTGATAGCCGTCAATAGGTCGGGAACCTACAGCTTCGCGTATCTTGATCCGGGAAAGTACCACCTCGTCTCCCAAGCCGACAACGCGAACGGCTTCGAAATCGAACTCCAGGCGGGTCAGGTTTACTACTTCCTGCAGAATACGTTTCAATCGGATCCTCAGGGTGGACGGACCGTGCTGTCGCGAAATACTCCTGAGTTGGTCCTGTACGAACTCAGCGGCTCCTACTTCGCCGACTGGAAGCGCAAGTGACTCGAAAACGTATCCACGAAGAGATGTACGGCTGGTAGGCCCGGCGCAGGTAGGGCCCGGCGCTTTGACGCTCTGGAAATCGGCCTGTTAAACTGAATAATTGTCATCCTACCCTTAAGCGAAGAAGGAAGCCCGTGCGCGCAGAGACCCGGCATCAACTGAAACAGGACCGCTTCAGCAAGGTCACGTTCGAGGCAGCGGGGAATGCCGCTCACTGGACCGTGGAACACCAGGCAAAACTCATTGCCGTTGCGATCGCGGTCGTCGTCATTGCCGCGATCGCGTTTGGCGGGTGGTACTACGTCAATCAGCAGGACGAAAAGGCGAGCGCCGAGCTTTCCACCGCGGTCCGCACCTTTGAGACGCCGGTGCGTCCGGCGGGCGTGCCGGCGCAACCCGGGTTCGACAGCTTCGCATCGCCGCAAGAGCGGGCCACTGCCGCGCGCAAACAGTTTCAGGACATCGTCGACAAGTATCCGCGCACTCGCACCGCTGACATGGCGCGCTATTTCGTGGGACTGACTTCGGAACAGCTGCGCGATAACGCGACTGCGGAGCGCAATCTGCAAGGGGCGGCCAACTCTTCGAACTCCGATCTTGCCGCATTAGGCAAATTCGCGCTGGCTAATCTTTATCGCGAAGAAAATAAGGACACGCAGGCGGTGGATCTCTACAAGAAATTGATCGACAAGCCTACGCTCGTCGTCAGCAAGGCGACTGCACAGCTGGAGCTTGCGTCCTTCTATGAGTCGCGACAGAATCCGGACGAGGCGAAGAAGCTTTACGAGCAGGTACAGAAAGAGAATCCCTCCACCGAAGCGGCATCGTTGGCGCAGCGGCGGGCCGCGGCACTCAAGTAGCAGGTCTCAGGTGTTAGGTCTCAGGTCTTAGCAGGCAGTGGAGCCGATGAGTTTGTCTATTCCACATCCTCCTGCGAAATACGATTGGCTTTCCCTCGTCCTTTCATCGTTCCCTTGAGCCGATGACCGGTGTCGCCACCTCTTCATCCTTCTTGGTGGTATCTGCGACCACATCCCTCACGAGCTCGCGGGGAGTAATTCCCGTGCCGTTCTTGTTCTGGAGAACGCGCACACGGCGCGCGGAAATGTTGACGGGATCGAGCTTCAGAAGCTGGTTATTGCGGACCTGGACCTGAAAGCGGAACCAGTCGGTACGGTACATGCGGCCGGCGGCATAAAAAGTTATGGAGACGGCGACCTGGCCTTCGTAGTCCTCGCCGGTGCAGGCAAAAAAGCGTTTCCCGAGATCGTCGCTCCACGTGGTGCCGCCGACCAGCGGTTCGTTGAGGAAGCATCGCAAGGACGGGACGGCCATTGACAGCTTGCGCAACTGCACCATCTGCATCAGGACAGAGATTTTCGCGAGATTTGTGGCATAAAGCTTTGCTTCGCGAGCGGACAAACGCTCCAGCTTGATGTGCAACTCCGGCGCCCATTCCCGTTCGAACTGCTCACGCGCGAGCGCCAGGCTTCGATCGCTGGACGCCGTGTAGCGCAGCGTGGCGCGTGCCAGGATGAGGCTGACAACCGTCGTCACCACGGTCGCGATCAGTGGAATGTAGGCCAGAATCAGGGTAAACGAGATGGCGTGCTGGTTGAACCATTGCAGCAGGTTCATTGCAGGATGGTCCTCCTGGTACCGCGCAGTTGAGGCCGGATTGGACCACTCTAGCGAGGCTGGGCGCCCCCGGACAGCTGCCGAAGGTCTTGTCTGCGCGACCAACGCCTTTGGTCATCTGGCGCTCTCGGCTCGCCGAAGGTCCGCTGATTTCACTGGTGGGGATTCGCTCTAGCCGGCGAGGCGGGCGGTCCGCCTTAGACAGGAGACCAGACGCTCGGCATCGGTCGCCGAGTTATACACATGTGGGGCTACGCGAACCGAATTTCCGCGCACGCTGACGAAGACTTTCTCGCCCGCAAGGAGTTCGGGGAGTTCACGCGGGATGCCGGTTTTTCTTCGCAGGCAGAGGTAATGAGGCGCGCGTAGATGGTCGGGCGGAGACGAGAATCCGAGTTCCGCCGTGGCGTTCGCGAGTTCGCGGTTGAGCGCGCCTGCCGTCTCCGAGATCTGCGCTACCTTCCATTCCAATAATTGCTTCATGGCGCGCACTGCGGCAGGCAAGAGCGCGAAGTTGGAGCGCTCGCCCATGTCAAATCGCCGGGCGCCTTCATCGTAATTTTCGGTGTACAGAATGAGGCTCGAGAAATCACGAGCGTTGGCGCGCTGAATCCAGTTCTCTTCCAACGGCACTCCACCCTGCCATTTTGGAGCGACATAGAGAACCCCAATGGAATAAGGCCCGAGCAGCCATTTGTAGCTGGCAGCGACGGCAAAATCGGGCTGCACATCGCGTACGCTGAAAGGCAGTGCGCCGAGCGACTGGGTGAGGTCGAGTACGAGCGCGGCTCCGAGCTTGCGGCAAGCATCGCCAATGCGGACGAGATCGAGTTTCCCGCCGCTCGTCCACTGCACGTGCGGGAGCGCGGCGACGGCCACATCGGCGGTTAGGGAATTTAGTACGGCGGCCGTCCAGTCATGGTCTTCCGGCCACGGAACGACCTTCAGCCACGCGCCATGCTCCTCGGCCAGACGCTGCCACGGAAAGTAGTTGGACGGGAACTGCTCGGCGAGCACGAGAATGCTCTGGCCCTTCTTGACCGGCACATTTCGCGCGGCCGCAGAGACGCCGTAGCTGGCCGACGGAACAATGGCGATGCAGTCGGCTGAGCAGTCGAGCAACTGGCCGGCGGTCGTGCGGAACTCGTCAGAGCCCGTAAAGAATTTGTCGGGCGTGATCTCCCACGGGTGCGTTTTGCGGGCAAGCCCAGCAATTCCGGCTTCCAGTGCCGGCTTCATGAGGGGCGACATGTAGGCGCAGTTGAGGTAGGCGACGTCGTCGGGAATATCGAAGAGATGGCGCTGGCAGGGAAGCATGAGCTAGTCTGTGGCATTCAGTGTATCAATGCGAAAGGGATTGCCGGGTATGGGTGCGATGAAAATATGTCGAGTAAAGATGGATCGCCTGACATTACAGATGGCATTAGTCTTGTGTACTGTTCTGCCGGCTTGCTGCGCGGCGGCCCAGACGGGTGGTGCCAAAGCTCCGCCGGCTTTTGCGCGGGCCGAAAGACTGAAACGGGGAATCAACGCCAGTGAGTGGTTCGCACAGGTGTATGACAAGCGCGGCTACACGCCAGAGCATTTTCAGGCCTGGACAACCGCCGAGGACATTGCGTTGATCAAGGCGATGGGCTTCGATCATGTTCGGTTGAGCGTGAATCCACAGCCCATGTTTAACGCGCGCGAGCCCAACGCAATTCCGGCGGACTATCTCACGTCTCTCGATGCGGCGGTGAAGATGATTCTCGATCATGGGCTGGCGGTGGTGATCGACCTGCATCCGGACAGCGATTTCAAGTCGCGCCTCGCGAAGGAGGATGACTTTGTCGAGCGCTTCGCCGACTTCTGGCGGGCACTGGCCGCCCATTACTCGACCTGGGATGCGGATCGCGTGTACCTGGAAATCATGAACGAGCCGGAGTTTTCCGACCCCTACCGGTGGCTGGGTGTGCAAGTGAAGCTGGCAGCCGCGATCCGGGAGGGCGCACCGGCCCACACCATCATCGTTGCGGGGGCGCGCTGGTCGGATGACGATGACCTGGTTTTTCAGGAGCCGCTGCACGATCCGAATGTCATTTACAACTTTCACTTTTATGAACCCCACATCTTCACGCATCAGGGCGCGACCTGGAGCGCGTATTACTGGCACTTCCTGCGCGGCCTGAGGTATCCGTCGAGTCCGGAGTCGGCCGAGCGCGTGGCGGCGCTGGTGCCGAACGAAGTGGACCGGTTGCAGGTGATCCGCTACGGGCGCGATCACTGGGACGCGGCTCGCATGGAATCCGAAATGAAGCAGGCGGCGGCGTGGGCGCGGCGGCGTGGTGTTCGGCTGGTGTGCAACGAGTTTGGCGTGTATCGGGAGTATTCCGACCCGCAGGACCGGGCGGCGTGGCTCCACGATGTGCGAACGGCGCTCGAGCACAATGGGATTGGCTGGGCAATGTGGGACTACTCGGGATCGTTTGGCGTGGTCACGAAGAAAGACGGGAAGGCGGTGGCGGATGACGGGGTTTTGAAGGCGCTCGGGCTGAAGTGAGTCCGGGACGCGAGGTCCCTTTCCGGCGAGGCGGCCGGAGAGAGCCGCCCCTCCGGGCTCGCCCCCTTCAGTAGTTCGTTTCCAGCGCATCCGCGGCGTGTAGCGTCTGAGAGCTGAGCTGACATCTGCCCGGTTGGCCGCATCGAACGAAGTAAGATCAGCGAGACCCGTTTGACGCTGTTCCGGTACGCTCCGTATAATGCAGAGCGTCCACACCCTGATCACCACGCTTGCGGTTTCTGCGTGAAGAGACCCGGGCGTCGTACGCGCTATGCGCGCCCGCTGCGCCGGTTTCAGGTCTGACGACTGATAGGCTCGGGTTGCGATCAATTTCGTTGAGCCCAGCGAGCTGGAAGCTTCCAGCATTTTCCGAAAAATTCGAAGGAGTTCAAAGGATCCTAATGATTAGCAAGCTTACCCGCGTCACCGTGGCCGTAGTGTTCGGCCTTTCTCTATTTGCGTTTGCCCAAACCGACCCCGCGGCCGGCGCTCCCGCGGGTGCTGCCGCTCCGAACGCTCCCTCCGCCGCTGCCGCATTGGCGGCCAAGGCTACGGGCACCAAGGTTGGCACCATCAACATCGAACAGGCGATTTTTGCCTCCAACGAAGGCCGGCGCGATTTCGATGCGCTCGCCAAGAAGTTTGAACCGAAGCAGAATGAGCTGAAGGGCTTGGCCGACGAAATCGACAGCCTCAAGAAACAGCTCAGCGCCCAGCAGGACAAGTTGAATGAAGAATCCCGCGATAAGCTGGTGAAGCAGATCGAGGTCAAGCAGAAGAGCTTCGATCGCGCTACCCAGGATGCACAGGAAGACTTCCAGAACCAGCAGGGCGAGATCGGCAATAAAGTCCTCACCAAAATGGCTCCGCTTATCGTGAAGTATTCCAGCGAAAACGGCTATGGCATGATCCTGGATACGTCACAACAGTGGCCGCGCGGTCCGGTGATCTGGTACGGGCCGGCCGTGGACATCACGCAGCCGATCGTCGAAGCCTACAACGTGCAATCCGGCGTGCCGGCGCCCCCCGCGGGCAGCACGGCCACCAAGCCCGTAAGGCCGACAACCACACCGGGCACGAAACCTGCTGCGCCCGCGACCAAGCCTCCGGCAAGCACTCCGCCGAAGCAGTAGCGACACCCGTTCGGGTAGTTTCAGTTCCAACTTGTTTACGAAGACCGCGTGCAAACGCGGTCTTTTTTTTGACGGGTGAGGCACCCGTCCCTCCACAGGATCAAATTGCCGGCCGCAGGTGTCTGTAGGGGTAACGGGCCCGTTGCGGAGGACACACGATATGTTCAGCACACTGGAAAGCAACTGGGACCAGTCTGCCCGTCGGGGACGTGCTACGCTTGCGTCGTTCACCATTCAAACCTTTAGCCTGAGTTTGCTGATTGCGGTCTCAATGCTCTGGGTTGAGCGCCCCCCGCAGGTCCGTTGGCTGCAGATCTCTGCCCCCACGACATTCACACCAACCGAACCCGCGCCGGAGCCCGTGACGCACCGGCACTTTACCGCCGCTACGGTCAGCAACTTGTTGCGGGGGCAGATCATTATGCCCCGAACCATTCCGCCGCACGCCGTCGACATCGACGATTCGAAACTAGGTCCGCCAGCTCCCAACTTGCCTGACATCGATTTTCGATCAGGTCACGGACCGCGGGATGCCGTTCCTTATGGCCTCGGAAGCAACATTCCGGTTGTAATCCCAACGCACCCAACCGTCCCCAAGCCCTTGATTGTGTCGAACCTCGGGGAGGGCAGCCTAGTGCACCGCGTGCAGCCAGCATATCCCCCTCTCGCGCGCCAGGCCCGGGTTCAGGGAACGGTCGAATTGCGGGCCATCATCAGCAAGTCGGGGACGATCGAGAATCTGGTCGTGGTTCGTGGACACCCGATGTTGGCCGGAGCCGCCGTGGAGGCCGTAAGGCAATGGCGCTACCGCCCTTACCTGCTGAACAACGAGCCGGTCGAGGTGGAGACCGAAGTCGTGGTGAACTTCGTGTTATCGGGCGGTTAGGAGGACTTAACCGCCTTTTACAAATTCTTGACAACTCGAACCGCGCCCGGCACAAGACAATAGAAACAAGCCTTTCCATTGTTCTTGGGGCCTCGGAGGGCATGGATGAGTTTCGACAGCCAGTATGTGTGGGTAGTTGTCTGCAAGAACCAGAAGTTTCACAAGCGACAAAACCTCTTTTTTGGACACAAGATTCCGCTGGGCGAAACCGATGCGATCATGCCTCCCCCAGCGTTAGATGACCTGATCCACGTCCGTTGTGATGACTGCGGTCAGGAGTACGCCTATCATCCCAAGGACTTGGTGAGAATTGAACTGGAGTTGCCCGACACGTTTGCTCCGCATCCATTCTTCTTGCAGATGTAGCTTGTGTCGCGATAGTCGCCAGCCCCTAAAAGGGGCATTTGGTTTCGAAGGATTTGCGGTATCGCTACAGCGATACCCTGATACGAAACCAAACCCTGACACAAAGCCGGTACTAGCGGGTGGCGAGCGGCTCCTGCGAACGCAGCGAGGCGACGCGGCCGCGAGCATTCTGCAGCGCGCGTTTGACGTGACGGGGCGCGGTACCGCCGGGTACATCGTGTAATGCGAGCACGGCGGGAAGGCCCAGGCAGGAGTGGAAGGCAGCGTCAAAGCTGGTGTGGATCGCTTGCAGGTCGGCGAGAGGCAGTTTCTGTAAATCGCAGCCGCGTTCCACGGCGAGCTGCACGGCCTTGCCGACCGCTTCGTGGGCGAGGCGCGAGGGCACTCCGCGTTCGACGAGATAGGCGGCGGCAGCCCAGGCATTCATGAAGCCCGATTGCGCGGCCTGATTCATCCTGGCGTCGTTGAATTCGACCGTGTTCATGAATCCGGCCACCAGCGGCAACATGCCGACGACTGTGTCGGAGGCGTCGAACAACGGCTCCTGCGTTTCCTGCATGTCCTTGTTGTAGGCGAGAGGCAGGCCTTTCACCAGAGTTTGCAGCGCGGTGGCGCATCCCATAACCCGCGCCGCTTTGCCTCGAACCAGCTCCAGCAAGTCGGGATTCTTTTTCTGCGGCATGGCGCTGCTGCCGGTCGAGTAGGGCTCGGGCAACTCGACGAATCCGTAGGCGGGCGTCGAGAACAGGATCATCTCTTCGGCCCACCGGCTTAGGTGGAGGGAAAGCAACGAGAGCGCGTCGACGAATTCAATGGCGAAGTCGCGGTCGCTGGTAGCGTCGATGCTGTTCGCCGTCGGTCCATCAAACCTCAATTCCTCCGCCATAGCTTGACGATTAAGGGTGAGCGTTGCGCCGGCCACCGCGCCTGATCCCAGGGGGCAAAGGTTCGCGCGCTTGCGGCAGTCGGCAAGGCGCGCGGCATCGCGGAGGAACATTTCTACGTACGCCAGCAGCCAATGCGCTACCAGGACGGGTTCTGCCGGCTGCAGGTGCGTGTAGGCCGGCATAGCTAACGGAGAAGATGCGCTGCCCGCAGTTTCGGCTCTGGCGAGAATCGCCTCGGCCCAATCGGCAATCAGGTTTTGCAGCGTGTCGATGCTTTCGCGCACGAAGAGGCGAAGGTCCGTTGCGATCTGTTCATTGCGGCTGCGGCCGGTATGCAGTTTGTAGCCGGTGGGGCCGATCAACGCGGCGAGTTGCTTTTCTACGAAGTGGTGGACGTCTTCGGCTTCAGGGTCGTCGAGAAACTCGGGCGAGGACTCAGCGCGGCGACCAATTTCTCCTAGCGCTTTCACGATTTCGGAGAGTTCTTCGGAGGAAAGCACTCCGGCGTGTTCGAGCGCGTTAGCGTGGGCGCGGCTGGCGGCCAATTCGAAGGGCAGCAGCCGTTGGTCGTAGGGAAAAGACCGCTGCCATTTTTCAAATGCGGGGTCGAGCGGCTGCCGGAAGCGGCCGGACCACATCTTCATTGTGAAACCTCCGCCAGCCTGTGAAACCGTAAGGCTCAGTACCGGTTCATGTAGGGGTTCGTATCAGGGCATCGCTTCAGCGATGCCGAAAACTCTTCAAATCGTAATGCCCCTTTAGGGGCTCGCTAGTTTTGCATCCACAACCCAGCGCCTGAAGGCGTGCCCTGATACGAATCTCACTGCGACAATTCATGCAAGGTGCCCTCGGCAGAGCGACCCGGTTGCGTCTGGGCGCGGCAACGCGAGGGCAATCCCAGAATGCGGATGAAGCCTTCCGCGTCTTTCTGATCATAGCTTGCGTCCATGGTGAATGAGGAGAGATCGGTGCGATACAGCGAGAAATCGGACTTGCGGCTGACCACACTGACGTTGCCTTTGTAGAGCGACAGCGAGACCGTGCCGGTCAGATTCTGTTGCGTGGTTTCGACGAAGGCATCGAGAGCTTCACGCAGCGGGGTGAACCACAGGCCGAAGTACACGAGTTCGGCATATTTGAGTGCGAGGTGCTGCTTGAAGTGCAGTAAATCGCGATCCAGACAGAGGGCTTCCAGTTCACCGTGAGCGGCGAGTAGCAGCGTGCCTCCGGGAGTCTCATAGCAGCCGCGCGACTTGATGCCGACGAAGCGATTCTCGACCAGGTCGATGCGTCCGACCGCGTTGCGTCCGCCGATTTCGTTCAGTAGCTCGACGAGCGACACGGGATCGAGAGCTTGGCCGCCCACCGAAACGGGCACGCCTTTTTCAAATCCGATTTCGACGGTCTCTTCTTTATCGGGAGCTTCTTGCGGAGATTTCGTCAGTTGCCACGTGCTCGCGAACGGTGCGTTGCCCGCGTCTTCGAGTTCTCCGCCCTCGTGGCTGATGTGCCAGAGATTGCGGTCGCGGCTGTGAATCTTCTCGCGGCTCGCGGTTACGGATATGCCGCGCTTCTCGGCGTAATCGAGACAATCTTCGCGCGACTTGAGATCCCACTCGCGCCACGGCGCCACGACCTTCAGCTCAGGAGCGAGCGCCTGGTAGGCCATCTCGAAGCGGACCTGGTCGTTGCCTTTGCCGGTGCAGCCATGGCTGACTGCTGACGCGCCTTCGCGCAGCGCGACTTCCACCTGGTGTTTCGCGATCACGGGACGGGCCAGCGAGGTGCCGAGCAAATACTTGTTTTCATAGACCGCGCCCGCTTTCAGCGCAGGCCACACGTAGCCGGTGAGAAACTCTTCGCGCAGGTCTTCCACGACAACCTTGCTGGCTCCGGTCTTGTACGCTTTATCCACGACGGCCTCGACGTCATCTCCCTGACCCACGTCGGCGACCATGGCGATCACTTCGTAGGCGTAGTTCTCCTTCAGCCAGGGAATGATGATGGAGGTGTCGAGCCCGCCGGAGTAGGCAAGGACAATTTTCTCTGACGTCTTGGTTTTAGGCATGGGCATGCGCGCTCCTTGCGGGGAAGCGGCCCACGCCGCTGCCCAACAGCCACACGAGAATGGCCTTCTGAATGTGCAGACGGTTTTCCGCCTGATCGAACACGACCGAATTCACCGAGTCTATGACCTGGTCGGTCACTTCGCAACCGCGGTGCGCAGGCAGACAATGCATGAACAGCGCATGGGGTTTGGCGAACTGCATGAGCGCGGCGTTCACCTGGTAGGGGGCGAAGATGGCGGCGCGTGCTTCTGCTTCGTGTTCGTGTCCCATGCTGGCCCAGGCGTCGGTATAGACGGCGTCGGCTCCGGCAACGGCCTTGCGCGGGTCGTTCAGGATACGCAGCGAAGCCTTGGTTTCTTCCGCAATCGCTTTCGCCATCGTCACGATAACGGGATTCAGTCCGTAGCGCTCCGGAGTCGCTATGGAAACTTTCGCGCCGACGGAAGCTCCCGCCAACAGGAGCGAGTGCGCCATGTTGTTGCCATCGCCAACGTAGGCGAGGTGGACCTTCTTGAGATCGCCGAAATGTTCCTGCAGGGTAAAGAAGTCGGCGAGCGCCTGGCAGGGATGTTCGAGTTCGCTGAGGGCGTTGATCACTGGAACGCCGGCGTAGGTCGCCATCTCTTCGACCACCGCATGGCTGAAGGTGCGGAGCACGATGATGTCGATCCAGCGTTCGAGGTTGTGGGCGATGTCGTAAAGCGATTCGCGGGCGTTCAGCCGGCTGGCCGTCTGGTCCACGAAGAATGTGCTTCCACCCAGGCTGTCCATGCCAGCTTCGAAGGTCAGCCGCGTGCGCAGCGAGGGCTTCTCGAAGAACATCACCATTTGCTTGCCGGCGAGAAGGCCGCGGAACTCCGCCGGCCGCTGCTTGAGCATGGAGGTGAGATTAAAGAGCGAGAGGACTTCGGCGGGGCTTAGATCGTGGATGGAAATGAGATCGCGTGGCGCGACCGGGTCCGCGAGCAGGCCCGGCGGGTTCGTCTTCGTCTTTATGATTGGCGGGTTCATCACTGCCATGGGATCGTTTCTCATTTTTGTTTCCTAACACTCCATTAAAGTGTCGGGTCTCAGGTCTCAGAAGTTGATTTTCCTGACACCTGCGACCTAAGACCTGACACCTGATTTCTACGACAGCTCGCGGATTCTTCGGGCGAGCGCCTGCGCTTTCTTCTTGTCGGTGGCGATGACCAGCACGGTATCGTCGCCGGCGAGTGTGCCGACGACCTCCGGCCAGTGCGAGGCATCGAGTGCGGCGGCGACCGGTTGCGCGCTGCCGACAGTGGTTTTCACCACCAGCAGGTTCTGCGCCTGGCGGATTTCAATCACAAACTGGCGAGCCAGGTGCATCACCGAGGGCAAAACGCTGTCCGCGCCCAGGCTCTCGCCGGCGCGCCGGTAACCGTCAGGGCCTTTGACCAGCTTCAGTTCGTGGATGTCGCGGGAGAGCGTCGCTTGTCCAACGTCGAAACCCCTGCGCTCCAGTTGGTGCTGGAGCGTGTCCTGGCTTTCGACGGGACCTTCGTCGAGCAGGTCGAGGATCGCTTTGTGGCGGGCTGTTTTTGACATGAATAAAAATGCAATCTAATGCATAAGTATCCATGTGCCGGCACGAGCGTGTCAAGCGGAAACCAAAAGCATAACCACAGAGGGCACAGGGGAACACGGAGGAAATCGAGGCTCCCCCCGTGTTCCCCTGTGCCCCCTGTGGTGAAGGGTTTATTGCCCTTTGGCGCCGCTGGCCGGAACCTGGAAGTCCACGCCGCGGTCGTCGTTGACTTTGCGGGTGGCGGGAAGGTCAAGGTCGGCGAGGAGGATTTTCTTGGTGCGTCCGTCGCCGAAGTCAAAAAGCGTATCGCCCACGATGGCGTAATTCAGCACGTCCGACTGGTGGCCATCTTTGAAAACCAGCACGGTCGAGGGCTGGGCAGCCACAGGCTCTTCTGGTTCGGCCGGAACTGGTTTGACGGAAGCGTCCACTTTCGGATCCAAATCGCGGTCTACGGCGTCTTTGTCGGGAGGAGCCGGTTTCCGCGGGCCAGGGGCGCGAACGTAGTCGGTATCAGGCGAGTCATCGTCGGTTTCGACAGCGTAAGGAACGCCATACGGAACTGCATATGGGACATAGGCAGGTTCACTGACGCCCACGGGGAAATTGCCGTGATCTCCGCGACGGTGGTGACGGCGTCCGGAAAATAGCGGCGGATTCGGATTCGCCGGCATGAAAAAGTTGGCGCAGCAATTCCCGAATATCGGCCAGTTGTTGCCGAAACCGTTTGGCCCGAGAGACGTCACGCTGGCGCGGACACCGGGAGTCGGGTTGTTGTGCCCGCCGAAACCGAAGGAAGTGACCGAGGCTGGTACGCCATTCACCTGAGCTTGGACTGGCAAACACGCTGCTATGAGGATGACTAACAAGAAGGAAAGCAGGAAACAGGATCGCACACCGGCCAGCATGGGAAGCCTCCCCCGCATAGGGTACACCAATTTGGGGCCTACCTAATTAGAACTCCCGGCCGTAGCGAAAGTTGCGTGAAAAATTTGTGCGACAGGAGACATCCGCCCCTATGCCGCAGTAAGTGGCGCGCGAGAAGTGATCCGCCGCAGTTCCAGCATGCGATGGCGAACGTAGCCGTCCTCGGTCAAATGAGAGGAAGCAATGGCCTTGCGGCTGCTGGCCACCATCTGATCGGCGGGGCGTCGTTGCGGGAATTGCGGGTCGAACTCCCGGCAGAATTCACATGGCCGGCTGGAGCGGGTGTCGAAGCGACTGATGACTGCTGGATCAATGTGTTCCACGAAAAGCGGCTCCTTGAGGGGCGAAACAGGATTCGCCTAGTGTGTGAGGCAGAGTCACAACACTCAGCCTCGGGATGATTGATTAATCGTTAACCGTCGCCTTTGTACTACAAGAGACGGGAACTCTACAAGCCCCTCGTCGGGGGCGCAAATTTCCTGCTGTCGCAATAGATCTAGTGTACTGGAAGGGCGGAAATTGCGGGTGCGCCGAGCTGCGACGTCGAGGTCGATTTCTGGCATGATAGGACCACCTTCGACTCAGGAGATCCCGTGAACCGCGCTGCCGCCAACCCGAGCACCGTGTTTTTTTTCGATGTGGACAATACGCTCGTCGACAACGATCGCGTGGCGGACGATCTGAAGCGTCACCTGGTAATCAAAGTCGGCGAGACCAGCGCCGAGCGCTATTGGGAAATCTTCGAACAGCTGCGCAGCGAACTCGGGTACGCGGATTATTTGGGCGCGCTGCAGCGTTATCGCATCGAGCGGCCGCGCGATCCCAAGCTCTTGGCCGTTTCGCACTTCATGATCAACTATCCCTTCGCCAACCGTCTGTTTCCGGAGTCGTTGGATGCGGTGGAGCATGCGCGGCGGTTGGGGCAGCCGGTAATCTTGAGCGACGGCGACGTAGTCTTCCAGCCGCGAAAAGTGGACCGCTCGGGTCTGTATGAAATTTTCCAAGGCCACGTCCTCATCTACATCCACAAAGAACTGGAACTGGACGATGCGGAGGCGAAGTATCCGGCCAACCACTACGTGATGGTCGACGACAAGGTGCGGATTCTAACAGCCATCAAAAAGCACTGGGGCGTGCGCGTAACGACCGTGTTTCCGCGCCAGGGACACTACGCGCTGGATGCGGCGCAGGTGGCGCAGTATCCGAAACCGGATATCACGCTCGAGCGCATCGGAGAGCTGCAGAACTATTCGTTGGAGCAGATATTGGCGGCGGCAGGAAAGTAGATCGAAGATCTCGTTGTGCAAATGGTTCTGGGAAGGGCACGGCTTCAGCCGTGCCAATCAGAGTCAAAGAAGATGCGGGCTTCAGCCCCCGACGGCTCGGACATCAATTCTTGAAATTGTTGCTGAAATCGAGCCTTACTCGGCCTCTTCTTCTTCCTGAGGCGCTCCGGCGCTGACCAGCTTGGCTAATTCCCGGTTCAGGCTGGCGAGGCAGGCCTCGGGGAATTCCAGAAACCGGAAAGGCTGCAGGCATCCCTTGGTGGCCCACATGGGAAACAACATTTGCGCGCGGCTGCGGATGCTGGTGTTGCCGAGGTGGAACAGCACCGTCACCCGGATGCCCTCGTCGAGCGGGTTTTCCAGCGAGATCAGCCCGCCGTTAATGGAGAGCTGGCTCATGCGGCCGCGAATCTGCCGCCCGTTTTCGAGCAGCACCAGCGCCAGGATGGAGCCGCCGAGCTTGACGCGCGAGCCCCGTTGTCCTTTCTGCGTGATAGCGGTGGACGGCATTCTCCATCAATTCTGCATCAGCGGGCGGTAACAGGGCAGATTACGAAAGTCAGCCCCCCGGAGTCGGTTCCCAAGGACGCTTGTAGAGACGGGGCTTGCCCCGTCTCCTCCCTCGCGGATTGGCGCAGCCGCGCCCCGGCATGCGACAATGCTCCGCCGTTAGATGGAGGAGACGAATGATGAAACGAATGGCTGTGCTGGCGTTGGTTTTGTGCATGACGATCTCTGGCTTTGGTCAGAAGACCAAGAAACCCGCCGCTGGCGGCGGAGCGGTCGATAAGGCCTACCTGCAGAAGATTTGGGATGGCTGGGCGACCCTCGATGCGACGGGGCAGAAGCAGTACTACGCGCAAGGTCCGCACGTGTTTTTCGACACGGCGCCGCTCAAATACGGCAGCTGGGACGAATACCAGTCCACGGTGAGCAAGGAGCTCGGCGAATACAAGGCTGCCCGCTTCACGGTGAATGACGATGCGCAGATCCACAAGAGCGGCGATGCCTGCTGGATCACCGCCACGGTGGCTTCCGACATGACACAGAAGTCAGGCAAGCGCGAGATGTCGACATTTCGCTGGACGGCGGTTTTCGAGAAGCAGGATGGAAAGTGGCTGATCGTGCACGAGCACGTCTCGGTGCCTGAGCAGTAGGCAGATTCGATGATCGTGTGGGGATGGGGCTCGGCCCCGTCCAAGCCGGGCGAGAACGCCCGGTTCTTCATTCAGTGATAGCCCTTCCAGAAAAAGTACGCCGTCATCGCTGTTCCGACCAGGATGACAAAGCCGCGGATCCAAGCCGGGGGAAGTTTTTGGGCGTAGTGGGCACCGAGGTATCCCCCAATGAGCGCGCCCACAATCATCACACTGCCTTGCTTCCAGACCACCGCGCCAGCCACGATGAAAGTGACAACCGCGATGCCGTTGATGATGCCCCCAAGCACGACCTTCAAGGCATTCATGGCATGAATGTCGGTCATGCCGAGCGCGGCCAGCATCGCAAGATTCAGAATCCCAACTCCGCCGCCGAAGTAGCCTCCATAGACCGCAACAATCAGTTCAAAAAGCGACGCGACGGCCAGAGCCGAGATTGAAGCATCATGGGCAATGGAGCCGCGGGAACCGCGGGCCAAGCGGCCGCCGAACATAAACAGAAGCGTGGCTCCCAGCATGAGCCAGGGCAAAACGTGCAGGAAGGTCTGCGCCGGCGTGTGGAGCAAAAGATACGCGCCGCCGATTCCTCCGATCAGGCTGGTGACGGTGAGCGGAATCATGACGCGCCGCGAAATGTCGAGGTGCTTGCGATAGGCGCCGGTGCTGGCCGTCACTCCTACCCAGAGCGCTACGGTATTGGTGGCATTGGCCGCGATGGGAGCGACTCCGGTAAACAGCAGCGCCGGGAAAGCGATGAAGCTTCCGCCGCCGGCGACGGCGTTGAGCGCGCCACCAAGTGCGCCGGCAAAAAAGAGGAAGATTGCGGTTTCGAGGCCCAAATACAAGATGTATCACGGGTTGGCCGCGCGCGGCGAGTGGAGAAGAAAGGTCGGGAGTCCGTGACAAAGGTCATAGCCTGCGGGTAATCGGCCATCTACGCTGAGAAAGTAAGGATGGCTTCATGGCAACGCAAGTTCATAGCGAGATTCATTCAGAATCAATTCCGTTTCCGGTCACGGTTGAGCCGCACACAAGACCGGCTGCCAAAGCAAAAAAGAAACTGGTCCGCCGCACCGATCGCGACTACTCGCAGATCATGCGCCGCAGCTTTCAGGTCGCATTTCTGCTGCTCAATATCTGGATCGGCAGCATTTTTTATTTCTGGGTTCGTCAATTTGAGCCGGGCGGTACGGCGACCTCCCTGCAACGTCCGGCTGGAGTCGAGGGCTGGCTGCCGATCGCTGGCCTGATGAACCTGCGCTACCTCGTGCTGACGCATCATGTTCCCGCGCTTCATCCTGCCGGAATGTTTTTGCTGATCTCGTTTCTGGCCATGTCGTTCTTGTTCCGCAAGGCATTTTGCAGCTGGCTGTGTCCGGTCGGAACGATCTCGGAATACCTGTGGCGCGCCGGACAAAAAATCTTTCGCCGCAACTTTCTTCAGAACGTGCCGCGCTGGCTCGACCTTGGACTGCGCGGGCTGAAGTATCTGCTGCTTGGCTTCTTCGTGTGGGCCGTCACTTCGATGGCAGCGGACGAACTCGCCGCGTTCATGAACAGCCCTTACGGCGTGATTGCCGACGTGAAGATGCTGAACTTTTTCCGCCACATCGGCGAGGCGGGCGCAATTACGCTCGGAGTGCTGGCGGTTGCGTCTTTGTTCATCCAGAACTTCTGGTGCCGCTACCTGTGTCCTTACGGCGCGCTGCTGGGGATCACGTCGCTTTTCAGCCCGGCGCGCATTCGGCGCAATCCGGAGACCTGTATCGATTGCGCGAAATGCGCCAAGGCGTGTCCTTCGGCGCTGCCCGTCGACAAACTGGTGACGATCCAATCGGCGGAATGCACGGGCTGCCTGAAATGCGTGGCGGTGTGTCCCGCAAAAGATACGCTCAGCCTGTCGCTGCCCAGCTTGTCGCGACAGAGAATTCCGGCGCTCGCGCCGCAGCCAACGAAACTGCCGGCGTGGGCCATGGCGGCAGGGATCGCGGCGCTCTTCTTCGGCATCGTTGGATTTGCGAAGACGGCAGGCTACTGGGATTCGCAGGTGCCGCGAGCCACGTATCAGCAACTGGTTCCGAATGCGGACCAGGCGGCGCATCCGATGCCGGGAGAGAACTAGTCCGGTTCCACGACCCAAATGTAGAGCGGGCGCCCT
Source organism: Terriglobia bacterium (assembly GCA_020073525.1). Taxonomy (GTDB): domain Bacteria; phylum Acidobacteriota; class Terriglobia; order Terriglobales; family Acidobacteriaceae; genus Acidiflorens. The sequence goes on from JAIQFA010000039.1 coordinate 26,809, forward strand.
CGCCCGCTGCTTTTGCTTTTGCCTTTGCCTTTGTCCCGGTAGTTACCACTAAGCTATTAAGCCCCGTATACTGATACCCCCCCTCCCCCCGGTCTTGTGGAATCATGGGGTTAAGCGGAATTTTTTCGTGTGGTCTTTGATTCTAAAGGACTTAAATTAAAGTATTCCGGAATCAATGACTTAGGTGGAATTTCCGGTTTTTCGTCTCATTTTGGGCCGGGATGGCGGATTCTGGCCGGCTCCCAATCCATTTTCAAATTTCAAAGAGTGACTCGCCGCTGGGGCTGGAGCAGTTTCGAGGGACGTCCCGGGGGACGGCACACCTCGGCCCTGCTACAGGTCATGCGATATTCTCGCGCGGAGTAGGAGTGGCGGTCTGTGATGGTTGTCACCGGGCGGATGTGAGGAAAACTTCGGTGCCTGCTGCAAGGCTGGCAATTCACGTTGCTCTGCTTCCGGGGAAACCCAAGCTTCGCGTGGCGTGGAATCCCACCCTAACGTGGGAAGGCGCTAGTTGGGACGGGGCGCCGGGCCGTTCATGCGTTGATGAGGTAGGGCAGGTTTCTCTGCTCCCATTGCACCCATTCGTCGAACGTTGATGTTTGGATGAAGTGCGCTAATTCGAAACATTCGTCTAATTCATGTTCAACCTGGCTAGCTGTTAGCGAGGTGGCCAGCTTGGCCCTCGACACAAGCGACAGGATGGCCGTAACATCGTGGCCGCAAACCGCATCCTGAAGACTAGGGTTTCTGCCCAGGACGGTGTCGATGGCGACCTGCAGATCTGATTCAGACACAGGGGCGTTCGGGTTTCGGGCCAGCACCTCCTTACAGCACGACGCTTCGTCGCAAACAACACTTGCGGCGTCGACGAACCGACCGTAGTCGAGGAGCTTGAAATCTAATCCCCAGCCCTGACGTCGATTTAGCGTTCGCATGCAGCCGAGGGGGAAGGCTGCTTTCAGTATTTGCAGGCGAAACGCGTCTGTGTCACCAACGAAAAGGTGGGTCTTTGCAAACTTTGGGAAGGCTGGAGACTGGACGATCATAACTTCTCTGTCCGCGGCTGATGTCCAGCAGATGTCGATGCCCCCCCGGTTCCGTCCCCACAGTCGATCGCAGTCCGCGTCGACCAGAGCCGCTACGCCAGGGAATCTTTTCTGCTTCAGGTCGTCAAAAAGCGCCAGCGCATGTTCCTTACCCCCAGGGTATCCCGGGGAAAATATCCGGCAATGGGATGTTCGAACAAATCTTCCGAACGACCTGCTGTCTGAGTCGCCCTCGACGATAAGGACGGTCTTTTGCCTCTCGACTTGCCTCATCATGACGATGGTATTTCGAACTGAGCTGCGGCCTATTAAGTCCCTCATTGGGCGAGACCCTCTGAGTCGCCTGCCTTGGGAGGCTCCTGAAGCTCAACCGTCAAATCCCAACGCTCACCTATGATTTGGGGCGAGTGGGTTGCTAGGACAATGTCATGGGGAACCAGGCTCGTAATCTGATGAAGACCTTCAAGAAAGGAGAGCTGCCACGCGACGTGGAGCGAAATCTCCGGCTCGTCAATTAAGATCAACGAGTCAGGCTTGTCGCTGAAGAGCAGGTCGTAAATCTGAATGAGGATGTGCTGCTCCCCACTAGAGAGGCCCTCTGGGCTAAGCAGTTCTCCGCTGGCCGTCCTAAAAGTAAAACCCTCATTCTGGCTGAAAACCATTACCTTGAATTTCAGACGGTCCTTAGTCATTGTCGCTAGCAGCTCGATCTTGGCCAGGAGCTTGTCAAAAATGTTGAGCTTGTCTTCCACATCCTGCAGATAGGCAGACAGGATTTCCTCGATGTACGGGTACTGGTATTGAGGCTGGGGAAGCTCTTGATCGTCTCTCGTCAAGAGCCCGGCCTCCCTTAGCCTTCTCCGTTTTTCGTTTAGGTTGTCGATTCTGCTCTTAAGAGATTTGTCGGGCAGAGGTTCGTTCTTTCTTGAGAAGTCCTTCGTCAAAAGTCTAACTACGAAGGTCCTATCAAGCTGCTGCGACCGGCGTCCATACTCTAGAAATGCGTCCCGCATTGTGTCCGAGAGCTGGCCCGCATAGTTCACAATCGCGGCGCTACTGGTCCGACGGATGCGGCGGCCTATCCGTGGGCGCTCTGGCTTGCTGGCGGGGGCTGATGACTCAGAAAGTCGCTGGGTCGCGATGAGGCGCACGTCTATTGCCGATGTCGCTGCTTCAAGCCAGTCTGGCAAATTTGTCTTTTCGACTCGTACACCGAATCTTGACCGTAACTCATCCAGCGATAGCACCTCGCCGTCGCGAATGTCTTCCCATCTGTCATCGCGGAGCGGTCGCATGAAAGGAGCCACTTCCTCGAGTTGCCTTGCAACAGATGCTTGTAACCCCAGCGTTGGTGCAAGATGCGAGCGGGATACTTGCTCGCCGATCAATTCTGAAATCAGGCACCTCGAGACGTCGGGGCTATCTCCAGGTGGCGAGGCCTTCTCAATCCGAATTTCGCGCCCGTCGTCAAGCCGCATGGAGAATCGCTTGAACGGGGTTGACCCAAATATCTCAAAGTCGGCGGAGAAGAAGGCTCGAATTAGCCGCAGGAGCGTCGTTTTGCCGAAGCCGTTGGGACCGTAAACGATCGTGACGCGCTCTTCTTGGTTTAGCTTGACCGTGTGATCAAAAATCCCGAATAGCTTCTCGACTTCAAAGGAGGTAATCCGCATTTGTCACCCTCGATTCGGATTGACGCTCAGATAGCAACAACGCTTGCCCTCGGCTAAGACGATATTCCACTCAACCCTAATGAGTGCATTTGGGGTCCCGAGAAAACCGGAATTTTCAATCCTGCCAACGAAAAAGGGTCACGGGCATAATTATCCCCATGACCCCCCTCGGTCGGGATCATTATCTAACAGTGTCGAGTAAGTCTGCATAGACCACTTTGGTGCCAGGGGGAGGAATGTAGCGCGGGCGCCCTCGCCCGCGTGACGGCTGCGAGTGGAGGGGAGGGTCGGGGGTGACGGAGACAACGGCAAGGATCAAGGGCAAAAGCAAAGGCAAGGGCAAGGGCAAAATCAAGGGCAAGGGCAGCGGGCGAGGGCGCCCGCTCTACACAACCACGGGATCGGTGAAACGCAAATAGGGGCGTGGGTTTCCTGTGGGTCCCTTGGTTGGGAACTTATCTACTAGTGAGGAGTAAGTGTGGATAGACCACTTGGATGTCAGAGGAGGAGGAATGTAGCGCGGGCGCCCTCGCCCGCGAGACGGCTGCGAGTGGAGGGGATGGTCGGGGGTGACGGAGACAACGGCAAGGACCAAGGGCAAAAGCAAAGGCAAGGGCAAAAGCAAAATCAACGGCAAGGGCCGCGGGCGGGGGCGCCCGCGCTACATTCTTCTGCAGTTATCAAATGTCACAATTTGGGTGTGTGACTGATCACTGATCGAACGGGGGCTTTGACTGAGAATGACGTGGTGGACACTTCACAGTCAAAAGCAAAGGCAAAAGCAAAGGCAATAGCAATAGCAAAAGTAAAAGTAAAAGCAAAAGCAAAAGCAAAACCAAAACCAAGGGCCGCGGGCGAGGGCGCCCGCGCTACATTTGTATGACGCAACGATTGCTACAAGGTAAGTATGACTATCGGCGGCGGCTTCCGCATTACCAGTCGGAGGATCGGGCGCTGTTTGTGACGTTTTGCTGTGGCTGTCTTGATCCCTTGCCGGAAACGGCCCGGGATATCGTGCTGCGACACTGTCTGCATGATCAGGGTCGAAAAGCGGTGATTCATGCCGTGGTGATCATGCCGAACCATGTGCATCTTCTGCTGACTCCGCTGCGCGATGCGGATGGCAATCTCTACAGCCTGGTCGAGATTTTGCAGGGGATGAAAGGGGCATCCGCACACAGCTTGAACCGGGCGTTGGGGCGATCGGGACCGGTGTGGCAGGAGGAATCGTTTGACCATGTGCTGCGGAGCGAAGAAAGTTTTGCGGAGAAGAAGGAATACATTCGGCAGAATCCGGTGCGGCGCGGGTTAGTAAGTCGTCCGGAAGACTATGCATGGTTGTGGGTGGAGGCGGCATAGGATGTTGCCCCAAATAATGTAGAGCGGGCGTCCCCGTCCGCTGCCTTTGTTGTTGCTTTTGCCTTTGCTCTTTCCTCACATCCAACCCGTGAGTGCCCATCACAGACCTCCACCCCAATCGGCGCGACAATGGCTCATGACCTGTAGCAGGCCCGAGGTGTGCCGTCTCCGAGGACGGCCTTCGAAGCTGCTCCAGCCCCATACGGGGTCAGTCACTCTTTGATATTTTGAGGCGATTGACAGGGGCGAGCCCGCTGCCGAGATCTGAGCCAAGCGCAGGATCTGCGACCTAAGTCCTTATTCCTCAATTATTCTCCATATAACTCCTTTAAAATGAATTATGTGCGGAATTGTCCTCCTAAACCCATGATTCTAATAGTATAGAAAAAAAGGGGGGGTAGGGGGGTACCCGCAAAACCTGGGGGTATTTCCCGGCAACGATCAAAGGCAACGGCAGCGGGCGAGGGCGCCCGCTCTACACTAGCTGTCTTTGCGGTACAGGAGGTCGCGGATGGCTTGCCTGCGGGCTTCGTTTGCCTCTTTGTCAGCCTTGCCTGCGTCGGCGGGCGTGCGATGCTTGGAGTCGGCTTCGTCTTCGGCGCTGCATTCTGGACAACGATTGGCGAAGCCGGGTTTGCCGGGCTTCAGTTCGAACTCTTCGGAGCAGACCACGCAAACTTTGATGGGAAAGGCCATTGCGGCTTCATGATAACCAAGGTACGCGGCGGTCTTCAACGGTGGGGAGGGCAGTGCCGTCCCTTGCGGGACTCCATCCGTCCCACTACCGCCTACCCGGCACTCACGTGCCGGGCTTTCCTGTTCCGCCGCTTCGCGGCTGAGCATCGTGGCGATGCCGGCGCTCCGCGGCTGAAGTCGTCGGAAATTGAACGAATGAATCGCAGCGGTGAACCGCTGCGCCACCCAAAAGCGATTCAGCTAGAACTGAATTATCGAGCGCCCCCAGAGAGCCTTTCGAGGCCCTTGTCGTACATGGAGCCGTAATTCAGGTATTGCTCGACGGGATCGTCCAGATAATGGATTTCGACTTTCTCGATCTCGCCCCGCTTGCTGAAGGTCGCGGTCAGGTGTGCATTCACGCCGGCGAAATAGGTTGGCAGATTTAGTTTCTGATAGCGAGCCAGGATCTGATCGCGCACCGCGGGGTCGAAGTGGACTCCGTATTTATCGATCAGCGCCTTGATGGCGTCGTAGTCGCCTTCGGCCTTGATGCGCATGAGTTCGGCCAGCAGCATGCCTACGCCCTGGCGCATTTTTTGATAGTCGACGACACGAACATAGGTCTTGCCGTCGCGCGTGAACTGTTCGATCGAGCCAGGAACTTTGTCGGCGATGTAGTGTGCCACCAACTGGCGATCGCGCTGGTGATCTTCTTCAATCGTGTCGCCGTGCGGAATGCGGCGCAGTTGGATCAAGGCGGTCGCTGCCGCCGCGTCGTACATCGCCTTGGCCACTTCTTCCTGGTTGGAGATCAGGCCCAGTTCCTTGAGTTTGGGATCCCACACGTTCCACAGCGCCATCAGGTCGGCGCGTCCTTCTTCGAGAGTAGAGAAATATTCCTTGAGGAAGGATTGAGCGCCAGCGCTGACGCGAGGACTCAGCTTGCCCGAGCCGTGGCCGATGACTTCGTGCATCGCAACCAGGAGATCGCTGGCTTCGGTGCCGTATTTCTCGGTGCGTTCCACTTCGGCGGCATTGGCGGCGAACTCCGCGGTGGCGGTCTTGCCGGAGGCTTCCTCCAGGGCGCGCTTGCTGGCCATGAACAGGAAATTCTTCGAGCCGTATTTTTCGTGGATTTCGTTTTCGTTGGGCAGATTGTCGCCAATCGTGGTCACGCTGAAGTCGCCGGTTTCGGCCAGGGTTTCAACTGCCTTCACTACGGGAAGTTTGAACGATGTGAGTTTGTACTTCGCGTCCCAGGGAGCTTTCTCTTCGAAATACGCTGCATTCGCACCCAGTTTCTTCATGGTGATGGTCACCGGCTGATCGGTGATGGTGACAAAACTCTGCGAGCTTCCTTTGGCGCCACGCACGTCGCGATAGACCTCGATGAAGCCGTTGTCGAAGTCGACGGTCGCGTCGTTTTGCACCCAGTCGGTGCCGAATGCGACCCATTCTGCATAGTCGCCGCTCTGGTAGTAGCGGATGAGATGTGCGATCGCCTCGGCCTGCGCGGGTTCGGAGTAAGCGCGCGCTTTCTCGAAGCATTCGTTGGCCTTCTTCAGATAGATTGCATAGAGGCCCGGAGGAACCTTGCCGTCGGGTGTTCCGGCGCGATAGACCTCTTCGGTGAGCTTGCCGTCGGCAGCTTTCACCACGCGCGAGTTGAGGGGATATTTGTCCTGGAATCCCTTGAGATCGTCCAGACTCACGCCCCGATAGAAAGTGTTCGAACTGGACTGGATCGTATCTTTGCCTCCGGTCGGGCTCTTGGCGGTAATCATCGGCTCGAACGCCGGATCAAAGAGCGAAGCGCGCAATGACTCGAGCTCGCGCAACACGTCAGAGGGTCTTGGCAGCGGTGGCAGATCGGCGTACGGCGTCCGAAAGGCTCCGTTCTGATGCGCGATCAGGGCAGCTCTCTCCAGTTGCTCATAGGTAAAAGCAGGCAGGAACTTCTGCGACGTTAGATCGTTGTGGTTGCCACGGTTGGCCCAGAAGAGTTTCGCGAATTCCGCAATCTTCGCCATCGCTGCCGGGTCGATTCCCTTGGGATGCGCCATGATCTCTTCGAGCATGCGTTTCTGCTGCAGTCCGTAGGCGGACATCTGATCGTAAAAGATTGGGTCGATGGCGATGGAAGCCTGCGTCAGCCAGTACGCCAAGGCCTGCTGTCGCGGCGAAAGCGCCTGGAAACTGGGCGCGTGTAACTGAAGGAAGGCCGTGTCGCCGACTCGTTCGACGAGAATATTGCCTGCCTTGTCCTGCTGGCAGGGCGCTGGGGTGATCGCGAACAACAGGAGCGTGAGGAAGAGTGCGAGATTGCGCAGCTTCAAGGCTGGCCTCCGTGCGTGTGGTTTCATTGAGAACCCGACCAAACTCCGCAGGCTAACACAAACCAGTCCGCAAGGCTGCGGGTGACGACCGGGGTTATCCCTCGTCCTCAAGATCGTCGATGGGGTGCCGATCGGGCAGCATGCGCCGATGCAGGATGCGAGAAACGAGAATGCCGCCACGTTCCTGGCGGTAGAACATGACGTGCATGCCATGCTCATGATGGCGCAAGCCGGGTCGAATGTCATCCCAGAGACGGCCCAATGCCGCATTGTCGGCAAGCATGGGACAACAAACCTCGAGCTCGTCAAGGTAAGTGGCGGCTTGAGCTTTGCCCCAGCGGTGGAGGGTATAGTCGGCGATGGCCAACAAGTCGGCCTCGGCGCGACGCGAAAATCGAAACGCAGCCACGACTACTGCGACACGGGAAGTTTGAGGACCTTGCGGACACGGCCAAAGGCGTTACCCTCGGCGATTCCGCTGGCGTCGCCTTCGTCAATCGCCGCCCGTAAAGCTACAAGCTTTGCTTCGAATTGCTGTTCTTGGCGCTCCAAAGTCCGTAACCCGGCGCGCACTACTTCGCTGGCGTTCTCATAACGCCCGCTCTTGACCTTCTTTATGACAAAGCGGTCGAGTTCATCGGTCAAATTGACGTTGCGAGTCGGCATGGTGGCGGTCCTTATCCAGGGAAGGGACTTCAAAATCATCCTAGCATCATTGGCAAACATTGCCAATTAATAAGTTTACCGGTTTTTCGAACCGGCGCTGCCTGAAAAACTGGTGATCGACTACCCGTTTCCGCCGGAGTCCGCCCCTATCGCGTGCTAGAATCGTTATTGTGATGTACGGGGCCGATGCTTCCTGATATCGACAAATTACTGGAACTGCAGGTGGCGGACAAAGAGATCCGCAAACTGCAGGAAGAAGTCGCCGCGCTGCCCAAGCGTGTGGCGGTAATCGAGCAAAAGCTGGTTGGGACCAAGGCGCACCTGGAAAAGGTGCGAACCGCCGCCAAGGGCGATGAAGCCAACCGCAAGAAGTTCGAAGCCAACATCAAAGACCTGCAAGGCAAAATCTCCAAGTATCGCGACCAATCCCTCGACGTAAAAACCAACGACCAGTACAAAGCGCTGCTGCACGAGATCCAGTTTGCCGAGCAGGAAATTCGGATGAACGAGGACCGCATCCTTGAGGTGATGGTCAACGTCGACGCGCGCGAAAAAGAAGTGAAGGTGGCCGAGGCCGAACTCAAGGCGGAGACGGCCGAGATCGAAAAAGAAAAAGAAGAAGCGCGAAAAGTTACCGCCGAAGATCAGAAGAAGCTCTCCGAGTGGAACGCCAAGCGCGACACCCTGCGCCATGGAATTTCCGAAGACCTGCTGCGGCATTACGAGCGCGTGATGAAGTTCCGCGGCAGCGGGCTGGCGGAAGTCCGCGATCACAAGTGCATGGGTTGCCAGGTCATGTTGCGGCCGCAGACTTACAACGAAGTGCGGAACGGCGAGAAGGTGATGATCTGCGAATCTTGCTCGAGGGTTTATTACTTCAATCCAGCGAACGAAGTGAAGCCGGAGCAGGAAGTGGTGACGGTGACAGGCAGGAAACGCGCGCGCCCCAAGGCGGATGCTCCGCAGGCTTGGTTCTACCGTCCGGACTACCCGGAAGAGGGCGAAGTGTTGCTGGTGTTTACCAATACCAGCGGCAATTCGACGCGGCGCATCTACGAAATGCATACTGGGCGCCAGTTTGGCGAGGTGCTGCAGCGCGAAGGGAATTACCGCCAGGCATTCCCCGAAGACCTGACCGAAAGCGCTCTCCGGCTCAACGGCCATTGGGACGAAAAGGAGATCGACGAGTGGGGTTCAGAAATCCCGTCCAACGTTCTTGATCTTCTGCAGAAGGACCTACTCGCGATCCGGCGGGAGCACCGGGCAACCCATAAGGATCACGCCGCCTCTCCGGCGGAACAGACCGCGGCTCATTAGAGCCGGGCGCAGCGAACCCTGATGACTGGGGCGAGCTGCGCTCGCCTGGACAGCCGAGGCGGCTGTCCCTACGTTAGCTATTGCGCGTACGGGTTCTTGTAGCGCAGCACCTTGGCCAGATTCTTGCCTCGGATGATGTCGAACGAGTGATACGCGAGTCCCCAGGAATCGATGGTGGACATGTCCGGAAAGATGCAGGCTTCCAGCGACGTATCGATCGGATCCGATTTCATCACCCACCCACCGCCGTTCAGATTGATTCCCCCGAACAGGTCGGAGCCGCCGAGCTGCGAGCAATAGCAGGATGCCGGATTGCCGTTGCAACTGCCGCCCAATGGAACCTTGGCGTAATAGGCCAACGCTGCCATCGTGGGCTTATCGGTGTAGAGCGTCGAAAGCAGCACATGGATTCGCGAGCCATCTTTTTTCAGCGTGAATTTGCAGAACTCGCGATCTCCCGAAAGGCGCAGCCAGCTTTTCGGATCGGCGTTGGTGTTGAAGTAGGGGGCGCGAACATCGACTTCCCCGCCCTTCTTGACGCAATAAGCTTCCGCTTTGCCGGAATCAGCGCCGTCCTCCAACTGCGCAAGCTTGGTATTACCGGCTTCGACGGGGCGGGCGGCGGGCAGAATCACTGCAACTGCGAGTGCGATACAAATCAGCATCATCAGTGCGACGAGTGGACGTTTCACGAAGGGCCTCCTGGGAAAAACGGGGAATGGATTTGTTTGCCGGTCAGTTTCTCGGCGATCAAATTTCTGGCGATCGTTCGAGGGCGAAAGGTTAACACAAAACCCGGCGATTGCCGGTTGCATTCCCTGCGGCTGCAGAAAGCTCTACCACGGAGGACACAGAGGTTCACGGAGGAATCCGCGCGTTCCGGAGACGCCGTTGGAGAGAAAAGGCACAATTTGCGCGTGATTCTGCTGTAAGATTGCGCGCACGAGGTTACGTGATGGCTAACGATCTCAGGAATCTCTCCGCATCCCGCCGTTCTTTTCTCTCCCTGTCCGCGGCTGCTTCGGCCGGGCTGGCGTTGCGCATTGTCACCGAACCTATGTTGGCTCACGCGCGCGTGCACAACGCTCCGAAAGATGCAATCCGCATTGACGCCAACGAAAACCCGCTCGGTCCCGGCGCTTCGGCGCGCGAGGCGGCCGCTGCCATCGTCCCGCAGGGAGGCCGTTATTCCGACTGGCTTACCGACGATCTGGTGAAAATGCTGGCGGAAATGGAAGGGCTGAAAGTGGAGCAGGTTCGCGTCTATCCCGGATCGAGCGAGCCTCTGCACCACACTGTAGCCGCTTTCGCTTCACCGCAGCGCAGTTATGTCACCGCCGATCCCGGATACGAAGCCGGCATGTTCGCCGCCAACGCTGTCGGCGCCAAGGTGGTGAAAGTCCCGTTGACGAAAAGCTACGCCCACGATGTGAAGGCAATGCTGGCCGCGGCTCCCGACGCTGGCGTGTTCTATGTTTGCACCCCGAACAATCCGACGGGCACTCTAACCAGTCATTCCGATATCGAATACCTGGTCGAGAACAAGCCCAAGGGGTCGGTGGTGCTGGTCGATGAAGCCTACATTCATTTTTCCGACGCCGCTTCGGTAATGGATCTTGTGAAAGCCGGCAAGGACGTGATCCTGCTGCGCACCTTCTCGAAAATTTACGGCATGGCGGGCCTGCGCTGTGGAGCGGTATTCGCCCGTCCCGACTTGATTGAGAAAATCGAAAACTATGCCGGCTGGAATGCTATGCCGATCACGGCTTTGGTCGCAGCGTCAGCCAGTTTGAAAGACGCGCACCTGGTGCCCGACCGCAAGCGGGTCAATGCCTCCATCCGTGGCCAGGTCTTTGCCTGGCTCGACCGCAACGGATACTCCTACATTCCCTCGGAATCGAACTGCTTCATGCTCGACACGAAACGACCGGCAAAAGCGGCGATCGATGCCATGGCTAAGCAGAACATTTTCATCGGACGCATCTGGCCGGTATGGCCGACCTACGCGCGCATCACGATTGGAACCGCGCCGGAGATGGAGCAGTTCCAGGGGGCGTGGCAGAAGGTGATGACGGGCGCGGTCACGGCCAGCGTGGGTGCGATGCCAATTTCACGCAAGCGGAATCTGGACGGGATCGTGGTTCGCGCTTAAGCGCGACGCTTTGCTGCGCAACCTTTTTCCGCCTCACCTTGGACGGGCGAGGGCGCCCGTCGCTCCACCGGCAATTTTGGATTCGCTATAACATCAATCCATGCCGAAAAAACGCGCCGGCTCCGCCAAGCATGCGGAGCCTTCTGTAACTCTCTCCCTCCGCGGGGCTAACCGCCTGCAAGCCCGCCACCCGTGGGTCTACCGCTCCGACATCACCGAAGCAAACGACATCCCACCCGGCTCAGTCGTCCGCGTCCACGATCCGCGCGGGAAATTTTTGGGTACTGCGCTCTACAGTTCTTCTTCGCAGATCGCCATCCGCATGATCTCGCACGGTTCTGTGAACGATCTGCCGGGCCTGATTGCGGAGCGGATTCGCGCCGCCATCGCCTACCGGAAAGAACTGGTTGCGAACACCGACGCCTACCGCATCGTTTTCAGCGAAGCCGATTTTCTGCCTGGGTTGATCGTCGATCGCTATAACGACGTCGTCTCGCTGCAAATTCTTACCCAGGCCATGGACGCCGTACCCGTGCGCGAAGCTATCGTACGAACGCTAAGAGAAGAACTGCACCCGGCGGGAATCGTGGAGCGCGTCGAGGCACGCATCCGAGAACTCGAGCAATTGCCCGCGCTGCCCTCCGGACTCCTTTGGGGCGAGAAGAGTTCGAGCGAATTCAGAATGAACGGCATCGGTTTTCACTACGACGGCCGCGAAGGCCAAAAGACGGGAGCGTTTCTCGATCAGCGGGAAAATTATGCCGCGGCGGCGCAATACGCGCATGGGGAAGCGCTGGACGCTTTCTGCTACCAGGGAAGATTTGCGCTGCACATGGCGGAGAAATGTTCGAGCGTCACCGGGGTCGACAGTTCGCGCCCAGCGCTAGAAATGGCGGAGAAGAACGCGACGCTGAATGGCCGTGAGCTGGAGTGGATGGAGGCCAACGCTTTCGACCTTCTGAGGGAGTACGCCGCCGCCGGACGACACTACGACACTGTCGTTCTCGATCCTCCGGCTTTTGCCAAAACCAAACGCGACCTCGAAAAAGCCCTCCGCGGTTACAAGGAACTCAACCTGCGCGCCATGAAGATGCTGCGTCCCGGAGGGATTCTGGTCACCTGCTCCTGCTCCTTCCACGTCAGCGCCGCCGACTTCCTCAAAGTCGTCGCGGACGCCGCCCAGGATGCCCATAAATCGCTGCGGGTGCTGGAGAACCGGGGGGCGGCTAAAGACCATCCAATGCTGCTGAATGTGCCGGAAACCAGCTACCTCCAGTGCCTGATATTGAATGTAAGTGATTGAGAAATAACGATATAAATATATTGACAATAACACACTAAGATTTTATGATCGCGTCATACTAATTACAACTCGGGAGTCTCTGAAAGGCTCCCCAAATGAATTCCCCGTAGGAGGATTTTAGTTATGACATTGCTTACCCGTTGGGATCCATTTCGTGAGTACGCCACCCTGCAAGACCGCATGAACCGTCTATTCCGCGACCCTCGTGGGCCGGAAGGGCAGGATGAATCGCTGACCACGACGGCGTTCGCGCCGCCGGTCGATGTCTACGAAGACGAGCACAACGTCACTTTGAAGATCGAAGTGCCGGGAATCGACGAGAAGGACATCGACGTCCGCATCGAGAACAACACGCTGACCGTGCACGGCGAGCGCAAGTTCGAGAAGGAAGAAAAAGAAGAGAACTATCGCCGAGTGGAGCGGCAGTATGGCAGCTTCACCCGCACCTTCACTCTCCCGAACACAGTCAACCAGGACAGCGTCCAGGCCGACTATGACAAGGGTGTGTTGAAGGTCAAGCTGGCGAAGAAAGCCGAAGCCAAGCCGAAACAGATCAAGGTCAACGTCGGCGGCCAGAAAACGCTGGAAGGCAAAGCCCCAAGCAAAGCCGCGTAAGCCGGCAAGGAACACGTAGGGGCGGACGCATTCGTCCGCCCAGCCAGGCGAAGCCCGGCAGTTGTAAACTCAGCGGGAGGCGAGAAACAGCGCCTCCCGTTCCATTTGTAATTTGGCAACTTGTGATTGGTAATCTGAGAGTCGGGGTTTACCGGAGGCACCATGACTCAGCTAGCGAGTTGGCTCTCGTCTAACACGGCAGCCTTTAGCATTATGGGAGCCGCCGTTGCGTTCATTGTGTCCACAATTCAGCAGATATTTCAACGTCGGGCCGACGCCCGGGAGCGTGAGTTCCAGGCTTTTCACAAACTGGTCAGAGATTTGGTTGCACCTCATCAGCCTGGTGGTGCGCAAGGGATGCCTGCGCAAGCCGCGATAATTTTCGAGTTACGCCACTTCGACCGCTACCGCGAGTTCACACGTCGCCTGCTGGAAATGCTCAAGAAGGAGTGGGGCACTGACACCGGATCTCCTGAGCTCGTTTTGGAGATGGAACTTACTCTCAAGCACATTCAATGAACACGTAGTTGTCACAGAAAGGTTTGATGATGCCCATTCGTTGGGACAAATTCACCGTCAAGGCACAGGAAGCCGTCCAGCGCGCAAACGAGCTCGCCTCCGAGCACGGCAATCCCGAACTCGCTCCGGCCCACTTGCTGGCTGCGCTGGTCGAAGACCGCGAAGGCATCGTTGCGCCGGTGCTCGAAAAAATCGGCATCGGTCCGCAGGCCGTGCTCAGCGACCTATACAAAGAGATTGAAAAGTTGCCCAAAGTCTCGGGCAGCGGCGGCGCGCAGCAGCCGTCCATGTCGTCGCAGGTCAATCAGCTCTTGGAGAAGTCTTTCAAAGAAGCCGACACCTTCAAGGACGAATACGTCTCGACCGAGCACATGCTGCTGGCGTTGACCAGCCTGAAGCGCGATCTAAAGCACGGAGATTCAGCGCAGGAACTGCTGGCGCGGCACGGCGCGACCCACGACGCCATCCTGAAGGCGCTCACTGCGGTCCGGGGATCGCAGCGCATCACCGACCAGAATCCCGAAGCAAAGTACCAGGCGCTCGAACGTTATGCTCGTGACCTGACCGAGCAGGCGCGGCGCGGCAAGCTGGATCCTGTTATCGGACGCGATGAAGAGATTCGCCGCGTGGTGCAGGTGCTTTCGCGGCGGACGAAGAATAATCCAGTGCTGATTGGCGAACCGGGCGTGGGCAAGACGGCTATCGTCGAGGGCCTGGCGCAGCGCATCATCTCGGGCGACGTGCCCGAAGTTCTCAAGAATAAGCGGGTCGTCGCGCTCGATCTGGGCGCGATGTTGGCGGGGGCGAAATATCGCGGGGAATTCGAAGACCGGTTGAAGGCCGTCTTGAAAGAAATTGAAGACTCCGAGGGCAAGATCATCCTCTTCATCGACGAGTTGCACACGCTTGTCGGCGCGGGGGCTGCCGAAGGCTCGATTGACGCCTCGAACATGCTGAAGCCAGCACTTGCCCGCGGAGAGCTGCGCGCCATTGGCGCTACCACGCTCAACGAATATCGCAAGTACATCGAAAAAGACGCCGCGCTCGAACGCCGCTTCCAAATCGTCTTCGTGGGCGAGCCGAATGTCGAGGACACCATCGCCATCCTGCGCGGCCTGAAAGAGAAGTACGAAGTGCACCACGGGGTGCGCATCAAGGATTCGGCGATTGTCGCGGCTGCGACGCTCTCGCATCGCTACATCTCCGACCGCTTCCTGCCCGACAAGGCGATCGACCTGATCGACGAGGCTGCCGCCTCGCTGCGCATCCAGATTGATTCCATGCCCACCGAAATCGACCAGTTGGAGCGGCGAGCCACGCAACTGGAAATCGAAAAGCAGGCGCTGAAGAAAGAAGACGATGCCAACTCGAAAGAGCGTCTCGGTCTGGTTGAAAAGGAACTGGCCGGCATTCGGGAAAAATCCAATGCGCTCAAAGCCAAGTGGAAGCAGGAAAAAGATGTCATCGCGAAGGCCCGCGCGCTGAAAGAAAAACTGGAGCAGCTCAAGATCGAAGAAGCCGCCGAGGAGCGCAAAGGGAACCTGGAGCGCGTGGCGCAGATCCGGTATGGGCTTATCCGGCAGACGGAACAGGAACTGCAAAAGATCACCTCGGAGATGGACGGCAGCACGGGCGGGGCGCCCGTGCCTCCACGTGAGCGGATGCTGAAAGAAGAAGTCGATGAGGAAGATGTTGCCAGCATCGTCTCCAAGTGGACGGGCATTCCGGTTTCGAAGATGCTCGAAGGCGAAGTCAAGAAGCTCATCAACATGGAAGACCGGCTGCGGCTGCGCGTCATCGGGCAGGACGAGGCGCTCGAACGCGTCGCCAATGCCATTCGCCGATCGCGGGCCGGACTGAGCGATCCCAAGCGGCCGATCGGGTCGTTTATTTTCTTGGGGCCGACCGGTGTGGGCAAAACCGAACTGGCGCGCGCGCTTGCTGAATTTCTTTTCGACGACGAGCGCGCCATGGTGCGCATCGACATGTCCGAATACATGGAGAAGCATGCAGTGTCGCGGATGATCGGCGCGCCTCCGGGATACGTTGGCTACGAAGAGGGTGGACAACTCACCGAGGCGGTGCGGCGGCATCCTTATGCGGTCGTGCTCTTCGACGAAATCGAAAAGGCGCACCCCGATGTATTCAACATTCTGCTGCAGATCATGGACGATGGCCGCCTCACCGACGGTAAGGGCCGCAAAGTGGATTTCAAGAACACGGTCATCATCATGACCTCGAACCTGGGCTCGGCGTATTTGCAGTCGGAAAACATTCGTTCGGCAGCGGCCTTTGACGAGGCGTCAAAGCAGGTGTTGAGCGCGTTGCACGGACACTTCAAGCCGGAGTTCCTGAACCGGGTGGATGACGTCATCATCTTCCGTCCACTGGGCAAGGAACAACTGGTGAAGATTGTCGATCTGCGGCTCGAAGACCTGCGCCGGCTGCTTGCCGACCGCAAAATTTCGCTGGAACTGACCGATGGTGCGAAAGAACTGCTCTTCACCGAAGGGTACGATCCAAACTTTGGAGCGCGGCCACTGAAGCGCGCGATTCAGAAGCTGGTGCAGGACCCGCTGGCGCTAAAGATTCTGGACGGCGAGGTGCTGCATGGGGACCATGTGGTCGTGGACGCCGATAAGAAAGCGGCGAAGATGACGTTTAAGGTTAGCGAGCGGGTGGGGGAGAAAGAGCCAGTGAGGGCGAAGAAGTAATCTCAGACCTTGTCATTCAGGCGAGCAGTCGGGCCGGGCTTTGCTCGGCTGGACGGGCGAGACGCCCGTCCCCACACGACCTTTCATGACGCAAGAATCTCTCTCGGGTACGATCAATGATTACGGGGGATACTGCCCGGAGGGACTACTGCGTTGACGGAAGACACAAAACTGCATGATTGCTGCGGGAACTGCTCCAGCGTGGCGGGAGTGATCTGCTGCTGGTTCACGGGACTGCAGCTGCGATTCGTAAGAATGGAGAGGTCGAGAAGATCGGAGACGGTCTTCTGGATGGCTCGGAAATCGAAGCCCTGGTTCAGCCGATCTTGACGCCGGTTGGCGCTGAGCAATATCGCGCTACACAAATCGCCGATTCTTCTTATCGAATTCCTGGCCTCGGACGGTTCCGGATTAACCTGCATCGCGAACGCGGGCACGCTGCGGCCACGATTCGCGCGTTGCCGGTGAAGGTGCCGGGGCTCGGCGAACTGGGGCTCCCGGTCGAGGTCGGCAATCTGGCGGGCCTGCGTCGAGGTCTGGTGCTAATTGGAGGCGCGGCGGGAGCCGGGAAATCCACGACCCTGGCGGCGCTGGTCGGCGAGATCAACAAGCGAGATGCCCGTCACATCGTGACCATCGAAGACCCTGTCGAATACGAGCATGAGCACCTGCGCAGCGTCATCGAGCAAGTTGAAGTCGGAACCGACGCGCCAGATTTTCCTACAGCTCTTCGGGCGGCGCTGCGGCAGGCTCCGGACGTCCTCGTTGTCGGGGAGATGCGTGATCCGGAGAGCATGGCTATTGCGGTTTCGGCCGCCGAGACCGGACACCTGGTGCTCTCTACTCTGCACACCACCGACGTGGCTTCGGCGATCTCGCGCATCTCCGATTCGTTCCCGGTGGAACGGCAGAGCACGATTCGGCAAGAGCTGGCGATGGCGATCTCCGCGGTTTTGACGCAGACACTGTTGCCGAGTCGCAAGGGCGGGCGCGTTCCAGCGGTTGAGCTGTTGATGATCGGGTACGGGGCGCGGCAGCACATCCGGCATAATGCCCTGCAACATCTGAACCAGGAAATCACGATGACCAAAGGGAAAGGATCGATTGGACTGGAGGAGTCCCT
>JAIQFA010000163.1 GCA_020073525.1 Terriglobia bacterium
CCAGATGATAACATATGCTGGATGAGCCACGCCGATTCCGCAGCGAAACTTCCTTTGGGTTTTGAAGCAATTGCACATTCCGAACACACCAAGTACGCTGCAATCAGGAACAAGAACCGGTCGCTATTCGGTGTGCAGTTTCACCCGGAGGTTGCCCACACAGTCCGAGGGACGGAGATAATCCGGAACTTCCTTTTCGAAGTTGCAAGATGCCGGCCGACATGGAAGGTGGCTCCTTTCGCAAAGGAGATGATTGCTGAGATCAGACTCAAAGTGGGGAAGGAGCGCGTTCTCTGCGCAGTCAGCGGGGGAGTCGACTCAACCACGACCGCAGCCCTTGTCCATGAGGCTGTGGGGGACCAGCTGATGTGTATTTTCGTTGATCATGGACTCATGAGGAAAGGGGAGCCGGAGCGGGTGCGAGATATCCTCGACCGTATGAAACTCAAGGCCGTCCGCGTGGAAGCGTCCGATAGATTTCTGAACCGACTAAAGGGAATCGCGGATCCAGAACAGAAGAGAAGGATCATCGGAGAGGAGTTCGTTCGTGTTTTCACGGAGGTCGCCAATGAACATGGCAAATTCGATTGGCTTGCTCAGGGCACGCTTTATCCAGATGTAATCGAGAGCGCTCACACAGGAAGCCCTGCATCAAGAATCAAGACTCATCACAACGTTGCCGGGCTCCCCGAGTGGACAGAATTCAAGTTGATCGAGCCTTTGCGACTCCTCTATAAGGACGAAGTGCGAAAAGTCGCATCGACCCTCGGGATCCCTGCTGCGATCACTGCAAGGCATCCGTTCCCCGGACCAGGCTTAGCCGTGAGAATTCTCGGTGAAGTAAATGAGGAGAAGCTCGCGATATGTCGTGAAGCCAGCGATATTGTTGAGTCAGAATTGAGAGCCGAGGGCGTCTATGAAAGAGTCTGGCAGGCGTTCGCAATGGTTGGTGACGACCTCGCTGTCGGAGTCCTAGGCGACGAACGAAAGCTCGGACACATTGTCACAGTTCGAATCGTCGAATCGGTAGACGGTATGACCGCAGACTGGGTTCGTATTTCAGATGACTTGCTCTCACGGATAAGCAACAGGATAACCAATGAAGTCAAGGACGTGACTTGGGTCACGTACGCAATCTCCTCCAAGCCTCCGTCAACTATTGAACCCTGCTGATACGCCGTCCAGCGCCCGAAAAATCATGCCTGCGCTCACCAGAGCGCCTTCCAACTCAGTTTCCACAAACGTAATCCAGTGAGATCGATCAAGTCACACGGGACGACCGTTGACTGAGTACAAGATCGGAGATCATGTCATCACCGTTGTTCGAGGTGACATTACGCAGTCTCACGCCGAGGCTGTCGTGAACCCCGCGAATAGCAGACTGATGATGGGCGGTGGCGTAGCTGGTGCCATAAGAAGAGCTGGAGGACCAACAATTGAGAGAGAGGCGCTCCAGAGGGCCCCAATCAGAGTCGGCGAGGCGATAGCGACTAATGCAGGAAAGCTGGCTGCACGATACGTGATCCACGCTCCTACGATGTCGCTACCAGCGATGAACACGGACTTGGAGAGCGTTGAGAAAGCCACTTCTGCTGCACTTAGGGTCGCGAAGACTTTGGGACTCTCCTCACGCCCTGCCATGAAGACTCGCGTACCAGGGGCCAGCCTGTGACAGGAGGCAACGTTTTGTTCAGAAGACGGGCGGCGGAGACGCTTACCGCGGGATTGCCGCGCCGGCAGCGCGACGAACTGACCACCTGTCCGCATGAAGAATTGAGAGTGCCCGCCCGGGTCCACATCGACTAGGGCCTCAACATGGGCAACATGTGGACGATGCCGCTGTCCAAGCTCGTTCGCGAGTACAATGCGCCTCAACATCCCATTTGTGGTCCGCTGTTGGCTGGCGGTCCGGTCGCGCTTGCGAAAGAATACGGCATCGAACTGACGGACGACTTCATTGATGAGTGCCATTACTGTTATGCAGTGCGGAAAGCCCTCGTTGATCGATTTCCCGCAAACTGCGGACGGCACGGCAGCCGCGTTGTGGGCCGGCTCAAGCCCCACGGCGTGAGAGTGTTCTATGGCGGCTTCGAACAGGTCCAATGCGGGGCAAAGACCTCGCGGCGCACTTGGCGGAGATCTATAAGAACAACGCCAATTATTGTGCCATGTTCATTTCCATGCACTATGTTCGTAAGGCCTGGCCCCAACTGGAGCGGCAGCACGCCCAGTCTCGTGCCCTGATCGAAAAGCGCGAGTATATTCTACCCGTTAGGTTGGACCATTCTGAAGTGCCAGGATTGCCCTCGACAGTGGTGTACCTGGAGGCAGGGCACCTCTCTGCTGGGCAGATCGCAGAAAAGTTGCGCCAAAAGGTTCGCGGCTGAGCCACGATCGAACCTGCCCCCCCCGTCTTCAGGGGCATTTCGCCAGGTTCTCCCGAAGCAAACCGCCCGTCACTACGTCTCAACCATTGAGGAGTAAGGAAAGATGTTCAAAACCGCAGTCATGGAACAACAAACGGGCTTGCCGTGGGGCCTTTTTGCAGGCCTCCTTGCCTTCATAACACTCGTCATCAGCGCATATCTTCTGCTGATCTGATCCGCCGGAGACGCCCAACCAATCCCCCCAAAAGGCAGGAGCAATAGCCCTTACGCCAAGGCGAGGACTATCACGCTTCGAGCACACACAGCGGCCCCCATTCCCGCGCTAACCCCCTTTCGTGGTCTCTTTCGTTGCGGTTGAACACACGGGACAACAGGCCTCGCAATACCAGCCGTGCTTTTTCGTGGGCATGTGCAAGACAGCGGGACGCCGTCCGCACTTCTCGCAGGCGCCGTGCACCGAGGAAGACTGGATACAGGGTTTCACCGTCAGACGCGGGAGACCTCGGACCAATCGGCCATCATGAGCAGTCTCCGGCCATCTCCGTAAATCCCCTATACCTTCGTCCCGGCAGCCGGTTGGCGCAACTTGCCCTCAGCCCGAAGCCAGTCCTCCACCGGCGAACCCTCCCGACACCCCCGCGCTTGCCAATACGAATAGGCTAGCCGCGCAATCTGTTCGGGCTCAGGCGCTGACGCCGGCGCTGCGGTTTCCGCAACGGCCTCGCTTGTGCTCTCTGGTTCCGCAACCGGCTCGACTGCGCTTGCGGCCGCGGCGCCAGTGCCGCCGGACCTGATTGTCGTATGTTGCTGCTTTGCCATTCAAGTCTCCTCGTATCTCATCGATGATCGACGTTACTCGCCCGATGCTGCACGCACGTTTGTTCCTGCCGCACCGAGCTACGGTGCAGACGCCGCCCGTTTCCGGCGCGCGTCCATCCCGCGTTCGTTTTCGGAGCGGCGGCAGGCCGTGCTTACCGCGTGAAGGACTTCTTTCGCGTTGAACGGTGTCGCCAGAAGATCATACGCACCGAGATTCAGCACCTCAACCCAGAGGCGTTCATCGGCCAGGCGGCCCGCCACAATCAGTGGCGGTGGATGTTCCATCTTCTGCATTTCGTAGAGAAGGTCCTTCCAGCAGAGGCCGTCGGAGAAACAAGCCTCGGTGATGACCACTCCTGTGGGGGATCTGTTCAACGCGGTCTGTGTTTGAGAAAGTGCGCGGGTGAACCGCACCTTCCAATGTGAGCGCGCGAATATGCTGGCGAGCGATGTTCGGTCTTCCCCGTATGGAAAAACTGCCAGGACGGTTTGGTTTGCGATCGGCTGCTCCGCCATGTTCCCTCCAAACAGCTTCAGAAAAACCCGTGCGACCTCGGCACGTCCCTTCAGCGAACATGGCGCAATCTGCCCCACCTGTGTGCACCGATCTTCGTTACATGGGCGAAGCAGCGCACTCGTATCGCGATCTGCAGCGAGATCAACGATCAGACTCGGTTATCCAGATACAACAACTATCGGCAATGCCATCACGCGTTGTCAACGGGTGCGATTCTGCACCCGTCACAGGCAGATGACAGGCGACGGTACAATAAGATTATAAGCAGATCTGATTCTCTCTTTTCTTTGGCGCGGGGAGGTGAAGCGGCATGCGAAGCTCGCTCTCCCAATCTCGCAGCAGGAGACGCAGGAGCGGTCCCGTCTCCATCGGTTTTCCGACCAAAGCGAAGCTCTTTGATCTCGACCACCCGGCAGGGTACGTGTATCTCCTACGTTCGGGCCGGGTTCGTCTGGCGAGCGGACGCGAGGCGATCGTCGACTACCTGGTGCCGGGCGACTTTTTCGGCGAAAAGTGCCTGCTGCCCCCGCCGCTCCGAGGGCAGATCGCCACGGCGCTCTCGCCGGTGCAGGTCTTGGCGTTTCGAAGAGCGGAGCTGCTGGATCGTTTGCAGAATGACCGAAGATTTGCACTTCAGCTGCTGAAGAGCCTGGCGCTCCGGGTGTACCGTTACGAACTGACAATCCGTGATTCCGTTACGGAGCGCGCGGAGCAGCGACTGGCGCGACTGCTGTTCCGATTCTTGCCGGCCCGTGCCGGCTCCGGCTGGATTCGACTGGAATTTAGCCCCACCAATTCCGAACTGGCCAAAACAATCGGAACCACCCGGTGGCGGATCGCCCACTTCATGCGTAAGTTCAAGCAGTTGGGCTGGCTGGATCGCCGACCGGAGCTTTGGGTCCGCACGGAAGGGATCGGTGACTTTCTCCAGTCGGCTCGCGCGCCACGTTAGTTCAACCAGTTGCGCAGGCTCCGACTGTAACCGAATCAAAACAGAACCCTGGCAAAATGTTTTTGTCGGCCTCCGCGAACGTGGCCCACAGAGGTGTTGCGTGTCCAACAAACATTGCCATCCAGGACTTGATGACCGATGCCGGGATGAGGACGGGACCATTCGCGAAGAACGCGGCCAGACATTGGTAGGGACTCTTCGCAAAACCTACGGCGACGACGCAAAATCCGGCGTGACGATTACATACGATCAAAAACGCACAGTATCGGCCGCCTCAGAACCGATCACCGCGACAGGTTGTGCCGAGCGCTCCTCCTGGTCGGTGAAGAAACGTCCGTCGGACAGGTTGATTTCGCGCATTTCCGGCAGCACTGCGTTGGCGCCAACAATCGAGGCACCCTCCGAGCGAAGCATTTCGCGTCGAATATCCTCTACGCGCTGGTTGTAGGCGCTGTAGAGGATGGTGTCGCCGGTCAATGCCTTGAGGTATGTCAAGTCGTCAGGCCGGATCGGCCGGTTTTGTTTCAGTTTGGCGAAGTACTCGGAGCGGGAAACGGCGTTGGCCACCTGCGCGATCAGGAACGTATTGCTGCCGAATACCCTGGAGGTGCTATCGCTGGCGTATGTGCCCAGCCCCTCGATGGCCGCGCCCACCATGACGACGCTCGCCACACCGACGATGACGCCAAGCAGCGTGAGGAAGGTGCGCAACCTGTGCGCCGGATGGAATCGATTGCCAGCCAGCTGGCACTGCCGAGATCGCGCCAGTAATACATCGACGAGGTAAACGGGCGATTGAACATAGGGACATAAACTCCTACAGGCCCTTTATATCTTAAATACAAAACGGATTCCTCCGTTTCGAGGGGAGCCTGGCTCTGTTCAGATCGACGGGCGTCTCCAACTGTGAATTGAAGCACAGACCCGAAAAGGCGCGGATCGTGCTGGTATAGAGGAAGCAGGCTTATTCCAGGCACGATGACGAATCCGTGTTCTTCCGAGGACGCATGATCGCCTTTGACACGGCACATGCTGCCGTTCACTATCCTAACGATCGGCGCTTCCGGATCTGGATCCGGCCTTCTGTCCTGATCATCGCCTGCGGTGCTCTGATCTTGCCGATTGTCGCGGCATGGGTTGAGATAAGCATCTCGGGGCTACCTTACATCCAGGCAATCCCGCAGATTTATCCGAACAACTTCGCGGGTCCACACGGCTTTCCGGTGTGGGTGCGGTATTGCCACTTCTTCAACTTTGTATTTGTGACGATGCTGATCCGAAGCGGCTTATCGATCCTGGTCGATCATCCCCGGCTGTACTTCAATAACGGCTGTACGCCGGGCAGTGAATGGATCAAGTTTACGCCGATCCCTGTTCCGCGCGACCGCGTGTGGACGGCGAAAGATGATTCGCGGTATATCTCGCCGCTCGTGGCGACTCCCGGCTATCGGCATACCATCGGCGTTGCGCGTGCATGGCACTTCATCAACGTCCACGGCTTTATCTTTACGGGGATCGTGTTTGCGATCCTGCTGTTCACGACGGAGCAATGGCGGCGGATCGTGCCAATATCGTGGCAAGTCGCCGAACAGGCATGGAATACCTGGGTGTATTACGCTACGTTTCACCTGCCCCCGGAGCCAAACGGCTTCTACGGCTACAACGCGCTCCAGCAAATCGCGTACTTTTCGGCTGTCTTCGTGTTCGGGCCAGTGGCCATCCTGACGGGGCTTGCCATGTCGCCGGCTGTGGTGAACCGGTTTCCGGCGTATGCGCGGATCTTCGGTGGCAGACAATCTGCGCGATCGATCCATTTTCTGAACATGACGGGTTTCGTGGCCTTCCTGGTGGTGCATGTCATGCTCGTGGTGATGACGGGTTTCGCGCGCAATATGAATCACATCGTCATGGGTACAGATGAGACCACCAAATCAGGCATGATCTGGGGCTTTGTGGGCATCGGCGTCGTCGTTTTGCTATGGATTTTTGCGCATTACTTGTCCTGGAATCATCCCCGGGGGATTCAACACGCGCTGCAATTCGTAACTTACCCGATGCAGTTGCTCACGCTGAACCGGCTGAACCCGCATCAGCATTACGACGAGCGGGAGATTTCGCCGTACTTCTGGCCCAACGGTAAAATGCCTCATCGCGCCGATTGGAAGGACCTAGCGGAGCAAGGGTTTCGGGATTACCGGCTCAAGGTTAGCGGCCTGATCGAAAACCCCGCCGAGCTTTCGCTTTCGGATCTTCAGGAACTAGGAAGGATCGAATCCATCACCATGCATCACTGCATCCAAGGCTGGACGGGTATCGCGAAGTGGGGTGGCATCCCGATGCAGGAGTTGATCCGCGTCGTCCGCCCCTTACCAGCGGCGCGCGTGGTCGCGTTCTTCTCGTTTGGCGATTCACTGTACGGCGGATCTTATTACGACACCCAACTGCTCGAAAACGTGTTGAAGCCGGAATGCGTGCTTGCGTTCGAGATGAATGGCAAACCCCTGCCCGAAGTGTACGGCGCGCCGCTCCGGCTGCGGGTGGAAAACCAGCTTGGCTACAAGATGGTCAAGTGGATCGACCGCATTGAATTCATAGAATCCGAGAAGCAGATCGGCGCAGGCGAAGGCGGCAAGAACGAAGACGACGAGTACTTCGATCTGCTGCCGAATATTTGATTCTCGGTGCCGTCCCTTGGTTCATCCGAACGGCGTGGCTCTCTGCCCGAAAACTCTTCCGTCTCTTGGGTGAATGAACCCGGGGAGTTCCACACTCGCGAGCCTGGCGCCCGGGAACATCGGTAAACACTGGGCGAATCCTTGCGGGAAATAGGCAGGAAGGCACCGAATTTCATCGCTTGATGAGGACATCGCCTGTAATCATTCGTGCCGGAGTGCGGCCTTTGGGTCGGACGCGCCGCGCCGATAGCTGGATACAACGCTTGATCGGTGGCCGCCCGTGCGGCTTCCACCACGATCGCGTTGCTCTTCCTCCTCCTCTCCTCCCTCGCATGGTGCAATTTCTGACGTGACCTCAGTCACTGAGCCGCCGCGCGCGTCACCACAGAATAAAAGTATGAAAATGCTGGAAGAAATGACGGTCGGCGAGATCGCCGCCCGGTCCGCGGCCTCGGCTCGCGTGTTCGAAAAGCACGGCATCAACTTCTGCTGCGCTGGGCAAGTTCCGGCGGCGGACGCCTGTCTGGCGCGGGGTCTGGATACTGCCGAGCTATTCCACGAGTTGGAACAGGCCATGGATTCCGGAGAGAACGGTCCCACGGACTGGCAGGCGGCGTCCGTTGGCAGCCTGATCGATCATATCGTCGATCGCCACCACGCTTACCTTAAGACACAACTTCCCGGCATACAGGCCCGGCTAGAGAACGTTCTCCGCCGCCACTCGGCGAGCCATAGCGATGTGCTGAGCCC
>JAIQFA010000164.1 GCA_020073525.1 Terriglobia bacterium
CCACGGAGTTCAAGCGCCTTGGCAATTGGATCATGGTCAACGCGCGCCCGGAACAAGCCATTCACGATCAAACGCTGGTTTCTCAGTCCTAGTGACTCCAACTCATTGCGTGTGCGTTCCGCTTCTGCCAAAGCCGACTGTTCTGGCCGACTGACAAGGAACACAGTTGTATTCGTTCCATCGGACAGTGCGCGAACTGTGTTCGCGTAGAGATCGTGCTGAGCCTGCAACCCGGCCAGAGGACCTAAGCAGGAAGTTCCACCGACACTGTTCTCGATGAACCCCGACCAAGCAGCAGGCAACTGTAATAGCCGAAGGGTATGCCCGGTAGGAGCGGTATCGAAGATGACGTGATCAAAGTTGGAGGTCGTCTGCCGATCACCCAATAATTTGGCGAATTCGTCGAAAGCCGCAATTTCCACTGTGCACGCACCGGACAACTGTTCCTCGATGTTTCTGACAGCCACTTCGGGGAGGAGTTCACGGTAGGGCCCGACCACGCGCTCGCGGTACTGCCGTGCGGCCTCTTCCGGGTCAACATTCATGGCAAAGAGGCCGGCCGCGCTTATTACGGCCGTTGGTTGAACGCCGAGGTTGGTAGCCAGGACTTCGTCCAGATTAGAGGCCGGATCAGTACTGACCAGCAAGACGCGTTTGCCCGCATGAGCGAGGGACACAGCCGTGGCGCAGGCAATCGAAGTCTTGCCGACCCCACCCTTACCAGTAAAAAGCAGGTTCCTAGTTACTTCTCCCAGCAGCTTCACGATTGCCTTCCTTCATTTCCCCTTGTTTGGCGCGATGCCAACAAGATCTGTTTTCCGCGGCTTGATCACCGGACCCGGCTCGTATTGCACACCTGTGAGGCGGGCAAGCTCCTCCCGAGTTGGGTACGCGCCTGAGGTAATGATCTCCCCGTCCAGCGACACCAGGGGGAGGCATTTCATGCCTTTGGAATTCAGCGCCCTCTTGAGTGTAGGGTTGTGCACAAAGGCCCCAGGATCTTGAGCCAGGTTGCACCGCTCAACCTCAATACCCTTACTCTTTAGCCACTCCAAATCAGCGGCAAAACGGGGCAGCGCAGGGTCAACGTTGGGACCGCACACTCCACTAGAACAGCACATCGGCGGATCGAATACTTGCAGCTTAGCCATGTATGAGTCCTCCTATTCGTTCAACAAACCTTCGGCCTGCCCGAGCCGCTTCTTTGGTATCGCATCCAGGCCCGTCGAACATTCTTTACGTGTATTCGCTTACACGCATATACGTATGATACCATCATTCACGCATCGCACTGTGATGCTGGTCACAGCCGAGCGTTTACTCCGGAGGTTAGGAATATGCCGTCGTCGAAGCCGAAAGTCCTGTTCCTCTGTACGGGCAATTCCGCGCGCAGCCAGATGGCCGAGGGCTATCTTCGCTATGCAGCGGGAGACCGATTCGAGCCGCTCAGCGCAGGAATCGAACCCAAGGGTCTCAATCCTCTTGCGATCGAAGTAATGCAAGAGATCGGGATTGATATTTCCCAGCAACAAGCTAAGGACGTAGTGATCTTTCTAGGGCAATACATTCCCTACATCGTGACGGTATGTGACAACGCAAGGGAGCGATGCCCTATTTTCCCCCGCACCTTCAAATTCCTTCATTGGAGCTTCGAGGACCCTGCTGCTGCGCGGGGCTCGCACGAGGAGAAACTGGCTATCTTCCGCCGCGTTCGAGACGAGATCGCGCACCGAATCGACGAGGAATTGGTGCCTCAGCAAGAGGCGCAACGCTCTAGGACATGATCGGCTTCAATCACTGCCGGGTGGTATCTAGCCGTGGTTACCGACATTTGGATCTGGACATGACTGCGTAGCCCGATGGAATCCGCGTATTACATAGTTGCATTGCTCGGCTTCACCGCGCGGACGAAAGCGCTCATGAATTTTCCATCAACCTGTGGAGCAATCGCCTCTACGTCGACGCCTTGCTCCGACAGGAATTCTCTCGCGTCTTCCGCTCGGTAGATGCGGGTAGCCTCAACATCGACCTGCTCAAATCCGGCGGCAGTCAGCTTGCTGCGGTATTCGTTCTCTTCGAGCGCTCCAGCCACACAGCCGACCCAAAGAAGCACGCTTTGGCGGATCTCGGGGAGTATTTCGCCGCGAGTGACAACATCCGATACGGCAAAGCGCCCACCGGGCTTGAGAACTCGAAAAGCTTCCCTCAAGACTCTGTCCTTATCCGCGGAGAGATTGATAACGCAGTTGGAAATGATGACGTCCACGGAATTGTCAGGCAGGGGGATCTGCTCGATCTCACCTCGAAGAAATTCGACGTTGTCTACACCCGCCTTGCGCTTGTTCTCGTTCGCCAGGGCGAGCATTTCATCTGTCATGTCGAGCCCATAGGCTTTCCCTGTCGGGCCCACCCGTTTCGCAGAGAGCAGCACATCGATGCCGCCCCCGGACCCAAGATCAAGTACTGTCTCGCCGGGCCCTAGCTGTGCCAAGGCTGTGGGGTTACCACATCCGAGCGAGGCAAGAAGTGCCTCTTCCGGAATCTGCCCGGCTTGCGAAGAATCGTACAAGTTGGCGGTGATCGGATCACCGCAACCGCAGCCGCTGTTAGTCGCAGAATCTGAGCCGCAACAAGAGGCGCTGCCACCGGTTTTTACTCGCAGGGCTGCCTGGCCGTATTTTTCTTTAACCACTTCCTTGATGTCTGTGATGCTCATGATCCGGTCTCCTATTTGCTGATTTGCACGATCTCTTCGGGTCTAATTGCCTTATTTCGAGTGCAACACTCGGAATACAGAAAACTCAACAACTCTTGCAGCGCTTCGGAATTCGCGGTGTACCGCAGAAAGGTGCTTTCACGCTGGACACGCACGAGGTCCTCGTTCTTGAGCTTTTCGAGGTGGTGGGAAAGAGTCGAATTCGGGATGTCCAGTTCCTCCTGGATATCACCAACCACAAGCCCCTCGGGATGCGCGGAAAGCAGCAGTTGCATGATCCGCAGGCGTGGCTCGGTCCCCATGGCGGACAACATGTCCGCATACTTGGGGATGCGGTCCGATAGCCTTTTGGCTTGAGTCGATCTCATGTTTCGATATTTGCAGAAATATGGTCAGATGTCAAGGAAAATTCCATCCCGCCCAGCCGCGACCACCCACACAAGGCCGGGGGTACACTGAGAGAGTGCTGACACCTGCCACATCAGCAGATGACGTCGAGCAGTACCGACCAGCTGTCACACGGTACATTCGGTACCTCATTCGGGACGCCGCCGAGGCCGAGGATCTAGCTCAGGAAACCTTCCTACGTGCGCATCAGCAACGGGAGACGTTGAGAGACACGGGGGCTCTGGAGAGTTGGCTGTACCAGATCGCGACCCACATCAGCATTGACCGAATGCGTCAGCGAACACGATCTCTAGCACGGTTGACCGACAAGCCCGCCGAGGATTTGCCGATCATTGACCAGAAGCGATCCCCGTTGGCAATTGTTCAGCAAAATGAGATGAGCGGCTGCGTGCAGCAGTACGTATCCAAGCTATCCGACCCGCACAGAGCCGTATTGTTATTGCACGACGCCGACGGGCTCACGGCAGAGGAAATTGCTAATCTGCTTGAGCTGCCTCTCACTACGGTCAAGATGCGCCTTCACCGCGCTCGGCGACAACTTCAGACTGCGCTGGACGACGCCTGTGCATTCGGACGTGATGAGCGCGGCGTATTTGTGTGCGAACCCAAGCCAAAGAACGACTAGCCCTCAAAGCCGGGCCGCCACAGCTTTGGCGACTTCACGTGCATGCGCGTTCAGCCGCGATTCGGGCATCTCGTCGATGCCAAAGAGGTTTCGGTCGAAATCATACAGACGGTCAGCAATCACAACCTCCGGTCGAAGTCCGGGCACCACTCCCTTCACCATGCGAGTTGCGCACTCGATAAAACAGCCCTCAATTGCCACAATCCGGTTCGCATTCCGTGCGAGGGCCCGTTGCCCGGTGTCCTTTGTGAAAGCTCCACCCAGGCACAGGCGCGCGGTTTTCTCTCGGGCAAACTCGGAACAGAGGACGTTGGCGGCTCGCCGCGCCACCTCTCCCATTAAGCACCCTCCTTCGCAGCACATGACCACTATAGGTTTGGACGCTTGCCGTTTGGCGTAGTCCTCGCAGAGGAGACAAACCTTGTCTGTTTTCTCGATTTGCACTGTCTCGTATTCGACGGCGTTCATGGCTCCCCTTTCATTGAGCAGGACGATACACGTGGCGAAATAGATACATGGGGTCAGTATGTATCCTTTTTCGCGCCCTTTTCGTCCTGCATAGGTGAAACGGAGGTTCCCATGTGCTTCTGGTTCTACTCTAGGTGGTTGTTTCTGATCGTACCGTTGATAGTGATCTTTGCCTGCGTGCTGATGTGTGTCATTGCGCGTCGATCGTGTGGAAGCAGTTGGGGAAACTGCTGCAGTCACACGCACAGCAATGGACATCAACAGCAGCTTTTCGGACGTGGCCGTTTTAGCTGGATTTGAGGAGGTACCGATGAACAATTCTGGTTCAGTGGTTGTCTTAAACACATTACCCACCAGAGGAACAGAGGTGTCTGTCACGTCCGGCGAAGCGCAACCTTCCCAGCGTGTGCTGGGAGCCAGACTTCAAGACTTGATCCCCATTGCGATGGTAATCGTGGGGGGCTGCGAACCATGCGCTGAGAACATGGTTAATCGCGGGTTGCGGCAGGGTAGTTCGTGGCAGGACATCGATAAGACCTTGCGGATCATAGCAAACATGCAAACTCTGGATTGCTTTGCTAAAGCAGTAGGAGCAGATGTGGTTGCTCGCATGGAGAAACCACTAGCTGCTGGAAGGAGAACTCTGCAGAAGGCAATATCCGCAGCGAGCGAACACTAACAAGAGCCGCAGCATATCCGGCCCTTCACCGCGCTAATTCCTTCTTTGGCACACGGGCAGGTTGTTGGGCAATTGCTGGCAGTTTAGCGATTGTGAGCGCAAAGTGAGCGGATGGGCTTATGACAAAAGGCTTGCAACTGATTGAAAGGATTTGGTTGCGGGGGGTGGATTTGAACCCCAGTCCCGCATTGATTCCACGTAAGTTATTGATTCCGCGATACGCGAAAACCGCACAATCGGCAAGAAAGGCAAATCCGTTTTACACTTTTTTTACACTTGCCTTCGGAGCGAGTTGTCAGGTCTCGAGCCATTATCGACTTTGCCGCCGACTCCTCGCCTTTCTATGCAATTGTGGGCGCATCATTTGGGTCTTTCTTTTCCCTTGAAACAATCCGATCATATCAAGATTCGTTGCGGCACTTCAACTTCTATGGAGGCATCGGCCTGTCGACGTGTTAGCTCGCTTTCAGTGCATTCAGTTATCAACTGCTGGGTGTATAGGTGCAAGGAGAAAGCCCATGCACAGCGCGTCCGGTGCCCCAAAGGCCGTTGCAAACGGAATACTCTTATATCAGTGCAGTGAGACTCCGACAAAACAGGCCACCCGACTATTTCGCTTCTTTATGACTGCAGTGGCGAGACGCGTTTGTAGTGCACCCCTCAAAACTAGACAGATGGGGCCGTGTTTGAAGTAAGGGTTAGGGCGAACCGGGCACGAGCATCGTGCGGGCGGCCCGGCCCAGATCTTGGTCATGTCCGATTGACCTTCAATGTCGGCCAGCTCATGACCGTTGGCTTCGGTTATCCCATCAGCACATCCAAAAACCGAGTTACAGAAGACGGGCAGAACACTTGACGGGTACGACGGGCTCACCGGAGTTTCTTGCCGCGTCAACACCCACACCCCAGCCGCGCCCGCGAACTCATGATTCCTCCGCCCGCCGCTCGTGCTGCCCCGGGGGCACGCCGGCGTCTTTTCTTCTTTTTCTCGGTGTCGCTCGTGTCCCTGTAAAGGGTTACAGGTCAATCCTTTTGTTAGCTTTCTGTGCACTCCTGAGTCACTGACGTCAGCCGGGCTGACTCATTGCGCGTCTTTATCGAGTGAGACTTACCACCACGTCATCGGCGCGGCAGTTTTGCCGGAGGCCGGTGATGATCCATTTGATCGTGCCATCGAGTACAGTAGCCGGATTCTGCGAGTCATAGGTCTGCGGCCACTCGGGTTTGGACGTTACTGTCGTACAAGCCCCCGAGCAAGACTGCACCTGGTAGATGTAATCTCCCGTGTTCCCGCCGTTCACCGGGTTCGGGAACATCTTGTAGCCGGTCGAGAATGTTGTGGTGCCGTCGCTAGTGGCGCTCTTTACCCAGTCCGGAGCTCCAACGTTGCACGACGCGGTGCCGTTGATGTTGCCGAACTGCCCCATGCCGTCCGTTGAGCACACGGCAAACCTGCCTGTCTGAGATAGGACGCACATCGCGTTCTGTACATCGAAGGCCTGGTGCCAGCAGGAATTGTAAGTGTGGAACCCACGCCGGAAAGCACCAATGCCGTTCGGACAGGCGACCGGATCGTAAGCGCAGTTCGGACTTCCGTCTGGCTTATTGGGCGGACTGACAAAGTATCCCTCGTTGTATAGCGCGCTCGGGTACGGCGTGCTTCCGTCGAGCAACTTGACGCCGGTACCCACGTCGGCGCTCATGACGAAGATCCAGGCGCTATCCATTAGGTTGGCATTCGTGTTGCCGAAATGCTGGTCGCCCGTGGAACTGTAGCTCAAGAGATGTGTCTGCGGACTGATCGGATCGGTGAACGAGTGATACGTGACGTGCTTTCCCGGCGCCAGCCCAAGGGTTCCCGTCCAGCCGTGGCCATCGCAGAAAAATTGTGATGCCGCTGGCAGTCCAACGTTGTGCCAGGTGAGCCCATTGTCGCCGGTCGTGTCGGTGCCAAGAGATTGATTCCATAAGGGGGTACTCGTCCCGCTTGTCCCGCCTACTCCATTCACGATCTGGTAGATATAGTCTCCGGCATTCCCGGTCGTCGGGTTCACGCGGTCGCCGTCACTGTACGCGTTGCTTGCCTTCCAATTCGGCGCGCCGATGCCGCACCGCTGAACGTTCGTTGTCCCCTTCTGCCAAAAGTAATTCCCGTCGTTGTATGACCCATAGGTCATCGTATTCGGCGATGCAGTGGTGGTAATCCAGTTTGGGTTCGGAGTCTGCAGCGCTTCGTGCATTCCGAATTTGTCGAACTTTCCGCCGTTCGCACCGCCCCATGGCGCATCCGAGACGGTTCCCACCAGCGAACCATTGTGCGTGATAACGTTCGTTGCCGTGTTCCAGAGGTCGCATCCGGCCTGCCCCTGAGTCCACACTACGAGGTAAGTCCCGGTTCCCTGCGCGGCGAGAGTCGAGAACCCCATGGCAAACGTGGAATCGTCTAAACTCACGCCCGCGGTTCCGATCCACATATTCTGCGGGAAACTTCCACCCGTGTATCCGTTCACGGAGTTGGTGAGACAGGACGAGTTATTGAAGTCATACAGCGTGGTCGTGGTTACCGCCCCAGTCGCCATATTGACGATACTCTGCTGTAACTGGGTCTGGGCCGTTCCCGAGTAGGAATAAATCTTGTTGTTTACGGTGTGCGACCAGATCGCCGCGCCGTCGAACGTGATTGCCGGGTTAACCAGCGTACAGGTCAGTGTGGACGGGTTGAACCGCATCACGTACCGCGTCCCGCCGGTGATCTTGAGCAATATCCCGGTGTCGTCGCTGTTCCACGCGTTTACGCTGGGCGCGTCGTAGGTCGTCCAGATGTACTCCGGGTGACCCGATACCGTGTTCGCGTCGGTGCAGCGGATCATCGCATTGCCGAAGTCCGTTGGCGTCTGCACCGTGTTTGCGCCGGTCAGGTTACCGCAGTTCGACACCGTGTCAGCACTCGTCCAGTCGCAGGTGTTTGGTCCCCAGTTGGGGCCAGGCACTGCATAGTTGTGGACGTCGGTGTCCTGCACGAAACAGTCGTAACCATTTTGCGGACCGCACGCCGACCCATCAATGACGGTGAGGCTGAAGTTGCCGGTCGCCGTCTTGTTGGCAGCATCAGTGACCGTGACGGTGAATGTGAAGGTGCCGACTGTGGT
>JAIQFA010000165.1 GCA_020073525.1 Terriglobia bacterium
GGCGAGAACGACCAGATGTCTTCCTGTTCGGGCGCGAACCGGCGCAACTGTCCGGCAACGATTCCGGCAAAGACATTCAACGGCAAACTGGCCCACTCGCCGTGCAAGGTTGCGGGCAGCGACATTAGTGCTCCCCCTAGCCCTCCTGACAAGCGTCCCCCCATTACACCCAGCAGCAGTGCGGTTTCGAGCGACAGGTCGCCGGCCAGAAAGCTCTTGGCGCTGAAGCGAATCCAGACGCCGAGCGCGATCGGGATCGCCATCCACAACGCCAGGTAAATTTTATGTCGGGTTTCGCGCTCCTCGCGGAAGAGCAGGCTCTTGAATTCCTTGGAACGCACCAGTGCACTCGACACGGCCGCAGCCACGCCCAGCTTGATCAGGAGGTTGACGAGTATTAGGCGCGGTTCCAACATGGAATGAAATTCTTTGGCATCGTATCAGGGCATCGCTTCAGCGATACCGTTCGTCATTCAAAATCAAGGCCGGTTAGGAAAACTCTGATTAGGTTCCTGGGTTCCTCCGTGCAACCCTGTGTACCCTGTGGTTCCAGGTTTTTGTCGGCACCTAGTCAGAATCCCCATAGTTCGGGATCAGGCTCCGATTGTAACTGCTGCCCCCCGCAAAAGCTTTTCGATGTCACAGCCCGCAGGAGCTCCGCCCTGGGCAAAATCGCGGCTGCCACCGCCGCGGCCTCCTACCGACGCCAGTACCTGCTTGAGTAGCGCGCCCATGTCGCCTGAGCCGCCGGGGGCTTGCGCAAACACCAGCCCCGGAGAATCCACGGAGGACGCAACCAAAGCAATGGCTGGCACACCCGCTCGCGTCACTTTTTGCGCGAACAGTTTGGCGAAATTGATGTCGCGATCGGAGAACGCGCGCACAACAATCTTCGCTCCGTTCCTTTCCGGCAGATTTCGAAGGTCAGCCGCAGCCATGAGCTCTGCGAGTTGCTCCAGAGCATCATCCTTCGCCTTGCGTAGTGATCTGCTCTCTTCAGCATTTTTGCGAATCTGCTCCGGCACATCCCAGAGCTTCGCCGAGAAAAGTGCCGCCGCCTCGCTGAGCGCGCCATAGTCCTGGCGCGCCATGCGCACCGCGCGATTGCCGCAGACAAACTCGACGCGAGTTCCCTGCCGCACTTTCTCCATTTTCCGCAACAGGATTGAACCGATCTGGCCGCTCGCACCTACGTGAGTCCCGCCACACGCCGATAGATCGAAATCCGCGACCTCGATCAGCCGCAACTCGTCGCGCTCTGTCGAAGGCAATTTCCGCAGGCCAAGCTTCTCCGCTTCCGCGCGCGAAACATAACGAACGCGCACCCGACGGTTCTCAAACACAATCTCGTTCGCCCGCTTCTCCGCCCCAACAATCTGCTCGGGAGTGACCGCCGGCGTCGCCAGATCGATCGAACAATAGTCTTCGCCCATGTGAAATGAGACGGTGGGCATCTGATACAGTTCGATAAAGGCTGCGGAAAGAACGTGCTGTCCAGTGTGTTGCTGCATGTGGTCGCGGCGGCGTTCGCGATCGATGCTGCCATGAACCGCGGCGCCTAAACGCGGTGGCGCTGGCGCTTCCAGGTAGTGGACGATCCTCCCGTCCTCCGCGTCCGCAACTTCCGTGACGCGCAAGCGCTCGGCACCGTCGAAGGTAAGCCAGCCCGTGTCGTGGACCTGACCGCCGCTCGTGGGATAGAACGCGGTTTCCCGCAAAATGACGGCCGGACGCGACTGTTCAGCCGAAGGAGGGGTGACATCTTCGACCACCGAGTCGAATTCATGCACCTCAGAACTGTCGTAGTAAAGCCGTTTGGTCATGATGTGAAGATGAGAACAGCACGCCGCAGGCAAGCAAAAGTCAGGCACCGGCGCTCCACTGCACACGAAAGAGCCCGTTACCGTTGCTTCCTTCCGGACCTGGCGGGGTTGGCGGGAAAACGTCGCGCGGAACCGATGCCTGACTCTACATATTAGCAAGAGAACGCCGAAAACAGGAATGGGCAGTGTCCCCTTCTCTGCCTGTACAATTCTCGCGTTTGACTAAGGATTTCTATGGTAAGAAACATCCTGCGCTTCCTAGCCGCTACAGTAGGGGCCATCGTTATCGCGGTAACGGCTTTTGCCGTCTGCATGGGAGTGCAATACCATCGCAATGACCGTGCCATCGTCCTGCCAGCTCCGCGCGGTCCACACCCGGTGGGGCGAACCTTGGTGGATTGGAAGGACAATCGGCGCAACCGCGAACTGATGGTCTTTATCTGGTATCCCACTGCGAGCCGCGCGTCGGGTCGGCGCAGCGAGTACATTCCAAGGGCTTGGGGTCAGCTCGAGGCCCGGAACATGACTCCCATTCCCGCCAAGCGTCTGCAGGAAATTCAAGTCAGCGCAATCGAAGACCCTCCGGTTGCTCCCGGCGCTATGCTTGTTCTAGTCATGCTGCCGGGCATGGGCCGCATTTCCGCACACTACACGACGCTGGCCGAGGATCTGGCGAGCTTCGGTTATCTGGTGGTGGGGGTTACTCCAACGGGCAGTTCGGACGTGGTCGCATTTCCCGACGGCCACGTTGTGTGGGGCAGTGAGGAAGCGCAGGTCGCGACGTTTAACGACCGCGCCAAAGCCCAGGAACTCGTCACCATCTGGGCCGGCGACTCCTCCTTTGCTCTCGACCAACTCGCCCGCGATTCGCGGTTCGCGAATCACATTCAAGCCAACAAGATCGGCATATTCGGACACTCGTTCGGCGGAAATGTCACTGCCCACTCGTTACAACTCGATGCCAGGTTTGCGCGCGCGGCAGTCCTAGATAGTGCATTTTTTGGCGAGCCTATCAGAGCCCTGGATAAGCCGCTCTTGATTTTCGAATGTGACACGACCAACGAGCGGGACTGGAAAGCTGTTTGCGAAGTTGACCGGGCAAGTTGCTCTACTATACGGTTCCCGGGGGCCCGGCACATGAATTTCTCCGACGCCGGCGTTCTTCCTTCCCGCTTTCCTCTGCCAAAGTCTGTGCTCATGCTCGGGAACGTCGAAGGTGCGCCGATTCTACGTGACGTTTCAGACCGGCTACGATCGTTTTTCGATCAGATGTGACCATGGCCTTCACACCAGCTATCCCAAACAGCCGTTGGTGAGTTAACTTCATAGTCAGATCTTTTTTGTGAATGACGTCTATGGCCGAGTCAGAGTGTGCTGTCTTCAAGAAGCTCAAGGATCGGGAGGACCGCGCCCACTCGGCATGGACTTCCCATCTGTTCCGAAATGAAGTCAAGCCGCGGCTTTCGGAGAAGGCAAAGCGGAAGCATCAAAAAGAAGAAATGGAAGCCTATCAACAGGCTCACAAGGCGCGCCTGGCTCACTCGAAGACATGTCCGATTTGCTTGTCTAATTTGTAACGGTGCCGGCCGGGCGGGGACGCCCGGCTCTCCACGAGCAATCTCAACTAGCGCACGACCAGCACTTCCCGGATAGCATCGCGCGCGAGGAAGAATTTGATCGAGGAGAAATCCCGGAAGAGGGTTTCGATGTGACGGTTGTTGAACACGCGTTGCAGGCGCGGAGATTGCTTTTCAGACGCGGGGCGGCCGGGCGGCGCGAACTTCACCTCTTGCATCTCCAGCATGTCGGAGTCGGTCACGTGATAGCGGTAGCAGGTCGAGTCCGGACCCGCATCGCGAGTGTGGAAGAACGCCAGCAGGAATCCGCCCGGCTTCATCACCGACCACAACCGGTCGATCGTCGGCTTGACCAGGCTCTCTTCCATGTAATCCGGCAGATTCCAGGCCAGCACGATGTCGAACTGGGCATTCGAGTAGACCAGGTTTTCATCCAGGAACTTCTTGCTATCGACTACAGTGTTCCCCGTGGCGTCTTGCACGCGCAGCGCGGGGTCGAGCGACGACCGCAACAAATCCTCGCTGTAATTCTTGTGTCCCTTGCCCGTAAAAAGGCGGATGTTGTTGGCGGAAGTCGAGCCTATGTCGAGCACGCATAGCCCCTCTTGCGAATTGAGGAGCCGCGAAACCTCCCCCATGCCGCTCGACCGGCGGCTTAACTTCTGCGCGGGCACTGCCGCACCCGCAGCCCGGTTCGAAGAGCTCCTAAAGAATTTCATTACGTTGTCAGAAACAGATGCCATGCTGGCTTGCTGAGAAGGACGTGCGCACCCAATCGCGCGGTCCGTCCGCCTTCCTACGAAGACGCAGCTTTTCCGGCTTCTTTCTGGACATCGACCTTTCCTTTCAGGAATGCGCCCTCTTCAATGGCGATGCGCTGCGTGGTCAGGTCGCCGGTGACCACGGCCGACTTTCGCAATTCCACGCGATCCGAGGCATTCACGCTTCCATCCAACTTGCCCTGAATCACCACCGCTTTGGCGCTGACGTCGGCCTTGACGTTTCCGTTCGGTCCAACTGTCAGGCTGTGGTTGCGCAGCTCAATTTTTCCATCCACGTTGCCATCCACGTACAAGTCTTCGGAGCCGGACAGCTCTCCCTTGATCACCACCGACTTGCCGATGTGGGCGAACTCCCCAGTCTTCGGAGCATCCATGCCTTTGGCCTCCATCTCCTCGCGCTCTGTTCGCCGCGAATGAACCGATTGTAAATCATCCGGCTTGTTGCCGCTCAACTCGGATGGGCGGAAATCATTCTCCATCAGGAACTTACAGTAGCCACCACACTCCGCGCCAAGACAACCTGCGGTTTGCTACCATCGTCTGATAACGGCATTAGCGTTCCTGGTCTCTCTATGTCGATCGCTAACTCGATCTCGCGCACCTCCTGTGTCCGTGCTGGCGCCTGCATTCTCCTGCTCAGTACCCTCAGTTTCGCGGGGCAGCAGGACACACTCTCTTCGTATCGCGACCCCGCGGAACTGGTGCGCAAAGCGGTGCAAAACGAAATCAAGGCGGCCAATGATGGACCGGCCCACTTCCTTTTTCGTGGTACCAAGACCACGCCCAAGGGATCCACCACAAAAATCTACATTGAGACCAAGGAAGCGACGGCCGGCCTGGTCGTCGCCTATAACGGCAAGCCTCTAACCCCCGGACAACGCCGCGACGAGGAAGCGCGCAACGAACGTTTCGTCAAGAATCCTGAAGAACTGCAAAAGAAGCGTGCACAGGAGCGAGAGAACACCGAGCGGACGCTGCGCATCACGCGCGCGCTGCCCGATGCTTTCCTGTTTGAGTATGCCGGAGAAGAGCCCGGCTCGGAAGGCATTGGCCGGCTCGGCACTACTCTGGTGAAATTGAATTTCCGTCCCAATCCTCGCTATGACCCGCCCTCGCGCGTGGAAGAGGTGCTGACCGGCATGCGGGGCTACGTGCTGATTGACGCCGCCCGTCACCGCATTGCCAGCATCGACGGCACGCTCTTCAAGGACGTGGGCTTTGGTTGGGGAATTCTCGGACACCTCGATCGCGGCGGCCGCTTCGTGGTGCATCAGCAGGAGGTTGGCGACAATATCTGGGAATTTACCAGCCTGAGCCTGAACTTTACGGGAAGAATTCTGCTGGTGAAAAGTCTCACCATCAATTCGACAGAAATGTTCAGCGGCTTCAAGCAAGTTCCCTCGGACCTGACCTTCGCCCAGGCGTTGGAACTGCTGAAGAAGGAAGAAGCCTCCGTGGCCGAAAACCCTGCTGTCAGCAAACTCGCGCTCAAGTGACGAACTCGTCGTAGAGACAGGGCTTGCCCCGTCTCGCCCCGCAGCAGGAGACGCGGCAATCCGCGTCTCTGGTTTCGTATCAGGGCATCGCTTTACAGGTTGCGGAAAAACTCGACCTCACATTGCGGTTTTGGGTGGCGCAGCGCTTCAGCGCTGCGGTAACTGCATTGTTATGAGTGCGGCTTTAGCCGCCGAGGTGACGCTTTCTGCCTAGGAACGAGTTTTTCCGCAGCCTCTTTAGCGATGCCGAAAATTCTTCGAATCCAACGCCCCTTCAGGAGCTGGGTTCTAGACTCCCCCTGCGCGAAACGTTTCTTCCCGCACCGTAAACTTCTGCACCAGGTCTTCGCGCACCCGGTAGCCCGATTCCAGCATCCCGCCGCACCACACCGGAACATTGTGCCGCGCGGCGACGTCGTGGATCTTCTTTGCTTCGCTGAATCCGCCCACGCGGCCCACCTTGACGTTGAGGATCCGGCACGCGCCCACCTCGAGCGCAAAATCAGCGTCACGCGCGTTCAGAATCGATTCGTCCAGACAGATCGACGTCTGAATCGCCTTCTGCAGCCGAGCGTGCAGATAGATTTCGTCGTTCCACAACGGCTGCTCGATCATAAGCAAATGGAATGGGTCGAATTTGCGCAGGTGCTCGACCTGGTCGAGCGTGTAGGCTGAATTCGCGTCCACGCTGAGAACAATAGCCGCCCAGCGCGCCCGGATCTTCTCCAGCACATTCAGATCCCATCCCGGCTTTACCTTGATCTTGATCCGGCGGTATCCCGCTGCCAGTTCAGTTTCGATCTTCTGCAAAAGTTGTTCCGGCGTGTCCTGAATGCCGATGGAAACGCCGCAGGCGATCTCGCGCCGCGTTCCTCCCAATAGCTTCCAAAGCGGCTGCTGCTTCTGCCGCGCCTCCGCGTCCCACACCGCGTTTTCGAGCGCGGCCTTGGACATGCGGTGGCCGCGGACTCTGGCAAACCGCGCAGCACAGTCGCGCCCGGCATCGACCGAGCCCTGCAGCAGCAGTGGTGCAAGATAATGCTTGATCGTGGGCCACGCGGTTTCAGTCCACTCCGGGCTGTAATAGGGATCTTCCCCGGCGACACACTCGCCCCACCCTCGCACTCCATCCGCTTCGACGCTCACCAGCAGGATCTTCCGGCTATAAACCCGGCCAAAGCTCGTTTCAAAAAAATGCACGAGCGGCATATGAAGTTCACGCAGCGTTACTGATTCGATTTTCATAATGATTTATTGGATAACGCCATGACAGTCAGCCCACTTTTGACCGCGCTCGTCTAGCACTGAAATCGCATCTGGAAGCAACTTATTTAGCTCATCACATCCGCTAAACGGAAGAAGGCAGGCTCGATTGATATGACGTGCCTGCAATTCCCGCGGAGTGCTACCTGGCGTGACAGCAATGTTGATTCCACACCCTCCGGGTAGACTGGTGATACTGAAGCCGCCAATGGAAGTGCGCTTCTCATCCGGCCCCAGATTCGGTTCGTGGAATGGTGACGGGATGCTCTCTGAGATCTTCCATTCGGCCCCAAGTGACTTGTCGCGACCAACAACCACCGCAAGGATGCGAATCTCGCTGACGTGCCCGTCAAGAACTGAGGATGAAACTGAGAGGTACCATGGTTGTATTCCGGCACGCCTTAAGAGTTCCACCCTCCTGATATCCGACGCAAAAGGAAGCCGCGATAGGAGTTGCCATTGCCATCGTCCCCAACCTGGAAACATTTCGCAGCCCGAAGCCATCCTGTCGATCTTGCACGCCGGGACGGTGCGTTCAAGGCTCGATGCTGGATCGCCAACCCGAAGAACTTCCAGAGCATCGAGCATTTTCGATGCCTGTCGAGCCGAGTACACCTGCATAATCAACGTTGACACATACAGCGCAAGAGGAGTTGCAATAAGCAAAGTAATCGCAATTGCGAAGATTCTCCACTTGCGCGAACGTGGCGGAAGTTCTTCAGGCCCCATACATGTTTAGGCTCCAGTAAGCGAAAAAAGTTCCAGCTAGCTGCTACGTCGCACTTCTTCCGGTCCTTATGTTGAGCCCGTCTCCTTGTGTTTCTGCACGTTTGTGTCTAATACTGCAAGCCTTCATCCCATTCTCCCAGCAAAAACCGCCCATTCCCGCGCTCGTCGCGCTCATACCCGAGCACACTCAGCCCCTCAGCAAATGCTCGTACGAACTGCTCACGATTTCTTCCTTGCACTGCCAGAGCCTGCTCACGAGTCCCGGCCACGGCCTTCCATTCATAGATCTCCGCCGGCACTTCAATATGCGAGCGGCATTGAAACTGAGCTCGCGGAGCCCCAGCCAGAACCCCTTCCACCCGCTTCGACTTCATCCACCACTCCGCCACCAGGCGGTCAGAAGGCAAGCCGCCCTGCAGCGGCGACGATGTAATTCCATACTGGTTTACGTTGTAGCGCCGCGTGATCGCACCCAGCTTCTCGATATTCAAATACGCGTTCTTGATCTCCAGCGGATCGAACGTCCACTCCATCAGTTCGAAGCCCCGCGCCATGGCATCCTCACGCTGATAGAGCTTCATCCGCCGCCCCAGGCCCCCGTTGCGGTAATGCTGGCGCACGGCGAGCATGTGTGAATGCAGATAGCAGTGCCCGTTCCGCATGCCGGGAATTGCCAGCGCGAAGCCGACTAGCTCCCTCTTGCCGTCACTTTCGTCGAAGGCGCCAATCACGTGGCCGCCAATCTTCGACGCCACCACGAACATGCGCACGGGAACCAGGTCCGCGTCCGAGAACTTCCATACTTCCTTCTGCAGCGCAAAACACGCCCGCATCTCTTCCAGTGCCTCGCACTTGCGGATTGTCACTTGACCGGAGCTAGTTCCGGTCGATGGGGAAGAGGTCACGCCGGTCTTTCCTCGTTCTTGGCCTGTTGCCATAGTGTTTCCAGTTCGTCCATCGACGCCTGCTGTGGCGCTCGTCCGCTGTCGCGCAGCCGCTCCTCGATCCATTGAAAGCGGCGCTTGAACTTGCGATTTGTCTTCCGCAGCGCCGACTCCGGATCTAGCGACAGATAGCGCGCAATGTTTACCAGAACGAAGAACAGATCTCCCACTTCATCTTCCAGACGCTCGCGCAGTTCCGGCGAAACCTGGGGCTTGCCCGACTCGGCAATGCCCTTCCCCGGCGGCCCCTTGACGGGCGCGGACTTCAGCTCTTCGCGCAGCTCCGCGGTTTCTTCTGCCAGCTTCTCAAACAGCCCTTCCATCTCCGGCCAGTCAAATCCTACATGCGCCGCGCGCGAGCTTAGCTTGTAAGCCTCCATCAGGGCGGGCATTTTCGACGAGACGCCCGCCAGCACGGACTGGCCGTGGTCAACCGGATCGGTGCTCTTGTCTCCCCGCGCCGCCAGCCGTTTCTTTTTTTCTTCCGCCTTCAGCGCTTCCCAGTTGCGCAATACTTCGGCGGGAGTATCCGCTTTCACTTCTCCAAACACATGCGGATGCCGGTCCACAAGCTTGTTAGAAAGTCGGTCGAGCACGTCATCCACCGAGAAGTGCCCTTCCTCGCGCGCCATCTGAGAATAGAACAGCACCTGCAACAGCAAGTCGCCCAATTCTCCGGTCAGTTCCGGCCAGTCGCGATTGTTGATGGCTTCGAGGACTTCGTAGGTTTCTTCCAACGTATAGGGCTTGATAGTGTCAAAGGTCTGTTCGCGATCCCAAGGGCATCCGCCGGGAGCCCGCAGCCGCGCCATGATCTGAACCGCTCGTTCGAATCGTTCGCCTGTGGTAGACATCCTGTTCACTGTAAATGACGGGAATTCCGCGAGCAATGCTGTTGGGCCCGTGCAGGGACGGGCGCCTCGCCCGTCCAAGCCGAGCAAAGCTCGGCGGCGCTCTTCGT
Source organism: Terriglobia bacterium (assembly GCA_020073525.1). Taxonomy (GTDB): domain Bacteria; phylum Acidobacteriota; class Terriglobia; order Terriglobales; family Acidobacteriaceae; genus Acidiflorens. Next base: position 9,576 of record JAIQFA010000165.1, read on the forward strand.
CGGCGTCGATTCGTCAATCGCCCTATCGCAAAGAGCGGATCAGCAGTTCCGTTTCATCCGAGATGATCGCATCCGCGCCCCACTCTGCAAACTCACGCATATGGTCGGCGCGATTCACCGCCCAGAGTATGACTTTCTTGCCTGCCCTATGGACCAGTTCGACAAGCGTCTGATCTACGAGTTCAAAGTGCGGAATCACCCACTCCGCCGGCATTTGGTGCCAACCTCGGAGCTGACTCGGGGTATCGCAAAGAAATCCCAGCGGTATCGCCGGGTCGAGATCGTGGATGGCAGTGAGGACGTCGGGAAGAAAGGACGAAACCACATATCCCTTTTGTGGCGGATGTTTCCGCAATTCCGCGAGCATCTGCCGCTCCAATCCCGCCACCTTCAGTTCGATATCAAGAAACGCCCGGGCGGCAAATTGCCGCAGAACATCCTCCAACGCGGGCAGCGGCAAGCTTTTCGACGGTGTGTTTTCGATTTCCATTTCGCCCACCGTCGCATCATGGCAGATCACAGCCTGCCCGTCCGAGGAACGCCGCACGTCGAATTCGAACCCGTCGCAGCCATGCTGCAAGCACAGCTCGAACGATGCGAGGGTGTTTTCGGCAATATGGCGGGAAGCCCGCGCGCCGCGATGTCCGAGTAAGAGAGGTGTCATGGGAGGTCCCAGTACCCGGTCTCCAGTCCTCAGTCAAAACCAGAATAAGGTTTTACTGAGAACTGACAACTGAGAACTGAGAGCTGTATTTATCAGTCCAGATCGAAATCGCGGATCGGCTTTCCCGTATCCGGCGTTTCTTTGGCCTTCTTCACTGCCTCCTGGAATTTCTTCTCCAGCAGCTCCGAGGCATGTTTTTGCGCTTCCATCGACTGGCGGAAGATCGAGTCGCGCCGGCTGTCCTGTTCCTTCATGGCGCGTGCTGCCTCTTCCATGTCGTTGAAGGTTTTCGGCTTGACCGGCGCCGTGTGCGCAATGATATTGCGCGTCGCAGCATCGATTTTCATGACCGCGCCGCAGCAGGGGCAGGTCACGTCAAAATTGGAATCGCGCTTCGCCACAACGCGATCATACCGCAATCCGGGTTAGCGCGGCGTCAGGCGAATCGGCAGAATGTGGAACAGATACAGCATCTCCCACCCCAACAGAACGATCGACACCAGCACCACCAGGATGGCCAGAACCTCCCCAAAGTTCAGACCGCCTTTGTCCTGCTCAAAACGGCGCGCCCCGAGGCTCAAGATATTCAGCGTGGCAAAGCCGAAGACCAGCGCCCACAAGATGTTGTAAATCCCTTCGCGGGTCGATGATCGCAGCAGGAACATTGCTGGCAGAACCCCGATGGCCAGCTCACGCAGAGCGCGCCCAGGCAACTCTGTCCACCCATGCGCCTGTCCCAGGGCGACAAATAAAGAGGAGCAGTTTCGAGCAACGGTGAAGGGCCGAGGCAGTCTCATGCAGAAAGTTGATAGTACCGTGTTTGCCGTCCGAAAGTCAGCCAAACCGTACAAAAAACGACTCTCACAAGTTCATGCGGTTGATTTTCTCCCAACTGTCACAGAGGATAGTACGACGATGATCGTGAACTTCGCCGAACGAGCGCACAACCACAACTGGGAACTGGACCCGGTCACCAGGTCCCTGCTCGATACCGATTTCTACAAGCTGCTGATGCTCCAGTTCATCTGGAAGCACTACCCGACCACTCATGTATCGTTCTCCCTGTTCAACCGCACGACTTCTGTGCGTCTGGCAGACATGTTCCATCGCGAAGAACTCATCCACCAGATGGAGCATGCTCGCCACCTGAGGTTTCGCAGATCTGAACTGGTCTGGCTCGCCGGCAACACGTTCTACGGCCGCAGCGGAATCTTCGAGCCCGCTTTTCTAGAATGGCTGGAAAACGACTTCCGGCTGTCCGACTACGAACTATCGATCAAGGATGGACAGTTCCATCTCTCGTTCGACGGCCTGTGGACCGAAACGACGATGTGGGAACTCTATGCCCTTTCCATTCTCGACGAACTCAAGACCCGGGCGGCACTGAAGAAACTGCGCGAGTTCAAACTCGATATCCTGTATGCCCGGGCGAAAACAAAACTCTGGGGCAAGATCGAGCGCCTGCGCGGCGTCCCCGGTCTGGCTGTCGCCGACTTTGGAACCCGGCGCCGCCACAGCTTCCTCTGGCAGGAATACGTGGTCAACGCGATGGCAGCAAATCTCGGCAGTTCCTTCACCGGAACGTCGAACGCCTTCCTCGCTCACAAGCACGATCTGGAAGCCATCGGAACTAACGCCCACGAAATCCCCATGGTACTGGCCGCGCTTGTCCCCAACGACGAGGCCCGAAAAGCGTCGCAATACCGTGTCCTCGAGCTCTGGCAGGCCACTTACCATGGAGCTCTGCGCATCATGCTGCCCGATACTTTTGGCACGACGCAATTCTTAGAAAACGCCCCCGACTGGACAGCCGACTGGACCGGCCAGCGTATCGACAGCAAAGATCCCTACATTGGAGGCGACGAATATATCGAATGGCTTAAGGCACGCGGCCGAAACCCGCAGGAGAAGCGCATCATCGCTTCCGATTCGCTCGATGTCGACATCATCCTTGGCCTGCACGCCTATTTCGGAGGGACGCTGGGCGGTGGTGTAGCTGTAAGCGATTTCCGCAGTGCCGCCGACTTCAGCGATCCGCAAAAATGGACTCCCGGACGCCGCATTCGTTTTAGCGCAGGCTGGGGAACATTACTGACTAACGACTTCCGTGGTTGCGATCCGCAGGATAGCAACGACTTTGACCCCATCAGCCTGATCTGCAAGGTATCCACGGTCGAAGGCAAGCCCGCGGTCAAGCTCTCCGACAACTACGCTAAGGCGCTCGGCACGCCGGCCGAGATCGAACGCTATCGCCGCATCTTCGGCACCAAGGGAGTCAGCAACATTCCCGTGATCACGTAAGACCACGCCGTTCAAATCACGATTGAACCCGATGCCAACCCAGCCCCCTTCGCCTATTCCCGACTTTCTCTACGGTACTGCGTGGAAGGAAGATCGCACCCCGGCCCTCACCGAACTCGCAATCCGCATCGGCTTTCGAGGCATCGACACGGCGAACCAGCGGCGGCATTATTTCGAAGAAGGAGTTGGCCAGGGCTTGGCTGCCGCTTATCGCGCAGGAGTGGTCACGCGCGACCAACTTTTTCTGCAAACGAAATTTACCTACCAACGCGGTCAGGACCATCGCCTGCCCTACGATCCCGCGGCCACGCTCTCGGTCCAGGTCGCACAGTCAATGGCGAGTTCGCTTGACCATCTCGGGACCGATCACGTTGACAGCTACGTGCTGCACGGCCCGTCCTCCAACTACGAATGGACCGATGATGATGCGGAAGTCTGGGAGGCAGTTCGTAAAGAGCGCGATGCGGGGCGCACCCGTCTCCTCGGGGTGAGCAATGTTTCCCTGCTCCACCTGCAGCAGATGTCCGGCTCTGGCTCGGAGCTTCCAACATTCGTGCAGAACCGCTGCTACGCCCGCCTCGGCTGGGACCGCGCCGTGCGACACTTCTGCCGCGAACACAAAATCATCTACCAGGGATTCTCGCTGCTAACAGCGAATCAGGAAGTACTAAGCCATCCTCTGATTGCGAGTCTGGCTGCGAATGTCAAGGCCACACCGGCCCAAATCGTGTTCAGCTTCGCCCGTTCCGCAGGAATGCTACCGCTCACCGGCACAACTGACGCCGAACACATGAAGCAGGATCTGGCCAGTCGTAACCTGACACTCCCGCCCGAAACAGTGCGAGCAATCGAGTCCATGGCCGGCTAGCTGTGCTCGTGTGGGGACGGGCGCCTCGCCCGTCCAAGCCGAGCGAAGCTCGGCAGCGGTGTGCGGCCACAACAACTCTGTACTGTTGAGCCCATAGCATCGAGCCCACCCTTCAGCGCCTAAAGGCGCTGCCCTACACGACTCTTACGGCATGCCTGAAGGGGCTGCGGAAAAACTCGGGGTTGCACCTGATTTTGGGTGGCGCAGCGCTCCAGAGTCTGTGTGAGAACTCGTATCTGATCATCGCAGTGGAACCAAGTTGCCGATTCCCAGCCGCGAAGCGGC